>CAYGBT010000060.1:13430-15411 GCA_964348275.1 uncultured bacterium
GGACGGCCTCTCGGGTTGTCGCATGGGTGATCGATAGGTAAGGCGAACAGTTAGCTCTCAACACTCAGCTCATAGCAGGTAGTAGCAATGTACCCGGGGTGAACATAACCCCCGGCCACGTCCGGCACACGCCTTGCACCGCCCTCGCTCAGCTACTGCAGCTTCCTAACTTAAAGAAGGCGGAAATATGGAGGGGGTGCGGGCAAAGGTTCGTCGCCTGGAGCTGACCAATGAAAGGTCACCCCTCTGGGGTTGGGAGTCCACTGCGCCATTCACCGTGCTCACCGTTTCAACTGACACAATTGAGTTTCCTCCGTACAGTGTTCCGGCTCGCTCCGTTCAGTCAGCTGTAGCCTACTCGGTCAAGCTCCCCGGCCTGGGTCGAATACCCTGGACGATAGCCTTGCGTCTGCGGACGCAAGATGGGATCTACGACCTCCTGGTGGACGCGAAAGTTTTTCGTTCTCTCCACTTCCCGTTCCCCGTACGGCACGACGAGGCTCAGATGTTTCCCCTCTATATTGATCGAGCAATCAAAGTTTTGCTTTTGGCTCTCGCAGCCGTAATCGCTCTCCTCATACTATACTCGTGTCGTATTAGTCCGAGGGCAACCCGGATCATAGGGCCAGATGGGGGAGGGTCATCAATGTTGAAATGAGCACAGGTATGAACCCGGAGTGGCCATCGCCCCCGGCCCCTCCGGCATAATCCATCCAGAGCCCTCTTGGGCAGGTCATAGCCCGGGGGGATGGGGTCAGGCTTGAATACGTGAATGGGAGATGGGGAGAGCCAGGATCGTTCCGTTCAAGTGTAAGGAGTGCGGCGGGGAATTCCTCGAAACCGAGGGTGGAGCGTCGGGTCAGGCTTGCCTAACTTGCATGAAGAAACAATAATGCATGCGTAAACAACTCATAACACGGAAGTTCATCATTGGTCGTATCGATAATTTGCTTGAAGGTGAAATGTCTGTGCCTGACTTCGGTGACGAGATGATTCAATATTTAGCATGTGATGATAAGTATGAGCTTGAATCCGGCTACGAGTAATTACTCGAGGAAGTTCTGAGCGAATTTATGGATATGCATGATGTAGATAGGGGAAATGTTGGACATGAGCCTTGCGTTCCCTCTCGTGAGAGATTGATACAGTTAAGAGATATGTTGCAAGGGACAAGTAGGCCATAAACCTTAGAATGAAAAGGCGCGGTGTCAGGATTGGCTAATTTGCCTCACGTGAGTCCAGATGAGGGCGAAGGAAATAGGCGGCAGGAACCTGCAGTGTTTCCCGTATAATATAGTTTTGTCTATTTGTAGTTATGAGGCGAGAATGAGAAGAGCGCTTGGATTTATGTGCTCCTTTGCGTTGCTTTGGGGATGCACATCAGGGTTACCACCCGAAAAAGCATCCCAAGAATCCTCTCTTTCATCAGACAGCAAGATAATAGAAATCTCGATCATGTCACCAACATCATGGTGGCTGCGGATCCATCGGGATGGTTCTGGGCAGGTAGGGTACGGTTCTTCGTTTCACGACTTCGCAAGCTTTTCCGAGGGTACGTTCCGTTTTCAGGACCTTCATGAGAAGCTCGCTTCGATCTGCGTTGCTCATGGGTCCATCAGGGGTGACTTCGCTGTTACATTCATCCCCTCGGAAGCGACATCGACTGAATCCAAGTATTGCTCTCATGTGAAACTGATGAGGAGGCTTTTTACACAAGGCATAGATGGGGCGGACAAAACTGGAACGAGAGTTGAAGAGTTGTCCAAGACGAGTCCACCAGTTCCTCGTAACAAGGAGCTGAAGGCGACGCGGTAAACCACGCGCCTTAGCTCCAACGTTAGATGTCGAACCGGCGATGACTAAAGAGCAGCAGATCAGACGCTTCATCGAAGCGCGATCGGCTTGGGGTCACGGGTTGCACGCGTTGGGGTCACCTATGAAAAAGCACGTCAAGTGAAAAGACTGTCCCTGTCGGTCGGGT
>CAYGBT010000061.1:0-15310 GCA_964348275.1 uncultured bacterium
CAGGAACGGACATTTCATTTGCTCTCGAGAGCGGTCAGATTATGTACTCTCTACAGGGGAAAGTCGCCGACCCCGAGGGGGTGGCTACAAGCAATTGCTGGACACTTGACAAAAAATAAAACAGCATTAAATTTTTCTTGACACCCGTTCTATCCTTCTGATAAAGGAGCGGGCAGGTTCAGGAATCCCGAGGTATTCTTGCTACTCGACAGTGGAGGGGGTGATACATGTCAGCTTGCTTAGGGAACGGTTCAGGGAAGAGATAGGGTTTTCCGGCCTCTCCTTAGGCAATACCGCTGGTCCCGAACAGAGGGAAATCGGATCTCAAGATCCCTGAGAGCAATCTGTAGCGGGGAGGCGCAGACATGGCGAATCGATGGGTTATCTGCTTGGCCGGGACGGCGATTAATATCTGTCTCGGTGTCCTCTACTCGTGGAGTATCTTCGTCGTACCTCTGATTGATAAGTATGGGGCGGAGGCCGGCTTCTCGAGGGCGTCACTGACGTGGCCGTTTACCGCCTCAATCTTCACCTTCGCCTTGGTGATGGTCTATGCGGGGCGATTACAGGATAGGATTGGGCCCCGGCCCGTTTGCACGATCGGTGCGGTGATCATGGGGGCCGGGTTTATTCTCACCGCATTTGCCAACTCGGTGCCGTTGATCATTTTGACGTACGGGGTCATCGGCGGAGCCGGCGTCGCCTTCGGGTATGTGACCCCCGTCGTCACCACGATCAAGTGGTTCCCAGACAAGAAGGGCCTGACAGCGGGAATCACCGTGTCCGGATTCGGATTCGGCGCCTTCGTCTTCACCCCGATTGCCGTGCAGCTCATCAAGGCCGTGGGGGTCAGCCAGGCGTTTCTGTACCTGGGGCTCATCTTCTTGGTTGCCGTGGGGCTCCTGGCCCAGATCCTCACGAACCCCCCTGCGGGGTATAAGCCCGAGGGCTGGACGCCTCCAGCCCCCAAGCCGGGAGCCGCGAAGGCGGCCAGGGACTGGGTTGCCACTGAGGCCATCAAGACCCCGACCTTCTGGACCCTCTGGCTCGCCTTCATCGGCAACGCAGGCGTGGGCTTGATGGTGATCAGCCTCATCGCCCCTTACGCCAAGACGTTAGGCATGAGCGCGGAGACCGCCGCGTACATGATCGGCTTCCTGTCGATCGCGAACGGGTTTGGCCGCATCATCGCAGGCTGGCTCTCCGACGCTATGGGCCGCACCCGGGCGATGATCTTGATCTTCGCGGTCACCACGGTCAACGTGTTCTTGCTACCCACCATCGCAGGGACGACCCTTGGATTCGCGATCGGGCTCATGGTCTGTGGGGCATCCTACGGGGCCAACTTCGCGCTGTTCCCCGCCGCGACGGCCGAGTACTTCGGCACCAAGAACCTGGGGGTGAACTACGCGGCTGTCTTCACCGCGTGGGGAGTGGCCGGGGTGATCGGCCCGCGGGTCAAAGCGTATCTGATCGCAACCAAGACGGCAGGGCTGGAGGGAGAGGCCTTACGGCAAGCGCAACTGAGCGCCTACACGGCCTCCTTCATGGCGGGGACCGGTCTGGGCCTGTTGGCGGTCGTCATGGCTATCATCACCAGGCCGCCGAAGGAGATCGCACCTGTGACCGCCACCGGCTCTTAACCTGCACGACGTAGACACGATCTGAAGAGAGAGGCTGTCGAATCCCCCGACAGCCTCTCTTTTTTGCATGATGCGTAGACCAGGGTCATTTCACTTGGGCGGGAGCATCGTGGCGGCAACGCTCGCCCTCTGGTTGTCGGCTCCGGTACCGGCCTGGGCCGTGGAATGCCGCTTTACCCGCGAAACCACGTCGCCCTTCTCAGGCCCCGAGACCACCGCCTTCATGCTGGACTGCGCGCTCCCCATGCCAGCCCAGACGCTCTGGAAGGCCCTGCGGGATTTTCCACGGCTGGCCGAAAAGGGGGTGCGCCCCCGGGGGATCGAGTATGCACGCGTTCTCGACTCCGAGGCGGCCAAGCGCGAGGCGGCAGCGCGACTGAAGAACCTCCCCCTTCCGCGCAAGCCGGACGTTTCCCGCCTGCTCAACCTCCCTCTCGACACCCCCCTCCTGTACGAAGAGCATTACCATGTCAATCTCTTCTTCCTCTGGGCGGTGCGGCGCTTCGAAGCCGACACCTCTCGATCGGCAGAGGGGATTTATCGGCTGACTTTTGACAAGGTGAACGGCCTAAGCAGTGAGGCGGTGTTTCGCGGGAGCTTTGAGCTTGCCAAAGAGAGAAGTGGATCTCGCTTGCATTACACCCTCATCCTGAGCACCCATGACAAGCTTGCAGGGGAAGGCCTCCTCGATCTGTTACAGCGGGCGGTCGTGGGTCGGACCTACATTGACGGCTACCGAATCTACATGGAAGAGCGGGTAGCGGAAATCGTCCGGGAAGCACAACGGCTGGCTTCTCCCAACGGCAGCCGGGGTGGGTGATGGAGGATGTTTCCCTTTACCTCTGGTTGTTTGCCGGGTTCGCCATCGGCTTCTTGATTACGGCCATGGGCATTATCTGGTTCTTCCGGCGTCGGGCTCAGGGTACGTGTGCGCCCCATGCGTGGGAGACGGGTCCTGACGGGCGGCTCCGCTGCTCCCGGTGCGGTTTCGTGGCCGGCAAGCGGGACTAACATGGGGATTTCGGCGTCTATCGATAACGTTCAGTCGTTGACGTCCGAGGCCCCCCCGGCTATAGTGAAGAAAGCGATGAGGCAAGCCAGATACGAACGCGAAAAGCAACTACGCAAGGGGACCCGCTCCATCGTGTTTGGATTGGCCGTCCTGATCGGCCTGGCCGTGTATAAGATCGCAGAGCGGATCCCTGAATTGCAGGATTTCGAAATCCTGCTCGGCCTCGTGATTGGGGCCACAGTATTCGCCATCCTCAGACGGTTCCTGCTTTAGGCCACGGTGAGTCGGCCCACTGCTGCAGGCGAGGTCATGAATCCCGCAGGGCCATTCCCGAAGAGAGCCAATGGATCCGATCCTTGAAATCATATTGTTAGCCGTACTGGCGACGCCCCTGGTGGCCGTCGTATTTTACGTCGGGGCCACGCTGCTCGTCCTCCCGCTGACTGGAGAATCGATCTTTCGGTTTACTGATCGGGCGCTGGTGGACGAGATCCTCGCGCTTGTGCCGATGCAACCAGGCCAGCGATTCTACGATCTGGGGTGCGGGGAAGGCCGCATGTTGATCGCCGCCGGAAAAAAATATGGCGTCCACGCCATAGGCTACGAGGTGAACATTTGCGCGTATCTATACGCGCGCCTGAACATCTGGTGGTACAGGAGTGGTGCCGAGGTCCGGTTCCAGAATTTCATGCACGCGGACCTGTCGGACGCGGACATCATCTATTGCTATCAAGCCTCCGGAGCGATCCAGCAGCTCCGGGACAAATTCAACCGTGAACTCAGACCCGGAACCATCGTGATCAGCAACACGTATACCATCGAGCGCTGGCTTACACCGACGGTGGTCACGCTGGAGCACGGCATCATTACTCGCAACATCTATCTTTACGAGATCCCCTCTTCCAAACCATCCACTCCCCCGACGCCGGGAGCCACGCCATCCGGGACCGCAGCAGAAGAGCTCTTCCAAGGGATAGGAGACTACGCAGGAGGGATTCTGTGAGAGCACTGGTCGAAACGCACTCCATGACCTGCTGGACGCGGATCTGGATATGGATCTTGCGGGTCCTAGACGCGAGTGTGATCGAGGTGGGCGAGGGACATTACGTGGGGTCGATCTGATGACTTCCACTCCCCCGGGCGGGGGACAGGTGAGCTGACATGCTGGGATGCTTGGAGGCTCGGAAGCGAGAATGCCTCAGGCGTTCTCGCGTTCGAGCTGCTGACTGCTGTACATATTAAAAGAGGGGCCAGTCCCAATCAAAGATCTTGATCTTCGGGAAACCTATCAGGGATTGCGCCACACTCTTGTGGCAGAGGGCACACACCATGCCGCCGCGTGAGACTGCCTCCCACTGGTGCAGTTTACACATGGCTTCGCGAAGGCGGCGGCGATCCAAGTTATGGAGTTGAAGCAGGATCGCACCATAGGCTAGGATCTCGACTATATACAGCAGGACCATCGTTGTTGCATCCATTGAGATCATGATATCCCTCTTGGCATGCGGATTTTAGACAATTGGTGAAAATGCAATTTCCGGGCCAGAGTCATGTCCGGAGAGATTCGATTTTTGCTCAGCCACCGGAGCCAACTCTGAGCCGGCGTCGAGGCAGCGCCCGATGGCCTGGTAGCCATCCAAATCGGCCTGAACGGTCTCCTGGACGGTCTCCGCCCCCGCGGAGAAGATCAGGCATCACGTGAGAATTGGACGTTGGCAGATCAGTTGCCAGAGTCTAGACATCAGTATGATCCCCCTCCAAATAAGACGGGCAGCTCCTCGTAAATATTCCGCAAAAAATAGCAGCGGCGGTGTCCAATCCACAATGGGCTCCATAATCGGATTTTGCCCGGCAGACGGGAAAACCCCCTGCCGTTCCATACCTTGACACGCCTGGTCCTTCAGACGTACCCTAAAGGTGTGGGTTGGACTGTTCCGACTAGAGTGGGCTCACAGCGTCAGGGATCGAAACAGCAACAGTCGGCAATGAAGGAATCGATACTGTGAGATCCCCTGCACAGGATACGGCGACCCCCGGAGTGGTTTCTCCACTGCCCAAATTGATCGGGATCGGCCTCTTCGTAGTGCTCTTGGCATGGGTGCTTGTAGGCACCTGGATGGTTTTCGTTCACGGAGCATCCCTCTCCCCAGAGGCGATCTGCCTGCGAGGCTAATATTACCGCAAGACCAGCATTCTGCTATCAGCTGCCAGCAACATGGCTTCGGCTCTCGTGACGCGGCAAAGGGCTTGCTGACAGCTCTGGGCTGGTTTTGGCTATCATTATGTGGTCTGTACTGCTGGTGACCGTCCTCGTTCTGCTCTTTGCTTACGGTATGGTCCGGGGGACGGCCTGGCTCGATCGCTGTTCAGAGGACGACTTCCGGCTCATTATCTGGGAGGCCGAGCCCCACCGGATGGCGGATGCCGTAGACGCGGCCCTAGCCAACGTGCTCGTCATCCGGCTGTGGGCGGCCGAGCCGGGCCGTATATGGCTGCGGATCGAGGGCTGGATCCTCTTCCCCTGGACCCGAAGGCTCGAGCGGGTCTGTCGGGAGCACCTCGCTGACTCCCAGACGCAGCTCGTCTTGGATCTCTGCCGGGTTCGCTGGATCAGTCCTGGCGGGCGACGGTTGCTGAAAAACCTTGATGGCTCCCGGGTCCAGATACAGCGCTGGCCCCGGGATCTTAAGCCCCTTTTTCCGGCTCCCCGCAACGACTAAGACCTTGGCGGCCAGGAAACCAACCCCTGTCCTTTTCGCTGTGACCGTACCATGCGAGAAATCATCCAGAAGGTATTGGAGACCACACGACTGAGGCACAGACGCCCAATGGTCTGCAACCAACTGGGCGAACGGGCCCATACACCGGGTTCGGGACCGCTGGATCAGGTCCTCCGGGAGTATGCCAGGGCCTTGGGAATTCCCTTTCACGCGTACACACCGCCTAGCCATCTCTCTCCGCCCCGATGGGGCGGCGGTTTGCATTTGCACCTCTTTGCACTGCCCACCCGCCCGCACTGGATCAGCCTCTTGCCGGTCACCCCAAGCATTGAAATCCCTGCAGTCTTTTCCTGGGTGCTGGCGACAGGAACGGAGAAAGCCTTGGCTCCGGGGAATCTCTTCTCCCAAGGGGTCCTCAAATACGATCAAAAAGGTCACGCGATCACTGGGATTCTGGGGGAGAATATCTATATCCTCTTCGATCTCCTGAGGCAACCCGAGGCATTGGTCCCGCTGATTCTGGGGAGGACCCTCGACCTCTGCCTCGGAGGGATGTTGGAATGGCTATCCGTTGGGACCGGGAGGCTCCCTCATCAAGTGCAGATTACCCTGCACCGCTTGAGACATGCAACAACCCTGGCCACCCTGGACCACCCAACCGTCTTGCGGGGTAACCCCGGGAATCAGGATTCGCAAGACCCAGGGGCTTGGCCAGCCGAGGAAAGGGAGATCATCCAGGAGCAGATAGCGGGGATGGAAGAGAACCTGAAAGAGCTCTCCCGGCAGATGACGTCGCAATCACGTCTACTCAGGAACTGCCAAGAGCGGCTCCGCATCTTGAAGAAGAGCGAGCAGTCGGAAGAGCTGTTGCTGCGGGAATTTGATGGCTTGCTTGACATCCCGGAAGTGCGAAATGTTGAGGTCCTCGCGGACCGCCTGTGCGTCTTCACGGATACCGTCGACACCGTCGTCGCTGGCAAGCGGTACCGGCTGGGACGCTTCCGCCTCGATATCCGCTTCAACGGGGATGTCGCCATCAAGAACGTAACCCACCCATACGGCTACTATGACCATCCGCACGTGTGGAATGCCAAGCCATGCCTGGGGAATATCGCCCAGAGTGTCCTAAAACTGGTCAGTGAGTTTCAGTGGGTTGCGGCCGCCGGACTGCTTCTGGAGTATCTGAAGACGGTGAACCCGAAAGAGTGGTATACCCCTATCGACCACTGGGAGGAGCTTCGCGGGTGAACTGGACTGGCAACACCCCTCCCGAGGTCTTGATGACACCGTGGGCCTTCCAGAAGCTACGCCTCTACATCGAACTTTGTCCCATGGAAATCGGAGGGCTCGGCGAAGTGGAGTGTGACGACTCGACGTTGTTGATTACCGACCTCTTCATTCTCCCTCAAAAGATTTCCCCCTCAGAGACGGAGCTTGATCCGACCGCCATGCTCGACATGCTTCAGCGCTGCGTTTCCGAGGGGCGAAATCCCGCCTCGCTCTGCCTCTGGTGGCACAGCCACGCCGATTTGGAGCTGGAGTGGAGTGAAACGGATGAGCAGACCATTGCGACCTTCCCCGGCGATTTCCTGCTGTCCCTTGTCGGCAATAAATCGGGTGCCTTGGCGTGTCGGTTAGACATTCTGCACCCCACCCCACAGCTTTTCAGCGACCTTGCCCTCACGATTCTTCCCAGCCAGGGTGACGAGGCGGATGAGACAACGTTACGGACCGCCATCATTGCCGAGATGTGCGAAAAGCTCCAGGTCATCTCCCGTGACCTCCAGTATCACGAGATTCCGGTCGAGGTGGAATTTTTGTCCCCCTTCCCCCCTGAGCTTTGCCCGCCAGAGTCCCCTCCCCTCCCCAACACCCCGACCTGAGTCCGCATCGCGCGTCTGCAGTCCTCGAATCCGGGATGCGCTAGATGCGTTCAGGGGAGACGACGAGATAGGTTACGATGGACACGCAAGAAGGATACGAAGCTGAGACGTCGCAGGCGACACGATGAATGCCCGAAGACCGCAAAGGCTTCCGACGATCATCTTCCTCAGCGCCTGCCTTTTCACGGGACGGCCTGCACCGGCTGCGGAGCCGATCCGAATCGGCGAGGTCGTCCCGCTCACCGGACCGCTCGCGGCACACGGAAGGGCTGTCCACGAGGGGATCCACTACGCCGTGGAGGAGGTGAACGGGCGTGGCGGCGTTCAAAGACGCCGGGTCCTCCTCCTTAGCCGCGATGATGAGGGACGGCCAGAGCGCGCGATCACCTTTGCCGAAGAGCTCATCGGTCGCCAGGGAGTCGTGGCCCTGGTAGGGGGATATGCCGACAGTTTGGTCGGGCCGCTGAGCACCGTGGCAGAGCGGTACCGGATCCCCTTTGTGGCTGCCGCCTCCTTGGACCGGCGCCTGACCCAGCAGGGCCACCGCTACTTTTTTCGGGTAAGCCATCTGAAAGGATACGTGGAGTCGACTGTTGGCTTTGTTCTGCAGGCCGCCAAGGCACGCCGCGTCGCCATTCTCTTCTCCACCACTCCTGGCGCTTCGCAGCTTGCCGAGCTTCAGCGCACCGCGCTGGAAGCCGCAGGGGTGGATGTGGTCCTCTTCGAAGGATTCACGTCGGGCCTCGCCGACTTTTCCCCTTTCCTGGCACGCCTGGAGCAATCTCAAACCGAGCTCGTCATCTCCAACACCTTTTTTGCTGATCAACTTCTGATGGTTCGGCAGCTACGCGCCCGGCAGAGCCCGATCCGCGGATTCCTGGGGACCTTCGGCATGGAGTTCCCCGACGTGATCCGAGATCTGGGGCCCATGAGTGAGCATCTGCTAGGGACCACCGGATGGGAGCCGGGGATCACCCTGCCTGGGACAGAAGCGGCCTCATCCGATTTTGTGGAGGGGTTCTCGAAACGCTTCGGCCACGAGCCGGTTCCGCTCGCCATGCACGGGTATACGGCAGCCGTCGCCGTCTTGGAAGCCATGAGGCAAGCCCTTGCGACATCAGACACCCTCACCGGCGAGCGGATCCGCGAGGCGTTGACATCGATCGATCTCACCTTGCCCTTAGAGCGCCTTCGATTCACTCCTACCGGAGACCCTCGTGATTACCACCGTGTCATCATCCAGATCCAGCAGGGTCGCCATCGGGTCGTTTATCCTCCCGGGCGAGCCACAGGACGTTTACGGTACCCGATGCTTCCCGTAGAAGGTCGGCCATAGTGGGAGCCCTGCTGCTCGAGGCAACGGTTTCAGGCGCCCTGTTGGGCTTATACTATGCCCTCTTGGCCTCCGGGTTTTCCCTCATCTTCGGTGTGACCGGAGTCCTCAATTTTGCCCACGGCGAATTACTCCTCCTAGCCGCCTATCTCGGTTACTACCTCTGGAAGGCCTTGGGTGTTTCGCCCCTCCTGGCCCTCGGGGTCAGCATCCCCCTCCTGGCCCTCGCAGGTCCTCCCCTCGCAGGACTCTTTGCCCGTGTTGGTCCCCGCGGGCCGGGATTCGAACTGCGGGCCCTCACACTGGCCTTTGGCCTCTCCCTCCTCCTCCAGAACCTCATGCTCCTCGCCTTTACCAGTAACTATCGCCTGATCACCTGGACTCCCCTACAACATGGCATTCCGCTTGGGCCGGTAGTCGTGGAGTGGGGAAGGCTCCTCGCCGGCCTCGTTGCGCTCACCAGCCTCGCCGTCCTCCATGGACTGCTCACCTTTAGCGACACCGGGCGAGCCCTCCGGGCCGTGGCGCAGGAGCCGACCGGGGCAGCCCTCCTTGGGATCCACGTGCGGCGTGTGGAACGTTTGAGCTTTACACTCGGGGCCATCCTCATCGGGTTAGCCGGGCCCATACTCGGGAGTCTCCAATATCTGACCCCGAGCGCCGGCATCTCCCAGACGATTGTCAGTCTTACCCTGACTATGCTCGGAGGGGCGGGAAGGTTGCACGGCCTCCTCTGGGCCGGGGTTCTGTTCGGCATCGCGGAGGGCTGGATCGTGAGTTTGATCGGGCCCTCCTGGCGTGAGGCATGGATTTTCGCTCTCCTCCTCGCCCTGTTGAATCTGAAGCGGAGACTGTGGCCACTCGGAGTGACAGAATGAGCGATGGCAGGCATCCGCATCCCACGCCAGGAGATGTATACGGCGCTGTCATGCTCCTGGTTTTGCTCCTCCTCCTTCCCGGTTTCATTCCATGGGGATATCCACTCATCCTCATCACAACGGGCCTCGTGTACACCGTCAGTGCGCAGAGCTGGAACCTTCTGGCGACCTGTGGGAGGATCTCTTTTGGTCACGCGGCCTTTTTCGGGGTTGGCGCATACGCGGCCAGCCTTCTCATGCTGAAGGCAAAGTTGTCCATGTGGCTCGCTCTTCCTGCAGGAGCCTTAGTCGGGGGTGGAAGTGCTTTGCTCGTCGGCGCTCTTTCCCTCCATTTATCCGGACCGAGCTTCGCCCTCGCGACCTTTGCTGCTGCCGAGGTCCTTCGGGCAGTCACACTGAACTGGCGGGGTCTCACCGAAGGCAGCTGGGGGCTCCTGGGGATTCCCGGCCTGTCTCCCCCGATTCCCTATTACGTCCTGTGGACTGCCTCAGGTCTCCTCCTCCTGATCCAGGGCCTCCTCGCTCGCTCCCCCTTTGGATTGGCCATCGCTGCCATCCGCCAAGAGGAGGGAAAAGCGGAGGCCCTCGGCATCAACACGTGGCTCGTGAAAATGGGATTGATGGGCCTGAGTGGAGCCTTTGCCGGACTCGGCGGTGCCCTCTACGCCTCGCTGGTCGGTACGATTGAGCCCAATTCGGCGTACAGCATCTCCTATTCCATTCTCCCCCTGGTGATGGTTATGTTCGGGGGGATCGGAACCCTTTCGGGTCCTCTGCTTGGGGCGGTGTTCCTCTCGCTGATTGACATCGGGCTTGTGAGTGCCCTTGTGCCAGAGGCCCACCAGTTCCTCTACGCGCTACTCATTATCCTAGTCGTCCTCTGGCTCCCCGAGGGGGTCGCGGGCCGAATCCTTACAGGGAAACACCCATGGCGCTCCTTGAGGTGAACAGCATCACCATGAAGTTTGGGGGGATCCATGCCCTTCGGGATGTCTCTCTCTCTCTTGAGGAGGGGGAGACCGTCGGTCTTATCGGCCCCAACGGCTCAGGGAAAACAACACTCTTCCGGGTGATCGGGGGAGAGCTCGCCCCGACGTCAGGACATATCATCTTTGCGGGCGAAGCAATTACAGGGATGAAGCCGCACGCGCTTCGTCGCCGCGGGCTCGCTCGGACCTTTCAACTCCCCACTCTCTTCCCCGAGCTCTCCCTCCTTCAGCATGTGCTGATCGGCTCCCATTTCGGAGGGCGAAAGGTCTCGACGGATGAAGCCGAAGGGATGGCCCGAGAAGCACTGGCCGTGGTGGGTCTATCAGACAAGATACACCAACACGCTGGAGGCCTCTCGATGGGGGAAATGAAGCTCCTCGAGGCGGCCATGTCACTGAGTCCCACGCCCCGTCTTCTCCTCCTGGACGAACCCATAGCCGGCCTCTCCCCCGGAAAGGCATCCCGCTTTGGCGAGATTATCGGCCTCTTGAAAGCCAGGGGCATCACCACCTTCCTGATCGATCATCACCTCGGGCTGATCCGAGGGATCGTGGATCGGCTTATCGCATTAGACCGCGGGAGGATCATCGCGGAGGGTTCCCCGGATATCCTGCGTCACCATCCGGAGATCGAAACCGCCTACCTCGGGGAGGAGTAGTCCCGTGTTTGCCGGTCATATCCCCGGCTCGGCATTGGGCAAAGAGGGAACAAGGTCATGCCAGACCATGAACCCAGAATTCTGAACTCTGAACCATCCCTCCTCCTTGTAGAGGAACTGGAGGTCTGGTGCGATGGCATACGAATCCTCTTCGGCACCACCATCCACGCCCGGCAGGGAGAGATTGTCGGGATCGTGGGGCCGAATGGAGCCGGAAAATCAACCCTGCTCAAAACCATCCAGGGCTTGCTCCGCCCGGTCAGGGGAACAATCAAATATTCCGAGGCCCGGATCGACGGTCTTCCGATCCACCGGATCGTGGAGCGAGGGGTGACGTACGTCCCGGAAACCCTGCTCCTCTTTCCGGAGATGTCCGTGCTGGATACGTTAAAGACGGGCGCCTCTCTGCCGAGGGCCCGGGCCTCCCTCCAGGCATCCCTCGGCCGGGTCTTCGCCCTCTTCCCGGTCCTAAAAGAGAAGCGGACACTGCAGGCGCAGACGCTGAGCGGAGGGGAACAGCAGATGCTGGCTATCGCTCGAGGCCTCATGACCTGCCCTTCCCTCCTGCTCCTCGATGACCCGTTCCGCGGTCTCGAGCGACCCGCGGTGGAATCCCTCTGCCGGACCCTCCGAGAAATCGCTTCGAAAGGGACAGCGATCCTCCTGGCAGGGCAATCCGTCCGGACCATTCTTCACCTATCGGACCGCGCCTATTTATTGGAGGAGGGCAAGATCATTGCGGAGGCGGGAGGTCGGGCCCTCTTGTCCTCTCGCCTCTTGGGGCGGAGCCTACTGGGCGTCTGATATCATATGGGTGTCGGGCGTTGGGTAGTAGGTGTTGGGGCTTTTTGGGTATATTGGGTGTGTTGGGTTTCGCCGACATAGGACGTTGGACTTTGGACCATGAACCCTGAGCCTTAGACTGTGAACAATATGGAGGTGCCGATCATGCAATTCCTTCGAGTCACCGATCTCCGATCGGCGGAGAACTACGACATCCCCGCCTACCTGTTCCTCCCCCAAAACCCTCGCGGCGGGGCGGCGGTCGTTCACGGGTATGGGGGGTGCAAGGAACAGATGCTGGGGATCTCGGCCCGCCTTGGCGAGGAGGGATGGGCAACGCTCGCCCTCGACATCCGAGGACACGGAGAGCACCCCGCTCCCCTGGATGACGAAGTGCTGCAGGACCTGGAGGCAGCCATCACGTGGCTCCGCCGCCACGGCAGGGTGGTCGCCGTTGGGCATAGCCTGGGTGGTCGACTTGCCCTCATCTCGAGCGCTGACCTCGTCATCGCCATTTCGCCTTCCGTTACCAGTCGGCCCTCTGACGAGGGGCGACAGATGCTCCTCGCCTTTGGCTCGACCACCGTGCGGAGCCCGAGTCCAGCCTACATCCTCGAACTCCTTCGGCGGATGGAAGACATGAAAGAGCCCTCCCGCCCGGTTCTACTCCTCCACGGCGAGCAGGATATTATCACCCTCATTGAAGGGATTCATCGCGTCGCGGGAGAGCTTCAGCAGGGTACGCTGGCTCCTGTGACCACATTCCAACACCCCGAGGCCTCCCTGACGACAACTATTCTTCCGTATCTCCACCGCTGGTTCAACCATGCAGACCTGAAGTTCAACCCAGAGGTCATAGAGCGCGCAACGGCATGGCTCAATCAAGTAAAGGCCTAAGACGGGAGACTTGAGACCTCAGACCTCGGTCTCCAATCTCTGGTCACTCGCCTGCGGCCAAGGTGACCTTGACATAGACGTGGTAGATACCTACTGCTCCTCCCCCTGCATTCGCGAAGCGAAATAGGGTAGAGGCAGAGCATGTCCGAATGGCGTTTTGATCTTCAAAAAGCGGAGCGTCTGCTGGCCACAATCCCTCGGCAGGGTGAGAATCCTTGATTCTCATTCCGTTTTGTCGTATGGTAGTTTCGCGAAGAAGATCCTGTGCAGATGCGGAGGGAACGGGCAAGACCAACCTGGAGTGGGAGAGATTGGTGGGCACTTCGAACTGCCGCGATGCCGGGCATCCGAGAGTGACGGGTTGGTCACAGGCTTTGAGCCGGTAGACCATGCACTCTAGATACCGATTGACTTCTCGGGAGAAGGCTCATGTCACCTCAGCCCTGCGGGGTCTTCTCGCATTTCGCGAGGAGGTCCTCTTCGCCTATCTCCACGGGTCCTTCATCAACGGGAGTAAATTCCGGGACATCGACGTCGCAGTCTACGTGAACCACGGCCGGCTGACGCGGCGGGCCTCTCTCCAGTACCAGGTCACCCTGGCCAAAGATCTGAGCCAGGCGTTACGCTTACCGGTGGATGTCACCGTGCTGAACGTCGCTCCACTGGGCCTTCGACACAACGCCGTCTCAGGCCGAGTCCTCCTCTGCCGCGAGGACGGGACCCGTGTCCATTTTGCGGAAGGGGTCTGCCGGCACTACGACCGAATTCGAAAGACCGCCCGCCACGCTCTCTTTTCACTGCTCTGGGGAGAGCTCACAGCCCGCCGCTTGACCCGATGGCGAGGATAAACTCCCCCCAGACTGACGCCTCCGGTTACCCCTTGCCGATGACCGTGCTCTCCAGCTCCTTCTGAGCTCCGCGCAGCGTCTCAGAGGGCGAACGCTTCGCAATCGACTCCTGCCAATGTTCACATCCGGCACGGCGCTTGATGGTGACTGCCTCGACGTAATAGTGACCGCTGCACCCTCTGCACTCCCTGCACATTCTGCACTTCCCGTACTTCCTGTACCAGGGTGCCACGCTTATCGGAGGCACCCGTGGACCGGTTGCCTGACCTCTTCGAAAAGATGCAAGGTCCCCTTGGCCCGTTCCAGATCCCGTTCTGCCTGAATCTCAGCGACCCGCGCCTGCCAGGGACGCAGATCAAACGCCTGCGGACTCGTCGTATACGTGTCGATGAGGTCCCGGTAAAATTTGACCATCCGGCCGATCAGATGCACGGCGTACTCCCGTCCCTGGATCTTGAGGGTGTGGACCCCCATGTCGATGAGTTGCGGAATGTCGTCGAGGATGAAGAACGCATCATTTTTGAGAGCCACCCGATCAGCCCAGCGCTCTTGATTGCCCTGTAAGAGGCTCCAGGCTTCAAGGCAGACCCGGTAGTCGAGGCCACCACGGTTGGGACTTCCCTTGAAGAGGTCCTTGCCGTTTTCGTCCTGGGTTCGTTCGAGGCGGTGGTACGGGGACATCCAGCACTTCCCCAGATAGGTATAGCATTTGTTCGCGTGGATCAGGACCTCGACCCCAACCTCGATCTCCCGACGGGCGCTGAGCTCTTTCAGGGAGAGTTTGGTATCGGCCACCACCTGGTCTACCCCAATCTCCCGGTAAAAGAGGATATCTTCGTCGTTCAGAATATTGGCCCCGATGCTCGCGTGGATGCTCAGGCTGGGAAATGCACGGCGCACTGCCGCCATGACCCCCACATCGCTCAGGATGACCCCATCAATGCCGCACCCCACCCAGACCTCCATCTGGCGCAAAAGCGCGGGAAGCTCCGGGGACGTCGGATGGGTATTCACCGCCGCCCGGACCTTCACCCCTTGGCCGTGGGCGATCTGGACCGATTCCCGAATGGCCTCGTCAGAGAGTTCGTAGGCATCCCGTCTCCGGCTCCAACCCTTGGGCCCCACATAGATGGCATTCGCCCCGTTTTCCGCGGCCGCTTCCACCATCTGGACGCTGCCGGCCGGCGCGAGTAGTTCGACCATTGTTTCCTCCTTTACTCCAAAGCTGTCGGTAAGTTAGCTGTCACCAATCAGCAATCAGGAATGACCTTTCGCGGACTGCTGACGGCTCGGCTGAGCGGCTCGACTGTCTTCGACCCTGTGGTTCGACAAGCTCACCACCCCGAGTAAGATCGAGGGGAGGCTCAGACCCGAAGGGAGGTCGCCGAAGTCTCGCCGAAGCCCGCTGACTGGTGATGGCCGGTATACAGTTGTCCCGACTGACCGAAATAAAAGCCATTACACAGCCCGAGCTTTGCATGGGCTTGGATTTTTTCCCACCATGCGTCCCGGATCTCGGTCCCCCCGTTTAATGCCTCTCCAAGGGCCTCCCGGTAGACTGCGCCGACGTCATACCGGTAGACTGGGTCTTCCGAGATCGCCTCAACCCGGAAGATGCGAAATCCGGCGGTCACCAAGCGGGGGAGATGTTCGAGCATGCAAACG
>CAYGBT010000062.1:0-15205 GCA_964348275.1 uncultured bacterium
GTTCGCGTGGAGGGGGACCTGACCATCGAGTCCGGCGCTCACGTCGCCGGAGAGATACGGGCTGACACCATCCTCGTGGGCGGCGAGGTACACGGCAACATCCAGGCCGACTCCCGGGTGGAGCTTTTGGAGTCCGGGACCCTGATCGGGGATCTCAAGGCAGCCTCCCTGACAGTGGCGGCGGGGTCGCGTATGCGGGGAAAGGTCGAATTCGGTTGGAATGAGCACGAGGCCAATCCGGCTGGTGTGAGCGAAGGCGACGAGGCCCCGTGATAACCTCGACCCAGTCCCCTTTATCCGCAGAACCCCGCCTTTGCCCTCACTGCAAGGCCACAATCCTCAAGAGCGCGACAACCTGTCCTGCCTGCCACCGCTATCTGCGCTTTGACCCGGTCAAGGGTGGCCGGTTGGCTTCCCCCATTCATTGTCCTCTGCGCGTCCGGGGTACCATCGGTCACCCTGGGAGTAAGGAATCGCTGGAGTACGCCGTGGTGATGCAGGTGCAGAACGACCGGGGGGATGTGATTTCACGCCATGTCGTCGGCGTCGGGGGTCTTGACCCTGCGAAGGCTCGCACCTTCATTCTGCGCGTGGAGGTCTTCGGTCCCCAGAAGTCCTCCTGCCCACGGACCCACGGGATCGGTGCTGGTCATTTCAGGGACAAGCCCCCGTCTCTCTGCTTTTCCAAGTTGGGTGCACGGTGACGGTGCAGGAACTGATTCAGCGAGCGATAAGCGGACAGAAGCTGGATCGCCACGTGCTGTTTCGGCCTTCCTTGGTGTATCACGTGCTCCAGGACCCCTTCTGGGTCTGGTGCGAGTACCATGCTCCTCGCTCCGAGGCGGTGGATGAAACCGACCGCTATGACGAGATGCGGTGGCAACGAGGCATCGAATATGAACAGGCCTGGATACGGGAACACTATCCGGCTGCGGTCAAGGTGACACCAGACTTCGGTTTTGAGGGGCTCAGGAACACGCTTCAGGCAATGGTCGAAGGGATTTCCGCAATTCACCAACCGCACCTGTGGGACCTCGGGGGGGAGAGCTATGGGAAGGCTGATCTACTGGTGCGTGACGACACCGGCGGTTCAGATCTGGGGTCGTACCACTATCGACTGGTGGAGATCAAGCGCGCCAGGTCGTTACAGGATTACCATGTTTTGCAGGCCGCCTTCTATAATCGGATACTCGGGAGGATCCAGGGACATACCCCGGCGGTCCTGACCGTCGCCCTCAGAGAGACAATCGAGACTGTCCCGTATACCGGCAGAGAAAAGGAGCTGGATGGAATCGTCGCAAAATGGAGGGCCTTGCGCGACGGAGAGAATGTCCCTGAACCCGGCAGGCCTCCAGATGTGACGGATTCACCCTGGCGAGTGTATGGAAACAAGTTAATTGAGCGCAGGAGGGATCTGGTCTTGTTGGCCGGTGTCGGGGCCAAAGAACGAGAGAAACTGCGTGAAGCAGGGATTCATCGAGTCGATCAGCTGTGGAATCTCCATCTGGATGAAATCAACGAGATCGTTGGAGCCCGATATGGGGCCCAGGCGCATTACGTGGCACAGGCCTACAAGACGGGACACCCCTTACTCAAGCCCAAATCTCGGCTGACCATCCCTCGGGCCCAACGGCATCTCTACTTCGACTTTGAGACCTCGGATGAGGTACATCCAACCGAGCCGCCCCATGTCTATCTGATTGGGTGCTGGGATACGGAGCTGAACCAGTATGTCAATTTCCTTGCCCGCGGCGCGGAAGACGAAGAAAGGATCTTCCGGGCGTTTCTGGACTATATCGAGGATGTAGAGAACGCGCGGCTCTACCACTGGACCGACTATGAAATCGGGCAGATGGCACAGGTGATTCAGCGGTGGCCCCGTCTCGAAGCGTCACTGCGGCGATTGATGTCCTCTTGCGTAGATCTTATGCGCGTGATTAAATCAGCCGTCTACCTACCGGTTCCTACATTTTCCCTGAAATGCGTGGCACCTGCGCTGGGGTTCCGGTGGCAGCAGGATGAGTTTGATGCCTTTGACTCGATGGTCTGCTATTGGGATTATCTAGAGAGCGGGAATGAATCTGCGATCAATCGGGCCCTCATGTATAATGAAGATGACTGCCGCGCCATGTGGCACGTCGATCTCGAGCTTGCGAAGCTTCTAAATTAGAGAGGTTGCACGGTCATCAGGGAATGGCCGCGCGAACGCTTGGAGGTATCTCAAATAATGAAGAAGATATCCAAATCTGAGGAGCAGTGGATGCAAGAACTCACTCCAGAACAGTATGGTGTCTGTCGTATGAAGGGCACGGAGAGACCGTTCTCGGGGGAATATCACCGATCCAAAGAAGATGGTATTTACCACTGCGTGTGTTGCGGTAACGAATTGTTCAGCTCGGAGACCAAATTCGACTCCGGGACAGGGTGGCCAAGCTTCTGGGCCCCCATCGCGCCACAGAACATAAGCACGGAGGCCGATAACAGCCATGGCATGCAACGAGTGGAGGTGATGTGCAACGTGTGTGATGCCCACCTCGGTCATGTGTTCGACGATGGACCCGCCCCCACACACCAGCGATATTGCATCAATTCTGTCTCACTCAAACTGGTGAAGAAAGAGAGTTGAAGGAGCCCCGGGTCCACCGGGTGCTTCCCAAGACCCTGAAACGGCGGGCTTGACACCCCTTGCCCGGTTAGAGATACTAGACCTCCTTTGGAGATTCGTTGGGGAGATTGGGATACGAGTAGGAAAGAGGGTGGGCGATGAAGACTGTCAAACACATTTTGCAAGAGAAAGGGAAGAACGTCTGGTCGATTACATCTGATTCTTCGGTGCATGAGGCCCTCAAATTGATGGCCGACAAAGAGGTGGGAGCCTTGCTGGTCATGGACGAAGGGAAAGTCGCTGGTATCATCTCGGAACGGGATTACGCCAGGAAGGTGATGCTCACCGGCAAGTCATCTTTAGAGACCCCTGTAAGGGACATCATGACAGAGAAAGTGATTTGCGTCCGTCCAGATCAGACGATCGAAGAATGTATGGCGCTGATGACCGATAAACGAATCCGACATCTGCCCGTCATCAAAGGAGACAAGGTCACTGGTGTTGTGTCCATCGGGGACCTGGTCAAAGCGGTCATCGCGGAGAAAGATTTCTTGATAAAGCAGCTCGAAAACTACATTACAGGCGATCGATAGCTGTTACCTCAGGTATCCTCCGACGAGCTCGCCGCTTTTTTTCCTTACCGTGCCTTCTCCTTAACATCGCAGGCAGCGAATAAGCCTTACGTGAGCGAAGCTGTGAGCCCACCTACAGCGCAATCGTTTGCGGGACAGAATCAAGATGCCTTGCTGGGCTGCATGCGGCCCGCGAAGGCGTTTTGTTGTGCACTTTTCCTTCAGGGCCTAAACCACCCTTCTCCTTCGGCGCCGATACCAAACGCACATTTCTTTCCAAACCCCTGAGTTGATAGTCTTGCGAGCGTGGAAGAGCCCCTTGTGCAAGGACCCTGGTTATTTGGCCTTTCCTGCTTGATACTTGACACACCTTGCACGGCGGGGAATACTTGATCCCTTTCAGGCGATGCAGTAGCGGTTTTTGCCAAGTCAGCAAGTTAGAATCTGTCAATCAGAAGGCTGTAAGGGGGTGCGGTTATGAGCTTTCGGCGGTTTCTTGCCCTGGGGATCTCTCTCGCTTTCGTGATGGGTGTCTGCCTCGGCGCCTCTGGACAGGGTCGGGGGAAGTGGGTGATTCGTGCACCCATGCCCTCAGAGCGAACCGAGGTGGCCGTCGTAGAAGTAGGTGGAAAGATCTACGTGATCGGCGGGTTCGGGGAGAGCGGAGACCTCGTGGAAGAGTACGATCCCGCCACAGACCGCTGGCGGCGTCGGGCTGCGTTGCCGCGGCCCCTCCACCACGTGGCGGCTGCGGTTGTAGGAGGAAAAGTTTACATCATCGGTGGCTTCGGCGCTGGTTGGTCACCGCTAGACTTGGTCGTTGAGTACAGTCCGTCGCAGGATCGGTGGCGGACGCGAGCATCCATGCCTACGGCCCGGGGGGCCCTGGCGGTGGGAGTCATCGGCGAGAGGATATTCGCCGTGGGCGGGGTCGGCGAAAACCGGCGCAACACCGGTGCGAACGAGGAGTATGACCCCCACACTGATCGATGGACGGCCCGGGCCGCCATGCCTACGCCGCGGGACCACTTGGCCGTGGGGGTCGTGGGCGAGCGATTGTACGCGATCGGGGGACGGATCGACGGGAGCTACGCCCGGAACCTGGCGGCCACCGAAGAATACGACCCTGGCACTGACCGGTGGCAGGCTCGCCCCCCCATGCCCACACCGCGAAGCGGGATCGCGGCCGCCGCCCTGGGGGGGCGGGTTTTTGTTTTTGGAGGGGAGTCGGTGGCTGGAACGTTCAGTCAGACGGAGGCCTATGAGCCTGCGACGAACACCTGGACCACGTGGGCCCCTATGCCCACAGCCCGGCATGGGCTGGGGGCAGCGGTGGCGGGGCAGCGCATCTATGTCCTCTCAGGCGGACCGAGGCCGGGGGGTTCGTTCTCGTCCGCCAACGAAGCCTTCACGCCATGAGGCCATAGCGGCAACAGGTGTCTGGGCGTGCGGTGTGACACAGCCATCCTCCAAGATCTGGGCCCCTCTGCGGCGCCTTGTGGGAGCCTTGCCTCCCCTCTGGACCATTTGACCCTATTTTCCCTGCTACTGCTGGCCTGGCGTGAGCTTGCCCGCTGAATCAGGAGTGGGTATACTGCTATGAGACATGGGATGGGTGTTTGTTATGCTGCCAAGCTGTGATCAGTTGAGGACTTGCAGGGTTTCCGGTCGAAGAGGCCTTGCAACAGGGTTTTGACGATGCGCCCTGATCCTAAAGGAATACAAATGGCAGGCAGGAACCGAAGGGTGGCTCCTTCCGGCCATCCAACGAAACCTGAATGGGCGGATTGGCCCGACGAGAAGCTCCTCGACATAAGGATGTGTGATCTTGCTGTCAAGATCGAGGGGACCGACCTCGAAGGGCGGATCGAGCAGGTCTATGGAGAGCTCAAAGACCGCGGCCTCCAATTTCGGCCTCACTTTTGGCTTTCGGATGACTGGTTTACTCCCGACGATGTTCCCGGGACCGCCGTCCCTTTCTATATGGCCCATCCGCGCTTGGCACGGCTTGAGCTGAATCAGATGCTCGAGGTTGAGGGCGGAACCCCTGAATGGTGTATGCGCATCCTCCGCCACGAGACGGGACACGCCATCGAAAACGCGTACCTCTTGCGGCGCCGACGGCGGCGGCAAAGGCTCTTCGGCAAGTCCTCCGACCCCTATCCCGAGTTTTACACGCCAAGACCCTACAGCAAGAGTTTTGTGCTACACCTCGATACGTGGTACGCGCAAAGCCACCCAGATGAGGACTTTGCCGAGACCTTCGCGGTTTGGCTGAATCCGCAATCCATGTGGAGAGAGCGCTACACGGGCTGGCCGGCGCTGAAGAAACTGGAGTATATGGAAGAGCTCATGCGGGAAATTGCCGGCCAAAAACCCCTGGTGATGTCAAAGGAGCGGGTAGATCCCCTCTCCCGTCTGCGCAAGACCTTGCGTTGGCACTACAAAGAGAAACGGGAGCACTACGGTCTCGAGTATCCGAACTTTTACGATCGGGACCTGAGGCGGCTTTTCTCCGACAGACCGGAGCTCACGGGCAGCATAACCGCAGCCAGCTTTTTGAAACGGATCCGGAAGGAAGTCCGCCGTAAGGTCGCAGACTGGACCGGAGAGTACCAGTACACAATTGATCAAGTCCTTGAGGATATGATCGGGCGTTGCCGCGAGCTCAATTTGCGCGTGACTACCCCCGAGCACCAGGCCAAGCTGGATTTTACGGTGCTCCTGACGGTGCAGACGATGAACTATCTCCACAGCGGTCGTCACCGAGTGGCGCTATGAGTATGAGGAAGCTGCGGCTTTTGGTCCTCGTGCACGAGGCCCTGGTTCCTCCAGAGGATGTCACGGGAGTCGATCTCGCGACCGTGGATTGGAAAACAGAGTTTGATGTGGTGACCACGCTCCGCGAGATGGGACACGAAGTCCAGGTCGTTGGTGTGCGCAGCGATCTGACAGTGATTCGAAACGCCATCGAGGCATGGAAGCCTCATATCGCCTTCAACCTCCTCGAAGAGTTCGATGGTGTCGCTGTGTACGATCAAAACGTCGTCGCTTACCTCGAGCTGTTGCGGATGCCGTACACCGGCTGCAATCCTCGGGGGCTGATGCTGGCGCGGGATAAGTCTCTGT
Organism: uncultured bacterium; assembly: GCA_964348275.1. Taxonomy (GTDB): domain Bacteria; phylum Methylomirabilota; class Methylomirabilia; order Methylomirabilales; family CSP1-5; genus CSP1-5. The sequence continues at coordinate 6,307 of CAYGBT010000062.1, forward strand.
CCAAAAAGGTCCTTTCCTATCACCGCATTTCCGTGCCTGAGTTCGGCGTCTTTCCCATCGGGCGAAAAGTCAAGAGCCGCAAACGGCTCTCTTACCCCGTGATCGTGAAATCCGTTTCCCAGGAAGCCTCGCTGGGCATCTCGCAGGCCTCCATAGTGGACAATGAGGATAAGCTGCGGGAGCGGGTAGCCTTTATCCACAAGAACGTGAGTACCGACGCCATCGTCGAACGCTATATCGAAGGGCGCGAGCTTTACGTGGGAGTCCTGGGCAATATGCGGCTCGAGGTGTTTCCGGTCTGGGAGCTGTTTTTAGGCGGGATGCCAGACGAAGTCCGGCACATCGCCACGGCGAGAGTCAAGTGGAGTCCCAAGTACCGAAAAAAGCACGGCATCAAATCCGGCGAGGCGAAGGGGCTGCCCGAGGGGCTGCCGGAGACTATTCAGCGCCTTGCCAAGCGTGTCTATCGTGTCCTCAATCTGAGCGGCTATGCACGCATTGATCTGCGGCTTGACACGAGCGGAAAAGTCTTCGTTCTCGAGGCAAACCCAAACCCCGAAATCGCTTACGGAGAGGACTTTGCCGAATCGGCCGAAAAGGCGGGTGTCTCTTACGAGGCGCTCTTGCACCGCCTCCTTCACCTGGGTCTGGGTTGGCGTCCGGATAGGTTGGGTTAGCGCTGCGCGCACTCAGATGGCGGAAGCAATTCCCGAAGTGGTAAGCAGGTGAAGTATGTGACCCGAATGCGGAGGAAATAATGCAACCACTCAGCATAAAAGGCCTGGCTATAGCGCTCGGCGTGAGCTGGGGGGGAGGGGTCGTTCTCCTTGGCCTAGCTGGCTCTGTCGGCTGGGGTCGGCCGCTCGTGGACGTGCTGGGTTCCGTTTACCTAGGCTATCGCCCGAGCTTCACCGGGAGCCTGATCGGCGGACTCTGGGCCTTCACCGATGGCGCGCTCGGTGGGATTGTCATTGCTTGGCTCTACAATCGCTTCTGCTAGTGCCGTTCCAACTTGGTAAGCCGAATTTGGGCGACGGACCTTGCGGAACCAATCCCGGCCCTCCGTTCGAGGCGAGGCGCTGGCCATCAGCATGGTGCTGAGTGGAAATTGACATGCTATCCACAATACAGGATACTCATTCTTTATCGAGGGGTTCTCAGGTTGGAACCGATTCACCCAGCCACCCCTGTATTGGTTCGGGAAGCACGAGTCGGTCAAGGCGTATTTCGGGAGGTCCACGGGCCAGACGCCGATGGCGAGAGACGGTGAGTTGCCATGAGCACACGGCTCCATAGCTATATGCACCGGCTGAACACCCTAATCTTGGAGGATGTGTGGCAGCTTGAGCCTGCCGAGCTTACGACGTTCCGGCGCTTCCTGTACCGACAGCTCAGGCTCGTGTATATCGTGGCGCACGGTTTTATGGACAATCGGCTGACCCTTCAGGCATCAGCCTTGACCTTCTCAATGCTCCTCTCCATCGCGCCGTTCTTGGCGGTGGCGTTTTCGGTACTGAAGGCATTTGGGGTCCACAATCAGTTACAACCCATCCTGGCTGAGGGCCTTGCTCCCCTCGGCCCGAGTGCCGATGAGATTACCACGCGCCTGATCACGTTTGTGAGTAACGTAAATGTGGGAGCGCTGGGGACAGTTGGTCTGATCACCCTGTTTATCACGATCGTGTCCTTGATGGGGAATATCGAGAACGCCTTCAATCGCATCTGGGGCGTAAAAACACCGAGGCGGCTGGCACGGAAATTCAGCGACTACCTCAGCGTACTCCTGGTGGGTCCAGTGCTGGTGTTCTCGGCACTGGGAATCATCGCGTCCCTCCAGAGTTCCACGCTGGTTCAACGCCTCATGTCCATTGAACCCTTTGGCACCCTGATCGTTACCGGCCTGGAGCTGTTACCGTACCTGATGCTGTTGGGCGCTTTCAGCTTCATGTATATCTTCATGCCCAACACGAGCGTGAACCTGGGGTCCGCCCTGATGGGGGGGCTGGTGGCGGCGATACTTTGGGTAACTGCTGGATGGGGGTTCGCGGGATTTGTCGCCTCATCAACCAAGTACACCGCCATCTATTCGAGCTTTGCCATCCTGTTGCTGTTTCTCATCTGGTTTTACGTCGGGTGGGTGATTGTCCTATTCGGTGCGGAGGTAGCGTTTGCAAACCAGCATCTCCGTACCTACCAGGGAGGGAGGAGGGCTTCCTTGGCCAGCATGGTAGAACGGGAACAGCTGGCCCTGAGAATCATGCTGCTGGTCGGGCAGCGTTTCCTCGTTGGAAAACCCCCCTGGACCGCGGACGACTTGGCCAAGCGGCTGAACGCGCCCGTCCGACTGGTCACGGAGCTACTGCATATCCTTGCCGAGAAGCGCCTGCTCACCGTAGTGTCGGACGGACAGGCCTATCTCCCAGCCCGTGATCTTGAGCGGATCGGCATCAAGGACATTCTGGATACGCTGCGGACGTTCGGGGAACCGCAAATGGTGCGTGCAAAAGGCGACCACAAAGAGGTGGTTGAGGAAGTAGTCGAGGAGGTGGATCGCGCGGTCAGTACGACCCTTAGCGGCAAGAACCTCAAGAACCTCCTTCTGAGCCAGCATCCAGCGGACTCCGCCTCCGACTGACGACGAGCACCACCATTTCCTGCTTTCCCGGTTTGCCCCTGAACCCCAAGGCAAACGACCCGGCGCGTGATCCTGGCCGGGGAAGGGGATCGAAGTTCAGGCCAATACGAGTGAGGAAGCCGACTTGAAAAATATCCTTGACAACCAAATCAACTAGAAATATATTCATGGTGCCCCAAGGGGTTCAGAGGGATTTGCGAAACCCGAGGGTCGGAAACCTCTCCTGAGCCAGAAAGGGTGCTGGAAACCGAATGGTGACTAGCATCGGATCCGGAGCAGGGGGGGAGGAAGACTTGTGAGGATCGCGAAACCGATGGGTCACTTGGGGCGTTTTTGTGTTTGAGTTCGGGTGGATAGGCAATAAGTACCAAGGGGTGAGGCCATGGTAAGCACGAAGGGAAAGAAGTGGGGCATCATCATTGTTGTTATCCTGGTACCCCTGATCGTGGGGGGTGTCCTCGCATTCCGCGCAGCAGTGGGCCTCCTCAAGGATAAGGTGGCAGAAGCCCTGGGGCCTGACAGTGAGATTAAAGAACTCAGCGTTGGCTGGTCTGCGGTGGAGGTGGTGGGCCTCCGGATCAGGGGAAGCCAAGACTGGCCGGCCAAGGATACCCTTCGGGCGGGGCGGGTAGTCATCGTTCCCAGCCTGAGCAGTCTCCTGTCTGGCCAGATCCAGGTTGGATCCATCACGGTTGTGAGACCCTACCTCTCGGCCTGGCGCACCCGGGAAGGGAAGCTACGGGTACTACCCAGTCTGCTGGAGCGGCCGAAGACAAAGGCGCAGGAACCAAGCAAGGCTCCAGCTCCAGGGGTAACCATTTCGCGGATAAGGCTGCAGGATGGCGTGGTGGAGTTGTTCGACGCCACGGTCGCTCAGCCACCTCTGAAAATTCGCCTGGAGCAGATCCAGGCCACCGTGCGCAACGTCGCAGCGCCGACGCTCGCGGGCAAGACTCGGTTCGACCTTTCGGGCGTGGTGAAGGGCGTCCAGCAGGACGGACGCGTCGCGGTCTCCGGGTGGGCCGTGGTGGCCAGCAAGGACTCCTCGGTGGAGACACGACTCAAGTCCGTTGATCTCGTTCCATTTCAACCGTATTTCACGAAGGCTACAGAGGCGCGAGTTCAGAAGGGAGCGTTGGACCTGGATCTCGACTCGGAGGTGAGCAATAAAAAGCTTCGCGCGCCGGGAAAGGTATTGATCTCCGACCTGGAGTTTGCTCCGGGGCGGGGCGCGCTCGATACATTCATGGGGGTACCGCGCGTGGCTGTGGTGGATTTTCTTAAGGGCAAGGATAATAATATCGAAGTGGACTTCGTTATCGAGGGTGATATCGACAATCCTCAGTTCTCTCTCAACAAGTCTTTTTCCGCGCGGGTGGCCTCAGCCCTGACAGAAAGCATCAAGGCCTTTGGGGGCGTGGAGGCCTTGCAGCAAAAGGGGCTCGAAAAGGCGGGCGAGATGGCCACGGGTGTGGAAGCTGCGGGGCGAAAGGCCGTAGAAGAGAAAGCGGGTGAGGCTGGCAAGGCCGCGGAGGGGGCTCTCAAGGGGGTCAAAGGACTCCTTGGGGGCGAAAAGAAGTAATGGGTAGTTGAGGTCCCTTTCGGAGACGTAGGAATGGACCCGGGGCAGGTATAGGTCCTAGCCTGCCTCTGGTACAATCGGTGGCGCCCAAGCGCATCAGATGCCTTCTCTGGTGAACTACGGCCGGGGAAGGCGTTTTGCCTTCACTCTGGTAGACCTCCACGAACGTGATTCATCAGGGTTAGCGTCCAAGTGAAGAGCGACCCATCCGATCCCAGGAAAGGGGAGGAGCATGTATTTCAAACAGATCCTTGATGAACGGTGTGGTTGCGCGTCCTATTTGGTCGCGTCTCGCAAATCGCACGAGGCTGCAATTGTTGATCCGTCGATCGATACACAGCAGTACGAGATCCTGTTGCAAGAGCGAAACTTTCGGCTGCGCTACGTCATTGACACGCACGTTCACGCGGACCATGTATCGGGCGCACGACAGCTCGAGGCCATGTATGGGGCCGAGCTGTGCCTGCACGAAACGGCACGGGTGACCTATCCGTTTCGCCCGCTCAAGGATGAAGAAGAGCTGGCCCTTGGGCAATTGCGCTTGCGCGTATTGCATACGCCCGGACATCGCGCTGAGCTGATCTCGATCCTGATCATGAACCCGCCTCGCAGCCCTGAACCGTCCATGGTGCTAACGGGAGATTCGCTCCTTGTTGGCGACGTGGGACGGCCGGACTTTGGCGGGGGAGACGCGGTGAGACAATTTGAGAGCGTGACGCGTCTCCTGCGGCTGCCAGACTGGGTGGCGGTGTTCCCCGGCCACTTTGAGGGACCGTGCGGAAAAGGCATGTGTGGCCGGCCCAGCACGACCATCGGATTTGAGCGACTTTACAATCCGTTAGCCCGCCTGGAGCAGAGAACGTTTGTCGCGACGCTGACAGATGGTATTCCCGCGCGTCCGCTGAACATGACCGCCATCGAGGCGACCAACCGGGGCTTGGCGGACATGGCGTGGGCCATGCTGACCACCGCTCCTCCCGTACCAGAGATCGACATCGACGCGGTGGAAAGTCGGCCGCCAGACGCCACCGTGTTGGATATTCGCGAACCCGAGGAGTACGCCCACGGACACATCCCGGGGGCGATCAATGTGCCACAGGCGGACCTGGCCTCACGACTGGAAGAGGTACCGCAGAATCCTCCTGTGATTCTTGTGTGTGAGCGTGGAGTCCGCTCATTGCGGGCGGCGCAGTTTCTCAAGCAGGTGGGCATCAATCAGGTGATGAGCGTCAAAGGTGGGACTGCAGCCTGGCGCCGGACGGGCAAAGCCGTAACCATGGGCGACACCAGCGGTGAACAGCCTCGCGTCACCGAGTCCGAATGGACCCACGCCGGCGCGCGGAGTAGCTATGGGATTTAACGGGAAACTCTGCCCAGCCTCTCAACCTCTCCTGCGGCATCCAAGTAGGTGAATCATCCGATGATTTGGGATGTCAGGATCGAGGGTAGGTGCTTCACAAGAACAGATATGACGCCAACCCGACAACGGCCAAGCCGCTTCCGAGGATAAGAAAGTAGACCATCCGGGGGCCGACGTCGACGCTGAAGGGAACGCCCACGACGATGGTCCCTACGAGGGCGAGGACCAAGCAAATCACCCGCGCTGTGTGCCCTCCTGTGGCCCGTTTCATCGCTGGGCTTTTCCATGACGCTCTTCGGGGAAAGGGAATTTCACGAGCGGCGATCGCCGCACGCAGCCATTGCCACGCGGCACCGAGGCTGGGAGACATCCTGAAGAGGGCACCGCGGGTACGCCGGAGGTTCCGACCGCGCGCCCGCTCGGCAAGTCCCCCGAGCAGCCGCAACGCTTCCTGTCGTCCCCCGGCCCTTGCTAGCCGCCGTGCAAAGTGAAACGTCGCTTCGAAATGCCATGGCTCAATGTCGCACGCCTTGCGCAGCAGGCGGAGTGCGTGTTGCTGTTGTTTACGACGGCGGAAATGGAGGCTTCCATCGAGGAGGGCCTTCACTGCGTCTGGGCTTCGTCCTCGATCCACCTGCAACTTCGAGATGGTCTCCCAGACTTCGATTTGCCGCGGCAGGTAGCGCGACGCCTGTGTGTAGATGCTGAGGGCTTTGTCGCCGTAGCCATCGCGAATGTATCCCTCTCCTGCAGCAACGAAGCTCGACCAGGCCTCGGGTAGTTGCTTCGTCTCGGCGAGAAGCGGTGCGAGTTTTCCGTGGATCTCGTGGTCGTACGGATCCACCTCCAACACCTTCCGATAGGCGGCGATGGCCTTTCGAAACTTCCCCTTCGCCCGGGCCTTATCGGCAGCCGCGAGGATGGCAAATCGATCATAGGAGTTGTCGCGTGTAAACCACATAGAACTATGCTTTTTTCGCCCTGGAGAACCCCGGGAAGGATCGACCTAGAGGATTTCAAGGCACCCCGTGACAATCTCGGCAGATGCCCGTTGTGTCGACAAGGCCGCTCAGGGTTGTAGCGCGTCACACGGTGAGTGCAATCTCCGTGCCCGCTGGCCTTCGTCGCCTCCGTGTACTATCGGACTGCCCACGTTTTTTAGTAGCTGATGGAATATCGTGCGCTTGGTGCCAGACATCCCTTGCCGAACGGAGAGAGTTTATTCCTCCCCAGGAGGTACAAACACGATCCTGGGTGAGGACCGGCTGTAAGTCTACCCCTTGGACAACCGGTAGCGCAATAGATAATTCAGGCCCCCTCCCGGATAGGTTGCGGCCGAGAGGGGATCGTGTGACCATCCAGCCTTTGGTTGGGCAGGGGGGATCAGGCCGCCGGTTTGCGTCCGACCAAGGTTACCGCTTGCGCTTGCACCTGGCTGTCGAGGGGCTGGGAGAGAGCCGGGCGTTCCGTGACCAGGTCCACCGCCTCAAAGCCGGTAGCGCGAATGACCTCCAGATAGGCATTCTCCTCGAGGGCGGTGGAGACGCAACTGCAAACAGGCATCCGTTCCACCGCAAACGGGATGAGGCCGGAAGGGCCCCTCAACACAATATCGGCGACAACAAACCGACCCCCTGGCTTCAGCACGCGGAAAATTTCCCGGTAAACAGCGGCCTTATCGGGTGCCAGATTGATGACGCAGTTGCTTAGCACCACGTCGGCGGAGGCAGAAGGCATGGGTAGCTCTTCGATTTCGGCCTCGAGAAACTCGACCTGGGGATAGTCGTCTCGAGCGGCGTTGCTGCGGGCGCGTTTCAGCATCTCGGGCGTCATATCGACGCCGACCACTCGACCGGACCTCCCCACCTGGTTCGCGGCCAGAAATACATCTATGCCGGCGCCGCAGCCGAGGTCGACCACCACTTCGCCAGGCTGAAGGCTTGCGGGGCGCACCGGATTGCCGCTCCCGGCGCCCAGGAAGGCTCCCTCAGGAACAGAGGCGATCTCTTGGGGGCTGTAGTCGGGCTCGAAGCCGGACGGGGCACAACAGGCGGGTGCCTCCTCGGGCTGGCGGGTCCGCGCAACTTCGCCGTAGGCCACGCGGACTCTTTCTTTCTGTTCTTTGGAAGTGGTTTTCATGCTTCAGCTCTTTGTCTAGCCCCAACGGTCGCGCAAGGTTCTTATAGGCCCGCCACTCCGGCGCCAAGCTCCCGCAGTCCGGTCTCGTTTCGCCGGCAATAGAGCCAGGTGCCGATCCGCACACACTCTACAAGTTCCGCTCGCCGCAGCACCTGAAGATGATGGGTGATCGTCGGTTGGCTGAGTCCCAGTTCCCGTTCCAGATCACAAACGCACATTCCGTCAGCGCGGTCGTCGATCTCGTCGCACGAACAACACCCCTTCTTCTTGAGGAGCTCCAGAATGCGCAAACGAGTGGGTTCGGCCACGGCACGCAGTTGCTCGAGCCGCTTGTCTCGGGAGCGGGTTCGGACACGGTCACTCATAAACTAGAGTAAATATAGATGATTGTCTATATAGAGTCAAGGCTTTTCGGTCAGCGGGTCTCGTATGTGTCGCGGTGAGGGGGGGAGAGCGACACGCGCGTAAGAAATATGAGGGACGCCGGGGGTCAGTCTGTCGTTGGGGGCCGCCCATAGTAGAACTGGTGGAGTCGTTCGGGGCTCACTCGAAGAAAGTACAAGAGTCGGAGGGACCACATCAGGAGAATCGTCCTGAGGACCCCCTCTCGCTCCCACTTCCGGGCCGAGGCGGTCACGCGCGGGCGGAGGCGGGCGATGCCCCCGCGTCGCTTGAGGCGCTTGGTGAACTCCACATCCTCCATCAGAGGAATCTCAGGATAGCCACCCATCTCGTCGAAAATCTTGCGCCTGACAAAGAGGGCCTGGTCGCCGGTCGCGATCCGTGTCAGGCGGGATCGGAGGTTCATGAAAAAGGCGATAATCCGGAAAATGACTCGGGGGCTGTCGAGGCTAATGTCGAATCGTCCCCCGATGATCCGAGGATCGGTGAGTGCCGATCGGATGACCTCCGAGGTCCCATCGGGCAAGAGGGTATCGGCGTGCAGAAAAAGCAGGATTTCCCCTTGTGTCTCCCGCGCCCCGGCGTTCATCTGCTGGGCCCTGCCGCGTGGGCTCATAACAAGGCGGGCGGACGGGTGCTGCTGTAGCAGCTCTCGGGTTCCGTCTGTCGATCCGCCATCGACCACAATGATCTCAGCCCCAGGACATTTCCGCGGCAGGTCCGGAAGGAGCCAGCGGAGGTTAGACTCTTCATTCAGAACGGGAATGATGATGCTCAGCAT
>CAYGBT010000063.1:0-15021 GCA_964348275.1 uncultured bacterium
TCCACGACCCACCCGAAGAGGGGCGGACTGGCCATCGTGCTTAGGAACATCACGGTGAGACTGACCCCAAGGGCGGTCGCCGCCGCGTCAGATCCCACCTTCTCTGTGACCAGGTTGATGAAAAGCCCGTTCCATCCGAGGAGGCAGATGCCGCAAAAGATGGCCAGCGTGCTCGCCAATACCACCCCGCCGTCACGGGGGAACTGGCTCACCGCGACGATGAGGGCCCCGCCTCCGACAATTAGCCAGGCAAGCACTGGCCGACGACGTGCGCCGACATACCGGTCAGAAACGGCACCCCAGAGAAGCCGCCCCCCAATCCCCCCGAGATGTATCCAGGCGAGAAGGCGGGCGGCCGCGCCGGGGGTCCACCCGTGGCGGTCCACGAGGAAGAGGGGGAGGTATCCTGTCAGGGTGAACTGCCCTACCACCAGACAGCATGCGAGCAGCGTCGTAGACCGGAAGTCGGGATCGGCAAGAAATTGGCGGACCATCCCGAGGCTCGTACTCTGTTGATCCCCGGACGGCGGATCAGGCGGGAGTGCCCCGCACAAGAGGCCGAGGAGGGCGCAGAGGAGGCCAGCCCCCAACAGGGCCGTTCGCCATCCTCCCAACCCAGCCAGGGCCGGGATCAAGAGCGCAGCGACCATTCCACCCATGGGAAGGCCAGCCTGTCGCACACCGATGGCAAAGCCGCGCCGATGCAGTGGGAAACGCCGCACGACGGCCTTGCTCCCCGCGGTGTGCCCGCTCGGGAAACCGATACCGCCCGCTGCGAGACAGAGCAGCAGGACTGCGTACGACGGGGCTACCGCCCCGAGGATGGCCGCAATCCCCAAGACCATTCCTCCGGCCCGCAGCACGCGCCGCTCTCCCCAGCGATCGGCTAAGAGTCCGGTCGGGATGAATGCGGGGAATCCCCCAACATCCATAACCGCGAGCAAGATCCCCACTTGGACGAGGGAGAGACTGAGGTCCTCCCGGACGAAGGGGGCCACCGCCGGCAGACCAAACCGGACCGCTGTCAGCCCGGCCTGCTGCAAGGTCGCCAGGACGAGGGTCCGCGTTCCTTGCTTACCATTGGCTGGTCCCCTCCCCTCTTGTATCAAGTTGCAGTCGCTCAATCGCGATTACCCTTCGTCCCCCGAATCCCATCCTCTCTCCGAAGCGAAACCCCCCCTTCGTAGCAGAATTTCCTCTTTCTTGTAAAGGATCGTCTATGTGGCCCGATCCCAACCGTGTGGCTGTTGACAGGGTCAGCGGTCCAAGCTAGGCTATGCGCGCGGAGCGAGAGGAAATCCCTCGATTGACAAGGCACTCGGTCAAGGCGTGAGTCGACCGGAGCGACGATCTGACCCTCGCGGAGGTACGAGAGCCCTCGGCCTACGTTGGTGGCCACATGCCCGGGGCGCGTTGCCCCCCCGCCGGCTTTTCGTCTTGACAGCCCCTTCCTTTGCTCCCTATCTTGAAGCCTACCCCGTCCTTGGGCCCACGCCCCATCGACAGCAGGGGCCAAAATCGAAATCCCTACCGCTTACTAAGGGAGTCATAGTCACCCATCAAATGAGGCGCTAGTTGTATCAAGAATCAACGGCACGTCTCTAAAATAAAAAGGGGGGAGTAGCGATGCGAAAACGAATCCTATTCAGTGTTAGTGTCCTCGTGGTTATCATGGCGTTCGCACCTTCCGGCTGGGTTCAGGCAGAGACGATCAGGATCGGCATTAACGCCCCGATCACCGGCGATATCCCCAAGGTAGGCGAGGGGACAAAGTTCGCCGCTCAGATGTGGCTCGAAGATATTAAAGCCGCCGGTGGTCTTGAGGCGGGAGGGAAGAAGTACCCGGTTGAGCTCGTCATTGAGGACAACGAGTCCAAAGCGGAATCTGCTGTGAAGGCCAACACCAAGATGATTACCGAGGACGAAGTGCTCGTCATTGTTGGACCTCAGGCCTCCAAACAGGCCGTGCCTGCGGGTGGGATAGCGAACAACTACAAGACGCCGATGATCAGCCCGTGGTCCACAAATCCCGACACCACCAAGGACCGACCCTACGTGTTCCGTGCTCCCTTCCTCGATGCCTTCCAGGGCCCCGTGGTGGCGAATTTCATTACGGCGGAGTTTGGATTCAAGAGAGCCGCGGTTCTATACGACGTGGCGAGCGACTACCCTAAGGGACTCGCCGAGTTCTTCAAAAAGGCCTGGGAAGAGCTGCATGGCAAGGGGTCGGTGGTGGCCTTTGAGAGTTTCACCACCAAGGACACCGACTTCAGCTCCCAGTTGACGAAGATCATCAATTCAGGCGCTGAGGTACTGTTTACTCCCCAGTACTATAACGAGGTGGCCTTAATCGTGCAGCAGGCCCACCAGTTGGGGTGGAATAAACCCATTGTGGGGAGCGACAGCTGGGGCTCGGCAGAGACGGTACAACTCTGCGGCAGAGACTGCTATGGGACGTTCTTTAGCACGCACTACGCTGCCGCCGGTGCAACAGGGGCGACAAAGAAATTCATCGACAGATACAACAAAAAATATGGCTACGTGCCCGACGATGTGGCCGCCCTGACCTGGGACTCTCTGAACATCGTTGAAAGGGCTATTAAGGATGCCGGTGGGCTCACGGGGAACTTGAAAAAGGACCGCGACCGTCTCCGCGACGCCTTGGCCAAGGTCAAGAAATTCACCGGTATCACCGGTGAGATGACCTTCACCGAGGAGGGCGACCCAATCAAGTGTGCCGTCATCGTCAGGATCAGCGTCAAAGGCGAGTTCGAGTTCTACAAGTCTGTCTGCCCGAAGGCGTAGCAGCCCCCCTCCCTTACCCTCTCCCTCGAAGGGGGAGGGGTGGAGAGATTCGTTGTGCACAAAGGCGGGCCAGGACGCAAGTCCTGAGCCCGTCTTTGTTGAAAGGACAAGCACCGACGCGATGGTAATTTTCTTCCAAAACCTGGTCAACGCCCTCCAGTGGGGGAGCTTTTACGCCCTGATCGCCATCGGCTACTCCATGGTGTACAGCATCCTCATGCTCTTCAACTTTGCGCACGGTGATATCTTCATGGTCGGCGCGTACATCGGCTTTGGTGTTTCCGTTGCCCTGATTGCGCTTGCCTCCTCGGGCGCCGTCGCGATGCCCAACTGGTTGATCCTGGTGTTGACCATCCTCTTTTCCATGTTCTTGACCTCTTTCGTGGGCATCATCGTTGAACGGGTCGGATATCGGCCTTTGCGAGACGCGCCTCGAGCCTCGGCCGCCATCACGGGCTTGATGATAGGCATCATATTGGAAACCGGCAACTTGGCCCTGCTGGGAGCGCGGCGGATAAGCTTCCCTTCCTTAATCGAGACCACGACCTACAACGTGGGCGGTGTATTCTTAACCAACAAGAAAATCATGATCGTGCTCGTGTCCTTGCTCCTTGCCCTCGCCCTGCACCAGTTTGTACGCAGGACGAAGTGGGGGATGGCCATGCGGGCGATGGCCTTTGACTATACCGTCGTCCCCTTGATGGGGGTGCCGCTGAATACCATGGCCGCTCTCACGTTCGCGCTTGGCTCCGCCTTGGCGGCCGCCGCAGGGATCCTCTTTGGCGTGGCCTACCCCGTATTGGACCCGTATATGGGCATTCTCCTCGGCTGGAAGGCGTTCGTGGCTGCGATCCTGGGAGGGAGAGGTTCTGTTATGGGTGCCACGCTCGCCGGCTTCTTGTTGGGGTTCACCGAAATCTTCGTGGCAATGATCTTCCCCTCGACGTTGCGCGACCTGATCGCTTACTCCATCATCCTGCTGATCCTGACGTTCAGGCCGCACGGCTTTTTCGGTGAGCCGTATAGCGCACGGTTGAGGCTCTAGATGGGTGCTTGGATCCGCACATCTACCTCCGCATTTTCCCAGGTCCCTCTGCTTGGCTGGCTTTTTGGCCTCCTGATCACAGTGGCTCTTGAACACCTCGTGGGCACGCCTCTCGCCCTGGCCTTAGGATTGCCAAAGATACCCGTCCTCTTCGGTTTCGTTATTATGCTCAAGAAGCCGATTCTGATCCCCAGCGCGATCCTTTACGTGCTCCTCATATACGTGGTGCCAATAGGTGTCGCCACACGGACGAGCATCTCCCTGACGAACAGACTCGCAGCCCAATTTTTCCGCTTCCCGACGGTGATCTCTGTGACCATTCACCTTGCCCTACTTTACGCAATCTTGCATATCTGGGCGGGAATTAGTGACTACCGTGTCCTCGTACTCAAGCTCACCTTGATCGCCATTATGGTCACCCTGAGCCTGAACGTGATTAACGGCTACATGGGCGAGTTCTCATGTTCCCACCCCGGATTCATGGCCCTGGGCGCATACGTCGCCTCGGTGTTCACCATGGTTCTGTTCGTTAACGATCGACTTTTTGGCGCAGCATTCCTCCCTCCGGCCCTGGGACCGTTTATGTTCCCCATCGCCCTGATCCTGGGCGGATTCGTCGCGTCCTTCGGGGCCCTGGCTGTCGCGATTCCCTCCTTTCGCACGAGGGGCGATTATCTTGCCATCATCTCCCTGGCGTTCATGTTCATCGTCAAGAGTTTGATCGAGAACCTCGAGCTCGTCCGCGGCCCACGGGGGCTGAGCGGGCAGCCGGACTGGGCCAACCTGCCCACGGTGTTCCTCTGGACCGTCGCCTGCGTATGGATCATCAACAGTTTTGTGCGCTCGACGTTCGGAAAGGCCCTCAATGCGGTGCGTGACAACGAAATGGCGGCCAATGCCATGACGGTGAACACCAGACGGACCAAGATCGTGGCGTTTCTTTTCGCCGCCTTCTGGGCCGGCGTCGCGGGTGGGCTTTTTGCTCACGTGCTGAGATACGTGAACCCGTCAACCTTTGGCATTCAAAAACTCGCCGAGGTCCTGGCCATGGTTTACTTTGGAGGGCTGAACTCCGTGTACGGAGCGATCGTTGGTGCCGTCAGCATCAGTCTCCTCGGTGAAGCCCTCCGACCGCTGGAGATTTTCAAGTGGATCATCATTCCGCTCTTGCTCATCCTGGTGATGATTTTCCGCCCAACGGGCCTTATCGCGTTTAAGGAACTCAACGTCACGAACCTCCTTAAACCAAAACAACATGCGGAGGAAAACGTGTAGCATGCCATTCCTTCAGATTCACAAAATGACTCACGACTTCGGGGGGTTGCGGGCCGTTCACAACTACAACCTGGAGATTGACTTGGGCCATATCAGAGGGTTGATCGGGCCGAATGGAGCCGGAAAGACCACTATCTTCAACCTCATTACGGGCATGTACACGCCCACCGAAGGTGACATCCTCTTGAATGGTACAAAAATAAACGGCCTTCAGCCGTACCAGATCGCCTCCATGGGCGTGAGCAGGACCTTTCAGAACCTTCTCTTGTGGAGGCACATGACCGTCGTCGAGCACGTGAAGATGGCCCAGTACTCGAAGATCAACTACGGATTGTTCGGGGCTTTCTTCGGCACATCGAAGCGGTACAGAGAAGAGGCAGAGATCGAAGAGAGAGCGTATCACCTCCTGGAAATCATGGGCATTCGCCACCTGGCGGAGCAGGTTGTCCTCAATCTGCCATACGGTGCCCAGAGACGGGTGGAGATGGCTCGGGCATTGGCGACGCAACCCAAGATCTTGTTGCTGGATGAACCCACGGCAGGGATGAACCCGGATGAGCTGGTTCAGATCATGGAGATCATCCGTCGGGCCCATGACGAGTTCGGCATGGCTATTTTGCTCATTGAGCACAGGATGAAGGTGGTCATGGAGTTATGCGAGACAATTCAGACCCTTAACTTTGGTGAGGTCATCGCTGAGGGTAGACCGAAAGACATTCAAAATAACCCCAAAGTGATTGATGCCTATTTGGGCAAGGAGATGGCCATCTGATGTTGTTGTCCGTGGAAAACCTGCGAGTGTCCTACGACAAAATTAAAGCCCTTCATGGTATCAGCTTCCAGATCGAAGAGGGGGAGATCGTGTCCATCATCGGTGCCAATGGAGCGGGGAAGAGCACCACCTTGCGAGCGATTTCGCGCCTCGTCCCGGTCGAAAGAGGGACACAAATTACGTACATGGGCCGAGACTTGCTTCAATACCCTGCCGACAAGGTGGTCAGCGAGCTCGGCATCTCCCATGTCCCCGAAGGAAGACGGCTGTTCGACAACCTGACGGTCATGGAGAACCTTAGGCTCGCCACCTTTGCACGGAGGGACGGCAGAGCGATCGGGCAAGACCTGGACCGGGTCTTCTCGATCTTCCCGCGGCTGAAAGAGCGGCAAAATCAGAATGCCGGAACACTGAGCGGCGGCGAGCAGCAGATGCTGGCCGTCGGGCGGGCCTTTTTGAGCGGCAGGAAAATTATGCTCCTGGATGAGCCCTCGATGGGGTTGGCTCCCGTGTTGATGATGAGCGTGTTCGACTCTCTCAAGGATATCAATCGGGAAGGAACCACCATTCTTGTCGTCGAGCAGAATGCCCGAATGGCGCTTCAGTTTGCCCGTCGAGGGTACGTACTAGAGAACGGCAGGCTCGTGCTCGGGGGTAGTTCAGAAGAACTTCTCGCCAACCCCCAAGTCAAGAAGGCCTATCTCGGGGGCTAATTCGTCTTTGTCGTTCGTTTTTCCCGCCCGCTGCTTCGAAGGAATCGAGGAGGGTCTTCAGCAAGATCAGGAGGTGCGCACCCGTCCGGCTGTCGTAAGGTCCCTGCTTCCCGAGGGACAGTGCGTAGGTGTGAAGGATATACAGGGCGACGGGGGACTGCGGAAGGTGGTCCTGCCAGTGCTCCGGGGGGGCAGATTCCATCCGCTCCAGGGCATCGAGCCAGTCGATATTGACGGAGTACCCTTCGACGATCTGCTCAGAGGACAGCGAGGGAACCGGTTCCCTTCGCGTAGCTTCGACGACTCGAAAGAGGAAGTACGCAAGCGCCAGGGCTGTCCCCCGCGTTCCTTCATCAAACTCGCGGAGAAATTCCTGGATAAAACGGAGGACTGCCGGCTGCTCCCGTGCGAAGCGCTGGGCCTCGGCAACGGCCGTCGCATGATCATACCCTCGGATCCGGTGCCAGGTTTCATCAATGATAGATTGATCGATGGGCTTATCCAAGGCTTGAAAAATCAGCGGGTTGCGAGACTGTCGAAGGTTCGGTTGCGTCTAGGTTCCGGGTAGTCGCGGCACCTGCGGTCATCTCTGCAAGCCTATCCGCCAGGTGGCGGTTCTCCTCGGGAATCACGTGGGAGTAAACGTCCAAGGTCATCTTGACAGAGGAATGTCCAAGCTGATGGCTCACGTAGGGGATTGCACCTGCAGTAGGCGCGTTCTGCAAGATCCAGGTGGCCCAAGAATGTCGAAAGGCATGGGTCATAACACGACCATACCGAGGGATCCGTTCCAGATCTAGCACGTGGGCCAAGGTCCTAGAGACAGCGTGATATTTCGCGGGCTGCCCATCTTTGCCGGGGAATACCCACTCTGAAAGTGGCTTCCCGCTCAATGCTGCCTCCGCTTCCATCCTACTCTTCCGTTCGGTCAAAAGCCATACCAACCGTTCAGCCATTTCCACCTTTCGGCCTCGGTTGCCCTTGGGTAGTCCCACGCGGACCTTGCGCCCAAGCTCATAGACAATTCGCCTAACGTAGACTGCCCGTTCCTCGAAATCAATGTCATCCCATTTGAGGCCCAAGGCTTCCCCTACACGGAAGCCCGCCCAGGCCATCGTCGCAAGGGGATCGTGCCACTCGGGGTATTCCTGCTGTGTGCGGGCCAGAATCCGGCTTACCTGCTCGCCAGTCCAGTATTTCACCTGCTCCTTGGCCTCTTCCTCACAACCCTGACGTCTCGTGTAACGTCCAAGCCGAGCCGCCGGGTTGTGGTCAAGGTATCCATCCTCGACGGCATGGTGGAGGATGCCGCTTACGGTGGCAAGAATGCCGTTGCAGTATCTGCGGCTCAATCCTCTTGTGTGCAACCCAGCCAGCAGATCTTTCAACCGACTTCTCGTAATATCCCGGAGAGGCATACTACCAAGGGCCGGCAGCAGAAACCGCTTCGCCATCTGGCTGTACAGGTCGTAGCTCCGAGGCTTCAGGCATGGCTTCACATAGCCCTCCAACCACCGATCAGCAGCTTCCGTGAAGGTGATTCCGGGCTTCTCCAGGATGCCGAGATCCCCGGCGCTCAACCGGGCCTCGATCTTCCCCTTGAGTTCCTTGGCGGCCTCCTTCGAGCCGACCTTCTTCGCCTTTCGCTGGCCCCGGTGATTGATGAACAGCCACCATTCCCCGTTGCGTTTCTTGGCGATAACACCCATCTATTTCACCCCCTTTCTCTTCCCTCGCTTCACTAACCACTCCTTGACCAGCCCGCGGATGATGTCAGTGGCAGAGCGACCCTCCTCAATCGACGCAATGCGGAGGGCCTTGTGCATGTCCTCTGGGAGATACACTGGCAGTTGCACGATTTTCACCTCTTCTTTTTTCCGTTTTGTGCCCACGCTAAAATTATAAAACTTAGAAATTAGAACGTCAAGAGGAAGACGAGAATTTTTTATTTTTTCAGAGGCCTCCCCGAAGGCTTTTTTATTTTTTCGCGTGAGATAGACGGGGGAAGAGGCTCATGCCCCGTCGAGAGGCTCATTTTCCGGTCCCCCCCTTCCCCCCTTCGTCGATAGAACGCCTTCTCCGCACGATCTCGACAATGAAACCAAGTGATGAAATCTGGGTATTCTTTGGTCCCGACAGCCTCGACATAGTGATGCGCCATCTCTGTATAGACATCCCGCTCACAACCGCGGCATCTCACTATGGCTGGCGGCTCACGTAGGATAGCACTTACAAGCAACCCCCATAACTTCTCACTCATCATAACCCCCATTTCGCCTTGACACCCTATGTGAAGGCGCTCTTACAGCTTCATGTCGTCTCCTTACGGTCAAAGCCCCCTCAAACACAGGGGGATTCTGGAAGGCTTCCAGAGGGCCCACCCCATCATCTTCCCGACCCGTTCACGAGGGTTTTTGGGCCCCAAATCGGAACCTATACGCAACTACCTGGAACCGATCAAACTTGTTGCTCTTTAAAAGCAAGCGGTTATGACCGTCCGTATGTCAATCACGGGTTTGAATGGAGGCCACCAAGGACCTCCGCCAGCACCCGATCAAGGTCCTGGCCCTCGCGGTACTCCTCGATCCAGGCGTCGAAGTCGCAGACCCGGATGAGCACCTTTCCGTCTACTCGGAAGCGAAGTGAGTGGGGCACGTGGGCTTGCAGCCACCGCTTCGAACACGAACTATAGGATGCGAGACGCTCCCAGGTTAGGTAGGCTGGAGTCACCGCTTGGGACTCTCCGCCATCTCTTCGTGCACCCTTGTTCCTGCTCCGATTCACCCTTACCGTTCCCGCGGCGCTCACCTTCCCTTTACTGCCCATCCCCCTGAGTTGTGGTCACGCCTCCATCTACTTCCACCACTCCGCCCCGAAATTGGAAGATTCTTCCAATTTCATGCCTCCAGGCCCGACCGATATAGCCACAAGCCTGATGACGTTATCCACACGGGCAGGAAAGGGGGTCCGTCCGCCAGTAGGGGGGTGCTGATGGTACCAAGTAGCTCGTTTACACTTTCTTTCTCTCGCCGATTAGAGGTCCCGTTGCATACGGAAAAATACGTGTCTCTCCCTGACTTGATCCTGCTAAAGCGTACTTCCCTTTCCTCCAGGTGGCCTATCCGATGCCATCTCCAGCGCCGAATCACAGTAAGAATCACAGTAACTCCGAAATGGGGGTTAACTCCACGTCACCATTGCGTTTGCCATCCTGAATAAGGAGTACCCCCTTAAAAAAAAGGGGGGGATAGGCTATTTGTACTGTGAAAATCCATTTTCGCCTTTAGATTCAAGCACATCAAAACAGTAAAACTTTTACTGTTTTTCTTACTGTTTTGCGGCCTCATAACCTGCCTCTGTGAGCCACAGTTGGTGACCTTTTCCGGCGCGTTTCCTTCTCACCCATCCATGGTCGATGACGTTCTTCAGGGCTAGGCCGTAGGACCACACTCCGTAATAGCGGACATTGCAGAGAGCTTGGAGCTTAGATTCTGTTCTGAGTCCCTTACCCAAGTGCTTCAGGATCAGCCGCTCCATTTTGGCGGTGACTCCCTCGGCATCCACAGGGTCCAACTCTCGCCGTACTTCTAGCTCATAGTCGAGGAGGGAAATCACGGCGTCTATGAGGGGCTGGGTAATCTCCCAACTCTCGGTGTTTACTGCGTACAGCATGAGCAACCGAAATCCGTAGGTATCCAGGCGGGCCGCATAGGGGCTTACGGGCATGGCCCGATACCATTCCTCCCATCGCCGTTGAGCGCCGGTGGTGAAATGGAGGGCTGGCTTGTCACGTTCGGCTTTTTCGATTTGGGCAAGGACCCGCTCCTGCAATCGTTTCACAAGGTGGGAGGGCACAGCCTGGGGAATCGGGTGAAACTTTTTCCTTTCTCCCGTCACCACAAAAAGTCGGTTGAGAAATCCTATGTTCCGAAACGCGGGACTAAACATTGTGGTAAACGTCTCAGTGGTGCAGGCTCCGATCAACGATAGATGGGCGTTGGTCAGCCGGATTTCGCTCGTTTTGGTGCTGTTCTCATACACCGTGCGGTGGAAGAGCGTTGCGACCATCGGGAGTAAGACCGACTGCTGCACGCCCGCCTTGTCAACAAAAGCCCGAAATTCGTCATACATAAGCATGGTCGGAAGGCCTGATTGCATGATCCGTTGCAACCCTTCGGCACTCCCGGCTCCGTAGCACATTTTCATGCGCTCTTGGAGTATAGGGGTCAACAGCCACTCTATGGTTTCTTGGCTGCTCGATTTGCGCCCAGACCAAGACGGCGCAACCTTCACCACGTATAGCCGTGGCTCCTCCCTGAGTTCGGAATCCAAGCGGACCTGAGTTGAAAGCAGTCCCCCTAAGAAGGTTAAGGTATCCATGAAGAAAAATTCTTTCGGGGCTTCTAGGTACTCTGAGTAGGTGTCGGCGATTTCACCGGCGAGACCCAGGTATGCAGCTTCCGGAAATAGTGGCATATCGATTTCCGGGGCTTCGGCGGGCAACTCCTCTGCCTGGTCTCCCTCGGGCGGGATTTCCTCAACTCGTACTCGACCTCGTCGGCTATGCGTCCGGTAGATAGAGGCCACAACGTCTTGAAGCTCACGGAGCGGCATCGGCGGGGTGCAGCGCTCTGAGAAAGGTCGGAGGATTTCTAGAGTGATGTCCTCGGGGTGCTTCTCCACAAAATATCCTGCCAGCCTCGCCGCTGCTTCGTTTCGCTGCCCTTCGGGAACGCCTTGCATCAGTTCCGACACCCAGGCTGGTTTCTCTTGGCCGTCGCTTGCCTTGCGTGGGCGGTCCCTATCGGCTATCGCCTCCCGAATCCACGCTGGCGAGGAGGCTAATGGAGCGCTGTCACCCCACGGTGGGAGAATCCATTCATAAGGCTTGCCAGTCTGGATGTGCCGAGTCGGGGGTACAATGATGAATCCGCCGTCTGCGCGGATGTCTACCTGTCCCTTGCCGTCCTCTTTCAAAATCGCCGTCGCATTGCGGCCAGGTTGACCGTCCGCCTTGTAGTAACGGTGAAGTCCACCAGAGCCGGTCCTGACAGTCCACGATGGCGGAAAGTCCAACTTTCTCTCAGCAATGAGGTGCTCCGCGCCCCTGTCGCAGTCCACACATATCACGCCGGTCGTCATGATGCCGATGCCGCCTGACCAGTCCCAGTTCTCGATTTCCTCAAGGGATGGCTGACACATCTGATATTTGGTCCACTTGACGGCGGGATACTTGGTTCCAGGACGAACAGGGAGCGGACGGAGACCGAGGCTATGATAGTACCTGGCCCATTCCTTACAGGAGGCACCACGATGTGGTGGACGCTGAATCATCGCCGCCCCCGATCCTGCTGAATGAGGAGGCCCTTGAGGTTGCGGAGCGCATCCAGGATTTTGCGGGGGTTAACGGTGGAGTTCTCTTGATAGAAGCTGAGGACTACTTCCTCGGGCACGTCGGCAAAAATGAACTCGGTTCGGGGAGAAGCGCCTTCAATGCGAATGATCAGGTATTCCTTGGCTAGCAGATATGCGCCTAGCTGGAGGTCGCTGACGCGGGTCTCTTTCGGTAGGCTTCTTTTAACATCCTTCGACATTCGCATCCCATTCCCTTATTCGGACGTCGGTAAGGTCAGCGCCTTATATTGCCCTCCTCGATTTCCCTCTCCACTGCCACATTGCGCTGAGGCGGACCGGGTGTATCTGCAAACGCGCGGCGACCACGTAGGTGGGCAGGGGGGCGCGGGCCAGGGCGGCACGGAGGTCGCCGGGATTAGTGCTGTGGGTCCCGCCGAAGTTATGGGAGAAGATGCGGCTCATGGTGTATTGATGCTAACAGCCGCATTTTCATATTGTCATATGGGACTTTTCGCGGGGGACGCGACGCTTTTTCGCCATAGTCTTGCGGCGGCGGCGGGGGGGGCAGGCCCAAACTGGTTCAAGGCTTCACGAATGTGATGATCTACGGAGTGATCTGAATAGGAGAGGCGAGTAGGTCCAATCGCGGCTTTGACGAACGCCCAAAATCGGCCACTCGGTTTTCCCGTCATGGGATCGATCTGGCGACGAGGCAGACGGCCCGTGGCCGTATAGTAAAGCACACAAAGCCCTAGAATGAATGAACGTGTTGCCGCTTCCTTTGGCCGTACAAGGGAACGGAAAGGGTGGGCACTATCGGCGAGGATGGCCTGCTCAATAATTCGAACGAGTAGACTGCCGAGCCGCTGGGAAGAAAGTGTGGATACAAACGGGTCGCTGTCATTTCGAAGGTGGCTGTCCAGATATAGTCTGGCGTGCGGGCTCAGCTTGGATAGGCTGTCCCGGAGCTGCGCGGCCTTTTCTCCAACGCGGCGAATCTCTTTCTGAATCTGATGGGCAGACGGCTGCGGCTGCGCCGCTAGAGTCGATCTAGCGAGACTTGTGATTGCGTGAAGGCAGTCGTCAGTGTTCTCTGGAGGGGAACCTGCTCGGTCGAGAGCCCTTAAGATCTCCTTGGATTCTGCCTTCGAATAGGTGAACGCCTTTGCGGTTTGTTTCTTCTGTGGCTTTGACATCTCCCCTCCCACTGCGGGGCCCACAAGGAGTTGACCCCGCAGGGGCGGTGGGTGCGCCCTTTTCGGCTGCGCATGCCTAGCGGGGTCAAGAAAGATAAAGGGCAGCTGATCTCGAAGACGGCTGCCCGATGAGTGTTGTGAACAGGGTTGGGAAGTTGTCGGGGGAAACGAGGGAATTTCTTGGAAACCGGGGGAGATGCGAACCCCCCCAAACGCCCGTCCCATGCAGCTTCACGGGCAGTTAATACCTCTCCCCTTTTTGTCGGATTATCTTGTATTCTGTCGACTATTGTCCGGAATGTGGAAACGGATATCCGCCTCGATCGCGCCACTTCCTGGGCCGCCATACTCCATCGCCGGCACCGCTTTGCCCCAGCCTCGGTCGGCCAACCATCGGGCCGCATCGAGCCGATCTCGGATCGTGGGCTTCTGGCCGCCCACGGCCTTGCCCTCCGCGACCGCGACCATGAGGCGAATGATGATCGAACCATCCTTCGTCGCCTTGCGGACCTTCTCGGCCAAGCCTTTGGGGCGACCCCCAGGGTTACCGGAGATTCCCTTGACGAACCGACCTGATTCCGCCCTGTTTTCAGACATACTTATTTACCTCAGCATTCCTCACATCAACCCATACCAAAATCCTCCCCAAGACGCAACGGGACCTCCAAATCCTGCCAAGCACTCCCCAAATCAAGCACTTACGGAGCCAAGGGCTCGGGTGGGCTCTACGCCGGGGTTCATATCAAACAGGAAGGAGGGGGTATCATTAGGCTACCAAGAGGGGAGGCTTCTAGTGGTCGCAGGCGGGGCGAGTGGTAGCACGGTGGTAGCAGAGGCGCGGAAGGGGTTGATTTACCAGGGCTGGGTGATTGGCATCTGATAGGTAATCAGCAGGTCAGGGTTTCCAATCACGGATAGCCTATCGCCCCCACTTTGCTTCCAGCTCCCGCCGCCCCGCTTTGCCCTCCTCCAGGGTCCACTCGTTATTAAGCTTCTCTGCATCTCTTACAAGTCTAACGGTTCAATACACTCCGGGATATCATTGGATGGGTTGTTCACCGTGATACTGACCGGATAGGCCGTCATAGCCTCGGAGGAATACGGGACAAGGAGCGGCTGAAGTTGGTCTGGCTCCTGGACTCCAGGATCGAGCCATAGAGCGTAGTCCTTGGGGTTCAGAATCACTGGCATCCGGTGGTGAAAGGTACGAATGAGGTCGTTCGGTTCAGTTGTAAGCAGCGTGCACGAGTCAATGACGGCACCATCGGAGCCTTCCCAGTGCTCCCATAGCCCGGCGAAGGCAAACGGCTTCCCGTCCTGCATGCAGACGTAGAACGGCTGCTTCCTGCGTTCGATCCGCTGCCATTCATAAAACCCATCGGCCAGGACGAGACACCGCCGCTTCTTGAAGGCTGCACGGAAGGCTGGCTTGGTCGAGACAGTTTCTGCTTTCGCGTTGATCATGTCCGCACCGATACGCGGGTCTTTGGCCCACGAGGGGATGAGCCCCCAGTGCCACTGCCTGAATTGGCGGCCTGGATGTTCTGACGTTAGCACTACGGTTGGAGCGGGTTGGGTTGGGGCGATATTGTACCGTGGTGCCCAGGTAGGGATACCGGCCAATTGAAACAACTCGGCTAGGATTGCGGCTGGTGTCCTCAGGGTAAATCGTCCGCACATCCCTATCTACCTCGCTTGGGCTCCAGTTCCCTTTTGACCGCCTTAATTTCCTCCAGCAGCTCTGGTTCGGATAATAGCCCCTTCCGTACCAGCACCCGCCTCGTGGCCTCCTGCTCGTACATCAGGGACAGAACCAGTTCCTCGAAGGTGACGACTTGCTGTGGGTCGAGTTTTTCGGCC
>CAYGBT010000064.1:0-11581 GCA_964348275.1 uncultured bacterium
GCCGAAGGATATGTTGCACTCGGGGAATGGCATCTGCTCCAGCGTCATAATGAGGAAGCCCGGGTAAACTTTGAAAGGGCACTAGAGCGGGACGGCAGGCTCGTGGAGGCTCATCTGGGTTTGGGCAACCTAGCATTAGTTTCCCGGGAGCTGGACAAGGCTCGGAGGGCCCTTGGGGCGGCAATCGAGATCCACCCCACCAACGTGGTTGCGCGCCTGAACCTCGCAAGGCTTTACGCCTTCCAGGGCAGGATCAAGGATGCGATCGCCCAGCTTGAAGCTCTGCCGCGCGCACGTGTCCCGGACCTTCGCGTCGTTGTTCCGCTGGCCGGTTTGTACAACCGAGATGGTCGCTTTAACAAGACAGTGAAACTGTTGAGTTCTGCGACGAAGCAATATCCAAAGGTTGCGGAAACCCACTATTTGCTGGGCGAGGCCTATCTGGCACTGAACAAATTCGAGCCAGCCGTGGGGGCGTTTCAGGAAGTGGTCGGCCTGTGGCCGAATATCCCCCTCGCGCAGTTTCGTCTGGGTCAGGCCCTCGCACGGGCAAGACGGTTTCGCGAAGCTGCCACCCATCTTGAGACTGCCCGCGACCTCGGACAAGAGTCGCCGGCAGTACGCCTGGAACTCGCGGCGGTCTATCTCAAACTTGGGCGCGCGGATGCCGCCCTCGCAGAAGCCAAGGCCGCCTCCGCATTGAACCCTGAGGAACCCCTGAGTTACAGCCTCATGGGCCTGAGCGCCATGGCCAGTCGGGATTACAGTGCGGCCTTCGCATATTTTTCCAAAGAAGTCACCGTGGCGCCCGATTCCCCAGGAGCCTATGTCCGCATCGGCCGAGTATACGATGTGCAGGACATGCCTAACAAGGCGGTCGAGGCGTACGAGACGGCGATTCTCAAAAACCCTCATCGTATGAGCAGTCGCATCGCGCTAATCCAGTCACACCTGGCCCATCGACGCTGGGAGCAGGCCATCAAAGCCGCCCGACAGGCTCTCGAAGTGGCCCCGAAGCAGCCCGAGGTATTGACGCTCCTCGGCGCGGCAAACATGGGCGTGGGCCAGTACGAGCAAGCCAGGCCGGCTTTATCAGAGGCTTTGAAGGCTGACCCGAAGTACCTTCCTGCTCATCGCACCCTCAGCGTTTTGGCCGTCGCTGACGGGAACAGGAAGCAGGCCATAACGCACCAGGAAACCATCCGACAGATTGATCCGAAAGACCTTTCTGCGTTGGTCACCCTCTCGTCCCTTTATGCAGCAGAGGGTGACTTCCATCGAGGCATCGATCGACTTCAGGCGGCTCTCGATGCCCGGCCTGATCTATCTATCCTCAAACTTGGGCTCGCCGAGCTTCACGTCCGTATCGGCCAGTATGAATTAGCCATTCAGCGAGCCAAGGAGATCCTCAAGGAAAATCCGAAGATCGCTAGGGCCTATCTCGTTATCGGCGAGGCTTACCTGCAGGCTCGAAAAGCAGATGCAGGGCTCAAACCGATCCAACAGGCGGTGACGCTCGCCCCAGATTCTGGCCCTGCGCACCGTCTGCTGGCTCGGGCTCTCCTCCAGCAGAATCGAATTGCAGAAGCGATCGATGAGTACCAGCGGGCGCATCGCCTCGACCCGAATCTCCCAGGCCTTGAAGAAGAGCTAGCCCTAGTCGAGGCCTCCCACGAGAAGCCCCAGGCCGCCGCGATCATCATCGCTAAGGCCAAGGAACTTACGAAACGTCAACCCAAGAACGCCTTCTTGCACAACGTCCTAGGGGCAGCCTACCTGGCCAACAACGATTTTGCGAAGGCTGAAAAGGCGTTTCAGAAGGCGCTTCGCCTCAATCCGCGGATGCTCATGGCCCGGGTGAACTTGGCCCAGACGTACGCCGCACAGAACCAAGCGGATCAGGCATGGCAAGAGATCCACCACGTGCTCAAGGTCAATCCTCGCCATGTCGTTGCGAACACCCTGGCCGGGCAACTAGCTGGGACCCAGGGGCGCGTTCAGGAAGGGATCCGATATTTGGAGACCGCACGCGAGGTCAATCCATCCCTCATCCGGGTTAACCTCGCTTTGGCGCGGCTCTATCTTGCCAGGGACAGGCTCGCCGACGCCCACCGGCTGCTTCATAAGATCCTAAAGGCTCATTCAAGACTTGCCGATGGACATTTCCTCAAAGGTGTACTTGCATCCAAACGGGGGGACAGTAAAGAGGCTCTCGTTGCCTTCAAGGAGGCCGTGCGCCTTGACCCCTCCCTCACTGAAGCCTTTTTTGGTCTTGGAAATGCGTACAACGCGACGGGGGCCCGCAGCCGGGCCGTGGAGGCCTACCAAAAAGTCACCGCGCTGGATTCGCGTCATTTCGGCGCGTTGAACAACCTTGCGTGGATCTACGCCCAAGAGGAAGGGAACCTTAACGAGGCTCTCGTGTTGGCAACGAAGGCCTTAGAGCTGCAGCCGGAGAACGGGCGGATCCTTGACACGCTCGGGTACATCCTGTATCGCCAGGGGAAACTTGACCAAGCCGAGGCGCGCCTCAAGGAGGCGCTGCGGGTTCTCCCTCATGAGGCCAGCATTCTCTATCACTTGGGGCTTGTTGCGCACGCCCAGGGCCGCAACGATGAGGCGATCACCGCCATCCAGCGCGCCCTTCTCTCGAATCCCGACTTCGATGAGGCCCACGAAGCCCGCCTTCTGCTGAAGCAACTTTCCGGCTAAACCGGCCAGGAGATCCCCAATCGATTGCGCCCATTCCGCGCCCGGTGTCGATTGTACCATCTTACAGACCCAGCCCTTCCTTCAACTCCTGGCCGTTGAGCGACGACCGATGGTAACACCTATCAGCACTTACGATTAGCATTCAGCAATTGGCTTTTATCCCTCCGCTATTAGCACCCAGAAGCTACCTATCAGCCGATCCCCCTCTCTCGCCCTCCCCCTTCAAGGGGGAGGGATGGCTGGGGGTGGGCTACGGTACAAAAATTGCTTGCGTGGACTAAGGTACCATACTAAATAAAGGGATAGAGCCGTAAGGGAGGTGCTCCGGTGCCCAGGGAGCAGCGCATTTTGATCGTAGATGATGACCCGGTCATTCTCGAGGCCTTGGGAGACATGCTGTCGGATAAGCATTACCAGGTCACCAAGGCCCGGGACGGCCTCGAGGGGCTGGAGCAATTCCGGGAGAACCGTTTTGACTTGGCAATCCTTGACATCGTACTGCCCAAAATCGATGGCCACGACCTCTGTCGCCTCATCAGGCAAGACGAACGAGGCCGGTTACTGCCTATCATTGCGTTTACGGCCCTGGCTCCGCAAGATGTTTCCAAACTCCCCGGCCTCAGCGCCGACGCGTACGTGGCCAAGGGACCGCTGACGGTAATTTTGCCCAACATCCTGGACGCCATCAAATCAGTGTTGACCAGCCGCCGAGGGGATCTGGGGCAAAGGATTTTTGGCTATGAGGGGTTCCGCCCTCGTCGGATCGTAAGCGAGATGTTTGAGGTGAAACGACATTACCAACGTCTCATCCATGCCCTTGCCGAGGCAGTGTTCGAGCTGGACGCTCAAACAAAGATCCTCTCGGCAAACCTTGTGGCCTTACGACTGCTTGACCGGTGCGAGGCAGAGGTGACGGGGATGCCATTTTCCAACCTGCTCACGCCTCGGGACCGGGCCGCCTTTGAGAAGGTCCTGGCGCAGCTATCGGAAGACCCTCTCGGGACAGGTACGACGAGTGAGCTCACGCTCGCCGGCACACGGCGTCCCCTGCGGTGCCAACCGATCCTCGAAAACGGAAAAATCGCAGGCTTCCTTGTCACCGCTGGGTCTTGACAGACCCGCACGGAGGACTGTGTGCTTTTTGCATTCGGCTTGTTCCTTGGATTTTGCCTCGGGGTCCTTTGCATGGCTTTGCTGTTTCTGACCAGGAGCTCAGAGGCTCCACCAACCCCGCTCCTGGTTAACCCGGATGAGCAAGAGGAAGTCCCCCACCGAGTGGTGAGCCCTTCCGAGGCCCCTTCGCGTCCACTCACCAAGGACTAGCACCACCCCACGCCTTCGAAAGTCCTCGAACCGAAGAGGACCGTGCGAACGCCCCAAGACCGCGCTACCTCTCATTTCATTTCAAACATTTCCGCGCAAGATCCAATTGGCCGTCCTTTTGGGCGTTAGCGGCCTTTCAAAATGTCCAGGACTAAGCTGGCCTTCCGTTTCGCGCTCCACCGCTTCACTTCCGCCATATCCATCCGATTGTCCTCGCTCATACTCCCCTCCTTGGGTCTACTATACCCTGTGCAGCTCTGGAGGGGGTCATTCCACAACCCAGAAGCGGACTCCTATTCCGAATTGTGAAGGACTTGCACTTTTTCTCATCCGAAGTGCGAAGGACTTGCACTTTTTCTCAACGCGTACGCATTGAACACCGCAAACGATTTTGAAGTCGTCAACAATTCTTGCCGTTTCCGTTTTTTGCGGAATCTGTGCTAACCCATTATTTTTTTTGTTCTTTAACTAACCAGTTAGGCGGAACCCGTAGCGGTAGGAGCCTGTCCGTGGCAGTGCCTGGCACGGGGGTTGCTGGTAAACTAGGCAGAAAGTCGGGACTTCGAAAGTTGGCGTCGGTTAAGAAGCCTAAGCAACGAATAAGGAAATTAACTAGTTAAGGGGGAACACCATGAAAAGGCTCCAATTTAAGGAGTACTTAGTTTCGGCAACCGTCGTGGGCTTGCTATTAGGTTCAAGCTTGCTTTGGGGCCCCCCGGCATATGCGGTGCCGAAGCTTGGTGTAGCAACCGACGGTCCATACTCCGACGGAGTGGGAGGAAATACACTTGAACTCTATCAGGCTTTCTTTGCGGATCCAGACGTCAGCGTCGCCTTCCCATTTGAGGGCTTCCTGATCGAGGGTAGCGGAGACACCTTGCATATCTTCACAAACATCACTGGTGCCGACATATGGCTATTAGCCGACGCCGTCGCTTCCACTGCGAACCCAAGCTTCGATAGCACCACGTTCAACCCAGTGCCGAGTACGGGGCAGTTCGATGGGTATCCGACTCCGTATACTGGCATCAACCTAGGGCCGGTTGACACCGATGATGGCTGGAGTGAATTGCCGGCTCCCCCATTCAATCCAGGCCCTTTTTTCGTTCTTGACGGTCCGATCACATTTGGGTCTGGTTCATTGCCCCCAGTCGGTAGCTATTTATTTGCCGTTGCGGATAATAATGACGTCGAAGGACTACAGTCCAGCGGGGCGGGGCTTCGAGGTGCAGGGCCGGATAAGTTCTCTCCAAAAACCACAAGCGCAACGCCTATCCCCGAACCGGGTACGCTCCTCCTTATCGGTTCCGGGCTGGTTGGTCTCGGCGCAGGTGGCCGGCGACGGAAGAAATTTAAAGACGGAAAAGACTAAGAACGTCGTTACGGTTCTTTTGAGTACGCCTGATGGTGGGTTGAGGCCGCATCGGGGCGAACCGCATTCCACACACGCCCGAAACCCCATGCCCTCTCTCATCTGGCGATTCATTCGTACGCAACCTTCAGCTATCCGTCAAAGCCGGACCCCATCTTTGAGGAGTCCTTACCGGCTCGGCGGGTTTCGTTGCAATATCCTCCAAGGTTCCAGGATACTAACCTCGTAGCGTGTCTTTATTTTTACTCCGGTCCGATGCCCCCACGAAGATAGAGGAGGGAGAAAGGACGCGTCACCATGTGCGAACGCCCCAAGATCGCACTACCTCTCATTTCAAGCAGTTCCACGCAAAATTCAATTGGCCGTCCTTTTGGGTGTCAGCGGCCTTTACAATTCAACCAAGAAGCAGACTCCTTTTCCGAAGTGTGAAAGATTTGCGCTCTTTCTCAACACGCACGTATCGAATACTTGAAGTCGTCAACAATTCCGACAGCTTCCGCTTTTTGGCGGAATCTGCGCTAACCCATTATTTCTTTTGTTCTTTCTCTGTCTCCAATCAACCCGCAAGTCTGAGACCGTGTCAGCCAACTTTACGCTTCTGCACACGGTCCTCCGACCCGAGGGGATAAGGTGATGCGGGACACTGAATCACCAGAACTCCTTGTAAAAAAAGGCTTAGGCCCTCGCACCTGGCGGACAGGTCGGCGTCTGGCACGACTCGTGCTAATGAATATTGGTTGATCTCGGGGCGGGTGCCAGGCGACGGAAGAAATTTGAGGACGAGAAAGACAAAGAACGTCGTCGCGGTTTTTTTGAGAAGGGCTGATGGTGGGTTGAGGCCGGATCGGTGCGAACCGCACTCCACACACTCCCGAAATCCCGTGCCCTCTCTCATCCGTCGATCTATCCGGATGCCACCTTCAGCTATCCATCAAAGCCGGATCCGACCTCTGCAGAGCTGAGTTCCGCTCCGCAGGTTTCCCCGCAATATCCGCCAAGGTTGCAGGATACCAACCTCGTAGCGAGTCATTATTTTTGCCGCGGTCCGATACCGCCACGAAGATGGAGAAGGTAGAAAGGACGTGTCACCATGCAAGCTTCACGCACCGTCCTGATCATCGGTGATGATCCCCTGGTCCGGGAACCCTGTCGGGCTCTGCTGGAGGCGGAGGGGTTCGCCGTGGTGGAGGTCAACAACGGGGCCGAGGCCATTCTTTGGCTTCAGAGGCGGACCGTAGATCTAATCCTTCTGGACCTAAAGATGCCTGTTATGGACGGTCGGAGCTTTCTCGAGCACCGGTTGCGGGAGACAAACATTCGGCGCGTTCCGGTCCTCGTGGTAAGCAACTGGTTCGACGACGACGCGCTCCGCGAGACCCTTCTGCGCCTCGGCGCCAATCATCTATTGCAGAAGCCGCTCCTGGGCGTGGAACTCATCGGTGCTGTTCGGGAACTCCTCACGACAGGTCAAGAGCCGCACGTTCCATTTCCGCAGGAAACACAAACCGGACGACAAGACCCACGAGTCGCTTTTTCCGTTCCCATCCAGGTCCGTACCGGCTTTTCCAAAGAGACGCAAGGAAGACTCTGCGATCTCAGCGCGGGGGGGCTCGGAATGTACCTGCCGCGCCAGCTCCCGTCCATGGGCGCGATCACTATAAGTCTGAATATCGAGGGACGCTCACTGACCCTGAAGGGGTTCGTGCAGTGGACCGATGTGAGCAACACGCCTATGGGGTTCCGCCACGGAATTCAGTTTACCGAGAGGCAGGAGGACTCATTTCCCTTACACACGTATTCATTCTTCCGCGCACACTTGGAAGCCGCTAACTAGGCTTCATCGAAGTCTTTTTTAATGATAAGCGCCCGGTTCCTCCGGTTTTGGCCGGCGGGCCACGCGCGCCCTTCGTGGGAAATCCTCAAATCGAAAAAGCTGTATGAAAGACTTTCATACCCCTCGAACGTGAGATCCTTCACTTTCAAATAGTTCTGCCTATCCCCTTCCGGTGTCGCTGATCTGTCGGAAAAACTTACAAATACCCTAAGGCGGAAAACCTCTTACTTTGAAGCAGATACGTACGCTCCTCCTTTGCAGTGTCGGTGTGCTTTACAATTTCGATCACGGCGCGGATTCTTCTTGTCCGAAACTTTCCCCCTCTTTCGAAAAAGCGAAAAGGGGAAACCCTTTTTAAATGAAAGACTTACACGGAAGCGCCGGCATACGACCGTGCAGCCCACAGCGATTGGCACGTTAGTTGCCCGTTAAGGTGGTGAGATGAAGGCAAGGTCTCGAACTATTTTTATCTAAACTATAAGGTAATAACGAACGGAGGCAACAGGTGAGGATTCAAACCGCAAAAAGATGGCTTTCTCCCGTAGGGATCCTTTTCATCGCGGTGCTGGGTTTTTCGCTTTCCGCTGGACCAGCCCAGGCCATGTCGATACTCAGCCTCGATCAGGTCACAGGTGGGGGGACTCTGGCCTATGACGGAGCAGGTGGACCATTGTTCGGAACAGACATCGTTTTTGAAAGCCTTACGGGTACCGGCACCCCCCTCAATGATGGGGCAGTGCTGACGTGTGAAGGTTGTTTGTTGAACTTCGCAACGGGAGCTAATACGTCAGAGGCTAGTCCAAATTATACATGGGCCGGGGGCGGCTCCTTCACGCTAACAGGGAGTGTCAAAGATGGCGGTACATTAGTAGCTTCTGGGGTCTTGGTGGACGGTACCTGGGCAGATCCGGTTTCTGGGAGCATCATTGATTTACCTGTTCCCCTTCCAGACCAAGCCTTCGTCGCTGGCACCGGTACCGACCAGAAGCATGAAGGGATTCTTGCCTACTTTGGTCTCGGCAACGACTTTGTATTTACCAGCACTCAGATCTCTGCCGATGTGACGTTTAACCCGGTCACAAAAGCGTTCAGTGGCCCTGTAAGCTCAGCGGATCTTACTAATACTCCTACGGCGACCACCCCGGAGCCAGGCACCATGCTGCTCCTGGGGGTCGGGGCTGCTGGACTGGGACTTGGTCTGCGGAGACGTCGGAAGCGATAGCGGCACGGAGCTGCTTCCTTAACATGATGCTCAAAATTGCCCGACACCTCCGGGGCAATCTCCACCCCTGAGCCCGTCACGCTGCCGCTCATCGGCTCTTAGATGTCGGCGCCCTGGCCCGGAGCCGCCGGAAGTTACTGCAGCACGCAGCGCTTAGCACGAACCACACAGCAAACCCAACCCAAGGGCGTCCGGGTCAACCTCGCGTCCTAAGCGTTTTAAGCCTCTCTGTACCTATCCATCAGCTGGTACCTAAACGGTATCCGGAGTCACCGTCCTCCCCTTGTACCGGTCCGTGCAATAGCGGACGGTTCGCTGTAGAGAGGCAGGACCTGTGCAAAGATTT
The DNA here is from genome assembly GCA_964348275.1 of uncultured bacterium. Lineage (GTDB taxonomy): Bacteria > Methylomirabilota > Methylomirabilia > Methylomirabilales > CSP1-5 > CSP1-5. The sequence goes on from CAYGBT010000064.1 coordinate 8,810, forward strand.
TCCTCGAAATAATTAAGGATTTAAATCTTGTAATTCAAGGGGTTACGCTAATTCAGACTCTTACAATCAGCGCGTCAAGAGACAATGATGCAAGCTTTTCACATAATCTTGGCACCGAGGCCATCGAGGAAGGCAGCGGCTGCTTTCTCTTCCATGAATTGTAACTTCTTGTAATCTCGGACTTTGCGGATTCAGCCAGCGTTACTAGAACAAGAAATGTGGGCGTGCACCACCCTCTGGCACGAAGATAGCTACATGTGACGTCTGGGGAAATCTGGCTGGCCTAGATCCAGGGGAAAAGCTGCTCACCAGCATTGAGGAAGTATGTATCATAGACTGGCAGGAGCGTTACCCTCGAGGTGCCACATTGAAAACCATGTCATTCGGCTGCATGTTTTCGAGTGGAAGCGTTCCGAAGAAGAGCACGAGGGCTTTAAAGGAAAGAGCCGGCACCTCTGGAGACGGAGCTGCCGCAGCGAGTATTAGCTGCCCACGGCCACCCCTCCGAGGGCGTCGATAGTACTCGGCACATGAGGCTACAGAGTAGCTGACTGGAACCTCAGGGGGAGGAGAAATTTTGCGCCAAGGCCGCACGACCGTGGAGGTTTCATGATTACTGACTATCTATTTCTTAGCCCCGGGGGCGACATCCTTTGTGATCCCGAAACGATACGCCTGTACGTGGAACAGCATTACGGGGACCGTCGGCCCTGTTCACACTGTGGTTGCTACCTGATTCCGACGGGAAAGACCCACCGGCTTCTGTTCCGCATCTACCGCTGCGCCAACGAGATCTGCTCTGTCTCGCTCAAGGCCTTCAAGCTACAACTTCTGTCACTCCGTCGGGCTTAGACCTCTCCGTTTCCTCCCCGCCATCCCGCCGTCGCAGAGCCTTTTTTTCCCAGAGGCAGATCCAGTGGGAGGAAATATGCACGGCGGCAGCCCGTGGCCCCTCTACCTGGAACGCCACTTGCAAGGCTAAAACCCTGTCTAAACAATCCCCTGAACTAAAAGTGTGGTATGATATCGGACTAGAGGGCCTCACATGGACCCCCAACATCCCTCAAGCGTCGTTGATCCGGACCCCGAAGAACCCCTTGAGGCCCTTGACTACTATGAGGCCATGCGAGGGGGGTATTTGACTTCGGACGACGAAGAGGACGTCGGACCGGAAATCACCCCTTTCGAATCACCAACGGAGTAAGTCTTGAACATGTTTGATCCCCTATCCCCGCTCTACCGGCTCTACGAGCAGGGCCTGCTCAAGCAGGTTAAACGGGACCCTATACCCCGCCATATTGGCCTGATTCTCGACGGAAATCGACGGTATGCTCAAGAGCTTGGTTTACGGGATCCTTTGGCGGGACACCGCAAGGGGGCCGAGAAGCTCGAAGAGGTCCTGGATTGGCTCGAGGAGCTTGAGATTCGGATCACGACCCTATTTGCCCTCTCCACGGAAAATTTGACCCGCGCCCCGGCAGAATTGAACGGGCTCCTCGAGCTGATCGAGGCCAAGATGCGGGCGGTGGCCGTCGATCGCAAGATCCACCAGAAGGGGGTCCGGATCCGGGCGGTCGGGCAAATCGAGCTCCTCCCGGCCTCGCTCCAAGAGGCGATCGCGTTCGCCGAGGAGGCCACCCGAGAGCACGATAACTTTACTTTGAACCTCGCCGTGGGGTATGGGGGCCGACAGGAGATTACGGATGCCGTGCGCCTGCTCCTCACCGAGCGGGCCCGACGGGGGGAGTCCCTGGCCAAGGCAGCCGAGCAGATCACCCCGGAGGAGATCGGCAAGTACCTCTACACCTATGATTTGCCCGACCCGGACTTGATCATCCGCACGAGCGGCGAGCTCCGCCTCTCGGGCTTTCTCCTCTGGCAAAGTGCCTATAGCGAATTCTATTTTTGTGACGCCTACTGGCCGGCCTTCCGCAAGATCGACCTCCTCCGCGCCATTCGAAGCTACCAGCAGCGTAAGCGCCGCTTCGGCACCTAGCGACGTCCACGCAGTTCACGGTTCATGCTGAGAAAATTCGAAATTCGAAATCCGCAATCCGAAATTCATCAACTCTCAACTCTTCGCGTATCCCTACTAATGACGGGAGACCGAGGCTAGAACGGTATGGTATGGAAGAGAAAGTGATCCTGGTGGATGAAAACGACCGGGAAATTGGAACTGCGGAGAAACTATTAACGCATCGAGAAGGAAAACTGCACCGGGCATTCTCCATCTTTGTCTTTAATTCGAACGGAGAATTACTCCTTCAGAAGAGAGCAAAGACAAAGTACCATTCAGGCGGTCTTTGGACAAATACATGCTGCAGCCACCCCAGACCTGGTGAGCCTCTCCTGGGGGCGGCCCATCGAAGACTAAGAGAGGAAATGGGTTTTGATTGTGATCTAAAAGAAATTTTCAGCTTTACGTATAAAGCGACATTTGACAACGATCTTACCGAGCATGAATATGATCACGTTTTTGTGGGACGATATGATGGAGATCCCATCCCAAATCCGGAACAAGTCGATGATTGGACGTGCATGGACTTCGAAAAATTACGCAAGGATATCCAGGACAATCCCGATCGTTATACGTACTGGTTAAAAATCTCTATCGACAAGATCCACTCCCACCTCCCTTAGCAGTCAGCTGACATGTAGCAACACATCGATAACACCGACTTCGCTTACACCTTAAGCCAGGGTTTGTAGCATGACATCGTTAACACCGGCGTGGCACAGGGATCATGGCACAGGGGTCAAGCACAGGGGTCA
>CAYGBT010000064.1:11681-14941 GCA_964348275.1 uncultured bacterium
CAAGCACAGGGGTCAAGTCTGCTCTTGACTCATCTTTTCAGGCGCTTCCGCACCTGTTCGAGCCGCCGAGCGGCCTTGTCTCTTGTTTCCAGCTCTTCCGTCATCCTCCCGATCACACTGCTGACCGCTGAATACCCCCCCACTCCAAAGAGCTTGGCGATCTCCTTCAACTTCATCCCGGCGAGCCGGCGGCACACATACATCGCCATCGCCCGCGCCTCGTTCCGCTGGCCCCGCCGACTCCGGAAGAGCTCCTCCCTCCCGCGTCCATACACTTGCCCCACCGCCTCAAGACACGTCCTTACGTCCGGTCGGAGATAGGCCTTGGCCTCGGGCACCTCTGTGAGACCGGCTTCCTTCTTCCTGACGCGTCTCCCAAGGCGTTCGTGAAAATTCTTGGTTCCGAGCACCGGCATCCATCGCCTGCTCTCATAGAACGATCTCACCGGCTCTTCGACCGCCGAGCGCATGAACGCAAGAACCGCTTGGGATCGATCCTTGAGCGGGAACCGTTTCAGGAGCTGCTCGGCGTCCAGCCATCCCGGCTGCCTCCGTTTGGTCACATAGAGGCGACAACTGCTCCATGTGTAGGCCTCCGGGGAGCGCACGAGGCCGGCGGCGACCGGATTCTGATGGATATATCTGGCCACTGCTAGCAGGTACTCCTCGGCTTCCACGACGATCGCCTTGTAGCGGCCCCGGAAGAGAGGACCATCTCGCTCGTGGCGCCGGTTGTACCGCTGCGTGTAAAGCCCGTCAAGATGCCGCATGACCCGCGACAGGTTGGCTTGCGGCGTCTGGATGAGTAAATGGTAGTGATTGTCCAGCAGGCAGTAGGCGATGACCCGGATCCCCCACATCTCATGGCATTCGGCCAGGAGCTGGAGAAATATCTGCCGGTCTGCTCGGTCGGTGAAGACAGCCTGGTGGGCCAGGCCACGATTCATGATGTGGTAGTAGGCGTGCGGGAACTGGATGCGGAGCGGACGTGCCATGTCAGAAGCGTACCAGGAGCGAAAAGATGAGTCAAGAATAGACTTGACCCCTAGTCGGTGGCTAGATGCGGGGGAGGGTGATCTCCTGCTGGCCCTGATACTTACCCTGCTTGTCCGCGTATGACCGCTCGCAGACCTGATCTCCAGCGAAGAAGATCACCTGGGCGATCCCTTCATTCGCATAGATCCGGGCAGGGAGGGGGGTCGTGTTGGAGATCTCGAGCGTGGCGTGCCCTTCCCATTCAGGCTCGAAAGGGGTCACGTTCACGATAATGCCGCAGCGGGCGTACGTCGACTTTCCCACACAAATTGTCATGATGCTCCTGGGGATCCGGAAATATTCGACGGTCCGCGCCAAGGCGAAGGAGTTCGGGGGGATGATGCAGACTGCTCCCTGAACATCGACGAAGGATTGCCGGTTGAAGTCCTTCGGATCTACGATGGTGGTGTTGATGTTGGTGAAAATCTTGAACTCATCCGCGACCCGGATATCATACCCGTACGAGGAAAGCCCGTAAGAGATCACCCCCTCCCGGACCTGCGACTCCTCGAAGGGGACGATCATCTTGTGCTCCAGGGCCATCTGCCGGATCCACGCATCTGACTTGATCCCCATCATTCCCCCCCTTTTAGAGCAATAGAAGAATGAAACATTAGACTAGCGGAGTATCAGACCCTTGTAGAGGAATAGAGTAATAGATCAATGGAGCATTAGATCAGTGGATTATGAGACCCTTACAGACCATTAGACCAATCGCGCATTAGACCAATGGGGCATGAGACCATTTCGGGTGGCTACTGCTGGGGTGGGGCATCGAAGACTTGGATCCAATCGATCCGCCAGCGCCCTTCCTCCCACACGAGGTCATAGGTCTCCCGGCTCACCTTGCTTCCATCACGGGTTTTGAGGCGAAAGCTGGTGACCACCGTCGCCTCCTCGCCGCGGACGATGGCGGGATTGACGCGCATGAAGACGACCTCAGACCGCGGCTTCACGGCCTGGCGTTTGAGCTGTTCGACCCAATCTTTCCGGGACATGCCGTTCCGCCGCTTGGAGGAGAGATAGTCATAGGTTAGGTCATAATCCCCATCCAGAAGGGCTTGGATATACGCGCGAACCACCGCGCTTGGAACATCGTGTCGAGCGGGTTGCTCCGCCGCGACCGACGTCGTGGCCGCTGTCGCGCCCAACAGCATCCCAAGAAACACCCGCATAATCATGTGCGAGATCACCTTGAGCTCCCCGCTCTGGTCTCAATTACAAACGGCACCCGCCCGTTCCCCTGAGCATTCTAGGCTTAAATAAATCAAAACGACGCCTGAATGACAATAAAAAAAGAGGCTCCCGCCTCTCTCTCTTCCTTCCACTAGTTTTGCCGCTTCTAGCCAGCCACGCGTTTCTTCTTTGTCATCATGCCTGCCGGGCGGCGTACATCCTTCGGATTGGTCCGCTTCGGAACCAGGGGGTGTGGCTGCTTGCGTTTAACAAGAGCCTTGCGCTCCGCACGGCGACGCTCCATGGCGATCCGCTCGACCAATCCCCGGATCTCCGCGTCGGTCCACTCTTCACCCACAGTCCACTCTCACCTCCTCTCATCTTCAATTTGCTCTCCGGATCTCAATAAATCGACCCGATCCCTCGCTCCTCGGTGCAGGACCCGCTGCCTCCGGGGATCAAGGCTCTAATGCGCCCACGAGGATTCGCTCGAGGACATGCTGGATAGGGGCGCTCGGATCTTCCAGGGCCTCGTCCACAAGCTCCCGCCAGAACCGGATCTGAATCAGGTTGTGGAGGTGGCGGAGCGCCACCAGGCATTCCCCCTTGCCCATGTCGAGGACCAAAAGGGATACGTCCCGCTTTGGAACCACACGTTCGAGGACCTGTCGCAAGATCCGCTCGAGCCGCTCGGCCCTCCTCTGCCCCTCTAACTGTTCCGCCAGAAAGGTTTCTGCCGTCCTCGTCAGCACGTACTCCTCAGCCATCCCCCCCCTCCTCGTGCTAGTGCCGTACCAAATTCTTCGTGCCAATTTTCTCGCTGCACACGCTCACGACCGGTGCAGCCAAGGATCCCGCCCAAATTCGGTTGATCAAGTTTGAACGGCACTAGCCCGCATTATTCACGAGCGGAGTGCCTTCTTGAATAATGCGCCTACAGGCACGGCCTCGGCCCCACCTGTAGGTTTCGACCGGCCGCTGCGGCGGGACTCAAGGCTAGCCCTGAGCGACGCCCCGCAAACGCGGGGCGGAGTCGAAGCCCGGAGGGC
>CAYGBT010000065.1:0-14904 GCA_964348275.1 uncultured bacterium
ACGCCGCTCTTGGGCCGGGCCTCGTCCCGAAACTTGACCTGGATCTGGTACCAGATCTGAGGGAGCTCCCGGTAGGAGCGAATCTCTTTCGCGGTCAGCCAGGCGATGATCTCTTCGTGAGTCATCCCCAGGCACATGTCCCGCTTCCCCCGATCCTTCAGGCGGAACATCTCATCGCCGATCTCGGCCCACCGGCCAGTCTGTTGCCAGACTTCGGCGGGGTGAAGGGCTGGCAAGGTGACCTCCTGCCCCCCGATACGGTTCATTTCTTCCCGGATGATGGTATTGATCTTGTCGAGGACCCGCTGCCCCAGCGGAAGATAGCAATAGATCCCGGCGGCGAGCTGACGGACCAGGCCGCTCCGGATCATGAGCTTATGGCTCATCGCCTCCGCATCGGCGGGAACCTCTTTCAGGGTGGGAATGAGCAGGTTACTCCACCGCATAATCTGGTGAGGAGAAAGGCGGGACTCACTCCTTGGGAAGTATGGTGAGGAGGTCCCCGGCCCCGGGAGCGGCATCCTCTACTTCACCTGCCTCCACCATTCGTTTCAGCTCCTCCACGAGGGCGTCGGCCAGCTCCGCTTCCTTGACCTTGCGGATGATCTGTCCCTTCTTGATGAGGATGCCGACCCCGTTGCCGCCGGCGATTCCGATATCCGCCCCCCGTGCCTCGCCCGGGCCGTTCACGGCGCACCCCATCACCGCCACATTCATCGACTTCTTTAGACCCAGGGCCGCCAACCGTTGCTCTACTTCCTTGGTGAGCCCCATGAGGTCAATCTCGACCCGCCCGCAGGAGGGACACGCGATAATGTTGAGCCCTCGCTCTCTCAATTCCAACGCCTTCAGGATCTCGAAGCCAACCTTGATCTCTTCGACGCAGTCCTCGGTCAGGGAGACCCGGATGGTATCACCGATCCCGGCGGCCAGGAGTGCGCCCATCCCAACCGCGGATTTCACCGTTCCCGGAAAGGCAGTCCCGGCCTCCGTCACTCCTAGGTGAAAGGGGTAGTCCACCTTCTCGGCGAGCAGTCGATAGGCAGCGATCATCATGGGCGGATGCGAGGCCTTCAGCGAAACTTTGATCTCTGGATAGTCGAGTTCCTCTAAGATCTGGATATGCTTCAATGCGCTCTCGACCATAGCCTCGGGCGTGGGCTCGCTGTACTTCGCCATGAGCTCCTTCTCCAACGAGCCGGCGTTGACGCCGATGCGAATCGGGACTCTCCGCTCTCGGGCCGCCCGCACGACCTCCTCCACTTTCCAGCGTGCTCCGATATTCCCCGGGTTGAGACGGAGGCCGTCCACCCCTTGCTCGAGGGCCATAAGCGCCAGCCGGTAATTGAAGTGGATATCCGCGATGAGCGGAATCCGAATCTGGGAATGGATCTCTTCCAGGACCGCTGCAGCCTGCTCATCCGGGACCGCCACTCGGACCAGCTCACAGCCCGCCGCTTCCAAAGCCCAGATCTGATCGACGGTGGCCTCGACATTGCGGGTATCGGTCTTGGTCATCGACTGAACCGAGACCGGCGCGTCTCCGCCAATCTTGACGGAACCCACTTGGATCTGCCGCGTCTTCCGCCGCTCAATCATGTATCTGTCTCCTGTTGATCGATGACCAGTGTTAGATTTTGGGTATTAGCTGTTAGGTCTTGGTTTGGGACACATCATAATTTAGATTTCAACCCGAACACCCAAGACCCAGCACCCAAAACCTAGACTTCGAACCGTGAACCCTCAACTCTGAACCCTGACCCCTCTTACTACGGCTGGAGCATTCGGAAGATGTCATTATAAAAGGCAAAGATCATCAAGGCCACCAAAAGCGCCAGTCCCACCCGCTGCGCGATCTCTCGCATCTTAACGCTCACCGGCCGCCCCCGAAATACTTCGATGAAAAAGAAGAATAGGTGCCCCCCATCCAGGATGGGGATAGGGAGAAGATTCAGCACCCCCAGGTTGATGGAGAGGAGGGCGGTGAAGAAGACCAGGTAGAGGCTCCCCCTCTCGGCCTGCTCGCCGGTCATCTGGGCCATGAGGATCGGCCCGCCAATCGTTTGAGGGGAGACTTTCCGCTCCACGATCTTTACCAATATCCAGAGGATCCTGACGCTCGTGGTCGCGGTCCGCACGGTCGCCTCGCCCAGTGAGGTGAACGGATCCAACTGCTCGTACACGTAGCCCTCTGCACGCGTAATGCCGATGAGTCCCACCGTTACGGTCTTACCCGTCGGATCTTGCTGGGTGGTGGCCTTTGGGGTAAGGACGATCGGAAAGCGCTCTCCACCCCGCTCGACCACCAGGGTCACCTCCCGCCCGGCCCGGCCGTGAATCTGCTGCTGCAGTTCCTCCCAGGTCTCGACCGGCTCCCCGTTAGCGGCGACAATGCGATCCCCGGCCCTGATACCCGCCTCGGCTGCAGGGAATCCCTCCATCACACGGTTCACGGTGGGCGAGATGAATGGTCCAACCCCAATCGCCCACACCTGCTGCTCATCGCCGAATATATCGGTGAAGGTCTTCCGCCGGGGAGTGACCGTGAGGTCTTGACGGACTCCATCCCGCTCGACACTCAGCATTAGAGGCTTCCCCTTTGAAGCCTGGATCGCCGCCTCAACTTCCTCCCACGTTCTCACCGGACTACCCATCACCGCAACAATCCGGGTGCCTGGCCGAAGGCCAGCAGCGGCGGCCGCAGAGTCCGGCTCCGGTTTTCCGGCGACGGGCGCAACGACAGGACGACCCACGAAAACAAAAACTCCCCAGAACAAGAGCACGGCTAATAAGAAATTGGCTCCAGGCCCCGCCAACACGATGGCGATCCGGGACCAAACCGGCTTGTGGGCGAAAGACCGCTTGAGATCTAGAGGTTGGCCTGCCCTATCGAAGGCTTGACCGGCATCGTCAACCACGACCTCGCGCGGGTCCTCCCCCACCATCTTCACGTAGCCCCCCAGCGGGATGGCGGACACCAGATACTCGGTCTCCCCTTTTGTAAAGCCGAAGAGCCGACGACCGAAACCGAGAGAGAACTTGAGCACGCCAACCCCCGCCCGCTTGGCCACGATGAAGTGCCCGAGCTCGTGAACGAAGATGAGCACCCCGAGAATGATGATAAATATGATCACTGTAGCCGGCGTCATGACACGTGCCTCACGATCCTCCCATACCTTCGGGAAATCTGCTCCCGAACCTCCCGATCCGCCGCCAGGATCTCCTCCAGGTTCCCGCCGTCCCCTGGCCGATGCCCTCGGAGCCCGGCCTCGATCACCTGAGGAATCTGGGCAAAGGCGATGACACGATTGAGGAATAGTTCTACCGCCACCTCATTCGCGGCGTTTAAGACCGCAGGCGCCGTCCCCCCCATCTCCACCGCTTCGTACGCGTATGCCAGGCAGGGAAACCGCTCCCCATCGATCGGCTCGAAGGTGAGTGAGGCCACCCGCAGTAGATCCAGGGAAGGAAAAGAGTTTTCAAAGCGAGCTGGGTAGCTCAGGGCATAGAGAATGGGGAGACGCATATCGGGCAGGGCAAGTTGCGCTAAGACCGACCCGTCCACGTACTCGATGAGCGAGTGGACGATGGACTGCGGGTGAACGATCACGTCCACGCGCTTGACGTTGATATCAAACAACCATCGGGCCTCGATGACCTCGAGGCCCTTATTCATCAAGGTTGCAGAGTCGATGGTAATTTTCTTCCCCATGTTCCAGACGGGATGGTTCAATGCCTCCTCAGGGGTGACCGAGGCCAGTCGTTCCTTGGGGACATGCCGCAGCGATCCTCCCGACGCCGTCAAAATGATCCGCTTGAGCGCCGCTCGCCCTCCACCCTCCAGGCACTGGAAGATGGCCGAGTGTTCACTGTCCACCGGGAGGAGCTTGACTCCTTGAGTGGCTGCTTCCGCGGTCAGCAAGGCCCCAGCCATGACCAAGGCCTCTTTGGTGGCCAAGGCCACGTCCTTGCCGGCGCGGACCGCTGCAAGGGCAGGCTTCAGTCCGGCCGCCCCCACGACCGCGAGCAGGCAAAGTTCTGCCTCGGAATACGCCGCGACCTCGGCCAACCCGTCCTCTCCAGAAGAGATCTTCACCGGAAGGCCGCGGAGTCTCTCCTGGAGTTCCTTCGCCCCTTCTCGATTCCCGACCGAAACCAGGTCCGGTCGAAACTCCCGAACCTGCTCGGCCAAAAGATCGAGCCGCCGGCCGGCCGCTATGGCCACCACCTGAAAGGTGTCGTGGTGGGCCCGCACGACTTCCAGAGTCTGCATGCCGATGGAGCCAGTTGAGCCCAGGATACTCAGGCGCTTCATGATTTGTCTTTGACCCCGACCCCGTCCCTCGGCCCTGCCTTAACGAGATACATGGCCTCGTCGGCGTGATGCAGGAGTTCCTCCCCTGTCGCTCCATCTTCGGGATACGTTGCCACTCCAAAACTGGCGGTCAAAGAAGCCTCTGCCCCTTCCACCGGATGGAATCGATGAGCCCGGATCGCCCGGCGCAGGCGATGGGCCGTATCCACGGCCCCTCGCCGATCGGTCTCGGGCAGCGTCACCGAAAATTCATCCCCTCCGAATCGGAAGATCTTGTCTGTCCGTCGCAGCTTGGCCTTAATCACGCCCACCAACTCCACCAACACCCTACTCCCCGACAGATGCCCAAACTGGTCGTTGATCTGCTTCAAATGATCAAGGTCGAAGAAAAGGAGAGAGAAATGACGCTTGTATCGCCGGGACCGCTCGATCTCCTCCTCCAGATATCGGTCCAGATACCGGCGATTGAGAACACCCGTCAGGTCATCCTGGAGGGCCTCATGCCGGAGCACGACATTCGTCCGCAACAGGTGATATCGTTCCACACCGTTCCGCAGGCTGATATCAAGATCGGCCGGCCGAACAGGCTTGGGGATGGCACTGTATGCTCCCCGCTTCAGCGCCGCGTCAGCGACCGCACTCCCCGGAGCAGCCAAGACGATGATGGTCTGCTCGGGTTTGAGTTCAGTGATCTGCTCCAGCAGCTTGACGGCCTTACCCCTCGACGCCTGGAGGTCGACGAGGACAACCGCGTAGTCTTCGTCCTTGAGTTTCTCGAGAGCCTCCTCGCCACTTGAAGCCTCCGCGGGTCGGAAATCCCGCTGCTCAAGGAGCTTCACGATTCGCCTGCGTGCAGCCGGCTGATCCTCTACGACTAAAATCTTATCGTCGGCCACCTCCGGCCCCCTTAACTGTTTCTTCACCCGGGAGATGTCGCAAGTATAATGAAATCCAGAGTTTCTCGCAAGAAATTTCCCGGGGAACATAAGGATCGATGGGTGCCGTCCGCCTCGTTCAGGGTCGGTATCCTCGCCGGGGTGGGCCAATTCGCCTTGACACTGCGCAGTGACCGCACCTATACTGCCGTGGATCTGTACACTTATCGTGAGGGGACCATGACACGCATTCAGTTCGGGACATCCGGCTGGCGGGGGATCATTGCCGATGATGTGACCCTCCCCAGGGCGAGGATCGTGGTCCAGGGGATCGCCGACCACCTCAAGGGAGCCCGTCTGGAGGAGCAAGGCGCCGTCGTCGGCTACGATACTCGCTTTCTCGCGAATCGCTTCGCCCATGAGGCGGCCAAGGTCCTCGGCGCGAACGGGATTCGGGTGTTTCTCTGTGATCGGGATACGCCCACCCCTGTCGTGGCTTACGAGACCCTGCGACGCCAGGCTGGCGGCGCCATCAATATCACTGCCAGTCACAACCCACCGGAGTGGAGCGGTATTAAATTTTCCACGGCAACCGGCGGTCCGGCACTCCCTCAAGTTACACAGTTCATCGAGGATCGGGCAAACGAGCGGGGGGAGGAGCCTATCGAGACCCTGGAGATCGACATAGCAGAGAAGGCGGGGCTCCTCACGATGATCGATCCCTTGGGGCCTTATCTGATGCACCTCCGCAGCCTCGTGGACTATGAGACCATTCGTCGAAAGAGCCTCAGGGTGGTGGTGGATCCCCTCTTTGGAACCGGCCGGGGATACTTGGATGAGGCCTGCCGGGATGCGGGGTGCGAAGTCGAAGTCCTCCACGACTGGCGGGATCCTCTCTTCGGCGGCGATTCTCCGGATCCATCGCCAAAGCGCCTCGGTGAACTGGGAGAACGGGTCCGCAAGCGACAGGCCCACCTGGGACTCGCCACCGACGGGGATGCCGACCGCTTCGGCATCGTGGACAGCGACGGCTCGGTCGTGAGTGCCAACCAGATTCTCGCCCTGCTGTTCAAGCATCTCATCACGACGCGGCCCGACCCGGGAGGGGTCGCGCGCTCAGTGGCGACGACGCATCTGGTGGATGCGGTCGCTCATCATTACCACCTCCCCCTTCATGAAACCCCCGTCGGGTTCAAGTATCTCGGGGACCTAATCGCTCAAGGGAAGGTCATCCTCGCAGGCGAAGAAAGTGCTGGGCTCTCCATCAGGGGTCATGTCCCGGAGAAGGATGGAATTTTGGCGTGTATGCTTGTGGCCGAGTTGGTGGCGAATCGGGAAGGGGCATCCCTCAGCCAACTCCTGGAAGAGCTGTATGCTGAGGTCGGGACGCTCATCTCTCGGCGGATCGATCTCTCCATGAAACCCGGGGAGCGGGATCGCCTCCTTGCGAAGCTGCAGGAACCTCCGCGCACGCTCGCCGGTCGAAGGATCCGAGAGGTGCAGCGGGTGGACGGGACGAAGTTACTCCTCGAGGATGGCAGCTGGATCCTGATCCGTCCCTCCGGAACGGAGCCGGTTGTACGACTGTATGTGGAAGCAGAGAATCCCAAAGATCTGGAGCGGCTTATCGAGGCGGGGCATGAGCTGGTTTACGGATCATAGCATGGCTAGTGCCGTTCCAACTATTTTCCCCGAACGCCGGCCGGCCACTGAACCGAAGAAGCAGGCCGAACTGTGAAGCGCGGACTAGGCCAAACAAGTTGGAACGGGTCGAGGCATCCGGCAACCTGCAGCCGTCGCTCGGGGATCGAAGTCCTATGAGTCAGATTGTCCACGTCCATGCCCGAGAGGTCCTGGATTCCCGCGGGAACCCAACCGTCGAGGTCGACGTCAGTCTGGAGAGCGGAGCTTTCGGTCGCGCAGCGGTCCCCTCAGGCGCATCCACAGGCGAGCGAGAGGCCGTGGAGCTTCGGGACGGCGATGCCAAGCGATACGGGGGCAAAGGGGTCCAGAAGGCGGTATCGCATGTCAACGCGCTCATCGCCCAGGAGATTATCGGGTTGGAAGCGCTTGACCAATCCCTGGTGGACCACACCCTGTGCCGGTTGGATGGGACATCCACCAAGGGGAAGCTCGGAGCGAACGCCCTCCTCGGGGTTTCCCTGGCCGTGGCCAAGGCTGCGGCAGACGAGGCTGGCCTCCCCCTGTACCGGTATCTGGGTGGGGCCCCTGCCCGCGACCTTCCCGTCCCCCTCGTGAATATCCTCAATGGGGGAAAACATGCCGATAATAACGTGGACTTTCAGGAATTCATGATCGTACCGGTTGCGGGTGGGCGGTTCGCGGAGGCACTCCGGATTGCCGTCGAGGTCTTCCACGGCCTGCGCGCCGTGCTCAAAAAGCGGGGCTACAACACCGCCGTGGGAGACGAGGGAGGCTTTGCCCCCGACCTTCGCTCAAACGACGAGGCAGTGGAAGTGATCCTCGAGGCCGTCACACAGACGGGCTACCAGCCAGGTCGGGACCTCTTTTTGGCGCTCGACCCCGCGGCCAGCGAGTTCTACGAGGGTGAGCGGTATCATATCCTCGCTGGGACGAAGAAAGAACTTAGCCGAGAAGAGATGGTGGATTTTTACGCCGCGTGGGTCAAACAGTATCCTATTGTCTCCATCGAGGACGGCATGGCCGAGGGAGACTGGGAGGGATGGGCGCTCCTTACCCACACCCTCGGGGACCGAGTTCAACTGGTCGGGGATGACCTCTTCGTAACTAACGCGGCGATCCTTCGCGAAGGAATCGCACGGGGCATCGCCAATGCCATCCTGATCAAGGTCAACCAGATCGGCACGTTGACCGAAACCCTCGAGGCCATCGCCGTGGCGAAGCGGGCAGGGTACGCGACGATCATTTCCCACCGGTCCGGGGAGACCGAGGATGTTACCATTGGGGATCTCGCCGTCGCGGTCAACGCCGGGCAAATCAAGACCGGGTCCACGTCCCGGACCGACCGGACGGCCAAGTACAATCAGCTCCTCCGCATCGAGGAGACGTTAGGCGCAGCGGCCCATTTTCCCGGGGTAGAGGCCTTTCGCCCCTTGAGAGGACGGTGATGCCTGACCAGGATCCCGCACAGCGGCGGACAAGACTGCGGCGGCCCGGACTGATCCTCCTTCTCTGTTTCCTGGGACTCTTGCTGCTCCTCTCCCTGCTGGGGGATCGCAGCCTACTTCAGCTTTACCAGATGGGGCGCGTGAGGGCGCATCTGGAACAAGAGATCGAAACCCTCAAACATGAGAATGCCTTACTCCGGCAGGAAGTCGAGGCAATGCGCCGTCATCCTTCCCAGACCGAAGAGATCGCCCGCCGGGACCTGGGCCTGGTTCGCCCGGGAGAAATCGTTTATCAGTTCCGGAAGCAGTAAGGGATATCCATCACTCCATCGCCCTCGACTGAGCCGTGGGAGCATCCCTTGACCCCCCGGTTCCCGGATCCCACCTTCTGGGAGAACTTCCGTATCCCGTGAGACGCCCATCTCCCCACGCTCTTGGTGATTTTGAGCGATCCTCACCTCTGGGTGGCGTAATCCGGCGGAAGGTGGTAAGCTTTTTTTTGTGAATCTCCAACGCGGAAGCGATACATTCACCACCGGTCTCCTTACTATCGTCCTGCTGATCGGATCGGCGTGCACGAGCAGGCCAGCGGGGAAGTGGCAGAGTCCCCTCGGTCGGGATCACCCGCTCGCAGGACAGATCTGGGATGTCACGAAAAGCAGCTTCATCGACACCAGGACGCTTGTTGACCGCCTCGCGCAACGCCGGCTCGTCCTCTTGGGTGAAAAGCACGACAATCCGGATCACCACCAACTCCAGGCCTCGCTTCTCAGCGCCTTGACCGACGCCGGTCGCCGGCCCGCGGTGGGATTTGAGATGTTCGACACCGACTATCAGCCGGCCATCGACCAGCATCTGGCTGCCGAACCGACCGACGCCGCTGGTCTCGCCGACGTCGTCAACTGGGAACGTACTGGCTGGCCAGACTGGACCCTCTACCAACCAATCGTCGAGGTCGCCCTTGAGGCGGGATTACCAATCCTTGCGACCAACCTTCCCCGCGAAACGACCCGCGGCCTCCGGGACCAGGGTCTGGCCGGCGTCGAAGCAGCGCTGGTCGCCACGTTGGGCCTCGACCGACCGATTCCGCCTGAGATCAAAGAGGCGATGGCGGCTGAGATCCGTGAGTCGCACTGTGGGTACGCTTCCGAAGCGATGGTGACGTCGATGATCACCGTTCAGCGGGCCCGAGACGCCCAGATGGCGGAACGTCTCGCCGCCGGCCAGGCGGATGGTGCGGTATTAATCACGGGATTGGAGCACGCCCGGACGGATTGGGGGATCCCGAATTACGTGACCAGCCGGCTGCCCGGGATCA
The DNA here is from genome assembly GCA_964348275.1 of uncultured bacterium. Lineage (GTDB taxonomy): Bacteria > Methylomirabilota > Methylomirabilia > Methylomirabilales > CSP1-5 > CSP1-5. Next base: position 9,619 of record CAYGBT010000065.1, read on the forward strand.
CGGTCGTGAGCCTGGCGTTTCTCGAGGTCGAAAGAGACCACGCCGATCTGGCGGCGTACGCCACGCATTTCGGCCGCGAAACACTCCCGTTCGATTATGTCTGGTTCACTCCGCGCGTCGACGACGTCGACCCCTGCGAAAAATTCGAGAAGCAGCTCAAGAAGCTCAAGAAGAAACATTCAGGTCGAGGCCAACCTTGATCGTTTGATGACACGGAGAGAGAGGCGACCGAGGTGAAGGAATATGTCCTGAAGACGCCCAAGGCCCCCGTCGCACTCTCCGCCTATGAAGCCGAGCTCAACCCGGCGCAGCTCCAAGCGACGACGGCTGGCGGCGGCCCCCATCTGGTCATTGCGGGCGCGGGGAGCGGTAAGACCCGGGTCATCACGTATCGGGTGGCTTACCTCCTCGATCAGGGAACGGACCCTGCTCGGATCCTGCTCGTCACCTTCACTAATAAGGCAGCCCGCGAGATGCTCCGCCGGGTGGCTGAGGTGAGCAGGGGCGACAGCCGCCAGGTCTGGGGGGGGACGTTCCACCACGTCGGCAATCTCATCCTCCGCCGACATGCCCCCCTCGCCGGCCTCACGAGCGAGTACACCATCCTCGATCGGGAAGACGCCAAAGAACTCCTCCAGGCCTGTGTGACCGATCTGGGAATCGCCGTGACGAAACACCGCTTTCCCAGAGGAGATGTGCTCCAGGATATCTTGAGTACTGCTACGAATACCGAGCGGATGATCGCCAAGGTCCTGGAAGACCGGTATCCGTTTTTCACCCTTTTTGAGGCGGAGATCCTTGAGATCGCCCGCCGCTACCAGCAGCGGAAGCTCACACACAACCTGGTGGACTACGACGACCTTCTCTCCCTCTGGCTTCGCCTCCTCCGGGATCATCCCGAGGTGCTTGACACCTACCGGAAGCGGTTCCTCCATGTGCTTTGCGATGAGTATCAGGACACCAACGCCATCCAAGGAGAGATTCTGGATTTGATTGCCTCCCATCACCGCAACCTCATGGTCGTGGGGGATGATGCCCAGTCGATCTTCGCCTTCCGGGGAGCGAACTACGCCAATATCCTCCGATTCAGTGACCGCTACCCCGACGCGCAGGTTCACAAGCTGGAGACCAATTACCGGAGCATCCCGGAAGTCCTCGACCTCGCTAATGCCAGCATCGTCCACAACGTCGATCAATACCATAAGACCCTGATAGCGGTTCGGCCTTCCGGGCCCACACCGGCCCTGATCCCCCTGACCGACGAGGACGAGCAGGCTGCGTTCGTCGCTCAACGCATCCTGGAACTCCGGGATGAAGGCATTCCCCTGCAGGAGATGGCCGTGCTCTACCGGGCCCATTTCCAGAGCATCCAGTTGCAACTGGAGCTGACGAGGCGCGGCATCCCCTTCGAAATCCGATCGGGCCTCCGGTTTTACGAGCAGGCCCACGTCAAGGACGTGCTCGCGTACCTGAGGATCGCAGCCAACGCGAGGGACGAGTTGGCCTGGAAGCGGGCGGTCAAGCTCCATCCAGGTATCGGCAGCGCCACAGCGGAGGAGATCTGGCAGGCAGTGGCGAGACAGAGCGATCGGTTGGATCTCGAGGCGCTCAGTCGAGCGGCACCGCGGCTGGGGCCACGGGCGCGGAAGGGATTTCAGGAGTTCCTGGCTTTACTGGAAAAGCTTCTCAGACTCCCGCGCGCGCCTGCGCAGATGATCGAATCGGTGCTCGAAGGTGGCTACCGGGAGTACCTGAAGACGCGGTACCCCAACTGGGCCTCTCGAATAGAGGACTTGCAGCAACTGGCCACCTTCGCCCTGCGGTATGAATCCCTGGAGGCCTTTCTCACCGACCTTTCTCTCCTCGGCACGGTCACCGCGGAGGACGTGGTCTGGGATGAACCCCGGGACGAACTGTTGATCCTCTCCTCCATTCACCAGGCGAAGGGACTGGAGTGGAGGGCGGTCTTTCTGATCTGGCTGGTCGATGGATGGTTCCCGTCCGCAGCGGCCCTCCGCGAGGAGGGAGGGCTTGAGGAAGAGCGGCGCCTCTTTTATGTGGCCACTACGAGGGCGAAGGACCAGCTCCACCTCTGCTACCCACAACGGGCGACGGACCTCCGGAAACGAGAGCTCATCTTGAAGCCGAACCGATTCCTGCTGGAGGTCCCGGAGACCCTGTATGAGCGCTGGCACGTCCGGGCGGAGTGAGGAGGAAAGCCGTGGCAGCCGATGGGATCAAAGTTGGGACTTCCGGATTCAAGTATGCGGACTGGAAGGGGAACTTCTACCCGGAAAGGTTGCGGGACCAGGACATGCTGGCCTTCTATGCCGAATGCTTCGATACGCTCGAAATCAACTACACGTACTACCAGATACCGAGCCCGAAGACCTTGGAAGCCATGGCCCGAAAGGCCGGCGACCAGATGACCTTCAGCGTGAAGGCCCACGGGGATATGACCCATCGGCGGGAAAATTTTCAGACGGCAGCACCTGCCTTCCGCGAGGCCATCCGGGTTCTAGAGGATCGACGGGCCCTCGGGTGCATCCTGGCACAGTTCCCTTATAGCTTTTGGAACAACACGGCGAACCGGGAACATCTCCTCCGCCTCCGAGAGGCTCTGGCGGGTGTCCCCCTCGTGGTGGAGTTTCGGAACGCGTCCTGGGTCACCCCTCCCCTCTTTGCGTTCTTGCGGGAGCAGGGCATGGGATTCTGCTGTGTCGACGAGCCGGATCTCCCCAAGCTGCCACCCAAGATCGTCGAGGCCACCAGCGATATCGGCTACGTGCGGTTTCATGGTCGAGCAGCAGCAAAGTGGTGGGAACACACTGAGGCCGCGGAGCGGTACGACTACATCTACCACGAAGCAGAACTCCAAGAATGGGTGCCGAAGATCCGGACGCTGGCGGACAAGACGGGAACCATCTTTATCTTCTTCAATAACCACCCCCGGGGCAAGGCGGCAGCCAACGCCTACATGTTGAAACACCGGCTGGGCCTCCCTGTCGGGAAGATCCCAAAGCCTCTCGCCGAGCAGTTTCCGGCCCTCAAGGCGCTCACCACTGAGCGGCTCGGCCCCGCCGAGCTCCCCCTCTCGTAACCGAAAAATTCCTCGTGGAACGTTTCAATCAGATCGTACTCCCCTCACCGGCCGTACCCAAATTCCCGGTACAGCCTTGGTCCAGATCCCAGGAGAGGTACCGGTTGCGACGGGCATAGGTTTGTGCTACCCTAACATTAGATGCGGCTGTAATCTAATTTTAGCGAAGGAGGTATGTTATGGCAGCGCAGGGTTGGGGCCCGCGAGGTGGGCGGCCTCCCCTGGACATCCGGGACGTCATCGACCAGTTCCTCAAGCAATTCCGTGGGCGGCGCATGCCCAACCTGGGGGGGGCCGGCGGCATCGTGGTCCTGGTGCTCGCTCTGGTCCTTCTCTGGTCGAGCTGGTTCACGGTTCAGCCTGAGGAGACCGCCGTTGTCCAGCGCTTTGGGAAGGTCGTCCGGACGGCCAGCCCGGGTCTCCACTTCAAGATCCCGTATGGCGTTGAGACGGTCCGCCTCATCCCCACGGCCCGGGTCCTCAAAGAAGAGTTCGGTTTCCGGACCGAAGTCCCGGGACGACGGACCCGCTACTCGCCCAGACAGTTCGAGGATGAGTCGCTCATGCTCACGGGGGATCTGAACGTCATCGACGTCGACTGGATCATTCAGTATCGCATTGACGACCCGATCAAATTCCTCTTCCGAGTTCGCGAGCCAGTCGACACCATCCGGGACGTGTCCGAGGCGGTCATGCGCCGGATCGTGGGGAATCGCCTTGGAAGCGACGTCCTGACTGTCGGCCGGGAAACCGTCCAAGAGGAAGTCAAGCTCGAAATGCAAAAGATTCTCACCACCTACGAGACCGGGGTCCGCATCACCGCGGTGAAGCTCCAGGATGTCACTCCACCAGACCCCGTCAAGCCCGCCTTCAACGAAGTAAACGAGGCACGGCAGGACAAGGAACGGACGATCAACCAGGCGCAGGAGCAAGCCAACCGAGAGATCCCCAAAGCGCGGGGAGAGGCGGCCCGGACGATCGCCGAGGCCCAGGGCTATGGCCTCGAGCGGGTGAACCGGGCCAAGGGTGAGGCCAACCGCTTCCAGGCCATCCTGGCCGAATACCAAAAGGCCCCTGAGGTCACACGGAAGCGGCTCTACCTCGAGGCGCTGACTACAATCCTGCCCGATGCGAAGTCCCTTTACATCGTGGATGCCGACCAGAAGGCGCTGATTCCCTGGCTCTCTCTCGACTCGGGTCTGAAGCCAGCGCCAGGAGGGACGAAGCCATGAAGAGGACGCTCACACTCGGAATCGGCATTCTGGCAATCCTGCTGCTCTTCATCATCTCTGGCGCCTTTTACATCGTCGAGGAGGGGCAGCAGGCCATCGTCCTGCAGTTCGGCAAGCCGGTCGGGGACCCGCGCACCGACGCGGGACTTTATTTCAAGCTCCCTTTCATCCAGAACGTCCGGCGTTTTGAGAAACGACTCCTCATCTGGGATGGGGACCCCGAGGAGATCCCGACCAAGGGGCGCGAGTTCATCAAGGTGGACGCCACGGCGCGGTGGCGGATCGCCGACCCGAAGAAGTTCCTCGAGAGCGTCGCAACCGAACAGAGGGCCCAGTCCCGCCTCGATGATATTATCGACTCCTCGGTCCGGAGCCAGGTCTCGGGCAATGAGCTGGTGGAGCTCGTCCGTAGCGCCACGTGGGTGACGCCGCAGGAGGCGGTGCTGGAGGAGGTCCCGGTGGAGCGGGAGAAGGAGCTCAAGAAGGAGGTTCGGCGAGGGCGCGAGGAGCTCACTCGCGCAATCCTGGTTGAGTCCAGGAAGGTCGTCCCCCAGTTCGGCATCGAGCTGATCGATGTGCGGATCAAGCGCCTCAACTACGTGCACAGTGTCCGGGAGAAGGTTTACGCCCGGATGATCTCCGAGCGGAAGCGCATCGCCGCCCGGTTCCGCTCTGAAGGGGAAGGAGAAAGCGCCGAGATCCTGGGGAACATGGAGAAGGACCTCCGCCAGATCCGCTCCAAAGCCTACCGGCGGGCCCAAGAGATTCGCGGGAAGGCGGATGCCGAGGCAACCCGGGTTTACGGTAATGCCTTCAACAAGGACCCGGAATTCTACGCTTTCTCGCGCACGCTCGAGGCGTATAAGGAAGGACAGAACAAGAACTCGGTACTGATCCTGACGACGGATAGCGACTACTACCGGTACCTCAAGGAGGCAATTTCAGGAGATAAGC
>CAYGBT010000066.1:0-14094 GCA_964348275.1 uncultured bacterium
AGTTAAGCCCTCCTGCGCCGATGGTACTGCCCTGGAGACGGGGTGGGAGAGTAGGACGTTGCCGGGAGTAAAAAAAGCCCCGGGTCATTTGCCCCGGGGCTTTCTTATTGACAGCGAGCAGGCGGGCATCTAGTTTTTCCTTAATCGTGTCTACGAAGGGTGGAGTAAGAGTTCGCGGGAGGGGATTCTGAGTTCAGTTCTCGCTCTGCTCATCGGTTGCTTCTTGAAGGCGGGCTTTCGAAGGGGAGCGTCATGAAATTCCATCACGTCGGAATGGTGGTACGGTCGGTGAGCATCGCCGAGAAGCTGTGCCGGGAGCGACTCAAGGACGATGCGCCGCTAGTCTGGGGGCCGGTGCCGGCCTTTCAGTGTGTTGTTGCCTTCTCGACCAGGTTTCCGATGATCGAATTCGTCGTCCCCGAGCCAGAGTCAAAGCTCGTCAAGTTCCTCGGGGGCAAGTCTGTCCTCCACCACATCGCGTTTGCCGTCGAGGACGTCCGCCATCCTGCCCCTTTTTCGCCGGGTGACCTCATATTCGATGAGCCAGCGGCCGCCCCGGTCCAGGGGCTCCTGGTCAACTTTCTCAAAACACTTGAGGGGCTCCTCGTTGAGGTGGTGGAGGTGCAAAAGAGCAAGAGTTAATCGCGCACCAGAAGACGACAATTTCTGCTCCACGCCGCTCGCGACCCACGCCCCTCATGCTCTCCAGCGCCCGACCCTCGTCCCACTGCCCTGGAGACGGCGCGGGAGAGTAGGACGTTGCCGAGAGTAAAGAAGCCCCAGGTTTTCGCCCGGGGCTTTCTTATTGACAGGGGGGAGGGGAGGCTTCTAGAGTCAAGTTATTGAAGCGACCAGGGTGGTGCAACAATGGGCCTGACCTACATTGAGGCAACCATCGCGAATCCGGGCAGTCCCCGGAAGGCGGCAAAGCTGAGCTTCCTGGTAGACTCCGGAGCCGTGTACTCCGTGGTGCCCAAAACAGTCCTTCGGAGACTGGGCATCAAGCCCCACACCAAGAGGACCTTCACCTTAGCGGATGGCTCCCGGATCACCAGACAGGTGGGGGATGTGATCTTCAAGCTTAATGGCCAGCAGGGAGCTTCGCCGGTGATCTTCGGCGAAAAAGGGGATAGCACCCTTCTCGGCACCGTTTCCCTTGAGGCCCTCGGCTTCATCCTCGACCCGATCCGCCGCGAACTCCGTCCCCTCCCACTAATCCTGGGTGTTTACTTGCTGAGACCGGAGCCATAGGAACAGCCTGCGCCGACCCCCACCTACGGTGGCGGCCCGACTGTCCTGGGGACGGCGTGGGAGAGTAGCTCGTTGCCGGGAGCAAAAAAGAACGCCCGGGCCCTACGTGGCCTGGTCGTTCGTGCGTTCGGAGCACTCCTCACCTTTGAATGGAACAGTCTTGGGTCTTTCCATTTCCTCATTCACTTATTCAAGCCTGACCCCCATCACCCCCTGACCCCAAGAAAATCGATCTGAGCTAGGTCCGATTGCCTCTGACGGCTGGTCGCCAGCCGCTACTCTTGGGGACTGGCTGTCCGCAAGGGATTAGGCCCTTCACGTGCGGGTCATCCACGGATACTCTCCGAAGGAAAGGGGACATTCTGGTTTTTGCTTCGAGCGATCGTTGCGGCTCGAGATCGTCAAGCGGGAACCACTTCCCCGAGGCGATGCTGCGGCGGGCGCGAGCAATCCACGCCAGGAATCGGGGGTCTTTCTCCAGATGGGTTTGGGTTCAGCGGTGGCCTGCCAGCCGAGGCTGCTGCGGCGCTTTGTCAGGCGCGGCGGCCAAGGCCTTTGCCGCGGCTGAGGGCAGCTCGATCGGGACGAAGTACTTGGCGGGGTACAGGTAGTCTTCGCCGGACTCGTCCACCACGCGTAAATAACCCTCCCTTATGGCAGCCGGGTCCTCCAGCACTTGGTAGACCTTGCGCGGCTCCAAGTCATCGCAGTCGTCGTTTCGAATGCAGAGGACAAATTTAAGTTGTGGTTGCCGCCGCTTCATAGCTTTTAGTCCAAAAAGCGCTTGATTTTGAATCCCTTTCTTCCGACGCCGTGGGCTTCGTACCAGTGAACTTCGGCCTGCCGCATCCGGCCGCTGGCAAGGCGGACCGTGGCGAAACCCTTGAGCTTGCAAGAAAATGCAAGAAAAGGGGCAAGAAAAGGAAGAAAAGGGGACATTGTACTTTTCCGTACTTGGGCGCTCGTGCGTTTTCGAGATGAGGCTTGGCTCACAAGTAAGAATTTGACCCCCGCCCATCACGAGCGGCACATCCGGCCCTCGGCCTCGGGGAATTCCCCGCCGCAATCCTCATTTTTGAAGGGAACAATCTTGGATCTTGCCATCCCCTCATTCACTTATTCAAGCCTGACCCTAGTGCCCCCCCATTGTCAAGCCTGCTCTCCTCGAAAAGCCGCGCGGGTCTCGCATGCACGATCTTCAAATCAACAGCGGTGGGTGCCCGCCTGCCCCGGAGACGGGGTGGGAGAGCAGGGCGCTGTGGCGACCGGGAGCGCCGCATCAGCCAAACTGCGCTGCTGTCTCTCTCAGCTTCGAAATGCCCCATTCAATTTGATGCGGTTCATACGCTGGAAAGGTCAATCTGATGAAAAGACCTTTTTTTCGCATGTCCTCCTGAAAGTTGGGAGCCACAGCATCCCATGCCGCGCCTATACCCACGCCAGCTTCTCTCGCGCGTTTGATAAAGGCGGCTTCTTGATCACGTGAAATATTCGGAAGGCTGAGGGAGGCAAAAAAGCCACCGCTAATGGCAACGGGAAATGTCCCAGGGAACAGGGCATGAAGCGCGGTATTTAACGCCTCCATTCTCGGTTTGTACAGTGTGCGCAAGTACTCAAGGAAATCAGTATACCGTCCTGATTCGATAAAATCGGTGATGAACGCCTGCGTCGGCAGGTTGGGGTTTATACGTGTGTTGGCAACAATTCTTGATAGATGTTCGACATAATGATGTGGAACGATCAGATACCCGCATTTGGTTCCCGGAGCGATCGTTTTTGTAAAAGAACTTGCGACAATTGGTCCCCATTCTGAAATCTCTATGGATGCATTCGCTTTTCCATCATACCGAAGGTCCTGATAACAGACGTCCCATACGCACAGAATACTATTTTCCCGGCACACCCTTTCAACGGCCTTTCGGTTCTCCGCTGTGTAATTGATGCCGGTTGGGTTGTGATGAAACGGAATTCCGTAAAAAGCGGCCACCGCTCCTGTATTCACCACAGCCATAAAGTGGTTCACATCGAGCCCTTCCGGTGTCAACCTCACCCCAATTAAATGATGTCCATAGCGCTCTGCATCCAGCAGTACGCGATCGTACGATGCTTCTTCAACAACGATATTGCTGTCTCTGGGAAGAGACTTCAGAAAGAGTGATATCACCTCCAAGCCGCCGTTGCCGACCATGATGCGTTCCGGATGAACATCATGGAGAGTGCCAAGCAGATCCCGCAGGGGCTTGAAGCCGGTAAAATGGCCGTATTGAAGCACATCCGTTCCATATCGCCGTATCACTTTTTCGTATCCCTCTGATACAACGGGAATAAGACGTGACAAGGCTTCTTCGCAAGGAACGCCACGCAAGAAATTGATTGCCGGTGTCTCACTTTTTGTGTTCACCACGATATCCTTTCAAACTGTTGTTGAGCATAACTCGTGAGGAGACTGTTTCGCATATAACAGCAAAAACTGCAACTCACTTTAGCGTGTCATCGATTGAGAGTTATTCCCACGAGACAATGCTTTTCTGTGTTTTCAACGAGTTACAGGTGGCGAAAGAATGGCAAAAGATGTGGCAGCGTGCTGGCCTGGCGGTCTCCCCCCGGCGGACGCTGGAACCTAGGTTAGCTATCGCTTGGGCCTTGTCAAGTGGCAAACGCGAGAGACCAGGGACATCGGTGGGAAGGTGTCCCCTTTTCTGGAGACGGGGTGGGAGAGAAAGTCGTTGCTGGGACCGCCCGAGTCGCAAGACCCGGGCAATTTGGTTTTGGCACGATCCTAGACGAATGATGTGCGTGTTCACCTCCTCGGATACACGCTTTTCTATTGACAGCCTCTGCTGGATCTGATAGGAACTATCCACCGTAACTGGCCACAATGAACGCAATCATCGAGGAGGTAAACAATGATGAAAAAGCTCAGCTTCCTTCTTACTGCCACCCTTTCTGTTCTGCTCATAGCCGGTGCCGCGACGGCGATCGCCGGAGAGTTCGGCACCGCGGCCGAGGCCAAGGCCATGCTGGAGAAGGCGGTGGACGAGATCAAGGCGGACAAGGCCAAGGCCCTGAACATGTTCACCAAAGGCGAGGGGGGGTTCAAGGACCGGGACTTGTATCCGTTCTGCGGCGGTCCCGATGGCAATTTCACCGCCCATCCGAAGCTCGCTGGCAAGAGCCTCAAGGGATTGAAGGACAAGACCGGCAAGCCGCTCGGCGAGGAGATCTACAAGGTCGCCCAGGAGGGCAAGATCGGCGAGGTGAGCTACATGTGGCCGCGGCCCGGCAGCGACAAACCGGTTCCGAAGGTCACCTTCGTCACCAAGGTCGGCGACCAGATCTGTGCGGTTGGGTATTACAAGTAAGCCCTTTCTGACCGCTTTGGCGGTGACTGCCTCGACGCCGTCTCCTGGGGTGGGAGAGTAGGGCGTTGCCGCGAGAAAAAAAGCCCCGGGTCATTTACCCGGGGCTTTTGCTTTTTCGCTGTTCGCGCGATTATCGCCGACCGCGCGGCCGCGGTCCACGATTGTGAGAACGCCGGTGATAGCGGACGTCACGGCGTAGGTCACGCTTGTCCCGCCGGAGCTCTCGCAGATCACCGCGCAACTCGCGTCGGTCCTGCCGAATTTCGCGTCGGTCTTGCCGGATCTCGCGCCGGTCCTGCCTGATCTCGTCCCGCGAGGCCCCATGGCGAATGTCCCGCTTGAGCTCTCGCACGTCGCTCTTCAGCTCGCGGCGATCCTGTCGGAGCTCCCGCCGATCTTGACGGATCTCTTTATGATCCCGGGCGATCTCCTTGACCCGTTGTCGGAGTTTCGGGTGCTTCGCCAGGTAGCGTGCGGCCCCCGGATGATTGTGGAGGTGGTGGGCGGCCCGGGGATGCGTCGCCAGTCGCTCGCCCAATCCAGGATGGTTGTTCAAAAACTCCCCCAAGCGGGGATGGCGGGCCAAGTGTTCCGCCGCGCGGGGATGCTTGGCCAATTTGTGGGCGAGGCGCGGATGGTTCTTCATGAATTCCGCGGCCCGGGGATGTTTCGCCAAGATGGCGGCTGCCCGCGGGTGGTCTGCGAGCTTCGTCGCCAGACCTGGGTGCTTTCTCAAAAAGTACGGAAGCCGCTTGTGTTTCGCCGCCCATACGGCCAGGCGCGGGTTTTTCGCCACATTCTCCGGCGTCACGTCCTCATCGCGAAACTTGCCGGGAACGGCAGGCACGGCTGGCGTAGCTCTGCTTCCTAGTTCTCCCGGATCCGCTGGAATTGCGGGCTGCGTGCCGCTCGGCCTAACCTGTGGAGGTGCCTGTTGTGCCCAGCCCTCTGGACCAGGCACGGCAACGCTGAGCCCAACGAGTAAAGCCGTAACCATCAACAGGGTTTTCTTTCGCACCTTTTCTTCCTCCTCTCATCTCGTCCTCCGGGGTGGGATTCGGCCTCTGCCCGGAGTAGTTGTTTGTACACCAGATCTGTAAGATCCTCGCCGAAGTGGCCATCGTTCGGTGGTTCATCTATTTAGACGGATGGGGTTACAAAACGTTAAACGAGAATTCGATCGGAATGGAAGGGAAACGGGTGGGGGGACCGGGACCCTTATGGGGTGGGTTTTTCGCGCTCTTGGTGGTCTGCCACGGGGAGTGTGAAGGTAAAGGTGCTCCCTTTCCCATCGCCTTTCGATTCGACCCAGATTCGCCCCCCGTGCATTTCGACCAGGCGCCTGGTGATGACAAGGCCCAGGCCGGTTCCCTCGTGTATCCCCAGCGCGGCCTCGAGCCTCACGAAGGGCTGGAACAGCTTGGATTGATCCTCTGGCCGAATCCCGATGCCGGTGTCTTTCACGCTGATTTCGACAAAATCTCGTTCATGGTTCTTGGCTGATGATTCATGGCGAGTGCTCTTCCGTCCGTGGACCAAGAACTTTGCACCCTGAACGCGGCGGGCGGTGATCGTGATTCGCCCGCCGCTGGGGGTGAACTTCACGGCGTTTGTCAGGAGGTTGGTCAGGATCTGCGTGACCCGGTACGGATCGACGTAGAGGGGGGGAAGTGATTCTTCGGGGAGAAATTCCACGATGAGATCTTCCCTGTCAACCTGGTCCCTGATCATGCTGACGGCGTCGTCGATGAGGGGGCCGATCTGTACCGTCTGTCGGTGAAGTTCAACTCGGCCGGCCTCTACCTTGGAAAGATCCAGAATATCGTTAATCAACTTGAGAAGATGGTGGCCGGCCTTGTGGATGTTCTGCACGTGCCGGACCTGCTTCTCCGAAAGAGAACCGAAGTGTTGGTCGCGCAGGACCTCCGAAAAACCGATGATCGTGTTCAACGGGGTTCGAAGTTCATGGCTCACGTTCGCCAGGAAGGTCGATTTATGGTCCGATGCCGCTTCCGCCTGTTCCAGCGCCGTTTCGAGCCCCGTCTTAGCGGCCTCAAGTTCTCTGGTGCGCTCTTGAACCTTGCGCTGCAGGCCCTCGGCATAGGATTTTATTTCGGAATAGAGCCGGGCATTCTCGATGGCGGTCGCGGCATGGGCGGCAATGGCCGACAGGAGGTTGAGATCTTCCTGATTAAAGGGGCGTTCAGCGGGACCGTTGAGGACCTCGATGACGCCGATCACCTTGTGATGGGTCTTGAGGGGAACACAGAGCACGGACTTGGTCGTAAACCCGGTGTGAAAATCGACTCCCTGGAAGAACCGACTATCCTGGCGAACATCCGGGACGATAAGGGGGGATCCATGTTGGAATACCCAGCCGGCGATCCCCTTCCCCACGGGCAGACGTTGGCCCTTAAGTGCCTCTCCGTGTTCGCCCAATCCAATCCGAAACACTAACTCATCCTTGGCGTCATCCTTCAACAGGAGGGAGCTTGCCTCCACACCCATGAGGGCCTGGATCCGTTCCATGATGAGGTGAAATAGCTCATCGAGGTCCAAGGTTGCCGTGAGCAGTGTGGACACCTCATTCAGCGCTTCGAGCTCTCGAATCCGTCGAAACAGCGGACTGACATCTCGGATCAGCAGAAGCTGGCGTGCGGCCCATCCTTCTCCGAGAAGATTGGTGATGGTGACGTAAAAGGTGCGATCTCGATGGTCATAGACCAACCGCTCGGTTGCGAACCCCTCTTTGGAGGCGAGGACTGTTAAAGCTTGAAGCAAGGGATCGGCATCTCGAGATCCCAAGATGGAAGAGAGCGGCATGCCCACTAACTTTCGCTCATTGGACTGCAGCAGCGCGGCACCTGCCGGATTCACGTACAGGATGCAGTGCGAAGAATCAAGGAAGAGAACCCCGTCTCCGAGATTGTGGAAGAGGGCATTAAAATGGGCGGTGTGGACGAGGAGATCGGTCACAACCCGAGGGGGCTGATTTTCTCCAAGAACTCGGATTCGCTCCGCCCAGGGAGGAGGAGGCGTTCCTTTCTCGAATGCCTGAAGGATCTCTAAGAGATCCTGGAGAATCGTCTCGGCCTCTCGCTTGGGGACGTAGGCATCGCCCTTGACATAGCTGAGCCACTCGGTGGATTCAGGGGCTGATCCTATCAGGATAATGATGGTGATGGAGGCGAGCCTCGGATCCTCCTTCAGGTACTGACAGATCTGGATCCCGTCCCCGTTCGGTATGACGGGATCGAGGACCAGGTAATCCGGGACCTCTCGGTGGACTTGGTTAAGGGCCTGCGTCCCATTGGAGGCGGTAAAAACTTGGTACCCCTGCTTTTCGAGGTCCTTTTGGATGAGCCCGACCAGGTGCTGGTCATCAAGGGCAATGAGGATCTTCCGCGGCACTGCCGCACCCTCCAAGCGCTATACGTTTCGTCTGCTTTCTTCCAGCGGCTGCGATGGCCTCAGGGACATGGTGGAGGAGACTCATCGAGCGAGAAATCAGCTGTTGGGTCCTCCGGACCTCCGGACTACCTGAGGAGCGCGCCCATTGCCAAGGGCGAAGAGGCCCTCGAGAGATGACTCACAAGGGGAAGCTCTGCAGTACGCCACAGGCCCTCCCTGGAATTGGCTCCCATCGCGCCCTTGTCGGAAAGAAAACACGGCAGCCGTGTGCATGTTTTCTATATTTGACGGTGATTTGCAAGTATCGTGCCGTGGGTCGGAGGGGCGGCGATCGTGGACCGACGCCCGCCGACTAAGGGCGAGGACGGGGTCCGTTCCGAGACGCGCGACATGTAGATTGCGGCGGCCGGCGGCCCGCCTCGGAGCTGGGTGGTTCTTCCCAGGCAACAGCACCTGCAGGTCTCGAGCGACATTGCCGGGAGCGGCGGGGCCCCTCGGCTGGCGACGGCCTGGGAAACCGAGGCACGATCCGTGCGCATGGTCTTTGCACGGATCGTGAACACGGAGGGACCCAGCGCGTACGCCGCCGAACAGGGTCGCCGCGAGAGGCCCGGAGCGAGAGGCCAAAGGTGCTGCTCCATCAGAACCACCAACCAATCGTGTTTTCTGCAGACGAGACAGGACGTGTTGGACAGCTATTCTTGGAGGGAGAGCTGGCGAAGCTCAGCGAAAAAAGTGAGCGCTTCTTGAGTCCGGTAGTCGGGGTAGGTCCATGGGAGAGGTTGGTACGCCCCTTGCTGGTACTTCAAGTGCAAGTCGCCAAAGATCCCTTGGCCCAGATAGATCCGGTGGGCGTAATCCTTGGTGCTGGCAAGGACGATTTTCGCAGGGGTGAGGTAGCCCGGGTCAAGATTGACCCTGCGCGAAAAGCACCCCTCTTCGGACAGGCTGAATTGCCTCTCGATCCAATTGGTGCGATGCTTGATCTCGGGCAGCGCGTCCTGAGGGATCGGAGTTTTGGCAGCCACGAAGCGTCGAAAGAGGTTGGGGCCCATTTCCGTCCGATAATACTCGGTAAAAGAGAACGGGAAGGTAGGGCTCCTGAGAACGAGCGAACCGAAAGCCGCATTGAGGGAGCTCTCGGCCTCTCCGAGCAGGTTGTGAGGTGCTAAGATGGCGATGAAGAGCTTGACCATGCCTGCCGTTACAGCCTCTGCCACCACTTCCTCCACCCTTGAGTTAGGCAGCATAATATACCCCACGACGAGCCCTCAGGCAAATTGTGTTGCCTTGACAGGGCGTTACATGTGTGTTATTCATGTTTGACATGAAGGATCGCCGACAAAGGGGACAAGGTCTGATGCGTAAACTCTTTGTGATTCTTTTGGCGATGGGAGGGGTTCTCCTTCTCACCCAGTTCGCATGGACCGGCGAGATCGAGGTTCTCTACGAAGGGCGGTGGAATGTTCTCAAGACCGAGGTCATAAAAGACAAAGAGTATGTTCCCCTTCTTGAAGTGGCGAAGATCAGCCGGGGGAAAGTCCTCAGAGATGGAATCCGGGTCAACGGAGTGACGTTCCGCCTGGTGGAAGGAGAAGCAGGGGTTGTCGTGGGGGACACCACCTTTCTCCTGGCCGCCCCTCCAGTGAAACAAGGGGGGGCCTTCTGGGTTCCGATCGAGTTCCTGGTCCGGGCTCTCGAAGCCCGCTACGGCGAAGGGCGAATTTACTGGGATAAGTCTACTCGAGTCGTCTGGGTGGGAAAGAAGCGGTACAACCTTCGTCTGCTGCGGCACCACGCCTATCCCGACTACACTCGGATCGTGATTGAAGCACTCGAGCCCCTCAATTTTCGGCTTCAGGAGGACGATAACGCCCGGCTGAGCCTTCGGATCCAAGGGGGAGTTCTCTCTCCCATGATCTCTGAGGCGATTCGGATCGACGATGGATTAATCGAGAAGGTCGAGCCCACCCAAGGGAAGGGGCAGGCGATCTTTCACATCTATCGTGATGCCTTCGGGGGTCTCACGCGGGCATTTGCCCTCAGTAACCCCGATCGAATTGTGGTAGATCTGTACGGGACCAAGACGGGGAGCGTCCGACCGACCCCTGGAGCATCCCCAACCCAGCAATCGCCCCCCTCCGAGTCGGAAGCCCCTTCGGTTCCCGCCTCTGAAACGCTCAGGACGATTGTCATTGATCCCGGTCACGGCGGCCGGGATACCGGAGCCATAGGACCCAACGGTTTGCGCGAGAAAGATGTGGTTCTGGACATTGGGCTCAGACTCCGTCGTCTCATCCAGGACCGGTTGGGGATTCGAGTCGTCATGACCAGGACGGAGGATGTCTTTGTCCCGTTGGAGGAGCGGACCGCCATTGCCAACCGTGCCAAAGCCGATTTCTTCATTAGTATCCATGTCAACGCCGCTCCTGGCAGCAGGGCTCGGGGATTCGAAACCTATTTCTTGAGTCGGGAACCTTCAGATAGCGCTGCCAGGGCCTCTGCCATTCGGGAGAATCTGTCGGTGAATCTGGGGGGACTCAAGCCGGGGGAGGAAGATGCCCTGAGAGCCATCCTCTGGGACATGGCTAACACTCTGTACCTAAAAGAGTCCAGCGAGCTCGCGCAGATCCTTTTGCAAGAGCTGGATAAGATTCTCAGGGTGGCGAACAGGGGGGTCAAGTCGGCCCCCTTCTTCGTGCTGATGGGGGCGGCCATGCCGGCGGTCCTCTTGGAAGTGGCCTTCATTTCGAACGCGAGAGAGGAGAAAAAGCTCCAAGAGGAACGGTACAAAGACCGGGTTGCCGAAGCATTGTTTGCCGGTGTTGCCCGCTTCAAGGCCCGCTACGAGCGCCGTCTGGGCCTCACCCCTCGCCGTTACCGCGGTCGGTCGGCTGAGGCTGCCGAGAGGTAGATCATGCCCGAGATAGATCGAAAGACTCTCCTGGGCCTGGTCTCTGTGGTCTTGGCAGTGGGGCTCGTCGGGTTTCTGCTGGGCCGCACCTTCGCTCCGCGCGCTCCCGTGCCTAGAACCGCTCCCTTCGAAGACGAGAGCGCCGTCGATGCCACATCGCGCCGCATTCGCCTCTTCTTCGCTGTTCCGGACGCGGACAAACTTCGGGAGGAAGAGCGGGACATTCCCCGGGCGACCTACTTCGTGGAGGAAGCGAAGAAGACTGTGGCAGAGCTCATCAAAGGGCCCGAAGGCGACCTCAACCCGACCATGCCGCCCGGTGTCAAGCTTCGCCAGCTCTATATCGACGGCCGAGGGACCGCATACGTAGACTTTACTAGGGATCTCCAAACGAAACATCCGGGGGGAACCGGCGGAGAACTTTTGACCATTTACTCCATTGTGGATACGCTCGCCGCCAATTTCGAGGAAATCCAGCGGGTCAAGATCCTCGTGGAGGGATCCGAGATCCTGACGCTCGCTGGCCACATTGACACCCGACGTCCCTTCAGGCCTCGTTACTCCCTGGAAAGAGTGCGCTAGATGCGAACCGGTGGTCGCAAAGACGAGGAGATGCGCCCGGTCACCATTACCCGACGGTTTCTCAAGTACGCGGAGGGTTCGGCATTGATTGAGGTCGGGGACACGAGGGTCCTGTGCGCTGCCACGACGGAGGAACGCGTTCCCCAATTTCTCAAGGACTCTGGCCAGGGCTGGATTACCGCGGAATACGGATTGCTTCCCCGCTCCACCACAATCCGGACTCCCCGGGAGGCAATGGTGGGTCGCGTGAGCGGCCGCACCTTCGAGATCCAGAGGCTGATCGGTCGATCGCTGCGGGGCGTTGCCGATCTCAAGCGGTTGGGCGAACGGACGATCATCATCGACTGCGATGTGATCCAGGCCGACGGGGGGACTCGCGCGGCCGCGATCACCGGGGGCTTCGTGGCCTTGTCGGATTGTTTGCATCTGCTCAACGAGCAGGGGAAGATAAAAGACGATGCCCTGTTGGACCATGTGGCTGCCATCAGCGTGGGCACCGTGGAGGGTCGCATCCTTCTTGACCTGTGTTATGCTGAGGACTCCGTTGCCGACGTGGACATGAACGTGGTGATGACCGGGACAGGAAAATTCGTCGAGGTCCAGGGGACGGCGGAGGATTCTCCCTTCGGCAAGGAGCAACTTGACGCCATGCTGACCGTGGCAGCCCGGGGAATCCGAGAGCTCATTCACCTCCAGCAGCGACTGATCGCAGAGCGGCTCCAGACCGTCAAATTGCCGCTTGACAACAGCTAACCCCGCGTCTACCATGAAAATTGTCCTGGCGACGCGGAATCCTCACAAGCTCCGGGAGATCACCAAAATTCTTGGTGGCCTCGGGGTAGAATGGATTCCGTACTCCTCATTCCGGGATGCGCCTCCTCTCAAGGAGGAAGGGACGAGCCTCCGGGAAAACGCTGCCGCGAAGGCAGAAACGGGAGCCACATTTACCGGTCTCGTTACGCTCGCTGAGGACTCCGCCCTCGAGGTGGATGCCTTGGGTGGGGCGCCGGGTGTTCGCTCTTCCCGATTCCTCGGGGAGGGGGCAACCGACCAGGATCGGATCCTGGAGATCCTCAGGCAACTTCGAACCTACCCCTGGCACGGGCGGACAGCCCGTTTTCGTTGTGTAGTGGCTGTGGCCCAGCCGGGGGGAAAGGTCGAGTTTGCCGAAGGGGTCTGCGAGGGATATATTGCGTGGGAGCCCACGGGGGCGGCCGGGTTCGGTTTCGACCCCATTTTTTATGTCCCCGAATACCGGAAAACATTTGCGGAGATCGAACCCAGCCTGAAAAACCGAATCAGTCATCGCGCCAAGGCGCTGGAGGCATGTGGGGAGCTCCTGGCACGGCTCAGGGATGAGGGGTTGTCCTGAGGAACGTGCTGGCGAACGGGGCGTGGCGCAGCCTGGCAGCGCACCCCGCACTGGTGCGGGAAGGTCGTCCCGGAACGCCTTGTAGTTGGATCTCGGTCGGGGCGAGGACTATTGTTGATTCGGGGCGTGGCGCAGCCTGGCAGCGCACCTGCCTTGGGCGCAGGGGGTCGGAGGTTCAAATCCTCTCGCCCCGACCAAATGATAAGAAGGTGTTGCGGGATCGCCCCGACCAGCGATGCGCAGGGAGATGTCCAGGGCAGTGACGCTTCTCCAGTGGTGATTGCTCTGCTCGAAGACACGCGTCGGGTCGGGGAATCCCAAGAGGGGAGCATTTCGGGCGAAAATTTTCGCGCCTGTAGCTCAGCCAGGATAGAGCAACGGCCTCCGGAGCCGTGTGTCAGAGGTTCAAATCCTCTCAGGCGCGCCAAAGCCGCCGCAGGCGGCTCGTTCAGCGTTCAGGGTTCATAGTTCAGGGTAGAAGTACGGAATTATATTTTTTCGGCTATGAACCATGAACGGTGAACTGTGAACAGGCCGCCTCAGGCGGCTTGATGGTGAGCGTAGCTCAGCGGTTAGAGCACTGGACTGTGGCTCCAGGGGCCGAGGGTTCGAATCCCTCCGTTCACCCCATTCTTGGAAGATAATAGCAATCAGCCGTCAGCTATCAGCTGTTTGATGAGGACTGAAGAGGACGGCATTTAAAACTCATTGGCACTGCTGACTGCCGACAACTAATTGCTGATAGCTTGTTTTTTGGCGCCCATAGCTCAGATGGATAGAGCGCCGGACTTCGAATCCGTAGGTCGCAGGTTCGACTCCTGCTGGGCGCGCCACATGGGAATAAAGGCGTTCACGGTTCACCGTTTACTGTTCACGGTAGGAGCTTCGGTATTCAGTTTTTTCCTGTGAACCGTGAACTGTTTACTGTTAACTGGAGAGGGCGCCTGTAGCTCAGGGGATAGAGCAACTGCCTTCTAAGCAGTGGGTCAGAGGTTCGAATCCTCTCAGGCGCGCCAAAGCCGCCGCAAAGGCGTTCACGGTTCACCGTTTACAGTTCACGGCAACGGCCTGGGCTTGACTGTTTTACTGTGAACCGTGAGCTGAAAACTGTGAACTGAGAACGGGGGCCGCTAGCTCAGTTTGGTAGAGCAGCTGACTCTTAATCAGCGGGTCCAAGGTTCGAGTCCTTGGCGGCCCACCAA
>CAYGBT010000067.1:0-736 GCA_964348275.1 uncultured bacterium
GCCTGCCTGCCGCCCCAGCCTCGGGGCTCCCGGCGAGGGGGCACGGACATCTTCTCTCGAAGCTATGATTTCGACGGCAAGGTGATCGCGACCGGGCAGTTCGGTACGCCCGGCGATGATCAGCCGCAGGGTGCGCATACCGCGTTTGACTTCCTATAGTCTCTACGAACTCGCTTTTGGTGACAACTTCATAGCTTTCAAAATTCAGATTCAAATCGTCCGAGGTAAGGTACGTAAGGTTTGACCACTGATGCGACCGGATCGCAACAGAGTACTGCCAACCCGCCGACCGCCGTCTTTCCATCAAGCGGCCTAACCTAACGCTTTCCAACGAGAAGACCCCCATAACTTGACACTCTTTGCTCCGTAGGGGATACTGAGCACCTCTGTGAGGAGGTCCAGGGTGGAATCGGGATGATCATAGCTCTCTCAGATAGGGGGTCAGGTCTTGAATCTTGACAGTTCTGCGAGCGTTAAGACGGGGCGACGTAACGAGTAACCGGCATCACGCCGGAAGCATCATAGGGGCTGCGGGGGTAACCTCGGCGCCCTTCGTTTTTCTCGGGTCAGGAAATGGGGCATGATGCGGGGAAACCAGCAGTGCCGTGTGCGGATCGATGGGCTCAAGGAAGCACTGGGGCGCGCTCCTGGATAGATTAATCCACTCATTACTTTTTGAGTGTCCCCTTCGGCACTGTAAATTCAATAAGTTCCAAGACTTGGGTGTGCAGGACGC
>CAYGBT010000067.1:746-13861 GCA_964348275.1 uncultured bacterium
GATAACGGGCTATTATGTCAAGCTGAAACTGACTAAAATCATATAGAACCGTGATAATCGTCAGACGTTTCCCTGTCAGCGAGGGAGCATATTTAACCAGAGGGGGGCATTTCGGCGGCGGGGATCACTTCAAACTGGTTGCGTATCGGTTGCGTTTTTGGGGTACGAAATGGTATATTTTGCCGCGTCCTGCACACCCAAGTGTTTGAAGTTATTGAATTTGCTCTATCGGGCCTGAACTGGCAGTCAAGAGGTCGGGGGTTCGAATCCCCTCAGCTCCACCATTCGACGCGACGAGCGGGGAAAGCTTTCTGGCGAGAGCTTTCCCCGCTTTGGTTACAGGCCATCGCGCGTCGAATGGTGCTTTGAGCAAGTCCTGAGCGAAGTCGAAGGACGAGTCGAAGGGCTCCAGATTCGGAGACCAATACGCCCGAGGGACCCCGGGCTTTATGATTTTCGGAGCAGTGGACCCTTAGATCTATAGATCAATGGGCCACCGCGGTCCACTGGTCCATTGTTCTATTGTCTCCGCCTCCCCGCTCGTCTTTTCAACCAGCTGTCCTTTGTAATTTCCCTGCATCACGGGGTCTGGCGTCCTCTCGGTCACTAAAGACCGAAGTCCACGCGTCCAATCACCGAATGAGCCTGGTCTTGCCGCAGTTCCATCAGCACCCCTTCTCCGGAGGAAACGGCCTCGCCGGTGATCCCTTGGATTGTCACATAGTGCGTGACTAGCACCACCAGCCGCCCATCGCGTGGCTGCTTGGAGAGGAAGGTTCGCAACGCACGCAGGTTCCGTTCGCGATCCTGAGGACGCTGAAAGAAGGAGTTGAGCGCGGGCAGCTCTGTAACAGGGCCGAGTTTCAGCAGCTCAGCCGTCTCGAGGCATCGGCACCATTGACTGGAGAAAACTCGCGCCTGCTGGATACCTTTGGAGCGCAACCAATCACCAATCGCCCTCGCCTGGGCTCGGCCCTGATCGTCCAGATTGCGCTGGGTTGAGCAGTCTCCCAGTTGAAAGTTGGCGGGATCACCCATTCCCGGTGCTCGCGCGTGGCGGATCATGAGCACATGACCGCCAGCCTTCATTCTCTGGATGTGATCAGACTCGCTCGCTTGAGCCGGTGCGGACCCAAGCGCGAGTGGGCCGACGACGAGGATCAGGCTAATAACAGCGTGACGGAATCGATCACACCGGTCAATGGACACTCATACCTCCCCGACGCAACACCAGTCGCTCTAGCTTACCGCGACGACAAGGAGCGTGGAAGGATAACGAACGTTACCAAGCCCTGGAGAGGCCCTTCCACGCCTCGTGCAGCTCCTCGGCTCTCTCGTGGAAGGAACAATATCCGACACCGTTGATTATCTCGCACGGCACAGTCGAGGACATCCAGCCAGCCGCAGCCACGAGCAGGATCACGACCCCCAGGAGGATCCATCTTAGCCTTCCGAGTTCCCGTTCCATCTCACGCCTCTGTCTTTCACTAACGTGCACTCCAGATGACCTTCCCGGTCTCGTCACCGAGCGCCGGATGCCTTCTCTTTCTTCTCCATTTCGGCCAGCTTCTTTTTGACCCCCTCGTTGTGACTGTAAGGGAGGCCCGACTCCGTGAGAACGTCAAAGCTGTAGAACGCTAGCTGCCAGTTCCCGGCGTCCCTGACTTGTGATGAACTAAGGGCCTCTGGCAGAGACCAGGTCGGACCCCTTGAGGTAAGACCTTGGGAGGTTGGCCCTTGTCAGGTTGGCTTCTCCCCCTTCCTTCCCTTCTGTTTCAACCCACTTCCCATGGGCTTCGAGCATCTTTTCACACTCCCGCCGCACCGCCTTGATCTCCTCCAAAACCTCCTCGTTGGTCAACAGGCCCTATGGCACGAACACTCGCCGCTGAGCCTCCTGCTCGTAGAGGCAGGCGCGGAGGACTTCCTCGAAGGTGACTAGTTGGTGTAGAGCAAGTCTCCGGACCATGCCTTGTCCATCTCGGGATTGATTCAGACTCAGGCGGGAGGTCCTCGGCACGGCGTATGCGTTGGCGCTAACTCTCCATCTGCCGCTGCCGGGCCAACTCCCTCGCGTAGTATCGCCAGATCTCGTCTTGTTCGTGAAGGCCCAGGTGGACGAACTCGACCCCAGCCCTGTCTGGCGTCGTCCACCTTACATTGCCGGCAGCCTGGACCGGACGGCCGCTGAGGGGGAGGTGAAAGCGAAGGAGTAGCTCGGCTCCGACATGGGGGCTCGCCCCCTGGGTCGTGAGGAGCGCCCCGAGGGTTGCGATGTTGATCATCCGCCCCTCCTGGGTGGGGGAACCCCCGATTGCGTACTCTACCGAAAGGCTGCAGGGAATCCGGGGTGCGCGACGCCGATCGACCTGGTGACTCATAACAGTATCCTGTCACCGCTGCATGTGGTTTTCCCCGCACCCCCTCCGCCCAGTTACCCGCTTGGGAGCTAGCCTTCAGGGCCTTCCCTTATCTTTCCCCGCGGAGAGCGTCGATGTATTCACCGAGCAGTCGTTGGGAGTGCTCCGAGAGGGCTCGAAACTCTAGCCCCGTTCGATAGATCAGCTCTCGCTCCCCGCTGGTCGGGATCTCCGAACCGTGCAACACCCCGCACGGCAGGCTCACCTCCTGTCCGTGGACGAAGAGGGTCGAGAACGTCATGCTCCTGGGCCGGAGAAGATGCAAGTGTTCGATCAGGGTCCCGCCCAGACTAATATTGACGAGGGAGGCCTCGTACATGGCGGTTATCCGCCCGTTGGCGCGCTCCTTTAGCAGCCAACGGATATGGCGCCGCCTGTCTTCCTTCGCCTCCACTGATCCGCCTCCAACTTCTTGCAGGCTTTATGTTTGCTCAAAAGCAAAACGCTCGCCCAGGCCGTAGTGTATCCGCGAGGGCGTCTGAGTGCTTGGTGCGCCGTCGATTGTGCCGGAGGTGGGCTAGGGGCTATGCCTACCCCGGTTCCCTGTCTGCGTCTCCGTTTGGACTAGACTATCACCGACTGGGCTGGGGGTGTCAAGCGCCAGGCGCAGCGTTTGAGGGCATTTCTAGGCGTGCTCAAAAAGGAGAAAGTGGTCTCGATCTTGCATGGCACGTGGGGAGTATGGTCTATCCCGTCATCCGCCAGCATCCTCGGTTCCCCCTGCGGTTGCCGGTCCTGTGCGAGAGCCCCGCGGTCGCCGGCTACCGAACTGTCGGCCTCACCCACAACGTGAGTCAGGGTGGCCTGTTGCTCGAGGTCCCGCAGCCGCTGGCTCCAGGCACCCCGATGAGCCTTCTCATGTGCACGGGGGACCAGAATGCCCGGGCCGAGGCGGTGGTCGTCTGGGCGGTCGAGGATCAACCGAGCCGGATGGGCTTGCGGTTAACCACGCTGGCTGAGTCCGACCGCCTCGCCTGGGACCAGTTTCTGGCCTTCCAAGGGGGGCCGACGCCCCGGGCCTCGGTGCGCATCCCGATTGCTCTCGAGGTCACCCTCCGGATTCCACCGGATATCCGCGTTACGGCTCGGGTCGATAATATCAGCGATGGCGGTCTGCTTCTTGGTCTCTCCGAGGGGATCTCGCCTCAGACGCAGCTCACGGTGGCGGTCCCCCCGTGGCTTACTTTTCCTGCGGTAGAGACGGAGATGGAAGTGGTATGGACGCGGGACGCTCCCGGGGAGCAAGGCGTGCTCCATGGCCTGCGCTTCTCTGCTGACGATATTAGCAAGGAGCTCTTCCTCATCGGCATCCTCCTCCGCCAGATTGTGGTCGGGGCAGAGGCGGAAGTTAAGGCCGCCGGTTACCTCCGCACATCCGACCCCCTTAGATAGCCTTGTTGGCTCAATCACATGGACGAAGACTTAAAACGCGTGGTCCAGGCCTTCCAAGCGATGGTGGAAACTTATCAGCTGCTGGCGGCGCGTCTCGATCGAGAGTTTGATGCCCTGCACAACCGGGTGAGCGAACTGGAAGTCCAAAAGGAGGCTCTGTCTCAGCAATATCAGCTCAAGGGGGAGGAGCTGGCCGGGGTTGCTCGTGAGGTTCGGACATCTTTGACCGCTGCGAAGGGGAGCTTGTACATTCTTTTGCATGAGCAGCCCGCCGACCCCGAGGATCGTAGGGCTCTCTTGGACCGGGCCTACCAGAATGTGGAGCGGGGCATGGATCTGCTGAGAGGCCTTTTCTTTAGCTCCGCAGGGTAGGGGTTCATCTGTACTCCATCCCGTCACGAGGCCCTG
This sequence comes from uncultured bacterium, assembly GCA_964348275.1. Taxonomy (GTDB): domain Bacteria; phylum Methylomirabilota; class Methylomirabilia; order Methylomirabilales; family CSP1-5; genus CSP1-5. Next base: position 4,967 of record CAYGBT010000067.1, read on the forward strand.
CGGTCACCGTCATAAGAGTCATAGATCCAATTATCTTCTGTTAACACGGAGGTCGTTTACTCGCCCCGTCCTGTTAGGCACCTCCTCTACTGTGCGGTTGCAATACGGCACCGACCCCCGAGGCCTGGTTCAAGAGGCTCCTCTCCGTTTAGAATCCCTTGTCCTGCCCTACATTGGACGAACGCAAGGGGTCGGGCGCGATTCCGCCCCCCACTTCAGCATGCCCAAGATTGTGCCCACGAGGGCCAAGAAAGATCCCCCGATAGCCAAAGGTGCTATGGGGGCTAACTGTTTAAAAATGCGGAAGAAGTGGGGAGATAGGGTGGTAGGGTACTAGTCCGCCGAGGAAAAAAACGGCCCGGGGAACGGGGCCTTACACTTTGTCGCGCCCCCAATGAGGGGACTGCCCATCTGAGCAAGGATGTCCGCCTCACCTCCGTCACGCCTTCACGGGCTTCCGTCGGTCGGAAGTAGGGCGCGCGGCATGGGCGACGGGGTTGAACGAACTATCCCTCCTGGTGCCTTGGCGGGTTCGGCGCTGAGGGGCGGTTGGCGTTCGACGGCTCACCAGCTTTGCGAGCTGCGGATCGCATCGGGGGCAAAATGTTGCGCTCGCAACGCGATTTCCCGCACTGAGGAGCTCCCACATCTCAGCCATTCCGCCGCATGCACACCTATCAGTCTTTCCTTCGACCCGTTGCCACATGTTGCCTCCCTCCGACCGTTCCGTTTTCTCTGCGCCGTACTTCGTCCCGCTATTACCGGTTCACACGATGCACCACGTTACGGTTTTTTCGCTTGAACTGGTCCTTCTTCAACTCGTTATCCACGTAGCGCCCCAGCTCGACGACGGCTGCGGTGAACTGCTTCTTCACCAGATTCCGGTACATTATCGACTGATAATCTCTGAGCCCCCAGGCGACGATGAAACCGCCGACGAACGCGAAAAGCGTCACTGACACGACCGTCCATGTGAACTGACGCCAGGCCCTCTTACACAGCCCACAGATCACCATCTTCTGTCCCTCCTTTCTTTTCTTTCCAGATTAAATGCATCCTCAGGGCCAACATGAATCGGAGCAGCGGACCCGATTGATCAAAGCTTTTTGTTTCAGAGGAGTTGTCGTATCTCAATCCGGTACGGAGTGGCTCTGATCGCTCGGGGATCGGTCACGAAATCGGATGCAACTCGTGCATGGCGATGCAAAGATTGCGTAAGCCCCACGTCCAGCACATCGTCCTGGCGAGATCGCCCGTATTATCGACGGCGAGATGTTCATGCTCTGTTGCATTGCGGGCTCCTGACGAGACGCTAGCAGTTGCAGCAGCCATATCTCGCCATTCACCCCTCTGGATACGAGAACAGACTTGGGAGGTGATCCTAGCCTGCTTATAGACTCGTCGGGAGATTCAGGATCACGACGAGGGCGAAGGGCGCGAGGCAAACGGTAGACGAACGAGGTGGGTTATCGGGGACTGTGGCGAAACTGACTTTGGCCCTCGGAATTTGGAAAAAAAGTCCTCCTTGGGCTCAAGGATGGCCGGGTCGCCTAGCGCTGGCGGTCGACCCAGTTCGCCAACAGACGGACACCGAATGCCGCTGTGACTAACCCTAGGATTTCAATACCCGCAGCCTCTCCTATCCACAAAATATAGCGCTTTTATCTATAACAAATACAACATATGGTATTTTACTGTCAAGCTCGAGATTAGCGTCGTATCTCGGGGTAGGCGGGCGGCGGCGTCAGGGAGAAAACAATGGGCCCTCTCGGGGGGGATGCGACCCAAGAGGGCATGTGGAGTTCATATGAGTTTTGAGACCCAAGGCGAGGGATGCAGGGACCGGGCCTGTATCCCTTGTCCATTACCTGCGAAAGGCTAGGCCGCCTCCTTCATCACCTCCATTTTCTGGGCAGCCTCCTCTATTGCTCTGCACTTGTGGCAGAAAAACACCGGGACGTTGAGTTCCTTGCTCCGTTCGTAGCCCGCCAGGATGGACCCGCACGTCGGACAGGTCGGTGGAGCGGCCATCGTCCTCACCTCCTCATAGCCCGGTCCCCTGCTCTCCTCTTGGGATCTTTCATCCGACTCCTCGGTGACGTCATGGAATAGCACACCGATTAGCTGCCCGCTGGCGTCCGTTGGGAGTATGAGAGGGTTGCCTTTCGTTTTGCCAGGATGCTATAAATGAAAACGCTCAGCCCCAGGAGAGAGGCATACCTCTCGGTCCTCGGGCGGGAGCGGGCGGCTTTACCGTCTCTGCCTGCCAGCGGGTGCGGTTGAGCCGCCTTATTTATGAATTACGGTTCTATCGAAACCTTTCGCCTATGCTGATAGATTCTCCCCCTGAATGTTCCTCTGCTGCGTTTACTTCTTCCGAGATAAGTCAGAAAAGCAAAACGCCCTCCCGGGCCGTGCTCCGCCCGGGAAGGCGTCTAGATTTCAAGTGTACCAACGATTGTACCCGAGGTGGGCCGGGGGCTATGTTCACCCCGGTTTCATGATGCGACTACCCAAGGGGAGCTTTGCGCTCCCCTCAATGACCGGTTACCCACGCGACCAAGGCAAGAGTCGCCATGAGGATGGCTCCTTTCTACCCAAGACTTGTCCCGTGTGTCAAGCGCAAACTAGGGTTGTCTCCAAGAAACCGCCCGGGCGATCGTAAAGTGGGTTCGAAGAATTACGAAGATTTTGGCATTGATATTGCTGCACCCTATGGACGGAGGAGAGCAGTTGGGGGATGTCCTTGGGGAGGGGATTTCTCTCATGGGATTCAAGCAGTTAACGGTCAAGTAACCGGTGTCCCAGATCAGGACGTGAGCCCGAGAAGTACGTAGAAGAACCCTATGCTCAAATTTTACATCGACGTTGAAGAACGAAACCAGGCACAGAAGCGAGCCGAGGATCTGGATGTAAACCACTCGGACCCACCGGGCCAGTATCCCTACGTGTGGGACAGCGGGATGGGATGTGTCACCTTATGGTACGCCCATGCCTCGCCTGAGGGAAAGATTGGCACCATCTCGTTCAATCCGGTCCTGGAAGAAAACGGCCGATTGTCTCGGATGTTTGAGTGTACCACGGAGATCACCACCGGCTCCCGTGGGCCGGAGCAGAATCCGTCGCGTGAGAGAATCACCGATCTTGAGGAGCACGAAAAGCTCGTGGAATACTTTTTTCAGCTGCTCCTGGGCAGGGAGCTGAAGGGTCAGGGTGTCGCTGTCCTACAGGACATCACCGTGCTCAAGCGGCGGATCGAAGAACTTGAGGCTCTGAATCAGGTGGCCACCATCCTCAATTCCACCCACGACCTCCCAAAGGTCCTGGAGGTGGCCATCGAACGGATTGCCGCCGCGCTGCACGCCGAGGCGGGGTCTCTCCTCCTGCGGGAGGATGCCACCGGGGAACTGGTGTTCGCGGTCGCCCTGGGGCCCGTTGCGGATCGGCTCCGCGGGCGGCGACTGTCGCCCGGCCAGGGCATCGCCGGATGGGTCGCCGATACGGGGAAAGGCATCCTCGTCCCCGACACCGACACGGATCCGCGCTTCTCTGTTGCGGTGGACGAAGAAAGCGGCTTCGTGACCCGTTCGGTCCTGTGCGCCCCCTTGAGGACCAGTGAGGGAAATATCGGCGTCGTCCAACTTCTCAACCACGCCGAGGGGCGGCTGTTTAGTCGGGCGGACCTGCAGCTGCTTGAGACGATTGCCTTGCATGCCGCTGCCGTGATCGAGAAGGCCCGACTCCTGGAACGTGAAAAGGAACTGACCACCCTTGTGACTCTGTCGAACCTTGCCGAGGGGTTCAGTGGCCCCCTCGAATCGCTAGATTGCTACCTGGAGGAGCTCTTCAACACGGTCGCCCATCGAAATCCCGATATGGTTGCCACGATCGAGAAGGCCATGGAACGCGTCGGGACCATACGGAAGCTCTCTCAGCACCTCTCCGGCGCCCTACCTGAGGAATTCCTCGAGACGACCTCCTCGGACACTTAACGCGCCCCGAGATCGATTCTGTCCGGAGCGTCAAGCACGTGTCCTCACTCTCCCCAAACCACTCCCCTGTTGCGAGAATCGTAAGCCGTCCCAAGTCTCGTGCCGTTCGAACTTGTCTCACCCAATACAGAGGTGTGCGATGCGAACACCCGGCTTGCTGGCCTTCTCGTCCGTGTTCGGGGCAATAAGTTGGAACGGTACCAATCTGCGGCTGCTGACTAGAATTGCAGGGTATGCATCAAATCGTCTACTGGGAGGCTCGAGCCGTCGGCTGGGACACAGATGCGGTGGGCGATGGCGGGGTTTCCGGTACGGGACGCCTCACGCTCCGGAGGCAACGGTCGCTGAGAGAGAGGGAGTGCTGATGTGAGGAGATCTAATGCCTCACAGGGGCTCCTTTTGGCCCAGTTGAGCGCACAAAAAGCCACGCCGCCAGGTGAAGATGGACAGGGCATCGGGGAAACTTTTTCCCTTTGTTCACGGTGATCACGTAGCCGCAGTCCATGCAGCGGTACATCCCCGCGCGTGAGTTGATTTGATTTGGCGATGCCATGACCTTACACCTCCCTTTCTCGCCTCGCCTGGCTCCTCGATGCACGGGACAAGGGAACGGGTGCTTTCAGCATCGGTTCAAGGGGCCGGCGGATCGGATCGTCGCTCGCATGAAGCGTCTGCTGAGCAAAGAGAATGCCAATGCTAAGTTCCTTAAAATAGAGAACCCGCAGGCCGGGATAGCGAACAGAGCGGTGGGGATTTTCGTGACGGGCGGTGAAAATACCCCTCCTTCAGCACTCCGAGCCCCGCGTATTGAGAGAGTGCATGAAAGGTTTGCACGACCATTCCTCCCTGAGGGTGGCGTACGTCAGGCTTGCGAAACAGAGCCGATTCATAGCGCCGAACCCACTGTTGGCACAGTGGTTGCCCGGTGTGAAAAGAGGGAATGAAGCCTAGGATTGTATGGACATTGATCGTGTCCGTCGAATTCATGACTGAACAAGAACTGTTAAGGCTGATGGGCGTAATCGAAAACGCTGGGGTGTGGCTCTCCGTCCTCGCATGGTTTTGGGTCGCGGCGGGGGCGGTGGCGATGGCCTACGTCCTCCGCAATGAAGGGCGCCATGCTGTCTGGAGGGCGGCGGCGATCGTCGGCGTAGTGGCACTGGTCGCGAACCTCGGTGACTATTTCGTCACTCTCTGGGTGACTCCCGATCTGCGCCTGGAACCGAATCCACTGGGCCGCAATGTGCTCGAGCACTTTGGACGCCAGGTGGCGAAATGGTACGGTCTGACTGGGAAAATCTTGGTCTCCATCCTTGCCGGGCAGATGTTCGCTTTCTATCTGGGAAACCACGAGCGACTCTTTCCCGCTCAGGCCAGGTCCTTTCCGGAGTTTCTGCTCCGCATGGGGAACCGTTCACGAACGTTTCGCGCGCGATTAGCGGCGTTTTTCACCGTCTTCTCCTTCTTTTTTTGCTGGGGTTCAGCTGTTCTACTTTTACATCGCCTGTTTGAACTGGCTGGTCCACTCGGAGCTTCGTGATCGTCTCCCCTCGGCCCCGCTTGCCCTTCTCTTCCTCCTTGGTTCCCTCGCCATCGCCTTTGTCGCAATGACCTATCGGGGGATCGTCGTTTTGTCTCCAGCCCCAAAGCATAAGAGGACAGCCTGAAGGTCGGAGGTCGGGATCGGGCCCAGACTCTGGTCGAACTTGAAAATCATTTCTTGGAGTGGAACTCAAGGGGCGGAGATTTGTCTAAACATAAAGTGGGGGGTATGAGCCTTTCTATTGTCTAGGCCAGATTGGCCCCGGTCTTGCTAAGTCTAGAAGGAGAAATTGAAGCGAGCAACTCGGGTTCCGGACCCGATGCCAGTTAGGGAGGATGAAGATACCCACGCGAAAGAGAGAGCAAAGGGAGGACGCTCATGCGGAGGTGGATGACGCTGGTCGGATTGTTGGTTTTTCTGTTCCCGTTAGCCGAAGCGGCCACGGTCGAATCCCCCGTGCCGCTTCCGGTGCGCAAGGTGGTGCTCTACAAGAATGGGATGGGCTACTTCGAACACTTGGGCAAGGTGCAGGGGACGCAGCAGGTAGAGATCGTGCTGCCCAGCGCGCAATTAAACGATGTGCTCAAGTCGCTGACGGTGATTGATTTGGGGAAGGGGCAGGTGGCGGGCGTGACGTACGATTCGACGGCGCCGCTCACCAGACGCCTCGCCGAACTCCCCATCAAGTTAGGCCCGGGCCAGGGGCTCGTGAGTTTCTTGAACCAGATTCGGGGCACCGACGTTGAGATTCAGACCCCAGGGGGACCGGTGGTGGGCAAGCTCATGGCCGCCGAGAAGCGCCGCAAGCCGGTCGGGACAAAAGAGGTGGCGGAGGTAATCGAGGTGGTGGTGTTCACCCCGCGCGGGGAAGTGCAAACGGTCGAGATGGCCTCGGCGAAGGCACTCAAGCTGATGGAGCGCGAACTGGCGAGCGACGTGGGTCGGACGCTCGACTTGCTCGATTCCGCCCACCAGCGCGATGTCCGCAGGCTGAACATCCACACGGTCGGTTCGGGGAGTCGAGATCTATACGTCAGCTACACCTCGGAGGCGCCCATCTGGAAGACGACGTATCGCATCGTCCTCGACAAGAAAGAGAAGCCTCTCCTTCAGGGTTGGGCCATTGTGGATAACACCACACCGATGAACTGGGTGGACGTGGACCTCTCGCTGGTAGCGGGCGCGCCGGTGAGTTTCGTGCAGAACCTCTCCCAGCCGCTCTACGCGCGCCGGCCGGTGGTTCCGCTCCCGCAAGGAGTTCAGGTCGCCCCACAGACGCACGAAGCCACGCTCGAGGTGCCGGCGGGTCAAGCCGCCGTGGCCGGGATGGTGATCGACGCGCGCGGCAATCCGGTCTCCGGGGTCACCGTCCAGGTGCTGAGTGGGGAAGGCGTGCTGGTGCAGCAAGGGACAACCGATGGGCGCGGCCGTTTCCAGATAGGCGGTCTCGCGCCGGGAACGTACCGGGTGCTAGCCCACCATTCCTCGCTCGGCCAAAGTGGGTCTCGTCAGATCACCGTGCACACCGGCCGCGTCACCGCACTGAACTTTTCCCTCGGCGGTGCACTCGAGGAGGGGCTTGCGGGCCCGCGAAAATCGCGCGATGACTTCCGCGCGCTCCGCGAGCGGGCGGCGAAGGCGATGCCGTCCGCACGAGCACCGGCACTCGAAGCCGATGAAGCGCCTGCTGAGCCCCTCGCCGGGCGCCTCGGTGCCGTGATGCGACAGCAAGCCTCGCAGGCAGCACGGGCGCAAGCGCTGGGAGAGCAGTTCGAATACCGGTTGCGCCAGCCCGTCACGATCCGGCGGAACCAGTCGGCGCTCCTGCCTATCATTCATACCGAGGTCGAGGGGGCGAAAGTTTCCCTCTACAACGAGACGTTTGGAGCGCGACGCCCTCGACTGGCCGTGTGGCTCAAGAACAGTAGTGGGCTGACCCTCGATGCCGGCTCGTTTGCCGTGATTGACGCGAACGCCTTCGCAGGCGAGGGATTGACGGAAACCATCAACCCGCAAGAGAGCCGGCTGTTGAGCTACGCACTCGATCTTGGCGTCGAGGTGACGACGAATCGCGGCACCGAGCGTGAGCGGGTCGAGCGAGTGGAGATCGTCAAGGGCGTGATGCAATTCCACGGCAAGGTGGTCGAGAAGAAGACCTACGTGATTCGCAACAACGACGAGAAGGCCCGCACGCTCGTGGTGGAACACCCGGTGCGGGCCGGCTGGACTGTGGTAGACACGGAGGCAGCGGCTGAATCAACCGCCAACTATCACCGCTTCCGAGTGGAGGTTAAACCGAAGACCACCGCGGAGTTTGCGGTTCGGGAGGAGAGTCCCCGGCAAACGACCTACGCAATTCGCAACGTGACACCAGAGCAGATCACGCTCTGGGTCAGGCAGAAGACCATCGACGCCGAAATCCAACGAGCGCTTCAGGACATCGTCGCCAAGAAGAATGAAATCGACGCGCTGAATAAGAAGGTCGCGTCTCTGGATACAGAACAAAAAAAGATCTTCAACGACCAGCAGCGTGTCCGCCAGAACCTGGGACGCCTGGGCCGGACCCCTGAGGAAGCCAACCTCCGCTTGCGTTATATCCGTCAGCTCGAAAAGCAGGAAGACCGTCTTGGGGCCCTCCGCGGCGAGCGGGCGCGGTTGGAGGAAGCACGGTCCGCGGCACAGAAACAGCTCGATGCGATGCTCGAAAACATTGCGTTTGATCGCAAAGTGTAACGTGGACGAGGTCGGCTGACGAGCAGCACCTTCGGCCCCTCGCTCTGAGCCTCTCGCGGCGACCCTGTTCGGCGGCTTACGGCCTGGGTCCCTCCGTGTTCACGATCCGTGCAAGGAAGTTCGGCACGGATCGCGCCTCGGTTTCCCAGGCCGCCGCACGCCGAGGGGCCCTGCCGCATCTCCGAAGGAGTCCGGAGTCCTTCGGACCGGCAATGTCGCTCGGGACCTTCAGATGCTGCCCAACTGAAGCAAAATCGGGTCATCCAGGCGAGTGGTGGCGTCACGACAAGAGTTGGGTGTCGTCGGGAGGGTGAGGGGAGCTGCGCCTGGACCCGGCGGAACCTGGTTTGCGGGGGTTCCGAAGATATTCGGAAAGCGCAGCGCAGGTGGGGGATGGCCGTCCTGATGCCTTAGGCGTCGTTCGGCGCGAAAAACAGAGCTAACGCCAAACCAACCCGTGGAATTTTCCGCCGGGGAAGCCCCACTCCCCGAGCCCTTCCGAGCTCGGCCTGCAACGGGGAGCCGCGGAGCGAGGGGCGTGCATGTGCTCGCTGGTGCCCGTTACGGGCGCAGCTTATCTCCTGAAATTGCCTCCTTGAGGTACCGGTAGTAGTCGCTATCCGTCGT
>CAYGBT010000068.1:0-13860 GCA_964348275.1 uncultured bacterium
CGGGCCGACTCAGAGAGAAGGGGTGCGCGGTCTTTGTGGTTCGGACCCTGTCTCGCTCCCCGTTGGGTCCCGGAGGGATTGGGGAGACGGGACCAGGACGATCCTCCTGCTGAAGCAGAGGAGGGGATGAGCTTCTCGCACGGCTCGAAGCTCATCCCCCAATTTTTTGTGAATGGCACGCCTGTCCGGGTGTAGGATGCGGGGTCGGCTAATGGTAGGCCGCCAGACTTTGGATCTGGCTGTCCAGGTTCGAATCCTGGCCCCGCAGCCATCACGCAGAGGGAGGGGACAGTGATCCGAATGATCCTTTTTTCTGGCAATGCCAATCGGAAATTGGCGCAGGAGATCGCCGAGTATCTGGGAAGACCCCTCGGTCAAGCGGAGGTCTCTCAGTTCTCTGACGGGGAGGTCTTCGTTCAAATCAATGAAAACGTGCGAGGGGCCGATGTCTTTGTGATTCAGCCCACTTCTCCCCCAGTAGATCACAACCTGATGGAACTCCTCGTCATGATCGATGCCCTGCGTCGCGCCTCTGCGTACCGAATCACTGCCGTGATTCCATACTTTGGGTACGCCCGGCAGGATCGCAAGGTCCAGCCCCGGGTCCCCATTTCGGCGAAGCTCGTCGCAGACCTCATCGCCGTCTCGGGGGCCAATCGGGTCCTCGCCATGGATCTGCATGCCGGACAAATCCAGGGGTTTTTCAATATCCCCGTGGATCACCTCTTTGCGGCCCCGGTCCTGCTTCGATACTTCCAGGAGCGGGAATGGCACGAAGGGGTGGTCGTGGCCCCTGATGCCGGTGGAGTGGAACGGGCGAGGGCCTTTGCGAAACGGCTCGGGACCTCGTTAGCCTTTATCGACAAGCGGCGGGAGGGGGCCAATGAATCCAAGGTTATGCATATCGTAGGAGAAGTGAAAGATCGGGATGTGATCATCGTGGATGACATGATCGACACCGGGGGAACCCTCGTGCAGGGGGTGACGGCTCTTCGGAAGGAGGGGGCCCGCCGGATTTACGCGAGCTGCACCCACCCGATCCTGTCAGGGTCGGCCATTGAGCGCGTTGAGAGCTCGGGCCTCGAAGAGGTGGTGGTGACGAATACGATCCCGCTGGATGAGCGGCGTTCCTCCAAGAAGCTAACCGTCCTGTCGGTGGCCTCCCTGCTGGGAGAGGCCATCGACCGGATCCATCGGGAGACGTCGGTAAGCTCCCTCTTCGTTTAGTTCACGGTTCACAGTTGACAGTTCACGGACAGATCAAGACAGGTCGTGGCCACGAGCCACGAGCTATTCGCCACGAGCTAGTGTAGGGGGGTTGTAAATGGAATTTGTGGATCTCAAGGTTGAGCACCGGACCGGTACTGGAAAGGGAGTCGCACGGAAGCTTCGCCGGATGGGCCAGGTCCCTGCCATCCTCTACGGGGAGGGGGATCCGATCTGCTTGACGGCAGATCCAAAGAGTCTTCTCCGAGCCCTCGGGACGGAGGCAGGCGAGAACGTTCTCCTCAACCTCACGATTGTTGGCGGGCAGGAGCTCACCCGGAAGGCGATGGTGAAGGAGGTGCAGGTCGATCCCGTGACCGGGACGATCCTTCACGCGGATCTCCTCGCGATCTCTATGGAGCGGCCCATTGAGGTTGGAGTCCCCTTGGAGCTCACGGGCGTGGCGACGGGGGTTAAGGAGAAGGGAGGAATCGTCGATCAGATCCTTCGGGAGCTTGAGGTGCGCTGTCTGCCGGCAGCCATCCCGGACAAGATTGTCCTTGATGTTTCTCCATTGGATATCGGAGACGTCCTTCATGTCAGGGACCTGCCGATTCCCGGGGGGGTCGAGGTCTTGAGGGAGATGGAACAGGTGGTGGTGACGGTGGCCGCGCCAGCCGTGGAAGAGGTTGCCGCCCCTCCCCCTGAGGAGGTACCGGCAGAGGAGGAGGCAGCCGAGGAACCAGCTGGCAAACCGGGTGGCGCACCGGAGGCAACCACCAAGGGGGGCGGCAAGACGCCACCTGGACAGGAGTGAGGGCGGGCATTGTGGCTCATCGTCGGTCTGGGGAACCCGGGATCGGAATACGCAGGAAGCCGCCACAACGTGGGCTTCTTGGTTCTCGACGAGCTCGCGCGTCGGCGGCACCGGCCTCTGAAACGTCGGCGCTGGGAGAGTCTATACGCTGAGGGGTCCGTAGGGGGAGAAGCGATCACCCTCGTCAAGCCCCTCTGTTTCATGAATCAGAGCGGTCGGTCGGTCAAAACTTGGCTGGAAAAGAGATTGGTCTTCCCGGAAAGGCTCGTGGTGATTCACGACGATCTGGATCTCGCCCTTGGGCGGATCAAAGTGTTGGCCAGAGGGGGACACGGGGGGCATCAAGGGGTCCGTTCCATTCAAGAGGGCATAACGAGCGTCGCCTTTCCCCGCGTGCGGGTCGGTATCGGCCGGCCGGAAAAGGGGGACGAAGTCGACTTTGTGCTGAGCCCCTTCGCTGAGGACGAGGCTCGCGTCCTCCCGGATGTCTTGAGCCGCGCAGCCGACGCGGTAGAAGAAATCGTGGAAAAGGGTGTAACATCGGCCATGAATCGTTTTAATGTTCGGGTACGCTCAGCGGCGCGACGTCGGCCTGCCGAGGAATCACCGGAGGAGGTGAGAGAGTGCCAGAGTACGAAGTAATTATCATTTACGATGCGGGACTGACCGACGAAGCACTTGAGGCTCAGGTGGAATCATTCAAAGGATTCTTGGGTCGGGAAGGGGCTGAACTTCTGGAGATTCAGAAGTGGGGGAAGCGCCGCCTGGCTTACGAGATCAGGAAAAAGCGGGAGGGCGCCTACGTTCTCTACCGGGTCAAGAGCAAGCCCACCCTGACCCAAGCCTTGGATCGGCACCTGAAATTCGCGGAGGTCGTCCTGCGCTATCTAGCGGTGCAGGTCAGGCCGGCAGGTCGCTCGCGGAGCGAAGAGGCAACCACGGGAGCCGCAGCCACAGAGGCGAGACGGGAGGGATCGTAGGTTATGGCAAACTTCAACAGGGTCATTCTCGTGGGGAATCTGACCAGGGATCCGGAGCTGCGATACACACCGAGCGGTGCCCCGGTCTGTAGTTTTGATCTGGCGGTGAATCGCAGTTATACCACACAGGCCGGGGAACGTCGGGATGAGGTCTGCTACGTCACCATCGTCGCCTGGGGGAAGCAGGCAGAAACCTGTGCCGAGTACTTGAGCAAGGGCAGAACAAGTCTGGTCGAGGGACGCCTCGCCCAGCGCTCCTGGGAGACCCCGGAAGGGCAGAAGCGGTCAAAGCACGAGGTCGTGGCAGACCGGGTTCAGTTTCTCGGCGGTCGCAGAGGCCCCGAGGAAGAACCGGTCCCGGCCCCGAATGAGGAAGAGGCACCCTTTTAGGATCGGGTCGCGACCTCAATAGCCCAGCACCGGGTCGAGCGGGGGAGAATATCAGTGGCAGTGATCAAGCGGCGAAAAAGTTATCGACGGCAAAAGGTCTGCAAGTTTTGCGTGGACAAGGTGGAGCAGGTCGACTACAAGGATGTCCGGCGTCTGCGGAGTTTTGTGACGGATCGAGGAAGGATCATTCCCCGTCGGATCTCGGGCACCTGCGCTCCGCACCAGCGGGAGCTCACCGTAGCTGTCAAGCGGGCTCGCAACATCGCCCTGCTCCCGTTCGTGGCCGATATCAGCTAGGGCCGTTCCAACTTGTTTGGCCTAGTCCGAGCCTCACAGTTCGACCTGCTTCCTCGGTTCAGGGAGCGGCAGGTGTTTCGGGAAAAGCAGTTAGAACGGCACTCGTCCTTCGATTGATAAGTTCGGTGACGAACTTATTTAGACTTCGGCTGAGCGGTTCGGCCGATCTCACCGTCGAGGCCTCAGTCGAAACCCTCAGGACTTAGTGCTGAGTGATCAATATATCTGATATAATTCAAAAAATACGTAACCCTATTTGCGAATCGAAGCGCTAGGGGAAACCCTATGAAGGTGATCCTGATTCAAGAGGTCCCTCATCTGGGCCGGGCTGGAGATCAGGTGGACGTCGCCCGGGGCTATGCCCGGAACTTTCTCATCCCGCGACGGCTCGCCGTGGAGGCGACCACTTCAAACCTCCGTACCTTGGAACAGCTCAAGGCCCACGCCAGGCAGCGGGAGGAGCGGCTGAAGGAGGAGGCCGAATCCATCGCCGAGCGACTCCGGGGTCTGACGGTCACCTTCGTCCGGCCGGCGGGAGAACAGGATCGACTATTTGGATCCGTCACGACCAGCGATATTGCCGAGGCCTTAGCTCAACAGGGAATCCATCTCGACCGGAAGAAAATTGCACTGGAGGGGCCGATTAAAGCCTTAGGGACCTTCGCGGTACCAGTTCGACTGCACCAGGAAACCGTTGCCGAAATCCACGTGCAGGTCTTGAGTCAGTAGCGTTCCATTGCCTTGAAGAAAATCCGTGAAGGTGAGGCTCACACCGTGGCTGTACAACCTCCAAAGACATTTGAACGGATTCCTCCCCGGAACATTGATGCGGAGACGGCCGTCCTCGGAGCGGTCATTCTCGATCGGGATGCTTTAGTCAAGGCATTTGAAGTCCTTCGTGCCGAGCATTTTTATAAGGAAGCCCATCAAAAAATTTTTGCGGCTTGCCAGGCGCTCTTTGAGCGGAACGAGCCGGTCGACCTCATCACCCTCGCCAATGAGTTGACCCGTCGCGACCAACTTGGTGATCTGGGCGGCAGTCAGTATCTCGTGTCGTTAGCCGAGGCAGTCCCAACCGCTGCCAACGTTCACTATCACGCATCGATCGTCAGGGGAAAGGCCCTACTTCGGGAGCTGATCGGTGCCAGTACGTCTATCGTCTCCTCCTGCTACGAGGATACCGAGCCCACGGAGACATTGCTGGATTTGGCGGAAAAGAAGATATTTGCGGTATCCAAAGATCGCATCCGCCCTTCCTTCCGACCCATCAAATCCATACTCAAGTCTACGTTCGAGGATATTGAACGATTATACAGCCGAAAGGGACATGTAACCGGTGTCCCAACAGGCTTTACTGACCTCGATGATCTGACGGGAGGTTTGCAACATTCCGATTTGGTCGTTATCGCGGGACGGCCCTCCATGGGAAAAACCAGCTTTGCGCTGAATATTGTGATGAATGCAGCCATGGAGGAGAGGATTCCGAGTGCGATCTTCAGTCTCGAGATGTCCATGAATCATGTCGTACAACGCATGTTATGCGCGGAAGCACGGGTGGAGGCCTATCGTCTCCGAACCGGTCGCCTGGGAGATAAAGATTGGCCGAAGTTGACCACCGCCGCAGGACGGCTTTCCGAAGCCCCCATTCATATAGACGACACCCCGAGTATGAATGTCTTAGAGTTGCGAGCCAAGGCCCGACGGGTCAGGGCGGAGCACGGGATTAGTTTGATCGTTATTGACTACTTGCAGCTGCTAAAAGGGGGAGGTCGATTCGAGAGTCGGCAGCAAGAGATGACCGAGATTTGCCGGTCACTCAAGGCCTTAGCCAAGGAGCTCGAAATTCCGATTGTGGCTTTGTCCCAGCTTTCGAGGGCCGTTGAGACGCGGGACAAGAAACGGCCACAGCTTGCTGATCTCAGAGAGTCTGGGGCCATTGAGCAGGATGCGGATCTCGTCGCATTCATTTACCGCCCGGGCTACTACAAAGAACAACAGGCTCCGGATGAAAAAGAAAACTATGAAGCAGAAATCATTGTGGCAAAGCAACGGAATGGTCCCACCGGCCCTGTTCCGCTTACGTTTCGGCGGGAATACATGCGGTTCGAAGATTCGGAAACGAGACGGACGCCCCCTTTTGACCTCGCCTCTGAGTTGAGTAGCTAACCTTCCCCTGCCCAATTAGCCGTTGCGACTGATGGGACGCGGACAGTTCTTTCCGGGTGAACTATGGCAAAGATGAAAACCCACTTCGAATGTCAGCAGTGCGGGTATCAATCACCCCGATGGTTGGGCCGCTGTCCAGAGTGCGGGAGTTGGGGAACGTTGGTGGAGGAGCATCCCACGATAGGCGGGAAGCAGACGGCCGGAGTCCGGAGTCCGTCGGCTCCTCCGGTTCCTATCACCGAGCTGCACGGGAGCGCGCTCGCTCGGATCCCAACGGGATTCGCGGAAGTGGATCAGACCCTCGGGGGTGGGGTGGTCCCGGGGTCGGTTGTGCTCATCGGTGGTGACCCCGGCATCGGCAAATCGACGCTGCTGCTCCAGATTGCGGCCCGCATCGCCAACCAGGGGTGCAAAGCCCTCTATGTCTCGGGAGAGGAGTCAGCCGAGCAGATCCGGTTCCGTGCGGAGCGGATCGGCGCCATGTCCCCCGACCTGTATCTGACCGCCGAGACCCTCCTCGAGGCGATCATAGACAATGGCGAACGGATCAAACCCGACCTGTTGATTCTGGATTCCGTGCAGACCACCTATGCGGGGGCACTCGAGTCACCTCCGGGAAGCATCAGTCAGGTGCGAGAGGTTGCGACCCGCCTCCTTACCCTGAGCAAAGAGCGGGGAATCAGTACGTGTCTTATCGGTCACGTGACCAAGGAGGGGTCCTTTGCGGGCCCCAAGGCCTTAGAGCACATCGTCGATACCGTCATCTATTTTGAGGGTGAGCGGCAACATGCCTATCGGATCCTTCGAGTCACCAAGAACCGCTTCGGCTCTACTCATGAAATCGGGATCTTCGAGATGACCGAGGCCGGCCTCCAGGAGGTGGGCAATCCCTCTCGAATCTTTCTCGCTGAGCGACCTGAGGGGGTGACCGGCTCGGTGGTCGTCGTGACCATGGAGGGGACTCGCCCTCTCCTGGTGGAAATCCAGGCCTTGGTGGCCCCAACCCATGTGAGTCTTCCCCGGCGCGTGGTGACAGGGGCAGATCACCACCGGGTGGCGATCCTCTTGGCAGTTTTGGAGAAGCGGCTGGAGATGCCCCTCTCCACCTGTGATGTCTTCGTCAACGTCGCAGGCGGGGTGCGCATTACTGAGCCGGCCGCGGACCTGGGAATCGTGGCGGCTGTAGCCAGCAGCTTCCGCAACATTCCCCTGGACTCTCGCATGGTGTGCTTTGGTGAGGTCGGGCTGACAGGAGAGATCCGAGGTGTGCGACACGCAGAGAAAAGAGTCCGCGAGGCGTGGCAGCTCGGCTTTACCCGCTGTTTGATCCCCCATACCAACGAAGTCAGACACCGTGAAGGAGCGGGGAAAGAGGTGATCGGCTTGGGGACGGTGGATGCCCTGATGGCCATTCTCTTCCCGTGAAGCGCAAAGAAAATTTTGACTGGTCGGAAATTTTTTGCTAAGGTACGAAAGCAGGGGATCACGATGCAGGAAATGTTCTCTGTAGGAAAAAAGGTCGTCTATCCTGCTCACGGTGTCGCCATGATCGAGGCCATCGAGGAGAAAGAAGTCTCTGGCTGTCGGCAGTCATTTTATATGTTACGAATCTTAGGCAACGATACCACCATCATGATCCCGACTCATAATGCCACGCGCGTCGGCCTCCGAGAGGTGATCGGTCGTTCCGAAATTCCCAGGGTCATGGAGATTCTCCGTCGCAAAGATGTCGAGATCTGCCCCAACTGGAACCGGCGGTTCAAGGATAACTCGGAGCGGATCAAGTCCGGATCTCTCTATGAGATGGCATTGGTCCTGCGGAAGCTAGTCATCCTTCAGAAGGAACGACATCTTTCCTTCGGCGAGAAGAAAATGCTTGAGAACGTCCGGCAGCTCATCGTCAGCGAGATCGCCCATGCGGCGGGCATTGACCCTCTGGAGGCGGACGGGATGGTCGAGAAGACCATCGCCACAGCATGAGGGTCGGGTGAGGGGGGTGGTAGCTTCGCGGGAGGTGAGCAGTGATGTCAGGACAAATTCTCCGGGGACTCTTTGTGGTCCTCTGCGGTCTCGTCGGGTTGGCGGCGGGGTCGGTCTACAGATCGGAGAGCCCATATCTGCTCGTCGGTCTGGGCATCGGGGTTGCCGCAGGCGCACTCCTGGTGGAGTGGATCCTTAGACAAGTCCAGATTAAAGTTCTCATAAGTGGCCTTGTTGGTCTCGTTATCGGACTCTTTCTCGCCCGCTTCCTGCTCGACAATCTCGGCATCTTCTTGGACCCCTTGGTGCAGCCGGTGAGCCAGCCGGTGAGGGTCTTTCTCAGTCTGCTCTTCATGGTCGCCGTGGGGTACATCACCGCCGCGGTGGCGGTGGAGAAGGGACGGGGACTTCGTGTCCGTGATCTCCTCCGCGCGATGAAAGAGCAGCCTGGGGTCGAGCGGAACAAGATCCTGGACACCTCGGTCATCATTGACGGCCGGATTGCAGACATCTGCGAGACCGGGTTTATTGAGGGAGCGTTGGTCATCCCGCATTTTGTGCTGCGTGAGCTTCAGCACATCGCCGACTCGTCAGATCCGATCAAACGGAATCGGGGACGGCGAGGGTTGGATATCCTGCAAAAGATCCAGAAGAATCCCGATGTGCAAGTACGGATTCACGACATGGACTTCCCGGATATCCGGGAGGTGGACGGGAAGTTGGTCGCGATGGCCAAGGCCCTTGCGGCCAAGGTGGTCACCAACGACTTCAACTTGAATAAGGTGGCCGAACTTCATGGGGTGCCAGTGCTGAACATCAATGAACTGACGAACGCCCTGCGACCCGTGGTTCTCCCCGGAGAAGAGATCCGGGTCTATGTTCTCAAAGAGGGGAAGGAGTATAACCAAGGGGTGGCGTATCTGGATGACGGAACCATGGTCGTCATCGATAATGGCCGGCGATTCATCGGGCAGACCATCGATGTTTGTGTGACCTCGGTGCTTCAGACGACGGCCGGGCGAATGATCTTCTCCCGGCTTAAGGAAGAGGCCGAAGCTGCGTGAAGTCGGCTCGTAGCTATCTGCTGTCAGCGACTGGCACGGGACCCGGTTGGGCTGACGGCGGGTCGCTGAGCGTATGATGAGTGTAACAGCGATCGTGCCGGCCGCAGGCCTTGGCCGTCGGGCGGGAGGAGATGTCCCGAAGCAGTTCCTTCTCCTCCGGGGCATGCCCATCCTGACCCGAACCCTGCTAAACCTAACCACCTCAGACCTGATCGACACGCTCATCCTGGCGGTTCCGCCTGGGACCGAGGAATGGTGCCAGCAGCAAGTTCTCGCGCCCTATTCGCTTCCTCCCATCATCGAAATCATCCCTGGGGGATCCGAGCGTCAGGAGTCAGTCTTCCGGGGACTCGAGAGGGCGCCGGTTGGGACACAGTTGGTGGTGATCCATGATGCCGTTCGCCCGTTTGTGTCTCCTGACCTCCTCCGGAGGACCATCGAAGCAGCCCGGAGCTTTCGGGCAGCGGTGGCGGCGGTCCCGGTCGTGGAGACCGTCAAGGTCGTCGAGAGCGATTTTGTTCGAGAGACCCCGCCTCGCGACCGTTTGTGGGTTGCCCAGACCCCTCAAGCCTTTCAGGGAGATGTCATCCAAGAGGCGTATCGTCGGGCCGCAGCAGACGGGTTTCGCGGGACCGACGACGCCATGCTGGTGGAACGGCTCGGGGTCCAAGTCAAGGTAGTCTTGAGCTATCCCGAAAACATCAAGATCACCACCGCGGAGGATCTGAAGCGCGCGGAACAGATTCTCAGCGGCGGGGAGGACGCAGGATGCGGATCGGCATCGGCTACGACCTCCATCCCCTGGTCGCCGGACGCCCCCTGATCTTGGGAGGACTCGAGATCCCCTTTGAGAAGGGACTCGAAGGCCACTCGGATGCCGATGTCCTCACCCATGCTGTGATTGATGCTGTGCTGGGGGCTGCGGGGGAAGGAGATATCGGTCATCACTTTGGGGCAAGTGATCCTGGGTACGAGGGGGTGCGGAGTCTTCGCCTCCTTGAGGAGAGCTGGCGGCGGGTGAAAGCCAAGGGCTTCCGAATCGGGAACGTGGATGCGACCGTGGTGGCCGAAGCGCCCCGTCTGGCCCCGCATGTGAGAGGCATGGCGGCCAATTTGGCCCAAATCTTGAATGTTGAACCGGCGCGTATCAATATTAAGCCCACGACGGCCAAGGGGCTGGGTCCCTTGGGAGCCGGAGAGGGGATCGCCTGCCTTGCCGCTGTCCTCTTGCTGGAGGCCGGCGATGAGGGTGAGTGAAGGAGACCCCTGTGGGATTGCGGATCTATAACACCCTCACACGGCAAAGGGAACTCTTCGAGCCGCTCACACCCGGGCAGGTCCGGATGTACGTCTGTGGGATCACGGCCTACGACCTCTCCCATATTGGCCATGCCCGGGCCGCGCTCGTCTTCGATGTGATCCGCCGGTATTTCGAGTTCAAGGGGTATCGGGTCCTCTATGTGCGAAACTTCACCGACGTGGATGACAAAATCATTAAACGGGCCGACCAAGAAGGAGTAGCGGCAGGCGAGGTGTCCGAACGGTACATCGTCGAGTACCAGAAGGATATGGAAAGTCTCGGGGTCCTTCCCGCCAACGTCGAGCCCAAGGCAACGGAGTACATTCCCCAAATGATCGCGCTGATCGAGCGACTTGTGGCCCGAGGATTCGCCTATGTCGTGGACGGTGACGTCTATTATGAGGTCAGAAAGTTTCCCGGCTACGGACGCCTGTCGGGGAAGAACCTTGACGAGCTGTTAGCCGGCGCGCGCGTAGAGGTGGACGAGCGCAAGCGGGATCCGCACGATTTCGCCCTCTGGAAGGCAGCCAAACCGGGTGAGCCGTCGTGGCAGAGCCCGTGGGGTCCAGGACGCCCGGGCTGGCATATCGAGTGTTCGGCCATGTCCATGGAGCATCTTGGCGAGTCCTTCGACATCCACGGGGGTGGCGAGGATCTGATCTTTCCACATCACGAGTGCGAGATCGCTCAGTCGGAGGCCGCGACAGATACCCCATTTGTGCGTTTCTGGATCCATAATGGGTTCGTGCAAATCAACCAGGAGAAGATGTCCAAGTCCCTGGGAAACTTTTTCACGGTCCGCGAGATCTTTGAGAAATCACCCTATGGGGTTCAGGTCACGGCCGAGGCGCTCCGGTATTTTCTGCTCAGCACGCATTACCGGAACCCCTTGGATTTTTCCGACGACGCCCTCTGGGAGGCCAAACGGACGCTGACCAGGTTCTACGACCTTTTCCAGCGGCTTGACGAGGTGACCGCACCGAAGGGACAAGCGGATGCCTCGCTCCCAGCGGTGCTCGGACGGTTCGGTGCGGCGTTTCATGAGGCGATGGATGATGACTTCAACACCCCAGCAGCTATCGCTGAGCTGCAGGTGCTGCGCGGGGACATCAACAAGTTGTTAGAGGCCGGATTATCAAAAGAGGCATGTGAGCGCGCGCGCGAAGAGTTTCGATCATTCGGTCAGGTGTTCGGTCTCCTTCAGTTGTCGTACCGGCGGGAATGGGAATTTTCGGAAATCGTTATCCCCGGTTCTGGTAGTCTGGACCTGCCAGGTACCCGGGTCGAGGTCCTAACTGACGATAAGATCGAACAAAAGTTGGCGGAACGGAATGAGGCTCGACGACGAAAAGATTTCAAAAAGGCTGATGAAATCAGAGCAGAGCTCGCTTCGTTCGGGGTGACGATCGAGGATCGGCCAGATGGCACCAGCCGGTGGAAGCGATGAGGCCTCCGAGGTTCTGTACGGCTTTCACGCCGTCCGGGAGGCGCTGCGGGCAGGTACGCGCCCGCTGCTACGGATTCTGGTATTACGGCAGGATCGTCAATATGCCGACCTCGTCCGGTTAGCTCGAGCTGCACGGGTGCCGGTCCATTGCGAGCCAAAGCAGGCCCTGGACCGGCTCGTACCGGGGGGCAAGCATCAAGGGGTAATTGGACTGGTCGCGGCGAAGCCGTACGCCGAGCCGCAGGAGATGCTTGCCTTCGCCCGCGGACGTGGTGAGCCGCCATTCTTGGTGATCCTCGATGGGGTGGAGGACCCACGAAACTTGGGTGCGGTCCTTCGAACCGCCGAGGCAGCGGGGGTCCATGGGGTATTGATCCCCGAACGTCGGTCAGTCGGCTTGACGGGCACTGTGGCGAAAGCCGCAGCCGGGGCGCTGGAACATCTTCTCGTCGGGCGTGTGCAAAACGTTTCTCGCCTCATCGAGGCGCTGCAAGCGGACGGCCTCTGGATCTACGCTCTCCATCCCGTGGCGCCGAAGTTGTACACGGCCCTTGATTTGCGGGGACCGGTGGCGCTGGTACTCGGGGGCGAGGGAAAGGGTGTGCGGCCTGGGGTACTGGAGAAGTGTGACGATCGCGCTAGCATTCCAATGTGTGGGCGCGTCGAGTCCCTGAATGTGAGTGTCGCCGCCGGCATCCTGATGTATGAGGTCATGCGACAACGGATGGCGGTGGCGAAAATCGAAGAAAAATAGAGAAAATTCGAATGGCTATAGCTATGAGAACCCATTTTGACGTTTAATGCGCTTTTATTAATCACTTTCGTCCCGGAGAGCAAATTTTAGCATTTTATTATGGGAGAATGCAGTTTATAATAAAAGTTTGCGGCTGGCGTAGCTCAGCTGGTAGAGCAGCTGATTTGTAATCAGCCGGTCGGGGGTTCAAATCCCTCCGCCAGCTCCAAGAGGATGGGCATTTACGGACGGGCAGGGCGGGCGCAAGGTTCTCAATCTGATCGCTCCCGGTTCAGGGCGCTGGGTGAGTGCGGGGAGATACCCAAGCGGCCAACGGGGGCAGACTGTAAATCTGCTGGCGCACGCCTTCGGGGGTTCGAATCCTCCTCTCCCCACCACGGCCCTACCTTTAATAATAAATATAGCCCCGGGGTCCCTCGCGTGGGTCCATCCGACGGGAAGGAATTTTTTGAGCGCCGACGAGACCGGGGTCGTTTTCATCGAGCGTCGTGGGATGCGGGAATAGCTCAGTGGTAGAGCGCGAGCCTTCCAAGCTCGGGGTCGCGGGTTCGAATCCCGTTTCCCGCTCCAGCCCGTTATCATCCCGCAAGAAGGTGTCAGGGACGAAAGGGGCATCTGAGGTTCGGCGAGGGGCTTCGAAGAGGGGAGTCGTCCGTCTTTGCCATTGGGCGTTCATCCTCGGTTTCTTTATTGCGGCAGTTCCTTTAGCCGCCCAGGACGGCGCCACTCGTGATCCACGGGTGGCAACCCATAATCAACGGGGGGTCGAACTGAGTGCCCAGGGGCGGCATCGAGAGGCTCTTACCGAGTTTGAAAAAGCCTCGAGCCTCGCACCATCCCACCCTGTGGTCCGCCGGAACTTGGCCCATGCCCACGGGAACGTTGGTTCCCTGCTGCTTCGGGAGCAGGCCTTTAGGGACGCCGCAGTCGAGTACCAGGCCGCGATTGACCTGTTGTTTGAGGAGTCACGATTTCACATGGGACTAGGGGCGGCTTTCCTCGGTCTCCGGGAGCTGGACCGGGCCGTAGAGACCCTGAGAAGGGCCCGCGACCTGAATCCGCAGGATGGCGAGGCATATCGGCTTCTCGGGGAAGCCTATTACCGAGGAGGGGATCTTGGAGAGGCGGTTCGGACCTGGGAAGAGGGATTGAGAGTTCGTCCTGGGGATCGGGATCTGCAGCGACTCATTGCCCAAGCGGAAGGCGAACGGAAGGTTCATGAAGGGTACCACCGTCGAACCGGACACCACTTCACGGTGCGGTATGTGGGAGAGGTCCCGGAAGAAGTCGGGCGACAAATCCTGGAACTCCTGGAGCAGGCATACGAGGACGTAGGATATGATCTGAACCACTACCCCCGGGATGAGGTAGAGGTCGTTGGCCACTCCGACGCCGACTTTCAGTCGCTTACGCATCTTCCAGGGTGGGTCAGCGGGGCCTTTGATGAGCGGGGCAGCCG
>CAYGBT010000069.1:0-13524 GCA_964348275.1 uncultured bacterium
AGAAGCTCCTGAAGGAAATCCCTGAACTCGGCGGGAGGATCCGCATCATCCGACAGACGGTCGCCTGCGACGAGAGACCCGACGATTATCGGGCCCGCTGGGGTCTTAGTCCGCGGCATTGCATCTTCTTCTTCGCTGCTGGAATCCGCAAGGTGAAGAATCTTCCCTTCTGTGTTCCTTCCCTTTCGCGGCTTCAGGCTCGTTACCCGGACCTTCGCGTCCTCTATGCAGGACCGATCTTGGAAGCAGAGGAGGGGAAACGACTCCTCAACCTCCTCGCAGGGAACGACTGGGCCCGCTATCTGGGCGAAGTTCCGCACGAAGAGGTCTGCAGCATGCTGCAGGAAGTGGACGTGGTGGTCAATTCCTCCCTTTCGGAGGGGGGGATGTCCAATGCCATCCTCGAAGCCATGAATGGGGGCGTGGCGGTCCTCGCCGCAGATATTGAAGGGAACCGGTCCATCGTCGAAGACGAGGTGGACGGTCTCCTCTTCGCGTCAGAAGAGGACTTTGAGCGGAAGGCCGAACGTCTGATTCTCGATCCCGATCTGCGCCGGCGCCTGGGCAGTCAGGCAAAGGCAAAGATCGAAAAGGAGTTCTGCAGGGAGCGGGAGATCGACGCGTACGAGCAGTTCTATCGAGATCTGCTCGAGGCTGAGGTCGTGGTTGACGAATAGCGCCCTCCCGAAGGTGGCCTGTCGCTGAGCGTCGGGCCTCGCGTTGAGGTGGATCCATGGATATCCGTGCGCTAGAGGTCTTTTGCAGGATCGTGGAGCTGAAAAGCTTCTCGAAGGCGGCCGAGGCGGTCTATCTGACCCAACCGACGGTGAGTGGTCACATCAAGGGCCTCGAAGAATTTGTGGGGATAAAACTGTTGGACCGGCTTGGTCGGGAGGTGGTTCCGACGAGGGCAGGGGAGCTCCTGTATGGCTATGCCAAGCAGGTGCTTGCCCTGAGGACCCAGGCCATTCAAGCGCTGGAAGAGTACAAGGGCTCCCTCAAAGGACATCTGATCATTGCTGGGAGCAACATTCCCGGCGAGTACGTCCTGCCCGTGTTATTGGCCCAGTTCAAAGCCCGATACCCGGATGTTGCGATCACCTTGAAGATTGCTGACTCGCAGGAAGTCGGCCGGGGAGTCCTCGACGGGACGTATGAGCTCGGAACCGTTGGGGCCAAGTTCGACGATGGTCAGTTAGTGTACGTGAAGCTCTTGGAAGATGAACTGGTTCTCGCCCTGCCGCCCAACCACGCGTGGGCTGCCAGGTCGGCGGTCGCCGTCGGAGAGCTTTCAGAGCAACCCTTTATTTTACGAGAAGTTGGATCAGGATCACGAAAGGTTCTTGAGGAAGCGCTGCGATCTGCTGGTCTTGACTCGGGTGCCTTGACGATGGTGGCAGTACTCGGAAGCACGGAAGCCATTCGCCAGGCGGTAAAGAGTGGGGCTGGAATCTCCGTAATCTCACTCCGGGCTATCCAGGAGGACTTGGAGCGGGGGACTCTCCGCACTGTGTCCCTTGAGGGCGTGAGGCTCACTCGCGACTTCTACCTCATCTATCACAAGAACCGGTCCAGATCTCCCCTCTGTGACACCTTTATCACTTTTCTCCTCCAATCGCTAGGTTGCGAGGCTCCCGCGCGCTCGTAGTCCCCTCGGTCAGCTTCCCCGCAGCTTTCAAGTTCCGATTTCCTATCGAGAAATTAAATATGTGGTACTTGGATATCCCTATAAAAATCGCCCAATGTATCGATATTACCGATTTGACTTATTATAATAACTAATCGATTATTCAGAGAACTTTCCTCATTATGACGTTCAGCATCTTTTTTTATGACAGGAGGAGCGAATGGTCCTGATGGTGGTGAAATCGATCCTGACAGTCTTTCTCCTCGGGGTGGGCATGCTTGCAAGTGCGCAAGCGGAGGTTCCCAAGGTCTTGCGGGTATCGGCCATCCCGGACGAAAACCCCCAAGAGCTCTTGCGGAAATTTGAGCCCTTCACCGCGTATCTCTCCAAGGAAATAGGGATGCCGGTAGAGTTCGTGCCGGTCATCGATTACTCGGCCACGGTCGAAGGCCTGGCTGCCAAGAAGCTCGATGTCGTCTGGTACGGTGGCTTTACCTCGGTGCACGCGGTCCGCCGGACGGGGGGGAATGCCACCCGGCTCGTGATGCGTAAAGAAGATGCGCAGTTCAAGAGTGTTTTTGTCACCCGTTCGGATACTGGCATAACGAAGCTGAGCGACTTGAAGGGGAAGACCTTCTCCTTCGGGAGCGTCTCGTCCACTTCGGGTCACCTGATGCCCCGGTACTTCCTGCTCAAGAATGGAATTAACCCGGACAGAGACTTTGCCCAGAAGCCAGCGTTCAGTGGGGCCCATGATGCGACGGCCCTGTGGGTGGAAGGGGGGAAAGTAGACGCGGGTGCGTTGAACTTCCTCGTCTGGGGAAAGCTGGTGAAGAACAAAAAGATCGACACGAGCAAAGTGACGGTCTTCTGGACCACGCCGCCTTACGTGGACTATGTCTGGACCGCACGGAGCGAGCTGGACCCGGATCTCATGGAGCGGTTTACCGTGGCCCTCCTGAAGCTCCAGTACGACAATCCGGAGCATCGGAAGCTTTTGGATCTCCAACGGACGAAGGGATTCGTCCGTGCGAAGGACGAGGACTGGAAGGGGATCGAGGAAGCGGCCAAAGCCGCCGGACTCCTCAAGTAGTGCCCTCGTCGAGCTAGCGCGGCAGCATCCGGCAACCTCAGGGGTGAGTCGCTTCGCGGGGGGACCCCTCCGCGAAGCGACTCGCGAGAGATCATCGCCTGCAATGTATCGTCTAGAGAATATTCGTAAAATCTTCAATGGCCAATTGGTCGCCGTGGAGGACGTGTCGATGAAGGTCACCCCGGGTGAGCAGGTGGCGATCATCGGCCCATCAGGTGCGGGGAAGACCACTTTGTTTCGGCTCTTGAATCTGACCCTCCGGCCGGACGGGGGCCGGCTCTGCCTCGGCGACCTTGACGTCGGTGACCTGCACGGACGATCCCTGCGGGTCGTCCGACGGCGCATCGGGACGATTTATCAACAGCATAATCTAGTGTCACGCCTGTGGGTTGTGCATAACGTGCTGGCCGGACGGCTCGGGACCTGGTCTGGATGGCGGGCGGTCTGGTCGCTTCTGCGTCCCCAGGACCTTGACGCCGCCCAGGCTACCCTTGCTCAGGTCGGCATTCCCGAAAAACTCTACGCGAGGACAGATGAGCTTTCCGGTGGGCAGCAACAGCGGGTGGCGATCGCACGCGTCCTGGTGCAAAATCCGGATGTCATCCTCGCCGACGAGCCGGTTGCCTCGGTAGATCCGAGTCTTGCCCATTCGATCGTGAAGCTCCTGGTGGAAATCAGCCAGACGTCTGGGAAAACTTTGCTTATGAACCTGCATAGCGTCGAGCTGGCCCTGACCTATTTTCCGCGAATCGTCGGCTTTCGGGGGGGAAGGATCCAGTTCGACCGACCTTCCGTTGAACTGACCGAAGATCTGTTGGCCCGTCTCTATGCCGGAATCAGCCCCTCCGAAGCGCAAGAGGCCGGATTTGGCCCCGAACATGACTCCTCCTGCACATCCTGTGGTCCCCTCCATCCGGGAAAGTAAGACCATTCTGCACTGGGTGCTTGTGGCTGGGCTGGTCGGAGTCTTTCTATGGAGCGCCCGCTTAGCACAGGTGGATCCGCGTGCCCTATTGGACGGCGAGGCGCGGGCGAATTTCTTGCGGTTCTTCGCCGGGGCCTTTCCGCCGGACCTCAGCCCTGAATTCCTTCGGTTCCTGGTCAAGCCAACCCTGGAGACGATCCAGATTTCCATTGTCGGCACGGTCATCGCCGTGGTCGTTGGATTCCCCCTCGGCCTGCTGGGGACCGCGACCGTGGCTTACCGCGGTATCCTCCATGAGCGTGAGGTCGCGGGCATCCGTTCAAGGAGAGTAGCTCGCTTTCTGCCGTACGCCGCCTCCCGCGGGCTGTTGAGTCTGTTCCGCAGCATTCCGGAGTTTGTGTGGGCGCTCATGTTCGTCAAGGCCGTGGGGCTGGGCCCCTTCCCTGGGGTCTTGGCGATCGGCGTCGCGTACGGTGGGATGATCGGGAAGGTCTACTCGGAAATCCTGGAGGTAGTGAACCCACAACCGATCGAGGCCCTTCAGGCGACGGGGGCCAGCCGCTGGCAAATCCTCGTCTACGGTTTCCTCCCGCAGGCCTATCCCAACTTTGTCTCCTATACTCTGTATCGTTGGGAGTGTGCCATCCGCGCGTCGGCCGTGCTGGGGCTGGTCGGGGCCGGTGGGCTAGGTCAGCAGATCGAGATCTCGATGCGCATGTTTGATTTTCACCAGGTCTTTACCCTCGTCGTCATCCTCTTTGCGCTGGTCGCGGGCGTGGACTGGCTGAGCGCCCGCATCCGGCAGCGCGTCTTCGCGAGGTAGGGTGCCAATGGCTCCGGTGCAAGGTCCCGCAGCGAACCAGCAGTCCCTCGTGGCGACGCAATCACGCCGATGGTTTCCGTTGGCGACGGCAGCCGCCGTCGCGGTCGTGGTCTGGTGGAGCGCCCGGGGAACCGGCGTGGATCTGGCACTGGTTCTCTGGGAGGGCCCTCGAGCGATCCTCGACTACAGCCTGAGGCTCTTCCCACCGGATCTCCGCCCCGAGTTCCTCGCGGATACCGCGGTTGGGACCCTGGAAACACTGGCGATCTCCATTATGGGGAGCCTCCTGTCCATGGTCGTGGCATCTGCCGTGGTCTTCTTCGCCAGCGCGAATCTGATGTATGCAGGCGTGTTGTTCGAGAGAGAGCAGCGTGGCTCGGTGCGGCGAGGGGTGCGGCTTTCAATCTATCTCGTTGCCAAGAGCCTCCTCAATATCCTCCGATCCATCCCAGAGATCGTATGGGCCACGGTCTTCGTGTTCGCGGTGGGGCTCGGCCCGTTCCCAGGGGTGTTAGCCCTGGGTGTCCACAATGGCGGGGTCCTTGGAAAGCTATTCGGTGAGGTCTTGGAAAATGTGGACCGACGTCCTATCGAGGCCCTTCAGGCAAACGGGGCAAGCCGGTTCCAGATTCTGATCTACGGAATTCTCCCGCAAGCGCTTCCCCAGTTCCTCTCCTACTCGCTCTACCGATGGGAAGTGAATATCAGGGCAGCAGCGATCCTCGGCCTCGTGGGGGCTGGCGGGCTGGGCCAGCGGATCCACATCGCGATCAGCCTCTTCCTCGAGAACCAGCTTCTTACCCTTCTCGTTGCCATCTATATTGTTGTGACCCTCGTTGATTATCTCAGCGCCTACCTCCGAAGCCGAATTTAGCCGTCGTTCCACTTATGTTGCCGTTCCAACAGCCTCCTGGCACACTCTATGCAGCGCCTTAATGGCCGACTCCGATATCGGAGGAGAAGTCGGAAAAAGCCAGGGAAAACCCAGGCAAAATGGCCTCGCGGAGCTCAATGACGAAGGCCGCTGGCAGGTACGGTTCGCAAACAGCCAGAGGTAAGGGTAGCCGAGGAGCAGCGGCGTGTGCTACCCTCAGATGTCCGATGCCCAGGCGCGATGGGAAAAAATCCTTCGCGGTCTTCCGGGCGCCTGTGCCCTCTTGAGCGCGGAAGGGGAGGAAGGATTTCGATGGCAATGGTGCTTCTTGTTGGCGCCGATCCAGACAAGAGCGTTTCACTGAAAAAGGCCCTGGAGGCAGCGGGCTACGAGGTCTCGGTGGCGTCCAGCGGCTCGAGCGCCCTTGCGATGGTCAAACAGCGTCGACCGACCCTGATCATCAGCCAGACCATGCTCGACGACATGTATGGTTCCGAGCTGTCCTCGATGGTCCAGGCCGATTCCGCCACCAAAGGAATCATGTTTGTCCTCATGGTCGATCGGGCTTCGCAGATGGCAATGGCTGCGACCCGGACCGAGGCGGACATGATCCTTCCAGAAAGCTCGCCCGCCTCCAACATCGTGGCTCGCGTGGACACTCACTTGCGGCTTCGGGGCCTCTCGAGCGCGTCGCCCCCACGACTCACAAGCCAGGAAGCGGCCCCAAAGGGCGCAAAGGAGAAACCGGCACCCACTTTAGAGGGTTCGTTGGCGATCATGGATCTGACCGAAGTCACCCAGGCGGTTTCCATCGGCAGGAAAACAGGACGGCTGGTCCTGTCCTTGGCGGCAGGTATGGCTGTCGTCTTATTTGATTCCGGTCGGGCCGTGCACGCCGAGTTCGGAGGAAAGTCAGGAGAGGAGGCGTTCATCACGCTCGTGATGACCGCTCATCGGGAGCGCGGTGGGAGCTTCTCCTTCTTCCCCGTCGCGGGCAGGGAAGTATCGGACATCCCCCGAACCATCCACAAGGATTTAGAAACCCTGCTCCTCAACATCGCCGTGGAGATAGACGAGAGCCAAAAGGGCACGGGAAGATAGATAGTTCAGGGCGATGCCGGGGTGTAGCTGGCAGCATATTTGCATGATCGCCCGGTGTTCCGAGGGCAAGTGGTCTCTCGTGCATGACCCGATATCCAAGGTTGGGGGACTCTTTCCCTCGACCGCGCCCACGGCCTCGACGGTTCAGACCGGCTAAGCCTATGACAAAAGGACACGGCAAACGCTATGTGGGCAAGGACCTTGACAAGCGGAAGCCTCCGCGCTTTCGCATTTCTGGGGTCGCAGCGGCGATCACGACCCTCCAGGAGACGGAGGTGATGGATCTGAGCCTCCAGGGAGCGTTAGTTGAGCACCAGGGCGTGCTCCAGCTGGGGTCCCCCTGCTTCCTCCAACTGGGCAGCGGCGGGGAGCAGTTTACGATCCGGTGTCGTGTGGTCCACAGCCGGGTGAGCCGAAGAGGGGGAGAAGATATCTTGTACTATCAGACCGGGCTGGAATTCTTGGATCTGTCTCGGAGTGTGGAGCAATCGCTTGGGGCATTTATCCGTTCCTATGGGGCCACCGAAGGTTGGGGAGATTTCTCTTGACATTGTTGGCGTATTGGCATGGTTCCTGCTAACCATAAACAGGGCGAATTGGGTACTCGGTACCAAAGAGAGGTACGCTAACTTCCTTAAAAGAAAGGGTTAAACGGTCGTGGATCCCTATGAATCGGGCCAGAGTAACCAAGGAATCGGGGTGAAAAGAAAAAAACGGAGAAAGAAGCGGTCAACCTCCCCAGCGGCAGCAGTGGAAAGGGGGAGGGGCCCGTCCACTGCCGAGCTTGAGGCATCTCTCAAGGAGGCCGAGGCACCGGAAACTGCGGAGTTCGAGGCATCCCTCACCCAGGCCCAGCCCCCGCTAGGTCCCGAGTTTGAAGCGGCGCTCGTGGAGAACCAATCTGCGAGTAGGCGGCAATACGCCCGGTTCTTTGTGGGAGGGAAGACCATGGGGAAGGTGACTGCCGTTTGCGACGCCGTGATCCTGAACATCAGTGTTGGAGGCTCTCTGATAGAACACAATCATGTGGTCCGACCAGGCGCCATTTCCTTGTTGGACCTCGACCTCTTGGGGAAGAGACTGAGCTTGAGGTGCCGCGTCGCCCGTTCAGTCGTCGCCCGGACAGAGATGCAGTCAGATGGGGAGAAGGAGTTGATTTTCCACACCGGGTTAGAATTTCTCCACCCCTCCGAGGAAACCCGAAAGGTGATCAGCCATTACATCCAGTCGATAATTTGTGATGGGAACAAAATTCAAACAGAGCCTGAAGAAGCCCGAACCTTCGAGCTCGACGAACCCCCTGAGTACACTTCGCCTGAAGACGCAACCTAAGGAATCCTGGTAACCCAACCAAGTCGAATCACACTTTTTACTCTGCAGCCTGTCGGGAACCCGACTCCCCGCCTAAGCTGTCAAGTATTCTGACGATCGGGTGTGTGATTCAGACTCCGTAACCAATTGAAAAAAAAAGGAGATTCACCTCCGGTAGGACTACTCGAAGGATCTTGAGGTCCGAGTGTCGAATCCCTTGACACACACACCCTCGTGAATCTAGCAGGTTACAATTTGAGCTTGCGATCGTGTCGGGGCAATTTACACTTCTAGACATTGACCAACGACCTGGTGGCACCCACGGATGCCGTGGCTCTATCGTAACCACTTGATTCGATTGAGGGAAGACACAGCCAACCGTCTCCGGCCAACCCTGGCATGACCCCTGCTATACAGATCAGTATCAACGTCTTTCATCAACCACACATTCAGGTGGGAGGGGATACATGTGCAAGAAAGTTGGTTTGGTTGTCATGGCCCTGACCTTGGCCGGAGGCCTCGGCGCTTGTGCGAACAGTTACGGAATCGCTCCAGGCGGCCCCCATTTTGCCTCGTGGACCCATCTGCAATATTCCACCCGAGCCGGGGAGAAGCCGGCTTTGAGCCAGGCGGAGGCGAAGCAGGCTAAAGCGGAAGGGTGGTGGGGGACCCCGATCGTTTACAGTATTGACGAGCTCGAGTAAACACCATCCATTCTGACGCCCTCCGGGTCGAAGCAGGGCCCGGGGGGTGTTTTCGTTGTCGATCGGCAGACTCTCCCTAGCGGGATCGGAGTAAGTGGCTCGTGGTCCTCAGGACCTCATGGAATGATCTGCCGAAAAGGATAAGCGGTGGACGCAGAGGAAATCCTCGGGGACGCACTGCCTGAGGGAATGGAAATACTCAACAGGGGTATGGGACAAAAGATGATACCTGTTCCAATCCGAAGTGCGGTCAACTATTCCGGGGTTGGCGTGTCTGCGCTCATCGAGGCCTTGAAGGATGAGGACCCAGACATTCGCATTGGCGCAGCCAAGGCTCTGGGCACGATCGGTGGTGCTGTACCGGCGCTCATCGAGACCTTGAAGGACGAAAACCCAGACGTCCGGTCTGGAGCCGCCGAGGCGCTGCGGCGGATCGGTCCGGGGGCAAGAACCGCCGTCCCCGCCCTCGTCGAGACCTTGACCCATGAAAACGCGGCTGTGCAATCTGCCGCCGGCCGAGCACTGAGCGCGATCGGTGACGCTGTGCCTACGCTGGTCGAGGCCTTAAAGCACAAGACGTTGGCTATGCGTTACGGCGCCGCCGAAGCCCTAGGCCGGATCGGGCCGGAAGCGAAGGCCGCCGTCCCTGCGCTCATCGAGGCGTTGAGGTACGAGAACTTGGCAATGCGGTTTGCGGCCGCTGAGGCCCTGGGCGGAATCGGGCCAGAGGCAAAGACCGCCGTTCCTGCCCTCGTCGATGCGTTAAAGGATGAGAGCCCGGACGTCCGTCTTGAAGCCGCCCGGGCCCTGGGCGGAATCGGGCCGGAGGCGAAGACTGCTGCCGCTGCTCTCATTGATGCTTTGAAAGATGAGAATGTCGCCGTCCGGTCTGGCGCCGCTTCAGCCCTGGACGACATCCACAATACATAGAGGTGGGGTAGGCCCTTCTCTTCCTCAAACGGGCTCGGAGGGATCGAGATATGGCTTCTCCTCAAATTGAACCGCGCATGATCACGGCCATTGCATGTTATCCACGGAGCTTGGGGAGGCCTGCCGCAGGGCGTTTTCATTTTATCCGAGGACACCCCCAAGCGGAATTGGAGTAAGAAAATAGTGGCCCTCAAGAACTTATGGAATGCCCTGCGCTCGCGCGAGAGGAGACAGGCCGTATTCTCGAGGTCTCGGTCACCGATATTACAGATGATGTCTCAGAGCTTCGAGGAGCATCGACGAATCGTTGATAAACTGAAGCGCTATGAGGATATAACGTATGGCTGCGTCACCGGCCGCATGACATCTCTCAAGCAGGAGCTGGCTTCGATCTTTCAACCCTTGCCACAGCAGCAAGTTATCAACGACCGCCGGGTCCGAGAGCGGCGCCAGGTCGACCGCCCTGTCGCCTTCGATCAGCGGAGAGGGACCGATCGACGGGCGTCACGATGAGGCTTCTGCAAGCCTGCCTTCTCGGCATTGGATCGCCACAAGGCGGCCAGTTCGCGCTCTCGTGATGCTGCTGCAATAGGCTCCTCCCCGACTCTCCATTCGCCGTTGCCATCTTGGTGTGCGGGCCCTCGGGTCGCGGTTGACAAGGAGGCCGAGCGAGACTACTGTATCAGCCAAGGCGAGGATGTGACCGAGTATTTTCCGCAGAAGGGATATCGCCTTGCGAGGAGCGGTCAGTATGAAGGCACTGAGGGAGGCTGAGGCCTCCACGGTGCCTTTTCCTTTTGGGTGCCACTGCGGAAATTGCGCGGCGGAGATTCCGATGGACAGCGAGGATAGACCGTGAAACGGGAGAGACGCAGATGACCAACGAGGACGGGTTGATTTTCGCATATCGCTTGAACGGCAGCGGTGGTGGCCAACAGATCGGCTGGAGCGAAATCCGGAAAGGTTCGCAGGGCGATCTCCTCTGGATCCACCTCAATTATCTCGGGACTGAGGCCCGCCGATGGCTCATGGAAGAAAGCAATATCGATCCCCTGATCTGCGAGGCCTTGTTGGCCGCGGAGACCCGCCCGCGCGTCGTGGCGGCCGGCAATGGCCTGTTGGTAATCCTCCGCGGCGTCAACCTCAATCCCGGCGCCGATCCCGAGGATATGGTGTCGCTGCGCATGTGGATCGACGCGCACCGAATGGTGACGATGCGCTCCCAGCATCTTATGGCCATCGAGGACCTCCGTGCGGCTACCACCTCAGGAACGGGGCCCACCCGTGCGGGCAGCTTTCTCGTGGAGGTCGCCAACCGACTGGTCGAGCGCATGGGGGATGTGCTGGCCGATCTCGACGACACCGTTGACAGTTTGGAGGATGAGATGCTGACCGCCGAGAGTTACCAGATCCGCCCGAAGCTGGCGTCCCTCCGCCGGCAGGCGATCAGCCTGCGGCGCTATCTCGCGCCGCAGCGTGAAGTACTGTCGCGCCTTCAGACCGAGCGGGTCACCTGGCTGAGTGAGCTGGATCGGGTCCGCCTGAGAGAGGTTACCGATCGGACAACGCGCTATGTCGAGGATTTGGACTCGGCACGTGACCGCGCCGCGGTCTCACAGGAAGAGCTTAACAGCCGGTTGTCAGAACAGATGAACAATCGGATGTACGCGCTCGCCGTTGTCGCCGGGATCTTCCTGCCGCTTGGACTGCTGACCGGATTGCTCGGCATTAACGTGGGTGGTATCCCAGGCACGGAAAACAAGTGGGCGTTTGTCATTGTCTGCGTGCTCCTGCTCGGACTCGCAGCCACGATGGCCTGGGTATTCCGGCGGAAAAGATGGATCTGAGTTCGAGACGTGCTGGCGGTGGCGCAAAGCTGTGCCCGCGGCTTTCCGCCATCCCACGGTATGAAAGTCCCTTGTTCTATCGGAATCAACATCTCGTGATCGTGCTAGAAACTGAGACCGACGCCGGTGATATATTTCGTGTCGGTCTTTTCCGCCCCGGATGCCGGGGTGGCGTCGTGGTCGAGGATTACTTTCACCTCACCAAACAGCACCTTCGTGAAGGGGACGCGTACGCCGGCCTGGGTGGTCAGGAAGAAATCATCCGGGAAATTCTCCAGGCTTGGAAGGATCTCAAAATCATGAAAGAGCTTGATGCGCTGGTTCAGGAATGATTTATCAATATGGTACGCGAATCGCCCGGCGATCTGGTCGTCAGTCTCCTCTCCATCAGAGAAGTCCTCGTAGAGCCATGCCAGGCCCCCTTCCGTCGACAGGTTGAAATCGGCGGTTTCGATCCACTGGTAGCCGACACCTAAGCCGGCAATGAGTCGGAGGTCAAGGTCGGCCACCTCGTCTCGCTCCACCCGTGTGTTCGCGTAACTGTAGAACTGCTTCGCGATGAAGTAGTCGTATTTTAACGCGACGAGCCACTCGTCCTGAGTTGTCGTCTTATCTCCGGTGTCCGGGTCCTCTTGCCGGCCGTAAAAGTACGCCGCGTTGGCAGTAATTCGGTCTCGCTCGGCCCGTCGAAGCAAGTTGATGCTCACGTTTGCGGTCTCGGTTTCGGAGTTACCCCGCGTGACGGTGAACCCCGCCGTGATGTCGCCTTTCCACCTCGCCTTCGGGGGATTGATGGCAACAACGTCCGACACCGCAAAGCGCTGCGGCACGAGCACTTCGCCACGCCCGATGGTGAAGATCGCCCCCTCAGACGCAAACACCTTTTGTTTCACGACGGTCCCGTCCCGGAAGTGGATCTCGATCGGCTCGTCTGTAGAGAACGTCCGGACATTCTTCATGTCGATGGCGAGCTCGCCCGCTACGTCCGACTGAATAGTGAGCTTTCCGCCTTCAAGGCGCGTGACCTTGCCACTCAGCCGGTCCCCGTTTTTGAAGAACACTTCATCGGCGTATAGCGGGGGAGACAGTGCGAGGAACAGAGCGTTGAGAGCAAGGAGCAGAGGAAGCAGAGTGAATACACGCTTTTTGTCCATGGCTTTCCCCTCCGTTCGGGCAATCGCTTTCCCACCGTCTGGACATTCCATGGTAATGCCTGAGGTTCGCTTTGAAAAGACCAAAGACCTCTTGGGGCGCTCTCTGTCGGAAAAACCGCCTGAGAGTGCTCTGCGCTACCCATGATGTCGATTACGGACTCGAACTCTGCCTTCTCCGGTCCGATGCCTGTCTGTCCATTTGTCCGCGTGAGGGTTTCACGCTGCCTGCTGCCTTCCCCGAGAGATGGCCCATTTCTAACGCCATGGGCGTATCTGCTGTTAACCAGGAACTGGTTTCGCCTCACTAGAAAAATGACTATTCTGGAGCCTCGGTCCTCACGGAAAAGGTTCTCCCCCGATGGGAGGTTGGGGTTTTAGAAGCGGTCACCCTCCCCCTTACGGAAATCGGTCACTGCAAAATTGGGCACTGACGTAAGTATCTGAAAATAAAAGGTGTGATAGTCTGGAACACTCTTTGCTTCTTCCCTCGACGAGGATCGGGTAACCCTGACACTCTGCGAGGTGACTCACATGAGAATCCATTGGGAGGAGCGGGTCCATGTGCCCGATGTGCTTGCGGATGGCACGGACTTGAGGCCATACAAGCGCCTGGCTGCGGCGGTGATAGACCTGGCGCTCCGTGATGCCGATGACAGGCCAACTTCCGTGAACACGATCGAAGCGCGGCGGTTCCTTTCGGAGAATAGCCCGCTACTCAGTCATTGGTGCCGCCTAGCCAACGTCCATCCGGCCGGGCTGCGGGAACTCGCAGGGAGGCGGAGATGGAGCGAAAATGGGCCAAGACCTCGGCGTGCACTCCAGCCAGTCTCTGGCCAGGACCGGCGACCTGCCAGAAGATCTCGGCGTACCAGCCGATAGTCTTCTACTCGACACGGGGTGCTCCCGCCGCGTCGCCTTTGCCTCCTCCAACACGTGAGACACCGAAAGTGGCCTGTCCCCTTCTGTTAAAAGTAAGGAAGCCAACGTAGGCTGCATTTAGAAAATAAATGCCCCTCCCGAACGGGCCATCGCCCGGGAAGACATCTCGATGTTAGGTGCGCCGTCGATTGTGCCGAAGGCGGGGGAAGGGCTATGCCTTCCCCAGTTTTATCCGTGCCTCTCCTTGAGGTCATTC
>CAYGBT010000070.1:0-13193 GCA_964348275.1 uncultured bacterium
ATGGCGACGTGTTCTCCCACCATGCCTCCAATCCAACGGCCGTGGTGGCCACCACAACGGCATTCAGGATCAGCCCCCATCCGGGCACGAGCCTTTCAGCCACCGGGGTGGTGAGAAAGGCCACTCCCACGACCATGATCGTCCGCCGCTCTCTCAGCTCCGCTGCCAGCAGTGCGGTCAGATATGCCGGGAAGATGAATTGGATCCCCGCCTCAAAGCCCTCCGGGATTCGAACCCCAAAATGGTATCCCACCACCGTCCCCACCAGGTAGCAGGCGTAGCTGGGAATCGCCACCCCGAGGAAGTAGATGAAGTTATCATGCGCCGACTTCCGCTGAAACCGCAGGAAGGAGATCGAAAAGGTGCTGATCGAGATGAATTGCGCCCCCAGGGATACTCCCGCCGTTCGCACGCGTTTGAAATGGGGGGCGAGGGCGAAGCTCATGATGGCAAACCGCAGGTTGATAAAGAACGTACTCAGCAGGATCTGCAGGGCCTGCCCTCCCAAGGGAAGAAGTTCAATGGCAGGAAACTGGGCCGGGGCGGCGAAGACTACCGCAGACATCAACAGCAGCTCACCCGAGGCGAGACCCTTGGCATGGGCGGCGATGCCGAGAGTGAAGGTGATGGCAAAAAACCCGACGTAGACCGGGGCCGCCGCCCGGACGCCTTCCCAGAAGCTTGCAAACCGCTCAGGGTTCATCTACGCAGCCGAGGTGACACGGAGTATCGACGCCCAATCTCGTTGAGAGACTGACAGGCATGAACGGGTGGAGCCGGCCCTCCACCATACGATAAAGGGGACACAAAGGTATGGGCACGACCAACAAAAAAGGGCATCACGGTCACCATGATGCCCTGGCTCCGCTGAGCGGGGGGCCTACGAGCCGCGCTGCAGGGCCATGGCCTCTGCCATCTCCGCCTCGGCCTCGGGGATCATCCCCTTCTTCCGATAAAAGACCGAAAGGCTGGTGTGGTAGAGAGGCTCTTTCGGATTCAACTCGATCGCCTTCTTGATCGTGGGGATGGCGTCATCGACCATTCCCTTTTGATCATAGGCTTGCGCCAATGCCATATATGTATCTGCGTACTTCGGGTCTAGCTCGAGGGCCTTCTTGAAAGCAGCGATGGCCTCGTCGCTTTCCATCTTGGCAAAATAATTGAGCCCCTGATTGTAATATTGCTGCCGCGAGCTCATCACTGATTCTCTTCAACGCAAGGGTAAGGCCATCCCCGAATGGGCCCCCCACCTCAGGGCACATTCAAAGAGCAGCCCGAACTGGTGGGCCGCTACCTCGGCCACCGCCTGGACCGGCACCTCTCGTCCGAGGAGGGTCGCCATAGAGGTCATTCGAATGCCGCTGAGACCGCAAGGAACGATGAGATCGAAGGCGCTGAGATCGGTGCCGACATTCAACGCAAACCCGTGCCGGCTCACCCAGCGGCTGACGTGGACGCCGATGGACGCGATCTTGGCTCCTTCGGCCCAGACTCCAGTCTCCCGGGACCTGCGTTCCCCCTGAACATCATAGACCTGCAAAGTCCGGATCAGCATCTCTTCAAGCATGCGCACATACAGGTGGAGGTCCTCCCCATGCTGGGTGAGGTCAACAATGGGGTACCCCACAAGCTGTCCTGGCCCGTGGTAGGTGACATCGCCCCCCCGTTCGATCTCCCAGACCTCGATCCCGAGCGCCTTCAGAATATGCTCCTCCGCACGGAGATGTTCCCGCTTCGCCCCCCGCCCCAGGGTGATCACCGCCGGATGCTCCAGGAGAAGGAGGCAGTCCTCGATCTCACCCCGCATCCTTGCCGACGCCTGTTGCCGCTGCAGCTCAAGCGCCTCCCCGTACGCGACGCGGCCCAACCAGTATACTTCACATTTTCTCATCATTCCTTCTTCGTCCTTCATTCACGTGTTTTCGGGGGAGATCCCTGACCGCCAGAAGCCTTTTGGCACTTGAGACGTTGGACTTCGGACCTCGGACATCGGACCTTGGCCTTCCATCATATGTGGATGGGGCGGCCCAGGGCGGCCAGGCAGGCTTCGGCCACCGTCTCCGAGAGCGTCGGGTGAGCGTGAATGGAGTG
Organism: uncultured bacterium; assembly: GCA_964348275.1. Classification (GTDB taxonomy): domain Bacteria; phylum Methylomirabilota; class Methylomirabilia; order Methylomirabilales; family CSP1-5; genus CSP1-5. Next base: position 2,092 of record CAYGBT010000070.1, read on the forward strand.
GTGCACCTCTTCGAGGGTCGCCTCCAGCGTCCGCGCCATCGTCGCCTCGGCGATCATCTCGGTCGCCTCGGGACCTATGATATGAAGCCCCAAAATCTCGCCGTACTCAGCATCCGCCACGACCTTGACAAAGCCCTCGGTGTCTCCCATCGCCACCGCTTTGCCGCTGGCTTGGTAGGAGAATCGACCCACCCGGACCTGCCGACCCTTCTCCTTGGCCTGCTCCTCAGTCAAGCCGACACTGGCCACTTGGGGAGAACAATACGTACAGTTGGGGATCTTTAAGGGATCGATGCGCCGGACATCGATCCCGGCCATTCCCTCTACCGCGACGACCGCCTCGGCCATCGCTTTGTGGGCGAGAAGGGCGCCACCGATCACATCCCCAATGGCATAGATGCCTGGAACCGAGGTTTCGAATCGGTCGTTGACCTCGATAAAACCACCCCGGCCCAGTGCCACTCCCAGTCCCTCGAGTCCTAACGGCTCGGCATTGGGCACGCGGCCAATGGCAACCAGCACCACGTCCCCCGCAATCTCCTCCGTCTTCCCTTCTTTCGAGACCTGGACCTGGACTTGCTCTCCCCGTACCGTGACGCTCTCCACTGTGGTGCCGGTCCGAATCTTCATCCCGCGCTTGGCAAAGACCTTCTCGAGAAAGCTCGAGATCTCGCCGTCCTCAAAAGGCAGGAGGCGAGGAAGCATCTCGATCAGGGTGACCTCAGACCCGTAAGCCTCATAGACATCAGCGAACTCCACCCCAACCGCTCCCGCGCCAACGATGAGGAGCGACCGCGGGACCTGGGCCAAACTTAGCGCTTCAGTGCTCGTGATCACCCGTTTGCCGTCCACGGGAACCCCCGGGATCTCCCGGGGCCGAGTGCCGGTGGCCAGCAGAATCCGTTTTGCTTGCAGGTCCGTCGCCTCGCCATTTTTGGTGATCCGGACCTGGCCGCTCCCGGCGAGTTTTCCCTCTCCCGCCACCACCGTCACCTTGTTCTTTTTCATGAGATACTCAACGCCCTTGGAAAGCTTTTGAGCCGCCCGCTCGCTTCGCTTCACCGCCACGGAGAAGTCGACGCGCAGATTATCAAAGCTGAAGCCAAACTCCTCACCCCGGCGAAGGAGCGAGACAATTTCTGCATTCCGGAGGAGCGCCTTGGTCGGAATGCAGCCCCAGTTGAGACAGACGCCCCCCAACCGGTCCCGCTCCACGAGGGCAACCTTCATCCCTAATTGGGCAGCCCGGATGGCGGCGACATAGCCGCCGGGGCCGCTCCCGATCACCGCCAGGTCATATCGCTCCGCCATGATTTCCCCTTTATCGCCCGGGACCCAGGATCCTGAGAAAAGACAGGTTTCAGCTCACCAAGTGGAGGGGGTGCTCGAGGAAAATCTTGAGGCGCTGAAGGAATCGTGCAGCGACCGCGCCATCCAAAACGCGGTGGTCTGCAGAGAGGGTCACCCTCATCCGATCCGCCACCTTCACTTCGCCATCGACCACCACCGGTCGCGCGATCACCGAGCCCACCGCCAGGATTGCCGCCTCGGGAGGATTAATGATGGCGACAAACTCCTCGACGTCAAACATTCCGAGATTGCTAATGGTGAAGGTGCCGGGGACGAAGTCCTCTGGTCGCAGCCGCCCGGTACGGGCTCGCTCCACCAGCTGCTTGGCCTCTTGCGCAATTTGGCTGAGGGGTTTCTCGTCGCTATCGGGGATCACGGGCGTCACCAGGCCCTGATCCAGTGCGACGGCGATGCCAATATTGATTCGCTGGTAGACCCGGAGCTTCCCCTCGACATAAGAGGCGTTGGCCTCCGGAAATTCCTGAAGGGTCTTGGCTGCCGCCTTCACCAGCATATCGGTGACCGAGATCTTCGCCCCTTCCTCAAGGACGGCGTTCAATCCCTGCCGGAGTTTCAGGGCCTCGGTCATATCAATCTCCGAGGTCACATAGAAGTGAGGCGCGACACCCTTGCTTTCGGTCATCCGTCGGGCGATGGTCTGGCGGATTCGAGAAAGATCCCGCGCCTCGTAGGGAATCTCATGGGGCGCGGCTGCCGCAGGCACTGGAGCAGGCCTGCGAACCTCTGCAGGCGGCGCTTTGAGAAAGGTCTCGACATCCTCTTTGATGATGCGACCCCCGGGTCCGGTGCCCCGGATGAGTTTCAGGTCGACGCCCCGATCCCTGGCGATCTGACGGGCCACCGGCGAGGCAGCAATCCGTGCACCGGTAACCTCCTTCGCACCGACGGGGGCCTCCGCTGGTTTGCTCTCAGGTTTCGGTGCCGCTGTGACCGATGGAGCGGCTCGCTCCACAAGCCCCGGAATCGCCTCATCCCGGCCGGCGATGACGGCGATCACCTCCCCGACCGGGACTGTCTGTCCCTCAGTGACCACGATCTTTCGGAGGACACCTGAGCTGTACGCCTCCACCTCCACCGTCACTTTGGTCGTGTCGACCTCGGCGATGATCTCGCCACGCGTGACCTCGTCCCCCTCTTGCTTCCGCCAACGGACGATGGTCCCCTCGATCATGTCATAGCCCATCTTGGGCATCACAACCTCGGTTACCATCACTCCCCCCTTTCGGGACTCTCGAAACCAGAACGGGCTGCCTTCATCGGCCGCAACCCGGTGCTCTACACGTTGGTCCGCACCAGGAGTTGCTTGATTGCGTCCACTACACGCCGGGCGTCCGGGATGGCCGCCTGCTCCAAATTCTTGGCGTAGGGCATCGGAACCTCCACGCCGGCCACCCGTTGGATTGGCGCGTCCAAGTAGTCGAAGGCCTCCTCTTGGATCCGGCTCGCGACCTCTGCGCCAATCCCGTAGGTCCGCCAGGCCTCCTCAACGGTCACCGCGCGGTTGGTCTTTCTGACGGAAGCAAGCACCGTTTCCATGTCCAGTGGGCGGAGACTCCTGAGGTCGACCACTTCCGCCTCGATCCCCTCCTGACTGAGACGATCCGCCGCCTCGAGCGCAACCAATGCCATCCTGGAGTAGGCTACCAGGGTGATATCTCTCCCTTCCCGTTTCACCTCGGCCTTCCCAATGGGAACTAGATACTCCCCTTCTGCCACTTCGCCCCGGACCCGGTACAGCAGGGCGTGCTCGACGAAGAGGACTGGATCATCATCTCGGATGGCGCTCTTCAACAACCCCTTGGCATCGGCGGGCGTCGCGGGCGTGACCACCTTGAGGCCAGGGACGTGGGCAAACATGGGCTCGAGGCTTTGCGAATGGGTCGCGGCGAGCTGCGCCCCGCCGCCGGTCACCGCGCGGAACACCACCGGGACTGACATCTGGCCCCCAAACATGTGAAGGACCTTTGCGGCATGGTTGATGATCGCATCGGACGCCAGGAGGGCAAAATTGATCGTCATCAGCTCAGCCACCGGTCGGAGCCCACCCATGGCGGCCCCCACCGCGGCACCACCTATCCCGCCTTCGGCGATGGGAGTGTCCATCACTCGCTTCTCCCCGAATTCCTGGACGAGGCCTGAGGTGACCCCGTACGCTCCTCCGTACGCCACCACGTCTTCGCCAAAGATCAGGACGCGTTCGTCCCGCGCCATCTCCTCGCGGAGGGCCTGGTTCAGCGCTTCCCTATAGGTGATCATCGGCATCGCGTCTCCCCCCCCCGCCTCAGGGATTGGCGTAGATGTCTTCGTACAGGTCGCTGAGCGGGGGATCCGCACTCTCGTCGGAAAACCGGACCGACTCGAGAACCAGCTCATCGGTCTCTCGCTCGATCTGCTCCAATTCCTGTGGGTTCAAGAGCCCTTCCGCTTCCAACCGTTGCCGGAACGAGATGATAGGATCCCGCTGCTTCCACTCCTCCACTTCCTTCTTGTCCCGGTAGAGAATCGGATCGGCCATGGAGTGGCCCCGGAACCGGTAGGTCAGCACCTCAAGGAAATAAGGACCGTCTCCCCGTCGGGCGTGTCCCACTGCTCTGGCTGTCGCCTCCCGGACCGCCAGGACATCCATCCCGTCCACCTGCTCGGCGGGGATATCATAAGGGGCTGCCTTCCGGATCATCTCCCTGACCGCCGAGGCCCGATCGACGGCCGTCCCCATACCGTAGAAGTTGTTCTCGCACAGGAAGACCACAGGGACCTGCCACAGTTTGGCCATGTTCAACGCTTCATGGAAATACCCGTTGTTCGTCGCCCCATCGCCAAAGACACAGAGAACCACCTGGTTCTTCCCTAACGTGTTGCTCGCCAAACCCAGCCCCACTGCAAGGGGAAGTTGACCGGCCACGATCGCCCATCCCCCATACATCCCCAATGCAGCATCGAAGAAATGCATGGAGCCACCGCGACCCTTGGCAACGCCCGTGGCCTTCCCGTAAAGCTCCGCCATGCAGCGATTCACATCCATCCCTCTGGCAAGGGCATAGCCGTGATCTCGATAGTGGGTCACGAGCCGATCGCGTTCTTCCAAGATGGACACCGCCCCCACGGCCACGGCTTCCTCGCCATTGTAGAGATGGAGAAAGCCCGCAATCTTGCCGCGGGCGTAAAGCTCCCCCGCTTTATCCTCGAACTTCCGGATCAAGAGCATCTGATGGAGGAAGTTCAAGAGGGTCTTTTTATCGAGGCCAAAATCGGCGATTTTCGTTACCGTCTTCCCTCCCATCTCCATTCTTCCTTATAGTTTATGCTCCACAGTTCACGGAAGGTTCAGAGTTCAGGGTTCATAGTTCATGGACGAACCAGAGCGCCTGCGATCGCAACTCTTGACACTAGCCCTTAGCTCTCGACTCTCGACTGTCAACTCTCAGCCCTCAACTGTGAACGCTCAACACTTGGTCAGGCCCCGAACTTGGTCAGCCGCAGGGCATGGGCCAGCGCAAGTGGGAGGATCTCCTTTCCTCGGAAACGGCCCAGACCTCCTTGAAGGCATCCCCGCTCTGAAAACTCTTGGACCCCATCGGGGCGGCACCATCGTGAAGAGAGCAGGATGGGAACTGGATGCCAGCTGTGGGCCTTGAGCGCCGCGGGGGTGGAATGGTCCCCTGTGATCACCAGCACGTCCGGACCAAGCGTTACAAGAGTGGGGATCTCCTGGTCCACTTCTTCAATAACGTCTATCTTAGCCTGGAAATTCCCATCCTCCCCGGCGGAGTCGGTCCTCTTGACGTGCAGATAGAAGAAATCGTACGCCTGCCAGTGTTGGCGCAGAACCTCGAACTCTTCTCTTACCGTCGGCCCGGTGGCCAGCGCCTCCATCCCGGCCAACTTTCCCAGCCCGCGGTACATCGGATAAACAGCGATCGCGGCGGCCCGGAGTTGATACAGCTCTTGATACGTCGGCAAGTTGGGATGTTTGGCGAAGCCTCGAAGCAAAATCATGTTGGCGGGGTGCTTGTCCTTCAACACGGATCGGGCCTTTTCGACGAAGGTATTGATGAGCCTCGTGGCCCGCTCTGCCTCGGGAGTTTTCGCCTCGACCTTCAACGGCGCCTCGCCCACCCGCTGTGGGTCCGATTCGGAGAGTTGATCTGAAAGCCCCTCCCCCCGGAAGAGGACCACAAACCGGTGCTCCTTGACCGGGCGGACGACCACCTCGATCCCCTCGACCTGAATGGTGTCCAATAATGCAGAAAGCTCAACACAGAGCTCGGTGGAGATCCGACCGGCCCGACGGTCGGTGATTCTCCCCGTCTTATCCATGGTACAGAAGTTTCCGCGCGCGGCGACATCCCGAGCCGTCAGTTCAAGGTCGATCCCCAAGGCCTCGAGCACCCCGCGGCCAATCTGGTACTTTAGGGGATCGTACCCGAAAAGTGATAGATGTCCTGGACCACTTCCCGGCGTGATCCCGGGACCCACCGGGTCAACGAGCCCTGTCACTCCCTGGACCGCAAGGGCATCGAGGTGTGGCGTCTTCGCTGCTTCGAGGGCCGTCGCGCCACCCAGCTCGCGTGGTAGCCCGCCCAAGCCATCCAAGACCAAGAGGACGATCTTGGTTTCTGCCCTGATCGCCAGACTCTTTAAGGTGTCGAGATCCATAGAGCCACCTGGTTCAAAGTTCACAGTTCACGGTGTCAGTCCTCAGTCCCCCGTGCCCAGTTCCCAGGTATCGGGATTCGGTCGTCCTAGACCGGACATCGGACTTCGGACGCTACCGATGGTATCGAGACAAATCCTCCTCCAGCCGTTCCAGGACCTCGGGGCGCTGCTTTGCCGCTGCCTGAACATTGAGGTTGAGCTTGGCCTTGTCGTAGATGAAACCATCTCGGGTGTAGCATTCCAGCTCGTACTCCTTTCCCAGAAAGATGGCGTCCTCGGGACAGGCCTCTTCACAGTAGCCACAGAAGATGCACCGGAACATGTGGATCATGTATACGCTGGCGTATCGCTCGCCGGGCGAGTGGCGCGCCTGGTCGGTATTCTCGGCCGCCTCGATGTAAATGGCATCCGCAGGGCAAGCCACGGCACACAGCTCACACCCGACACACCGCTCCAGGCCATCATCATCAACGACGAGGAAGTGACGTCCCCGGAACCTCGGGGACACGGGGAGACGCTCTTCAGGATAGGGAACGGTCACCTCCTTCCGAAAGATGTGCTTGAAGGTGGTGTACATCCCCTTCATGATTGCCGTTATCATAGGTATTTCATCCCTCGTTCACAGTTGACGGTTCACAGTTCACAGACAGGATCTTGAAATACCGACAATCGGTGAACCGTGAACAGTGAACCGTGAACGCATCAGGGTTTGTTCACTTCCCACCACTTCGGCATCTCTTCCACCGGGTAATCCTTTCGGAGGGGATGCCCCTCCCAATCCTCCGTCATCAGGATCCGTCGGAGGTCGGGATGTCCTGCGAACCGGATGCCGAACATATCGAAGACCTCTCGCTCATGCCAGTTGGCAGTGGGCCACACATCGGTCACTGATGGGACGTCCGTCCCCTCCGGCACTGAAACCTTCACACGAATGCGATCCGCGCGTGGGATCGAATAGAGGTTATACACCACCTCGAATCTCGGGTCCCGCTTCCCCCACCAATCGACGCCACACAGATCGGCCAGGAAGTTATACCGGAGATCGGGATCTTCCTTTAGAAAGCGGCAGATCTGGACGATCGTCTCCCGCTCGGCGGTAATTGTGAGCTCGTCTCCGAAGGAGACGGCCTCCACGACCGCCTGAGGAAACGCCTCACGCAAGCGATATACCGCCGGATGTGCCTCCGCAGGATTGACCTGACGCTCGTCCATAGAAGTCTTTTGGAAGCAGGGGGGCTGTCGCCTCGATCGCTCGGGCCTGGTGACCGGCATGGTATGAACTCCGCACCAGCGGGCCCGCCTCCACGTGTTTGAATCCCATCGTTTCTCCAATACGCTTAAGCTCGCGAAACTCGCCGGGGTCGTAGAAGCGATTGACCGGCAGATGATTCATACTCGGCCGCAGATACTGACCCAGCGTCAAGATGTCGCAGCCCACCTCGACCAGATCCTGCATCGTGGTCAAGAGCTCCTCCCGCTCCTCGCCCAGGCCGAGCATCAGCCCCGACTTGGTAAGCATGGACGGGCCAAAGCCCTTGGCCCGATCCAACAGCTCGAGTGACCGCCCATATTTGGCCCCTGCTCGAGCCCCCCGGTAGAGGCGGGGAACCGTTTCGACGTTATGATTCAAAATGTCCGGTTTCGCCGCGAGGACGATCTCCAGCGCGTGCCTGTCTCCCTTGAAATCCGGGATCAACACCTCCACCGTGCAAGTGGGAGCGGTTTCCCGAACCTCACGGATAGTGGCAGCGAAAATACCCGCTCCTCCGTCCGCGAGATCGTCCCGGTTCACCGAGGTAATCACCGCATGTTCAAGTCCCAACACCTTTACCGCATGGGCTACCCGGTGCGGTTCTTCCCGATCGAGCCCGATGGGCCGACCATGAGTGACCGCGCAGAAGCCGCAACTCCTGGTACAGATATCCCCCAGGATCATGAACGTCGCGGTTAGATTGTCAAAACACTCGCCGATGTTCGGGCAGCGGGCTTCCTCACAGACCGTATGAAGGTTGAGGGTCCGCAGGAACCCCTTGACACGCATGAAGTTTTGGCCTCCGGGGGCACGAACCTTCAGCCACTCCGGCTTTCGGGGTACTTCGCCCCCACGGGGCCCGAGCACGGGTAGTCCTTTTTCGCAGCCCATGATCCCCCACTGACATTCGCAAGGATGTTTGCTAAGTATACACCATGCCCTGCCCTGTTCAAACCCTCTTCATTCGTGCAATGTTCCCTCCACACCTTGACCGTCCCGCGCACCACAGGTAGAATCGAATACGCGATGCCTTGGAGGAATGTAGGGGCGAAGGATTACTACCGGGTCCTTGGGGTTTCGCCGGAGACCACGCCGGACGAGATCAAGCGAGCCTACCGCCGCCTTGCCCTCGAGCACCATCCCGATCGAAACCGAGGAGACCGGCGGGCCGAGGAACGGTTCAAAGAGATCAGTGAGGCCTACGGCGTCCTGATCGATCCGCAGAAGCGCCGCCAGTACGATGCCTTCCGCCGGGGAGGCTTTCCCCCGGGAGATGCAGGGTTCCGTTATCGTCAAGAGGAAATCTTCCGGGATGTCTTCAACGACCCCTTCGCCAGTGCCATCTTCGACGATCTCCGGCGTGAATTCCAACGCATGGGTTTCCGGTTTGATGACCGGTTTTTCCACCAAACCTTCTTCGGGGGACGTGGGTTCGTTTTCGGCGGCGTCTTCTTCATGGGGCCGAGAGGACCCGTCTTCTCCAGGACGTTTCGTCGCGAGCCCGTCGAACGGCAACGTCCTGAGCCTGTCGAAGGGCCCGCCCTCACCGGCGGTCTTCTCAGGGCAGCCGGAAAAAAGCTGAAAGGGTTTTTGACCGGACTGTTGCGGGGCGACTGGGTCCAAACCCAGGGTCCCGACATTGACGCAGAACTTTCGGTGACCGCCGAGGAGGCTCGGCGGGGCACCAAGAAACCGATCGCCGTTCGTCGAGACGGGGCGCGGGAAGAGCTGCTGGTCACCGTCCCGCCCGGGGTCCGGACGGGGACCCGCCTCCGTCTCAAGGAAAAAGGGACCTCCGGACCGCACGGAATTCCCGGGGACCTCTATCTCACCATTCGAGTCGAAGAAGCCTCTTAGGATCCTCCCCTCCTCTGGGGAGCTCGGGCCTGCCTACATTTTCTCGTATAGATTTGGAGTGCCGGTGGATTCTCCAGTTACTGAATTACAGGGAATATTCCTTGACAACACAGCGCCTCGGAAATCATTATTGTGCGATGGTCATCTTAAACTCCGCATCGCTCGGCCAAACGATCGGCTTCCGGCACCCTCCAGATCATGGGGGCGGCGATGATCAAAGATAAAACCCGGATTGTCAGGGACCTCGAACAGATCGTCGGTCGTAAAGCCGTGATCCACGAGGAGGACGAACTCCGGGTGTATGAGTGCGATGGCACAACCTTCATCAAAGTCCTGCCGGATATCGTCGTCCTTCCCACCACCGCTGAGCAAGTCGCGGAGATCGTCAAGCTCTGCCGTCGCGAGCGCCTCTATTTTATCCCCCGGGGCGCCGGAACCGGCCTCTCAGGTGGCGCCCTTGCCATCGAGGGAGGGATCATTATCGGGCTCAATCGGATGACTCGCATTCTCGAGATCGACATCCCGAACCAGCGGGCCGTGGTGGAGGCGGGTGTGGTGAACGTCTGGCTCGCTCAAAAAATCAGCGGGGATGGGTATTACTACGCCCCGGACCCGGCCAGCCAAACGGCCTGTACCATTGGAGGCAATGTGGCTGAGAACGCCGGCGGCGTGCACACCCCCAAGTACGGGGTGACCACCAATCACGTCCTCGGCTTGGAGGTGGTTCTCCCGAGTGGCGAGACAATTGAGATTGGTGGAAAGACCCTCGATCCTCCAGGCTATGATCTGGTCGGGATCTTCGTCGGATCCGAGGGGACCTTTGGCATTGCGACGAAGGTCACCGTGCGCATCCTGTACAAGCCAGAGGCCGTGAAGACCCTGATGGGAATCTTTGAAAATGTCGAGGATGCCAGCAACGCCGTCTCAGGCATTGTTGCCCGAGGAATCATCCCAGCCTCCGTCGAGATGATGGACAACCTGAGCATTCAAGCGGTCGAGAAGTGGCTCCAAGCCGGATACCCCATGGACGCAGGCGCGGTCCTCCTCGTGGAGCTGGACGGACCCCAGGCGGAGGTTGAGGCGCTGGCAGACCTCGCCGTTGAGGTCCTTGAGGCGCACCGCGTCCGGGAGGTCCGAGTCGCCAAGAATGATGAGGAACGCCAGCTCTTCTGGAAGGGTCGGAAGGCAGCCTTGGCCGCGATGGGCCAGATCCGTCCAGACTGCTACCTCCATGACGCGGTCATCCCCCGGACCAAACTTCCTATCATCCTCAGGGAGATTGAAGATCTATCCAAAGAGTACGGCCTCCCTGTGGCCAATGTCCTTCACGCGGGCGACGGCAACCTGCATCCTTTTATCCTCTACGACGGCCGCTTCGAGGAGGAGATTCGGAAGGCGGAGGAACTCGGCGCGAAAATCATGAGGCGCTGCATCGAACTGGGGGGAAGCATCACGGGAGAACACGGGGTGGGGATCGAGAAACAGGACTTCATGCCTCTAATGTATACCGAGGATGATCTCGATGCCATGATGAAGGTCAAGTGCGTCTTTAATCCGGACCACATGCTCAACCCCGGCAAGATCTTTCCGACCTCCAAGTCTTGCGTCGAGGTGGGACAGAACAAGAGAGACCGCCTCCGCTACGAGCCTCATCGGATCGAGAAAGAAGGACTCGCCCAGCGGTTCTGAGGGTTCACCGTTCACAGTTCACAGGTCCAAAGCCCGCCGTCCAACATAGCACGGTGCTCGTCCTGCGGTGCACGTCGTGCTTCGACCTTGAATCGTTCTCAGCCATCTCGAAGATCCTGCTTGACATCCTTGCGGAGTATCAGGTAGTAGGTGCCTTATCCGACTAAGAAAACAATTTTCGCTATACGAAAACCATCCCGGATCAGCGAATGGCGACCGAGAGACGAAAAGGCAGGACCCCCCGGGTGCACTCGGTCCTCCGGGCCTTGACCCTGTT
>CAYGBT010000071.1:0-12782 GCA_964348275.1 uncultured bacterium
CGTTGAACCACTTCACGGTGCCAGTGTATGCCATGTTCCTTTCTCCCTCCTTTCTGTTTAGGATGCCCGGGGCCTGCCCGGAGGTGAGGTCCCATCCCGACGAGACCTGACGGTACAAAAAAACCGCAAGGGCTCTCCATGAAGCCCTTGCGGTTTCCGCTTCCACAACAAGCCAAACACGAAAGCTGATAACACGATAACCTGTCACTCTCTTCCTGTCAAGCGGTATTTTCTTCTGCTGGACATGGAAGAGTGGAGGCAGGTCAAGTCCTGCAACAATACATTCACGGGAAAGGAACCGCGGGTGAGCATCTACCTTGACTTATTTCGCATGCTTGACACACCATCCGCAGTGGCGGATACTGAGGCCCTCCTCATGAGACTGACTGATGGAAGCGGGATTGGGGTAGCTCCTAGCCCACCTTCGGCACAAACGTTGACCCGTCAGCTACATCACGGGTCCTACAGGAAATCCCAGGGTAGATGCATTTACGAGCGATCCCATTCAGGGTATAAGAATGGTAGTGTTTGCCACATTGGTTATGCAGCCCAATTGTAGATGGGCCGCGCAGGATATAGAGTCGTGATCGAAGCGCCCGTACGGCGAGAACGCACGCAGTCGCTCGGGGAAGAAATCGCGAACAGCGTCAGCCATGGTGTCGGCTTGCTGGCGGCAGTGGCTGCTTCCCCAGTTCTCGTGCTTACCGCACTTCAGCGTGGCAGCGTATCGGGAGTTCTGGGCGTGAGCGTCTTTGCGGCGACGATGGTGGTGCTGTACCTCGCATCCACGCTGTACCACGCGTTGCCAAGGAATCGGGCCAAGCGGGTATTCCAGGTTCTCGACCACGGAGCGATCTACCTCCTGATCGCGGGCACGTACACGCCGTTCATGCTCGGCGTGCTCCGCGGCCCGTGGGGCTGGACGCTGTTCGTGCTCGTGTGGGGTCTGGCCGTCGTTGGTATCGTCCTCAAGGCTGTCGGCGGGATACGGTACCCGGTCATTTCAACATGCGTGTATCTCGCCATGGGGTGGCTCGTCCTCATCGCAGTAAAGCCATTGGTGTTCCGTGTGCCACCGTGGGGTCTGTTCTGGCTCCTTGCAGGCGGCATCGCGTACACGGGGGGTGTACTGTTTTTCGCCGCGAAACGGGTCCCCTACAGCCATTTCGTCTGGCACCTGTTCGTTATGGCAGGCACCGCATGTCACTTCATCGCGGTGCTGTGGTACGCGGCCTAAGCAAACAACGCCATAGAGACTCTTGGCGCAAAGAGTACGGCCGCTTTGCAATCAGTCCCGGAAGCCGTAACCGCGGCCGAGGCACACGTACTCCCCGTCGGAGGCCCATCCTTGCTCCTCGCGAGCGCTCACACTGTTACACCACGGACATCGCACTTCGGCCTGCTCGACTTCCATTCCGAGAGACCCCTCAATGAATGACCGGGTGAGGGTTGGTGTCAGGCTTGCCTAACTTGCTTAACTTCGGAATCAGGTGTGGAGATGGTCGCGGCCGAGGGGAACCGATGTGGTGCCGGGAGCGGGAGTCGAACCCGCACGGGCGCGAAGGCCCAACAGATTTTGAGTCTGTCGCGTCTTCCTGTTCCGCCATCCCGGCATCAGAAGAAATGAAAATTAAAGAAGGGAAGCCTCGCGACTCCCCTTCCGAAAAACAAGATCCTTAAAGACTGCTAGCGATACGGATTATTTTACGGCCTTTTTGAGGTCGGCCGCCGGCCGAAACCGGACGACCCTCGCCGCGGGGATCTTGATGGCTTTCCCTGTCTGGGGATTTCGCCCAGTGCGTGCCTTGCGCCGTCCCACGCCAAATGATCCAAATCCAACCAGTGTGACCTTCTGGCCCTTCTTGAGAGTGTCCTTCACTGCTTTCATGGCACTGTCCAGCGCCGCCTCGGCGGCCCGTTTGGTCACCTTGGCGTCCTTAGCCATCTTGGCAGCTAGGTCTGCCTTCGTCATGTCCCTTCCCCCCCTTCATTGCATAAAAGCACAGAGGCCGTTATCTATTTAGAAAGACCGCTTGGCGTATATCAGAACGCCGGGACGTTGTCAATGGAAATTCGCTCTGTTTCCGATCTCTTTCGAGGCCAGTCGCTGCAGATTCCCCATCATCTCCGTTCGCGGGGATTTTTCTCCCATTCCAAGACGCACGCCGTCGCCGGCTATCCGCTGGGTTGCTCCGCCTTGCCCCGATAGGGCTTTGACAAGTATCGCTCGGCCATCCGTCGCGCCAATCCCCCTCGATCGATCTCCAGGGCCAGACGATAGGATTCCTCCGCTTTCTCCCGCTCTCCCCGCAGATCGTAAATCATCCCGGTCCGGGTATGAGCCCACGCGGTGATCCAGTCGTACTTGGTGTTCCGCTGCTCAATCGTCTGCTGGAAAAAGCCAAGGGCCTGTTCATAGGCGCCGGCATCCATGGCGATCTTCCCCCTGAGTTGCAGATACCTGGGGGCAAGTTCCAGGGGAAAGTGAGGATGCGCCTGCTCCAGCGCCTTGCGGATCGTCTCCGCCACAGACAGCGCCTCGCGAGTGTGATTCGTCTCGGAATAGAGAAAGGCCAAAAGGAAAAGGAACTCGGGATTCCCGGGATATCGCGTACCTAACAGCTCCGCATACGGGAGGGCTTCAGCGTACTGCTCCTCCATGCCGACCAAGATTCGGGTCAAGGCCACCGTCGCTGCGACCCTGGCGACGGTCCCTTCCCGCGCCACCCGCTTGAGTCTTTCGAGTCCGCGCTCGTGGCCCCCGGGGGGGAGTACCAGAGAGACGAAGGGTTTCAGCAGAGCCGGCACCCGGGAGACGGCGTAATCGTAAAGCCCCAATGCCCAGAGCGCATCGACGTGATTCCCATCCACCTCGAGGGTGTGCGTGAGAAGTTTGTGGCTTTCCCGGATACCGCGGTACGCGGCAAGATAGTTGTTGCGGGTCCGGTCTACGACCGCCTTCGTCCCGTGCATGATTCCCAACGCGAGCAACAGGTCTGTGTTGTTCGGGGTCTTTTCCAAAAGTTCCCCGCCTCGTGTCAGCACCGGCTCCATCCGCGTGAGGAATCGATCGAGGACTTCCTCGATCTTTTCCTCATCTTCCCAATCCTCCTGAATCGCCTGATCCATCTCGACGATCCCCTCTAGGAAAGGGAGGATCAGATCACCCTCGGGCAGGTTCCTGAGCCGACCAAACGCTCCCCGGGCCTCTGCGTAGTCAAGGTTCGCCATGTGATCAATCCCGCTCACGATATGCCGGCTTGCCTCCTCCGTGAACTGGAAGGCTCCCCAGCCCTCCGCAGGACACAGAAGCAGGAGAAGGAAGAGCCCGACGAGCATTCGCTTCATGGCGCGCCTTCCCTTTCCGCCACGGCCTGCCGCCACGCTGCCACCATGGCGGGATCGATATCCACGAGAAGGACTCGCCGCAGTCGCCTGGCCTCAAACCGGAAGATAGCCTGTATCATGCCGACGGCTGCCGCCGTGTGATCGACGCCCCCCACCCCCGTCCCCATGCCCGGAATGGCAATGGCAGAAAAGCCTGTTTCCTCGGCGAGACGCAGCGCAGCCGTCGTCGCCCTCGCCACATTCTCCACCGGGATCCGCATGGCCGGGCGCTCCATGGTCGGGGCATGAATGATTCCGCGAAACCGGGTCTTGCCACCGCTGGTCAGGACTGCCTCTCCGATCGGAATGGGCCCCTGCGCGACGGCCTCGTCTTCCACCCGCTGGCCAGCCGCCCGCTTAATGGCACCGGCCACCCCACCTCCCATCCACCCCTGGCTATTGGCGGCATTGACGATTGCGTCGCCCGCCGCGTCGAGAATGCTCCCCTGATGTATCTCGATTCGGACCTTCATGGCTCTCTCTCAATTGACCCGGGCTACAGTCGATGGTAATGATAAGCTATGCCCCTCCCCCTCCCAAAAGGAAATCCGGCATGGAGGTGACCGTTCTCGGTTCAGGGACTGCTATTCCGTCAGTCGAGCGGGCCTCACCCGGCCTCCACGTTCAAGTCGCGGACGAGTCCCTCCTCCTCGACGGCGGCACGGGGACCTTGCACCAACTGGTTCGCGGCGGCGCACGCCTCGAGGCGTTGGACCGGGTGCTCTACACCCACTATCATCCAGATCACGTGGGGGACTTTGTCCCTCTCCTCTTCGCCCTTCGCAGTCCCGAGATCGGACGGCAACGATCCCTGTGGGTCGGCGGGCCGCCAGGGCTTTACCGACACTATCACCTTTTGGGGGAACTTTACGGCCCCTGGGTGGCAAACCTGCCGTTTGGCCTCGAGCTCTTCGAACTCAAGCCGGAAATGATCGACTTCGGCTCGTGGCGCCTGACGGCACGGTCCGTCCCGCATACGGATGTCAGCCTGGCCTATCGGATCGACGCCGACGACGGCTCCCTCGTCTACTCGGGAGACACCGATTACTCCGACGCCTTGATCGACTTGGCCCGGGGGGCCGATCTGCTGATCCTCGAGTGCGCCTTCCCAGAGGATCAAAAGGTGGCCGGCCACCTCACGCCCAGCCTGGCCGGCGAGATCGCAGCCCGAGCCGGCGCGAAAAGCCTTTTGCTCACCCACTTCTATCCGGCGTGCGTGGGGCACGACCTGCTCACCCCCTGTCAGAAGGAATACCCCGGAAAGATCCTCCTGGCGCGGGACCTGATGCGGCTCACCGTACGGGCGCGAGGGACACAATGACGGCCCGGGACCGACTGATCCTTGCCCTGGACCTTCCCTCCTGGAAAGCGGCGGAGGGAATCGTGAAGCAACTGGCAGGAAGGATTCACCTCTTCAAGGTGGGCCTGCAGCTCTTTACTGCCGAGGGTCCCCAGGTGATTACCCGAATTCATGAAAACGGGGGGAGGGTCTTTCTCGATCTCAAGCTCCACGACATCCCCCAGACAGTGACCGCCGCCGCGTCCAAAGCGGTCGAGTGGGGGGTCTTTATGTTGGACCTCCATGTGGCCGGAGGAGCGCAGATGATGCGGGGGGCTCTGGACGCAGTAGCCGAAAAGGCCGAGGCAATCGGCATCGAACGTCCCCGCATCCTCGGGGTGACTGTGTTGACCAGTCTGGCCGAGGTGGACCTTCAGACGATCGGCATCGGCCGGAGGGTCGAGGAGCAGGTCCTCGCCCTCGCCAGTCTGGCTCAGGAGGCGGGACTCGATGGCGTGGTCGCTTCTCCGAACGAGGCCGGAGCGATCCGGCGTCGAATCGGTCCCGACTTCCTCCTCGTGACTCCCGGCATTCGACCGACCGGGGCTCGCAAAGACGATCAACAGCGGATCGCCACGGCCCGGAGCGCCCTCGAGGCGGGGGCGGACTATATCGTGGTTGGCCGCCCGATCCTCAAGGCAGCGGATCCCGTCGAGGCGGTTGAGATGCTCGTGGCAGAAATAGAGGCTCCATGAATAACAAGGAGGGGACGATGACCCATTGGAGGACAATGGTGGGGATCACGCTGGTGGCAGTCGCACTGCCGATCCTCGCCCTCTCCCAAGAACAGAAACCAGCGCCGGAGCGGAGCGAGTTGCGGGTGGTCCGGGATATGGTGACGACTGGAGTCGTCAACCGGGAGCCAATTGACGCCGCCGCCGTCTTCCCCCCATCGGTCGGCGTGCTGTATTATTTCACCGAGATCGGAGGCGCCAGGGCCCCGACCCAGATCATCCACAACTGGTATTACGACGGGCGAAAGGTGGCAGAGGTCGCCCTCGCAATTGAGGCAGCCCGCTGGCGGACCTGGAGTCGCAAACGTATCCGGCCAAATTGGATTGGATCGTGGGAGGTAGAGGCGGTGGACGCGGATGGCAGGGTCCTCTCCTCTCAGACCTTCGATGTGCACTAAACTCCAAGGGGGAAGACCATGGCCACCGAGCACCTCCAAATCCAGACCGCAGACGGCATTACCACGATCACTATAAACCGGCCCGAGGCCCTGAATGTCCTCACGAAAGCAATCCGGCGGCAACTCCGGCATGCCCTCCTCGCGGCGCGCGACGACCCCACCGTGAGGGTGGTGATCCTGACAGGTGCCGGGGAGAAAGCCTTCATTGCCGGTGCTGACATTCGGGAGATCCAAGCCGGTCTGGCGGAGGGGGCCGTATCTGCCCGAGACCAATTTGCTCGGGGGGGGCAGCAGCTCATCACGCTCATCGAGCGCTTGGGGAAGCCGGTCATCGCCGCAGTCAACGGCTATGCCCTGGGCGGTGGCAGTGAGATCGTGCAGGCCTGCCACTTGGCCATCGCCTCCGAGACCGCAAAATTCGGCCAGCCCGAGATCAACCTCGGCTTCAATCCCTGCTGGGGGGCTACCCAACGCCTCCCCCGGCACGTGGGACGCAAGCACGCGATGGCGCTGATCCTCACGGGAGAGATGATCGACGCGCAGGAGGCCTACCGGATTGGCCTCGTCAACAAGGTTGTCCCCCAGAAAGACTTGATGCCCGAGGCAGAGAAGCTCGCGCGACTCGTTGCAAGCAAGAGTCCCGTGGTTCTCGAGCTGTGTCTCGATGCTGTGACGCATGGATTCGAGATGTCCGTGAGCGATGGGCTCGAATACGAGGCGACCCTGTTTGCCATCACGGTCGCGACCGGGGATGCCCAGGAGGGCACCCAGGCCTTCCTGGAGAAGCGTACGCCAGTGTTCAAGACGCCACGAGGCGCCAGTGTCTAGTGGTTGGTGAGTGGTGGCTAGTGACTCGTGATTAGTGGTTAGTCAGTGGTGATTGGTGGTGCGTGAATGGCCACTATTCATTAATCACTATTCACTATTCACTCGTCACCGTCAGGTGACATCGTGGAACTATTTGAGCGCGCGAAAAAAACAGACCGACAGGATCGGGCGCCACTGGCAGATCGGATGCGGCCCAAGACAGCAGAGGAGTTTGTCGGGCAAACGCACCTCCTGGGCGAAGGCCGGGTGCTGCGCCTCGCGCTGGACCGGGGAGAGATTCCGTCAATGATCCTCTGGGGGCCACCCGGCTCGGGAAAGACCACCCTCGCGTATCTGATTGCCGAGCGGATGCGGGCAGCCTTTGTTCCCTTCTCCGCCGTCACCTCCGGCCTCAAGGAGGTCAGGGAGGTGATTAAACAGGCGGAGTGGCTCCAGCAGCGAGAAGGGCGGCGGACCATCCTGTTTATAGACGAGATTCACCGATTCAACAAGGCGCAACAGGACGCGTTTCTCCCCCACGTCGAGAAAGGAGTCGTCACCCTCATCGGGGCCACCACGGAAAATCCCTCTTTTGAGGTCATCGCCCCACTCCTGTCGCGGGTCAAGGTTTTTCGCCTCCACCCCCTCTCCGAAGCCGATCTTTCTTGCATCATTGAGCGTGCCTTGGAGAACACGGAACGGGGCCTCGGCGCCCGAGATCCACGGCTCAGCCCCGAGGGTCTCCACCATCTGCTCCGCTTGGCCTCGGGTGATGCCCGGGCGGCACTCAATACGTTGGAGCTGGCCGCCCAGATCGCCCCCCAGCGGCCGGACGAGACCCTCGAGATCAGCCTGCCCACCGTCGAGGAGGCGGCCCAGCGCCGAACCCTACTCTACGACAAGGCGGGGGAAGAACATTACGCCCTCATCTCTGCCCTTCACAAAAGCGTGCGGGATAGCGACCCCGACGCGGCGCTTTACTGGTTAGCCCGGATGCTCACCGCGGGAGAAGATCCCCTCTACATCGCCCGGCGGCTCATCCGCATGGCCTCCGAGGACATCGGCAATGCCGACCCGGCCGCCCTGTCAGTGGCAGTCGCCGCCAAAGAGGCGTTCCACTTCCTGGGAAGTCCGGAGGGGGAACTCGCCCTGGCCCAGTGCGCTGTCTACCTCGCCACCGCCCCCAAGTCAAATGCGGTCTACCGTGCCTATGAAAAGGCCCATGCGGACGTGGAGCAGGCCCCCATCGCGCCGGTGCCGCTGCACCTCCAGAACGCACCCACACCCCTCATGAAAAGTTTCGGCTATGGGGTAGGCTACCAGTACGCTCACGACCAACCCGATGCCCTGGTGGATCAAGAACATCTGCCGCCAGAACTGCAAGGCCGCTCTTACTACGAGCCGACAGACCGGGGATACGAGGCCGAGATCCGCCAGCGGCTTGCCGCGTGGCGCAGGCAGCTCAAGGGACAAACCCCCGATCCGCACACCGAGCCAGAGCATGACGGGCCAACACCATAAAAGCCTTGCCCTGTGGCGATTTTCGGGCGACTTTCTCCTTGACACTCCTTCGGCTCTTTGATATACGCCAACCATCCTCATCCCCCCACCGTCTTCATTTCGTCCTCATTTCAGTAGGACCATCCGAAAGGAGGTGACACCCCATGACGAAGGCGGAGCTGGTCGCGAGAATGGCCAAGGGTTCAGGAATGACGAAGAAGGCGGCCGAGATCGCCCTCGAAAGTACCTTGAAGTCAATCCGGGATTCCCTTAAGAAGGGGAGGAAGGTGACCTTGGTAGGCTTCGGTACGTTTTCCGTCGGGCGGCGCGCGGCCCGCAACGGCCGGAATCCTCAGACCGGCAGAGTCATTCGCATCCCGGCCGCCAGGGTTCCGCGGTTCAAGGCAGGAAAAGACTTGAAAAACGCCATCAAATAATCCTCCTCCACGAGAGCGAAAAAAGCCGGAAGGGAACCCCTTCCAGCTTTTGTCTTCTCCACGGCCAGGACAGAAAGTCTTCCGGACGGCCCATCCTCCGTCAGCCCGACGGAAGCAACGCTCTCGTCGCCGCCGAGACATCGGCGGCCGTCATAACCGCAGAGATCACTGCAACCCCGTCTGCGCCAGCAGCAAGCACTTCCCGCCTGTTCGACGCGTTGATCCCGCCAATGGCAAAGAGTGGAAGTTGGATCCGGGGTCGAACCTGTCGCAGGACCTCAAGGCCCAGCGGCGGACCGTACGGGGCCTTAGAGGGGGTGAAAAAGATCGGCCCCAGGACGATGAAGTCGGCTCCCCCTTCCTGAGCTTCTTCCGCCTCGGTGAGAGAGTGACAAGAAACCCCCAGGAACCTTGCCGGACCGAGCAGGCGACGGGCGACCGCCGGCGGAAAGCCCCGCTGGCTCAGATGGGCCCCGGAGGCTTCGACAGCCAATGCTACATCAACCCGATCATTAATAAGGAGGTACCCCCCAGCGGGACGCACGAGACCCAAGAGCCGTTCGGCCAGCGCCGTGAGTTCCCGGGCCTCAAGGTCCTTCTCTCTGAGCTGAAAGGCCCTGGCCCCTCCCCTCAAAGCGGCTCCGACAACCTCCTCGAGCGACCTCTTTGAGGTCTCCGTACGATCGGTGACCACATAAAGCCCCCACTGACGGGGATCTTCTTGGACAGATGACATAGAATGGATTGACGAGCCGTATTGGCTCAGCGGATGGGCAACCGAGTTACTGCTCTTTCGACCGTGAACTGTGAACGGCTCGGCTGAGCTCGTCGTAGCCTGCGAACAGGCCTTAGCGAAGTTCCGGCATCCCTTCGAGAGGGGTAGAGGCAGAGGCGTAGAGCTTCTTTGGAATGCGCCCGGCCACATAAGCCCGCCGCCCCGCCTCGATCGCATGGCGCATCGCCGTCGCCATGGTGACCGGGTCCTTCGCCGCGGCGATTCCGGTATTCATCAAGACACCCTCGCAGCCCAGCTCCATGGCAATCGCGGCATCAGACGCGGTCCCCACCCCGGCATCCACGATGACCGGCACCCGCACCATCTCCAGGATGATCTTGATATTGTACGGGTTCCGAATCCCAAGACCCGAGCCGATCGGCGCGCCGAGAGGCATCACGGCAGCCGCCCCCGCGTCCTCGAGCTTTCTGGCTACAATCGGGTCGTCGTTGGTATACGGCAGGACGATGAAGCCCTCCTTGGTCAAGGTTTTTGTCGCCTCGATCAGCGCCGCGGTGTCAGGGAACAGCGTCTTCTCGTCCCCGATGACCTCCAGCTTCACCATGTCAGATAACCCCATCTCCCGGGCGATCATGGCCGTCTTAATCGCCTCCTCGCTCGTGTAGCATCCCGCCGTGTTGGGGAGCAGGGTGTAGCGCTTAAGATCAATGTAATCCAACAAGGAGCCCCCCGTCGCCAGGTTCATGCGCCGGATGGCCACGGTGATGATCTCTGCGCCGGAGGCCTTCCAGGCCTCTTGCATCGTGCCAGGATCCGGATACTTACTACTGCCGACGATGAGGCGAGACGTGAACTCCCTGCCGCCGAATCGAAGCGGCTCGTCCTTAAATTCCATCATCCGATCTCCTCCATCCCCCCAGCCATGATCGTGAGGACCTCCACCGCGTCCCCATCCTGGAGCGTGGTTGACGCGTAAGAGGGCTTCTTCACAATCCCCTGGTTGACCAGGACCGCCACCCGTTCTGGCCGAACCTCCAGCTCTTCCAAAAGCTGGGCAACAGTGATCCCACTAATCACATCTCGATCCTTTCCGTTCAGCCGGATCTGCATTTCTTGAACATCCCGGACCTGCGAAGACGCTCCACTGGTGCCACCATATTATTTTAGCGCGGCAGACGGAGGGCGTCAATTTGCCCGGTGTCCACGCACGCGGCGTTTGAGGCGGAGGGCCTTTTCTACGACGTGGGCCAACCCCGTGGTCAACCGGAGCCTCTTGATGGCACCGGTTTCTACCCATAAGGCCTCTGAGACATCCGAGGCGGCCTGCAGCCGTCCCCGACGCCAGAAGGCCAGGAAGTCGACGATCACATAGTGATACTGCACTCGACCATCGCGGTCGGCCTGAATCCGCTCCACCACCTCCACGACGTCTTCCACTTTCACATCAATCCCACACTCCTCCTTGACCTCGCGCGCTACGGCTTCCTCCAGTCGCTCTCCCGTCTTGACCGCCCCCCCCGGCAAGCTCCAAAGACCGAGACTCGGTTCGCGCCCGCGACGAACCAGCAACACCTTGCCATCCTTAACCACGATGGCGCCGACGGCCACAACGGGACGGAGTGGATATTCGCGACTCATCGATCCATGTCGAGAGAAAGGGCTTGACAATTTGAGGAGAAGATATTATCAATGCCCTTTGGTTTTTCCACAACGCGTCAACAAGGAGGAAGTCTTCCGTGCCGATTTACGAGTACAAGTGTGAGGCCTGTGGCCACACCTTTGAGGCCATCCAGAAGTTCTCCGACGACCCCATCACTTCGTGTGTCGCGTGCTCCGGACCCGTCCACCGCGTCCTGTCGCCTCCCGCGCTCCTCTTCAAAGGGACCGGCTGGTACGTCACTGACTACGCCAGCCCGGACCGGAAGAAGGCTGCCGAAGGGGAGAAAAAAGAAACCGAGGCCTCTGCCGAGAAAAGCGGCACCGAGCAGACCACCAAGGCTGACAAAGAAGCCTCCAGCGGTTAGATTTACCGATCCACCTCCCTCATCCTACCTCGCCCCGGTCCTACGCAACCACGGTATAACCTCACGGAGCCACGACAGGTCCCTCGAGAAAAGGCCGCGGACCGGCCAAGCGGTCATCCCCCATCCGCGCGGGTGACGAGGGTCTGGATGTAAGGCAGGGTTTCTGCGACTGGCACGAATGAGTCTTCTTTGGTCCGGCGATTGCGGATCTCCACCTCCCCCTCGCGGACCGCCCGGCTCCCGACCGTGACCCGAAAGGGAATCCCCAACAGGTCCGCATCTTTGAATTTGACCCCGGGTCGCTCGTCCCGGTCGTCATAGAGGACTTCGATACCCGCTGCCTCGAGACTGCGGTATAACTCCTCGCCTAGCCCTCGCATCGCCTCATCCTTGACATTCACCGTCAGAACAGTGGCTTGGAAGGGGGCAATGCTCAATGGCCAGATTGTCCCATCCTGATCGTGATTTTGTTCGATGGCGGCGGCAGCAATCCGGGCCGGGCCGATTCCGTAGCTCCCCATGACGATGGGGTGTTCCTGTCCCTTCTCGTCGAGATAGACCGCCCTGAGAGGCGTGGAATACCGGGTCCCCAGCTGGAAGATGTTTCCAACCTCAATCACCCGCTCCACGGTAAGAGGTCCTCCACACCTCACGCAGGCGTCCCCCCCTTGCACTCGGTGAATATCGGCATACCGCGCGCTGAAGTGCTTGCCCGGGACCACCCCCTGGAGGTGATACCCCTCCCGATTGGCGCCTGCGACATAGACCCCCTCCGCAAGGGCCTCATCGGTCAAGAGGGGCAATTCGAGATGCATCGGGCCCAGAAAGCCCGCCTCCACTCCGGCAACTTCTTTGACCTCGTCGCGATGTGCTGGCCGGAAGGGGCCGATGAGCCGCTCGACTTTCCTCTCGTGGAGCTGTTGATCTCCGCGAAGGAGGCAGAGGAGCGGCCCATCCTTGGTCATGACCATGAGCGTCTTCAGGGTGAGCTGGGGATCGATCTTGAGAAAGTTCGAGACCTCCTCGATGCTTCTGGTCCCGGGGGTGGCAATTTCCTCCAGGGAGGACCAAGCGGGGAACGTCGGAGGGATGGGTCTTGACCCCGCCAGCTCGACGTTTGCGGCGTAGCCACAGGATCCGCAAAGGGCCACCTCATCCTCCCCTGCAGGAGAAGGGGCCATGAATTCGTGGGAACCCGCCCCTCCCATCATTCCAGGGTCGGACTCCACGACGTAAAACTTGAGTCCGCACCGGCTGAAAATCCGCGCATACGCCTCCTTGTGACGCTCATAGCTCTGCCGAAGCCCTTCCTCATCCGCATCCAGGCTATAGGAATCCTTCATGAGGAATTCCCGGGTCCGGAGGACGCCGCTCTTGGGCCGGGCCTCGTCCCGAAACTTGACCTGGATCTGGTACCAGA
>CAYGBT010000072.1:0-12660 GCA_964348275.1 uncultured bacterium
GAAGGCTCACCGTCGAAGCCATAGTCGAACCGCTGCTCCATTGCTCCAAAGTAAACGCACTTTGTGCGTTTACTTTAGATCCCCAACTGAGCCAACTTACTGGCGACATCCTCAAAACTGACTGGGGACGCGGTAAGGAATTGATCCCACCGCTCCTTATCCCAGATCTCGATCCGATTGAGTGCCCCGACGACCATCACCTCCCTATTAAGGCCTGCTTTTTCCCGATGCTGAGAAGGGATCAAGATCCGCCCTTGCCCATCGACGGGGCTCTCGCTCGCCCCGGAGTAGAAAAGGCGCAGGAAGGCGCGGATATCTTTTTCGAAGTTGCTCTGGTTTTGAATCTTTTCTTCGATGCGAGCCCAGACGTCGAGCGGGTAGGCGGTGATGCAGGCGTCAAAGTCTGTGAGGACAAGGACGTTCTGTCCCCGGTCCTGTAACGTCTGGCGGAATTTGGACGGGATACTGAGCCGGCCTTTATCGTCGATCGTGTGCGGGAACCGTCCAATGAATCTCATGGTGTTCCCCCATATGCACACCCTATACCACTTCGTCCCACTCTATCCCATTTAGTGGTGAAAAATATACGTCTGAAACCCCTTTGTCAAGAAAAATCAACGCCTTCCGATGAACTTTTTATTGTGGACGGGTAGGCTCTGTATGTAGGGGCGTTGGGGGAAAGGAAGGCCAGATTTAGGGTTCAACCGGAAAACTGCCCGAGCCGGTCCCTTGAGCGAGAGCGGATCTTTGGAAACGGCCGCACCCGTTCAGGCCATCCGCGTGAACGTACTGAGGGGGGGGACATCAGGGAACATTGATCATGACGTTGTCGATGAGCCGCGCCTTCGAGAAACGGACCGCCAGGAGCGCGACGGCTGGGCCCTCCACTTTTTCCAAGGGCTCCAGCGACTCGGGATGGCACAGACCGACATAGTCGACCGCGGCAGAGGTCCCCTCTTGGATCATTCGCTCCATCCCCTCCACTAGCACTTGTGCATCCCGCTCTCCGCTCTTGACTCGATCGCCGGCCCAGCAGAGAGCCCGGTGGAGCATCGGCGCTTGCCGCCGCTCGTCGGCGGTCAGGTTCGCGTTGCGGGAGCTCATGGCGAGCCCATCAGGCTCTCGAACGGTGGGGAGCACGACCACCTCGATGTTCATATCGAGATCTCGGACCATGTGCTGAACGATGCGAGCCTGCTGGTAATCCTTTTGGCCGAAGTACGTTCGGTGGGGCTTGACGACTTGAAAGAGTTTGGCCACGACCGTGGCCACGCCCCGAAAGTGCCCCGGCCGGTACGTCCCCTCCCATCGCCGCGTGAGCCCCTCCACCTCGACAAAGGTAGAGTACCCGTGTGGGTACATGTCCTCCCGTGCTGGGATAAACACGAGATCAACCCCCTCCTCCCGCGCCTTTGCGAGATCCCCTTCGAGATCGACCGGATACGTCTCGAGATCCTCTGGCCGGTCAAATTGGGTGGGATTCACAAAGATGCTGATCGCCAGGATCTGGTTCTCGAGGCGCGCAGCTCGGAAGAGAGAGAGGTGTCCGTCATGAAGGAAGCCCATGGTGGGGACGAAGCCGATCACTTTCCCCTGCTCTCGAAGCGCGGTCACCCTCCTCTGCATTTCGGGAACATCGCGGATGATTTCCATCGACACCCCTCAGCCTCTCCCGAGGGTTTTGACCTGCTGACGCCGCCGTTGGAGATGCTGCTCCCATCGCTCGCTCTCCTTTTCATCGAGGCGAAACGCATGTTCGGGGCCCGGGAACTGGGCGGCCTTGACCTCTCGCTGGTACTCGGCAAACGCTGCCGTGATCGTTTCCTTCAAGTTGGCGTACCGCTTGACAAACTTGGGGGTGAAGTCGTCAAAGAGACCCAGGAGGTCGTTCGTGACGAGCACCTGACCGTCGCAGAAAGGCCCCGCCCCAATTCCGATCGTGGGGGTGCGGAGCTCTTTGGTGATGACCTCCGCCACCTGCCAGGGAATGCCTTCGAGAACGAGGGAAAAGATCCCCGTTTGTTCGAGGAGCAGGGCCTCCTCCAACAGCCGCTCCGCGGCCGTGGCGGTGCGCGCCTGGACCTTGAAACCCCCGAACTGATGAACCATCTGCGGGGTCAGCCCCAGGTGTCCCATCACCGGAATGCCCGCGCCCGTCAGTTGGCGCGTGAGGTCTGCCACCTCCCGTCCCCCTTCCAGCTTGACGGCTTGCGCCCCGGCCTCCTTGAGAAATCGAACGGCGTTCTTGACACCGTCCTCCCGCGTAGCCTGATACGATCCGAAGGGCATATCGGCCACCACAAGCGCCTGCTTCACTCCCCGGGTCACAGCGCGAACATGATGAAGCATCTCCTCCATGCTCACCGGCAGGGTGGTCTCGTACCCCAGTCCCACCATGGCCAACGAGTCCCCGACCAGGATCACCTCGATTCCTGCCTCATCGAGAAGCCGGGCGATGGGATAGTCGTAGGCGGTGAGCATACTGATCTTTTCACCGCGATGCTTCATGTCCCGCAAGGTGACCGTCGTTATTCGCGTTCCTGCCACGATCGATCCCTCCTTTCAAAGTTCACGGTGCACGGTTCACAGATTAAACCCCGAGCTTAACCGTGAACCGTGAACGGTGAACTGTGAACAAAAAAAGACCTCCCAGACGCGCTAGGAGGTCTTCGTTTGACCATGCCGCTCTATCGCCCGGAGCAAATTCGCCACTCCCAACGCTATTGGTTCAGGGTGGCAGGTTCTTGGCTTGAGCGGCTCTTCCCTGCCCGTCTCGGTCCGCTTAGGATCCAAGCGGGACGTAATACTGTGTTCCCCGCTTCATCGACTGGATTTGTTGGATCAGATCGTCGAGGTCCCCCTTTCGTTTCACAAAGTCGATTTCCGCCGTGTTGACCACCAAAAGGGGCGTGTCGGTGTAATGGAAGAAAAAGTGATTATACGCCTGAACCACATCCTCCAGGTATTCCCGGGGAATATCCTGTTCGTAGGCTCGCCCCCTGATGGAGATCCTTTTATACAATGCCTCCACGTCGCCCTGCAAGTAAATAACGAAGTCCGGCTTGGGGATGCGGGCCTCCAAGAGGGCGTAGAACTTTTCGTAGAGGGCAAGCTCATGATCATCCAAGGTCAGATACGCAAAAATCCGGTCCCGCGAGAAGAGATAATCGCTGACCAAACGCTGCCGGAATAGCTCGAACTGCTGGAGCTCCTGCTGTTGGCGATAACGCGTCAGCAAGAAGTAGAGCTGGGTCTGAAACGCCTGTCGCCGCATATCCCGGTAAAACTCCTTCAGGAAGGGGTTCTCCTCGGCCGCCTCCAGGACGGCCCGGGCCTGGAGGCGCTGGGCCAGCAATGCGGCCAGCGAGGTTTTACCGACTCCAATTGGCCCCTCCACGACCAGATAGTGAGGCTCGAACGCCACGGTCACGGAGAACACCTCTCTCGGACCCGGGTGGAAAACCACTCCTGAGCCACGCTCCGAACTTCGGGAACTGGGGGAAGCCGGGCCAGGAGGTCATCGATACGTATCCCCAATCCCGGATGTACCAAACTGGGGACGAGTTCGACCAGGGGGACCAGGACAAAGCGTCGAAGGTGCATCCGAGGGTGTGGCACTTCGAGGTTTGGCTCCGTGATAATCGAAGAGCCGTAGAGGAGCAGGTCCACGTCCATGACGCGCGCTTCTCCCCGTTGGTCCACGGGCGGTCGCCCACAGGCTTGCTCCACCTGCAGGAGAGTCTCCAGTACCGCGTGAGGACCAAGGGAAGTTTCCACTTCCGCCACGGCATTCAAGAACCAGCTCCCTTGCACGTCCACGGGCTCCGTCTCATACAACGAGGAGAGCCGCAGGAGCTGGATCCCGGGACGGCACGTAAGGAGCGAAAGGGTGCGTTCCAGGTGTTCCAACCGATCTCCCAGGTTTGTGCCGAGGCCGAGATAGACGCGAATCAATGCTCTTGCCTCCGGACAATCTCCACCCCTGCCGACCCCACGCAGTCGTCAAGCGGCGGAGCACATTTCATCACCCGGACCCGAACCTCCTGCACCCTGTATCGCTCAAGGAGGTCCGCGGCCGTCGCCTCGGCCAGGGCCTCCAACAGGTAAAAGCGCCGCGTCCGACCGATCGCCGTGACCCGCTTGACGACGTCCGCGTAATCCACTGTCAGGGCTAGGTCATCCGAGCCACCCGCCGGGCGGAGGTCGAGGGTCAGCTCTACGTCCACCAGAAAACGTTGCCCCAGGATCCGCTCCTCCTCCCGGGCCCCGTGATGTCCGTAAAAACTAATGCCGCTGACGAAGACCTTGTCCGACATGGCTTAGTTTAGGGTTCAAAGTTCATGGCTCAGGGTCCAAAGTCCAACGTCCGAAGTCTAAATATCCGCAATCAGTGACTGGTGACTGGAAGGATGGGACGCTAGGAAGCTGGGAGGCTAGTGAACTAAACCCAACAAGCCCAAGCAACCCAACAAACCCTAACATCCAACACCGAACACCCAAAACCTAATCTCGGTCGTCGGTCTGCTAGAAACTCATTTTGCTGATGCGCTCAACCGCCTCCCGGATGCGCTCTGCCGGGACGGTGAGAGCCGCCCGGATGAACCCCTCGCCGTGAGGTCCGAACCCAACGCCCGGCGTCGTCACGATTCCCGCCTCGCCGAGGAGCCGTTTAACCAGCTCCGTCGAGTTATACCCAGGCAGAACTGGGATCCAGACGTAAAAGGTCGCCCGGGGCTTGGTGACGTTCCACCCGAGGCTATTCAGACCCTCCACGAGGGCATCCCGTCGCTCCTGATAGATCTTGCACTGTGTCGCGACGCTGTCTTGGGGACCCTTGAGTGCCTCGATTCCCGCGTACTGGACCGCCTGGAACACGCCGGAATCCAGATTGGTCTTGATCCGGCCGAGACCGGCCAGAATCTGGGCACTTCCCACGACAAACCCAATTCGCCACCCAGTCATGTTGTAGGTTTTTGAAAGCGAGTGATACTCGATCGCCACCTCCCTGGCCCCGTCGACATTCAGGATAGAAGCCGGCCGGAAGCCATCAAAGGCAACCTCAGAGTAGGCAGCATCGTGACAGAGGATGAGATAGTGTGTTCGGGCGAACTTCACAGCCTGAACAAGGAACTCCTCCGGGGCCACGGCCGCGGTCGGATTGTTGGGGTAGTTTAGGAAGAGCATCTTCGTCTTTCGGAGCACGTCGAGCGGAATACTCTCCAGGTCTGGGAGAAAGCCGTTCGAGGGATAGAGCGGGATCGGATGGGCGTTCCCTCCCGTAAAGACCGTCGCCGCTTGATAGACTGGATAGCCAGGATCGGGGATGAGGACCGTCTCCCCGGGATCGATATAAGCGAGCGGAATATGTCCGATCCCCTCCTTGCTCCCGATGAGGGTCAAGACCTCCGTGGCCGGATCGAGAACCACCCCGAAGCGGTCCCGGAACCATTCAGCTGCCGCCCGCCGGAACTCCAGCAGCCCCTCGTAGGAGGGATATCGGTGATTGCGTGGGTCTGTGATGGCTTCGGCCATCCGCTTCACGATATGAGGAGGGGTAGGAAGATCCGGGTCTCCCACCCCCAAGTCGATGATGTCCATCCCCCTGTCGGTCGCCTCTTGTTTCAGGCGATCGATCTCAGCAAAGAGGTACGGAGGGAGCTGCTTCAATCTGGCGGCGTAAGGAAACTGTCTCTCCATCTGGGCGTCAACCTCCTACGATTTGCGAGTCACGGTATTCCGGAGACAACCGATTCCCTCAATTTCGATTTCGATCGTGTCCCCCGGCTTCATCGGGCCAACGCCCGACGGGGTCCCCGTCGCGATGATATCTCCAGGAAACAGCGGCATCACCCTGGTGATAAAACTCACCATGGTTGGTACGTCGAAGATGAAGTTTGCCGTATTGGAATTCTGTTTGAGTTCGCCATTCAGGTACGCGCGGACCGGCGCATTGCCGGGATCCAAGGCCGTCTCCATCCAGGGTCCCAGGGGGGCAAACGTGTCGAAGGACTTACTCCGCGTCCACTGCCCATCCTTCCGCTGCAGATCCCGTGCGGTGACGTCATTGAAGCAGGTGTACCCGAGGATGTATCTTGCGGCCTTTTTTATGGGGACCTCTCTCGCGTACCGTCCAATGACAATGGCCAGCTCGGCCTCATAGTCCACGCGGTTGGACTCCTTGGGATAAAGGATCCTCCCCAGGTGAGGAAGCACTGACGTGCCGGGCTTAATACAGATCACCGGCTCGTCGCGCAGTTCAAACCCAAGTTCAGCTACATGGTCTCGGTAATTGAGCCCGACCCCCACGATCTTCGTGGGCTCGGTTGGAGGAAGAAATCGCAATCGCTTGAGGGGATGCTTTTTGCGGGTTGCGCGGAACTGGCTGAAGACATCTCCCGCGATCTCCCGAACAATGTCTTGCTCGACCACCCCGTATCTGGCCCCTCCGCCGGTCTGGAAACGGACAACCCGCATGAGGAACCCTCTCCCTGTCTAAAGGGAAAGCTGCCAGCGACGAGCAGTCGACCAGCAGCTCACGATTCATGCTCCAAATAAAAAACGATAAAGGCGGACCGACTATTTCAGCCCCAGCACGTCCGCCATGTCATAAAGCCCCTTTGGGGCCTGAACCACATATCGAGCAGCGCGAAGGGCCCCCCGGGCAAAGTTATCCCGACTGTGGGCCCGGTGGATGATCTCGACCCGCTCCCCCATTCCCCCGAAGACCACCGTGTGCTCACCCACGATATCGCCTGCCCGAACGGTATGGACGCCGATCTGCGCCTTTGGCCTCTCCCCCACCATCCCTTTGCGGCCGTAAATGGCGACCTGCTCCAGGTCCCACCCCAACGCCTCGGCCACCACCTGGGCCATCCTGAGAGCGGTGCCGGACGGGGCATCCTTTTTGAAGTGATGATGGGCTTCAACGACCTCGACTTCATAGTCGTCTCCGAGAGTTTGCGCCACCTCCTTTAAGGCCTTGAACAGAACATTCACCCCCACACTCATGTTGGGGGAGATGACGCACGGCATCTTGGGTGCCAGACGCCGGGCCTCGTCCAGATGCTCCTTGCTCAAGCCGGTGGTTCCCACCACGATGGCCACGCCGGCTTCGCTCGCCGTCCGCAGGTGAACTATCGAGGCCTCCGGGGCGGTGAAGTCCATGACGACATCGGCCCCCGTGATGATTTTTGAAAGGCTGTCGGCGACCGTCACCCCCACGGACCCAATCCCGGCCACCTCACCGGCATCCTGACCGATGGCGGGATGGCCAGGGCGTTCCGTCGCCCCGACGATTTGAAAATCGCCCGTCTCTTTCGTGAGCGCAAGGATGCGCCCCCCCATCCTTCCTGCAGCCCCGGTCACAATAACGCGGATCATGGTCACTTCACTCCGCTGCCAGCACCCAGCGACCAGCAGTCAGCTCACGACGAACCGCCTTAGGACAGGAGTCCGTAATCTTTCAAGGCCTTCACCAACTTGTCCCGGTTGGCCTCAGACATCGGCGCGAGTGGCAATCTGAGCTCCCCATTCAGTCTCCCCAAAAGCTGCATCGCCGTCTTCACCGGGATCGGATTCGTCTCATAGAACATCGCCTTTAACAGGGGGAACATACGGAGGTGAAGCTCTTTTGCTCGTTTCCAGTCTCCATTCAACGCAGCATTGGTCATCTCCGCCGAATCCTTTGGAAGGATATTGGCAATGACCGAGATCACCCCCTTGCCTCCAACGGCCATGAGCGGAAGCGTCAGCGTATCATCGCCCGAGACGACCGTGAGCCTATCCCCGCAGAGGTGGATTACCTCCGTCATCTGCTCCAACGACCCGCTCGCCTCTTTGATGCCCACGATGTTCGGCAGCTCCGCCAGGGTCGCCACCGTCTCGGGAAGCATATTGACCCCCGTCCGTCCTGGGATGTTGTATAGGATGATCGGGATGTCCACCACCTGCGCCACCGCCTTGTAATGCGCGATGAGGCCCTTCTGGGTCGGCTTGTTGTAGTACGGGCATACCATCAGGACGCCGTCCGCCCCCGCCTTCTTGGCGTGCGCCGTGAGCTCGATGGCCTCCGCCGTGGAGTTGGACCCGGTCCCAGCCACCACCGGGACCCGACCCGCCACTGCCTGAATGGTGACCTCCACCACCTTCTTGTGCTCTTCATGGTTCAAGGTAGGGGACTCACCAGTCGTCCCGCATGGCACAATGGCATGCGTGCCGTTCGTGACATGGAACTCGACCAGCTCGCGGATCTTGGCCTCGTCGACCTTTCCGTCCCGAAAGGGAGTGACCATTGCGACTATCGAACCTTGAAAGCTCTTCTTCATCGCGCTCCCCTCCACATTTAGTTGAGAGTTCAGAGTCGAGAGTTTTCCTCAACACGCTCAACTCTCTGCACTCCACTCTGAACCGATTAGAGGTTGTCGGGAATCTCCTCTCCCCGTACGAGATCCTCGTATCTCTCCCGCGCCCGAATGACAAAGTGGCGATCGCCCTTGACCAACACCTCGGCTGACCTGGGTCGAGAATTGTAGTTGGAGGCCATGGTGAATCCATAGGCCCCCGCACTCATCACGGCCAGAAGTTCGTCTGGCTCCGCCATGGGCATCTGTCGATCTTTGGCCAAAAAGTCCCCCGACTCGCAGATCGGTCCGACCACATCCACCGTCATCGGCTCGCGCCCCCCCTGCCGGCGGACAGGTTGGATGGCGTGGTAGGAGCCGTACAAGCTCGGCCGGATCAGGTCGCTCATCCCGGCGTCCACAATGACAAAATCCTTCGTGGGGGTCCGCTTTGTATAGAGCACCCTCGTCACCAAGATCCCGGCATTACCCGCAATCACGCGCCCCGGTTCAAATACAATCGTACAGCCAAGAGCCTTCAGGAGCGGGGTAACCGCCTGGGCCATCTCGGTCGGGTGTGGGGGCGTTTCATCACTATACGGAATCCCGAGACCTCCCCCCACGTCCAGATACTGGATGTCGATGCCAGCCTTGCGAAGCTCACCAATCAACTCGGCGATGCGGCCGAGGCTATCCACGAAGGGGCTCACCTCGGTGATTTGTGACCCGATATGTTTATGGATCCCGATGATTGCGATGTGCGGCAAGGTCTGGGCGAGCTGGTATTCTTCCAGCGCCAACGAGATATCGATGCCGAACTTGCTCTTTTTAAGCCCGGTGGAGATGTACGGATGCGTTTTGGGATCCACATCGGGGTTCACCCGGAGTGCCACCCGGGCCCTTGTCCCCATTGCTCCAGCCACCTGATTGAGCAGGTGGAGCTCCTGGGATGACTCCACATTGAACATGAGGATATCTGCCTTCAGGGCCTCGCCCATCTCTTCCCGACTCTTGCCCACGCCCGCGAAGACGATGCGGTCGGGCGGAATGCCGGCCTGCAGTGCCCGGAACAGCTCTCCCCCTGAAACGACATCCGCCCCCCCTCCCATGCCGGCGAACAGGCTCAAGAGAGCAAGGTTGGCGTTGGCCTTGGCGGCAAAGCAGATCAAATGGGGAATTTCGTGGAAGGCTTCGTCGAAAACCCGAAAGTGGCGAGTGAGAGTGGCGTGGCTGTACAGATAAAAGGGGGTCCCCACCTCCTCGGCAAGGGCCGCGACGGGGACCTCTTCACAGTAGAGGTCCTCACCCCGATACTGGAAGTGATGCATTGGCGAATGCCTCCTGCGCGGCGGGACCCTGTTGATTTCGGGGAGGGAGACGCACGTCGGTGGAAATTCCTTGCTTCCCGTTAGTTAGCACACCTCCTTATCCCTGTCAAAGGGAAAGTAGCACCAGCAGATAATTGAGGCAACGTGCCAATCATCTCTGGGCTGGGCACGAGGGATCTCTCGACGCTCAGTTCACCCGCACCCCGGAGAGCCCCTGGCCGGTCGCGATACAGGTGTCGAAGTACGCCTTGAGGGCGGCGTTGATCGCCTGCAGGTCCTCCTTATCCAGCACCACGTTGAGGGGATCGGAGATCCAGGGGACGAGCTGCCCAGCGGTAGTGGCCCGCTTCATCCGGGGTAGGCTCCACGGCCGAGGCCGGAGGAAAAGTTGATCCCGCTCCCGCCCTTCTGCCACACCATGTGGGGGATCACGGCGCACGCCATCAGCCAGGCCCCCTGAGATTGATGGCCATCGTGCGGACGCCAGCTTGTCAGCGTTCCCGGAGCAGATCGCCAGACTCGCACCCTCCCATGCATACACGGGCGCCGCGGCCGATGCCGCGGCCCGCGCCCGTCACGATCACCCCCTTGACTGGCGCTTCACCCTCCTGTAGCATCTGCACATTTCCGCCGCCGGAAGCATCGAGGAAGGGCCCGCACGGCAGCCAGGTCCAGGTGGCCCGGGGGCCCGACAATAGGCATGCCCACAGGGACATGCTGAGGAGGCCGAGGCCATGATCATCCACAACGACATC
Source organism: uncultured bacterium (assembly GCA_964348275.1). Taxonomy (GTDB): domain Bacteria; phylum Methylomirabilota; class Methylomirabilia; order Methylomirabilales; family CSP1-5; genus CSP1-5. The sequence goes on from CAYGBT010000072.1 coordinate 10,423, forward strand.
GCCCAAACCTTTCCGGAGCTCTTCGGGACCAAGAAAGTCAACGGCCGGGAAGTCGACGTCGAACAGCTGATCGTCGCGCTCACCCGCGAGCTGGCTCCCGAGATCACGAAGGCCCTCACCGCGCGCCGGGAGCTCCTCGCATCCTCCGCGCCGGTCAGGGAGAAATACGCCTGGCCGAAGTGGGACGACACCTTCGACGACCCCGTGACGGGGAAGCCCTGGACCTTTCACCAGATCGTCCAGGGCATGATCGACAACTTCCTCGGCCAGGACAGCCAGTGGCGCTGGCGCCTCAACGACGAGGTGCCCATCCCGAAGGACGCCCATCCGTTGACGAACCCCGGCCTGGAACTCACGGGCCCGTGGCATCCGCTCGACATGGCCTTCAACGCCTTGAATAGCGCGGCGCCCATAAACATGCCGGACTTCGAGGACGCCTCGCCCCCTCACTTCCGGCCCGACGGCGCGCCTAAGAATCAGCCCATCGGGGTCTTCGCGGCCATGCAGAACGCCAAAGACATTCTGGAGGGCCGCTGGGCCGACCGTCCCTACGAGGTGGTGAAAAAAGGCCAGCCTCGCGTGTACCAGCTCAAGAAGTCCCCGGCCGAGTGGCCGACCCGGTTCGCCCGGCCTCCCGGGAAGCACCTACAGTACGACCACATCACGGTGGACGGCCGGCCTGCGCCCGCCATGATCCCCATTACCATCCTCTGGGCCGTCAACACCTACGACGCCCTCACGCGCGCCGGCACCGGTGTGTACTACTACATCCCGAAGATCCAGACCCCGCAGGAGGCCCTGATTGTCGAGAAGCTCCTGGTTCGGGTGGAGGAGGCGATCGGCGTGCGGCCGGGGACCTTCAAGATCAAGATCCTGTATGAGGAGGGCAACGCGGGCCGGTTCCTGCCCGCGATCGCCTGGGTGCTGCGGCGCCGGCTCCTGGGGACGAACGTCGGCCGCTGGGACTACCTGGGCAGCCTCATCGAGATGTGGAAGGACGACCCGCAGGGCGTCTTTCCGGATCCGCAGTCGATCGGCATGGCCTCGCCGAACTATATCGCGTACCAGCGGTTCAACGCGCTGATGATGCTTATGGCCGGCATGAAGAACGGCGAGCTCAGCCATGGGGGCCCCATCGGCGGCATGGCCGCGGTCATGATCTACCAGCCGGCCGACCCGTATGGCCGCGCCAGGTACAACCCGCTCGCGCTCCGCGCCATTGTCATCGACAAGCTCAGAGAGCGCCTGCTGGGCCTCATGTTCGTGCCCGACGGACCCCTCCCCGCCGGGCAGAGGCCCACCCTGGAAGAGATCCTCTCCGACCGGGTCAGGGGACGCCTCTACGATGCCTATCGGCAGAGCTGGGTCGCCAGCCCGGAGCCGGCCTACGTCGCCGCGGGCAATGGGCCCCTCCAGGCGCCGGTGACGCGGCTCCAGGCCCTCGTCGATGCCCCGCTCGAGACCGTGGACGTGAAGGGCAAACCGGTGCCGACGGTCGCCAGCGGTATTAGCGACGCGGAGCGGTCCCTCCTCCAATCCCGCGACCTGCTGAACGCGCAAGGCAAGATCACGCCCTGGGTCATCACGAAGGACATGTACGACAGGCCGGAGAAGCTCTTCACGCGAGAGCTCTGGGAGGACATCTACGGGGTGCCGAAGGGCGACATCACGATCGAGAACATCCAGCACGCCTTCTACATGGCGGCGAACTACGGCTTCCAGATTCTCAACGGCAACTTCGCGGCTGCCATCGACGACTACGAGCTCCGCCTCAGGTTCATGAACGACCTCGCCACCTATCGGATCGACGTCTCCTGGCTCTGGACCCTCATCCATCACCGGGCCGCCATCACGAAGGACGGCTACCTCAAAGGCCCGGCCCTCACCGACGACGGGCTCGTCCCGGCCCAGAACGCCTTCCAGGTCAAGGCGGGCACCCAGTTCACGAAAGAGCTGTTCGAGAAGTTGTGGGGCTACCACAACGAGTGGACGTACGCGTTCTTCGCCGAGCTGGACCGCCTCGGCGACCCGGGCCGCTTCGACCGCGCCAAGGCGCCTGTCATCATGGAGCTCCTCAAGCGGCAGCTCCTCTGCCCCCGCTACATCCAGCACAGCGCCCGCGTGCTCTTCGTCGCGGGGGAGGCAAACAGCCAGGAGCGCACGCAGATCTTCGAGGCGATCTTCGACCTCTCCCGGCAGGAGATCGTCAAGCCCGTCCAGGCGGGCACCATGAGCAAA
>CAYGBT010000073.1:0-12100 GCA_964348275.1 uncultured bacterium
TCCCCTCGTGGAAGACGACCTCGATGCCGGCGGCCTCAAGTTGCGCGTAAAGCTCTTCGGTGGTCATTCCCTTCCGGGGAAGGCCAAAGAGAGAGTCGGTCGATCCCTCTTCCGCGAGGGCCCGCCTCGCCTCTTCGAATTTGCGGTCCCGAATGGCCAGACGGAGGGGCTCTTGCCGGCGGTTCAAGCCGACCAAAGAGAGATATCCCCCTGGGGTCAAGAGGGAGCGAAGCGGCATCAAGGCCCTCTCAGGACTTGGGAGATACTCCACCACAGCGTGGCAGAGCAGGACATCGAAGGTTTGCTGGTCTAGAAGATCGGGGGCCTCTTCGAGTGATCCCCGGAGAAAGCGCGATGGTATCACGGGAGGAGGCTCAATGGCCTGCGCCTTTTCCTTGGCCAGGTGAAGCATCTCCTCCACGGGGTCGAGGAGCGTGACTGCGTGGCCTCGAGCGGCGAAACGAAGAGCGAGTTCTCCGGTCCCGCAGCCCACGTCGAGGATTTGGAGGGGTCGCGAGGCTGCTCCCCACGCCTGCGTCATGAACCTCGACAATTGATGCCAGACGATCTCCATCCGGAGACGTCCGTGGGGACTTTCGAGGTACGTCTTGTACGCAGATGCACCTTTCGCAAACGCTATGGGTGTTGGAGTAGACATGATTGAGTGAACGGTTGGGAGGGATAGATCGTCTGCTGTCTCGACGAAGGGGACCCGGGTCGAACCCCTCCCAGTCCGGGGGTCGTTGCGAACAAACAACAAACCCCGTGGTGCGCCCAGGTCATTCTCCGGGGTGAGAGCGGGAAACAGAGAGTATTTTCCTGTATAGAGTCCCGCAGATGCATTGTCAAGATTTATTTCCGAAAGAGGAACCCAGAACTATCCACTCGCATTCTTACTGCTGTTAGACGCCGCGCACGGCGAAAGGATGCAGGGAATATGGATCGTTGGACGGGACAAGAGCCGTATTCCGTGGAGGGAATCCAGGGATAGGTTATCGCGTCCAGGCGAACCAACGGATAAAGAGTTTTTTGACTCCCGGCGTCAGCCGCGTGCGGTTATAGGCATCCGCTACTTGTTTTATGGCTTCGGCCTGAGTGGGGTAAGGATGGATAACGTTTGCGATCGTCTTCAGGCCGATCCTTCCGACCATCGCCGTGGTAATTTCACTTATCATCTCTCCCGCGTGGCGGGCGACCACGGTGGCGCCCAGGATGTTGTCAGTCCCTTTTTTGACATGGACCTTAACGAATCCCTCCTCCTCGCCGTCGGCAATGGCCCGGTCGACGTCTTTCAGATATCGGATGAACGTTTCGACGCGGATTCCGCTTTCCTCGGCGTCCCGCTCATATATCCCGACGTGGGCGATCTCGGGATCAGTGTACGTGCACCAGGGAACAATCAGCGTGCTCCATTTCTTGCGCCCGAGAAAGAGGGCATTCTGGATCACAAGGCGAGCCGTCGCATCCGCGGTGTGCGTGAATTTGTAGGGAAGGCAGATATCGCCGGCGGCATAGATGCGGGGGTTGGTCGTCTGAAGGTAGTCGTTTACCTGCACCGCGTGCCGGGTGTATTCCACCCCCGCCCCTTCCAGGTTTAACCCCTCGACGTTGGGCGCGCGTCCGACCCCAACGAGGATTTCATCGACCGACAGATCAGTGCAGGCACCGTTCCCTTCAAATTGGATGACCTTCTCCGCCCCGCGGGTTTCCACCTTGAGGATCTTGCATCCCAAAACAAGGTTCACCCCGTCGCGCACAAACGCGTTCTGAACGATCTCGGCCGCGTCGCGATCCTCACGGGTGAGAATTTGTGATTGGGCTTCGAGGATGGACACCTCCGACCCCAGCCGTCGGAAGGCCTGGGACATCTCGCAGCCGATCGGGCCGGCCCCGATCACCGCCAGGCGTCTCGGGAGTTCCGTCAGGGAGAACACCGTCTCGTTCGTGAGGTAGCCGGCCTCGGCGAGACCCGGAATCGGCGGGGCGGCGGGGCGAGCGCCCGTGGCGATGACAGCCTTGCTGAACAGGAGCATCTTGCCATCCACCTCAATCGTGTCCCGGCCGGTGAATCGGCCTTCCCCCAGGAACACGTCGACGCCCAACTGCTGGACTCGGCGGGCCGAATCGTGATGGCTGATCCGGGCTCTCAGGCGGCGCATGCGCTCCATGACCGCCGGGAAGTCGGCCTTGGTTCCTTCTGGAACGCGCACCTGAAGCTCGGAGGCCATACGGACCTCTTCAATAACGCGAGAGGATCGGATCACGCATTTTGACGGGACGCAGCCCACATTGAGGCAGTCCCCCCCCAGGAGGTGCTTTTCAATCAACGCGACTCGAGCGCCAAGCCCTGCTGCACCTGCGGCGGTGACCAGGCCGGCAGTTCCTGCTCCAATGACGACCAGGTTGTATCGGGGCGCGGGGTCGGGGCTCTTCCAATCCAGCGGATGGACGTTGGAAACCAACAATTGATTGTGTTCGTCTGGGGGGAGGACCTCTGGTATCCGATTCATAGGGGAGCTCCTCATGCGAATTTGATTCTATTCTGCCTTGGTCGGGATATCGCGCGCCTTGAGTGTTCGACGTGCATGCCGGACCAGGAAGGTGAGGATTAGTCCTACCGCAACCAAGGCACCCACAAGGGCCCAAGGCACGCGGCCCTCGGCCAGGCCCTTGGTAAAGACATCTGCTCCCACGACATAGAGGATCGTTCCGGGCAACATGCAGAGCCAGGACCAGCCCACGTAGGTCCAGAAGGGAACTCGCGTGAGGCCGAAACCGTAGTTGAGCAGGTTGAAGGGGAACAAGGGGACCAGGCGGGTTAGCGCGACGATGATGGCTCCGTGTTCTTCGGTGAGCCGATCCAGTTTTTGGAATTTCTCGTTTGCCGAAAGCCGTCGGGCGACGGCATCCCGGGCGAAGTACCGTGCAATCAAGAAGGCGAGACTCGCCCCGAGGGTAGCTGCATTGATCACCAGAATCACCCCAAGCACCGACCCGAAGAGGGCTCCTGCTGCAACAGTCAGGGCTGAGCCGGGGATGGCCGCGACGACTCCTGCCGAGTAAAGCAACACGAACGCAAGAGGTCCCCAGGGGCCCAGTTCCTGGATCAACCCCCTGAGGTCGCTCAGCCGCTCACCGATCCCGAACACCTTCGCCAGGATGAAAAGAATCAGGATCACAACCAGGAGCACGACGGGTCGCCACCACTCCTGCCGCTTCTCTGGCGTGTCCGGGGCCGCAGTCGATCGTGGGACCCCCGATTCCGTCCCAACCGGTTTGCTCTTTTCCTCCGCCTTCATGGCGAGCTCACCTGTCCTCCGAGCATACGCATCCCGTTCGCCGGCGTGCCGTGTCACATACTACTCCACTCCGCCCTTTTTTTGCCTGTGGGTCTTGGATCTTTTCTTTCGGTCTTTGCCACTGTGCTGCCGATCAGGATAGCAAAGGGGACAAAATCATTTAACCCGTTTTTGCGGCGGCGATGTGCCTCATGGATTAGCAAGGTTCCCTCAAAGAAGCGAGGAGCCCCTCCACTCCCCGGACTCGCCTTTACTGAGAATTCCCGACCTCCTCCATCATGAGCCGGTCCAGAGGCGGCTGTCCGGGTAAAATCCCTTCCAGGCAAACCAGAACACTAAGTGGCCCGGAATCGGGGTGAGCCGGGATCCCTTTAACGGACCGGCGATGGCTTCTCCCTTCAAAGCCTGCCACAGAGACCGGGTTTCAGTGTCTTCCATGGTCCATTTCCCGTCAGTCTGGCGGAGCCGGTCAAACTGCAGAGTCCGGTGTCCAACTCGACGGGTGAAGGCGACCGCGGTAGACTCCGCTGCGACGAAGACGACCAGGACCGGTTCGTCGGCCACGGTGTCGTGGGCGAGAGGGGAGCGGCTGAGATACCGAAAAGGATACGCCACCCTCATCCGGTTGTAGGTGAGCCCAAAGACACGTTCTTTTCCTGGAAGGGTGGAATCGGGATTACGTGTCCCAAAGATCCCGAGACTATTCGGGTCCACCATGTACCCCTGGTAGACGTCAGACCGTCCCTCGGTGCCGCCGAAGCGGGAACGCTTGGAGAGCACCTGGCTGTCGGGATGCAGCCGCTTCCATTGTCCCCAGGTCGTGTGGATCGCCGGATACGGCTTGAGCGCCATTCCCTGGAGGGGGCCGTGGATGGCCTTGGCGTTAAAGTGGCTCCATAGGGTGTCGGTTTCGCGATCGTACATGACCAGGGCGTCTTTCCATAGCATTCCGCTCACGCCGAAGGTGAGCGGCTTTCCCTGGTGCGTGGGCCGGACATACACGATGCCCGTAAAGCAGAGGGGTCACCAGGTAACGGCGAGCGGGAGATCCCCCACCCGGTCATTGACGATTTCGTGGTGGTTGAGTTGCCAGAGAGAGTAGGCCCGTCTGACATTTCCGCGCCGCACTCCGAGGACGGTCTCGTCGTCCCGAAAATACCGATCGGCCTCCTGGACGGAGGTAAACTCCGGCCGGTCGATGGCCGGAATGGCATCCTTGGGGAGGACCTTCAATACGGGTGATCCATCGATGGTCAGATCTGGCGGGAATAGAGCAACCTGTGCAAGAGCGAGAGGGACCCCTACCAGGCCGACGATTATGCCCACGAGGGCCAACCTTTTCATTGTAACCCCCTATCTTCTATGTTCAATTCACATAAACCCAGAAATTTCCTCCATCCTCTGGAGGACGGCTCGGCGGTCGACTTTCGCTTGCGATTTTTAAAGGATGATAACGGGCAAGTGGCGCAAGATATTCCCTGGAGGCGGTCCTTTCAGGGTTGACAGCCGTTGGGAGTTTACCGAAGATGAAGGCCCGGAGCCAACAAGAAAAGGGAATATTGGAGGGGAAGGGTTGTTTTTCTAGTAGATCGCACCAGTTGGCTCCGGAATCCCCCCTCCGGGGAGGGTTCAGTGGGGTCTGGAGAGTCGGACCGAAAGCGGCGGGAATTCGAAGACGCCGCCCTGGTCCACATGAGCGTCATATACAACACGGCCCTTCGGCTGACCCGGAATAAGAACGAAGCGGAGGATCTCTTTCAGGAGACGTTTCTCCGGGCGTACCGGTTCTTCCATCAGTTCCAGCCGGGGACCGACTGTCGGGCCTGGCTCTTTGCCATCCTGCACAGCCTTTTTGTCAATCGGCTCCGCCAGTCTTCTCGGTCTCTGGTGGACTTCGATGAGGAGCGCGTGTACCGAGAGGCAGGGGGGGTGAGTTCGCTCCCTGAAAACCCAGAGGTTGGTCTTATCCACCGACTGGCCGGGGAGGACATCCAACGGGCCATCGAGGCCCTGCCCCCCAAACTTCGGGTGGCTGTGGTGCTCGCCGATATTCAGGGATGTAGCTATCGAGATATCGCGGAGATCTGCCGGTGTCCCCTTGGGACGGTGATGTCGCGGCTGTACCGGGGTCGGCAAGCTCTGCGGATCGCCTTGAAGGAGTACGCGAAAGGCGACAAGGCGCTAGAGGAGTAAGAATGACCGCTCACGAGTTGGCTACCTATCTTCAAGCCTATTGTGACGGAGAGCTCGAGACCTCAAAAATGCTTGAAGTGGAAGGGCATCTTCAGTCCTGTCCCTCATGTCGCCAGGCGATAGAAGCCGAGCAGTCTTTCCGGGAGGCGCTGAGGACAAAGATCGCTCCGGAGCCCGTGCCCCTCCATCTCGCAGAGAGGCTCAGGTCTGCCATCGCAGAAATGGAAGAGAGAGAGAAGCGTCCGGCTTTGTCGCCAGCCTGGGGACGGCGGGCGTGGTTGCTGGCGGCGGCCGCTTCCGTTCTTCTCTTCGTCCTCGGGGGGGTCCTCGGGTACCTGGTCTCGCGGCCCCTATCCCAGCCCGGGCTTCACCCCATGGTGACGGAGTTGGTAGCAGAGCACATGAGATTCGATCACCTGGAAAACCCTGCCGAACTTCCCAGCGAAGACATGAAACAGGTCGCTTTCTGGGTTCAGGGGCGAGTAGGGTATTCTGTCCGGGTTCCCGACTACAGGAGTGCCGGGATCCAGCTCCTGGGGGGACGGATCACACGCTTGAACGGTCGCCAGGCCGGCTATATCGTGTACGAAAAAGGACGGAGCATCATCTCGTTGTTTGCCTTCCCCCGGTTCGGGGCCTCTCTCAGCGGCCTTGAAGAGATCCGACGGGGGGCCAAAACATTTCTGATGGGCGAGCACAGAGGGCAACAGATCCTCCTGTGGGAAAGCGAAAATGGAAGCAAGATGACCTACGCACTGGTCTCGGATGTGGGGTGGGACGAGCTGTTCGAGTGCGCCCGCGTCTTTTTCGAAACCGCCTAGTCCTGAACCCGCTTGTGTAAACCCGCCCTTCAAGAGAGAACCCTTGGAGCGGCGGGTTTTTTTTTGCGTCCACACGCAAGGATCCCCCTTTACGCTGGGGAACCTTCCGCGGCCCATCGCCGTTAAATAGATAAGGGCAAGCCGAGATCAGGTGGTACGTCTTATTCTTTTCGCACATCTCACATTGGTGGTAAACGAGCAGAGGGGTTATAAACCCCTCTCCGTTCTTTCTTGGGAACATATTCCCATCCCGAAATGTCTGCAGAAGCACGCTCACTCGTTAAATCTTTCAGCTTGAACCCGCCCTCCCAGGCAGAGACCCTGGAGGGCGGGTTTGTTGTGTGTGGGTACCCGTCGGGCTTTCGAGTTTCTCCTCTGGGGAACTCTCGGATGTCGATCGCCGTTATTTGGATAGCCTAGCAGCAACGTTTCAGAGACAAGCTCCAGGGGAGGAGATCATGGAAACCATTGTCGTGTATAGCTCCGGCAAGAAGCCACTCAACGCCTATCCGAGGTACATCGCCGCGTCTCATCCTCAAGGCTGCTGCTCCACCCACATGATCCAGGTGGGCAAGATCAAGAAGGATGAGCGGGGATTTCCTTTTCATTACTGCCGCTGCCAGGCTTGTGGTTTCACACTCCGGCATTTCCTGCCGGTGGTGCCGCCGGACCAGCCACCCCTCATTCAAACGGCGCCAGCGCGTCCCCCGAAAACTGCGAGAAGCGGCATGACACGAGAGGGTGGCCAGTGATAAGTGCATGGAAATAGAGGCGAGGCTTGCCAAAGACAGCGCCGATGATTACCATGATGGGTGACTGGATTCGGAATCCGGGAGACGAAAGGAAACAGGAGAGAAAGGGGACAAGTCGAAACAATGACTGCAGCGGCGCAGGTATCGGTCCTGGTAGCCATGGGGGCGGGTCTGCTCTCCTTCCTGTCGCCCTGTGTCTTTCCCCTTATCCCCTCGTACCTTGCCTTCGTGGGTGGCATTTCCCTGGAGGAGATCCAGGGCTCGGTCGCCCTCGATAGGAATCGACGCCAGCTCCTCTTACATGCCGTGGCCTTTATTGGCGGCTTCTCTGCCATCTTCGTCGCCTTCGGCGCTTCGGCGACGGCCCTCGGGCAGCTCCTCTTTAATTATCAGCTCGTCATCCGCAAGGTGGGCGGGGTATTGGTGGTTCTCTTTGGTCTGCACATCGCCGGCTGGCTCACCATCCCGTTCCTCATGCGAGAAAAGCATTTGGATCTGAAGGGCCATCCGGGCGGCTACCTGGGAGCCTTCCTGGTGGGGGTGACCTTTGCCGCTGGCTGGATCCCCTGTGTCGGCCCCATCCTCGGATCGATCCTGGTGTTGGCGAGTACCTCACAGACCGCAGGCCATGGCATCCTCCTCCTGGGCGCCTATTCTGCCGGACTCGCCATCCCCTTCTTCCTGAGCGCGCTCCTCTTTGGGCGGTTTCTCGGCTTCTTCAGCCGCTTCAAAAGACTCCTCCCCTGGGTCAGTCGAGGGAGCGGCGTCTTCCTCATCCTGGTTGGGGTGCTTCTCCTCACGGACTACTTCACTCTCCTTTCCAGCTTTGCCCTCCGCTTTACTCCCGAGTGGCTCTTTAAACGTCTCTAATTCGGCGAACTCTCCGTCATACTTTCGGCCCACGGGGAGCAGTGTTTATGAACGAGGGGAGAAGGGTAATCTGAGACTTGACTGCGAACCCGACTTGGCAGAAAATCTCTTAGTCGAGAATACCGGCCATCTCAGCTTTTTGGGGCGAGGACAAGATGGATGACACGAAGACAAGAGAGCAGCTGCTTGCCGAAATGCTTGCCGAAATGGCCGCGATGCGCCAGCAGCTGTCTGAATTGGTCGCATTAAAAGCGGAGCGCATGCAGGCCGAAGCGGCCTTGCGGGATAGTGAAGAACGTTATCGAGTCTTGTATGACGATAACCCATCGATGTACTTCACCGTGGATCGGGAAGGGACGGTTCTTTCTGTCAACCAGTTTGGGGCGGAGCAACTTGGGTATGGGGTTGAAGAGTTGGTCGGACAATCGGTCCTTCATATTTTTCACGAGGACGACAAAGATTCTGTGCAGGAGCAATTGACGACGTGTTTGCAGAATCCCAGACACGTTTTTCATTGGGAGTTCCGCAAGGTCCGCAAGGATGGCGGCCTGATGTGGGTCAAAGAGGTCGCTCGCGCCGTACGAGATACTGATGGCGAGACCGTTGTGCTGGTTGTTTGTGAGGACATCACTGAGCGTAAATGGACCGAGGAGGCCCTTCGGCGGGCCCACAATGAGCTGGAACAACGGGTTCAGGAACGAACGGTCACACTTTCTCGTACCGTCGAACTCCTGGAAGAACAGATCGCCCAGCGCAGGAAAGCCCAAGACGAGCTGCATGAAAGCAAGGAGCATTTCCGGCGATTGGTTGAGACGCTGAGCGCGATTCCATGGGAGGCGGACCTCGCACCATGGCGGTTTACGTATGTCGGCCCGCAAGCGGTAGGCATTCTCGGGTATCCGTTAGAACAGTGGTTTGAAGGCGATTTCTGGGTCAGTCACATTCATCCTGAAGACCGCGAATATGCGGTCAATTACTGTCGAGAAGCTTCCTCCCACAAACAAGACTTTGAATTCGAGTACCGCATGCTCGCCGCGGACGGACGGGTGGTCTGGCTACGTGATCTGGTAACGGTGGTTTCTGGAGAGTCGAGTTCCAGCAGGCTGCGGGGATTTATGCTTGACATCACCGAGCGCAAACGGCTGGAAAAGGAAATCCTAGAGATCAGTGCACGCGAACAACGGCGAATTGGGCAAGATCTGCACGATGGCCTCGGTCAACACCTGACCGGCATTGCGTTTCTCAGCAAGGTCTTGGAACAAAAGCTCGCCGCAAAGTCATTCGGGGAAGCTGCGCAGGCGGCCGAGATTGTCACCCTGGTTAACCAAGCGGTCACCCAGACTCGCGATTTAGGACGGGGGCTCTGTCCGGTGCAATTGGAGGCGCATGGCTTGGTGGCGGCGTTACAGGAATTAGCGTCGACGACCGAGAGCCTCTTTAATGTCACCTGCCGTTTTCAGTCTGAACATACCATTCTTGTTCATGATAATGCTGTGGCCACCCACCTGTACTATATCGCGCAAGAGGCCGTCAGCAATGCCATCAAACATGGGAAAGCTCAGGATATTGTTTTCGGTCTGATGGCTGCCCATGACCGGATCACCCTTACGGTCATGGACGACGGCATTGGGTTCCCAGAAGTTTTGGAGAAACACACAGGGATGGGGTTACATATCATGAATTACCGTGCAAGAATGATCGATGGATCCCTGACCGTTCAAAGGAATGCGGACCGCGGGACCACGGTGACCTGTTCCGTTCACGCTAAAACGGTTTGAGCGCAAGCGACGAATTCGTGACTATGAGACCGGCACCTGAGATCCAGAAGAGCAAGAGCAGGATCTTCGTCGTGGATGATCATCCCATACTACGACAAGGGCTTACCCAGCTTATCAATCAGGAAGCTGATCTGAGGGTGTGTGGAGAAGCCGAGGAAGCCCATGAGGCCGTCGGAGCTATTACGGCACTGAAACCTGATATGGTCATCGTGGACATTTCGCTGAAAAACGTGGACGGCATTGAACTGATCAAAAGGATCAGAGCGCGGGATGAGAAGTTGCCTGTCCTTGTCCTGTCCATGCACGATGAATCCCTGTACACCGAACGGGCTCTGCGAGCAGGGGCAAACGGCTACATCATGAAACAAGAAGCACCTGAGGAAGTGGTGAGGGCCATTCGACGAGTACTCGGCGGGGAGATCTATGTCAGCGATAAGATGGGATCAAGATTGCTCCAGAAGGTCGTCCATCGCCGATCACCTGCGCGCGAGTCTGGCATCGTAAATCTGAGCGACCGTGAGTTAGAAGTGTTTCGTTTAATCGGGCGAGGCTATCGAACGCGCCAGATCGCCGAGGTACTGCGTGTGAGTGTCAAAACGGTTGAGTCTTACCGTGAACAGATAAAGCAAAAGATGAAACTCAGAGATGCAACTGAACTACTCCAACACGCCATTCAGTGGGTGCAGAGCGAGACGTCGAGCTGACGAGAGGTCCGGATCAGCGTTCCTCAATGGTCTGTCCCGTCCAACCGACAGCGTCCGATTCTGAGTGACCTCTCGTCGTCAGGTGATCGTTACATAGCCTCCGCCGCGTTTGGACTTCCCTCCGTAGTGAACCCGCATCCCTCAGCTCCGTTCCCCCTCACCTTTTTTGCCAAGGTGGTATGGGGGATTCCCCTAGGCGATGCATAGGACTTTCCCAGGTATAGAAAACAGGGTGCTGCCTGATTGTTAAGGAGAGGCTTCCTTTGGTATGAGAGGGATTGCTCTACGCAATACAGGCATCACCCCGCATCTCTGCTTCACCCGTGCCTTTGAGCGAATCCACACATGAATGGACATCGTCTATGAAAGCTCCCCAGGTCTTGGTCGTTGAGAGTTCGTCAGCGGTTGCGGAGTATATCAAGGGCATCTTGTCTTCCTTTTCAGTCACGAATGTCGCAGTTGCCTCGCACTCGGAAGCCCTGAAACGCCTGCTCCAAGAGGATTTCAACGCAATCATCTTGTATCTGAACGGTAGGCGGCGGGACGGGCGTGAGCTTGTGGCGGCTATCAAACGCCAGGCCCCGAACACGGCAGTGATCGTGATGGTGGAGACGACGGATACCGATGTCTTAGCAGCATGTGCGGCCGGTGGGGCCTTTGAGGTGCTTGGCAGACGGCGTCCCCGATCATCGTTTCTGGCTGCCGTGGAACGGGCGCTGATCTGGAACGAACTGTGTGTTAGTGACAACCTCGACCCGGTGAAGACGAAGAGAGTTGGCAAGTCGCCCTTTGCGAACCTCATCGGCGACTCCGAAGCCATGCAGGCCGTCTACCACTGGATCGGCAAAGTCGCCCCGGCCGATGCCAACGTGTGTCTGTACGGGGAAAGCGGGACCGGGAAAGAGCTGGTCGCCCGCGCCCTCCATGAGAGTGGCCGCCGCCGGGGCCGACCCTTTGTGGTGCTCGATTGTGCCGCCATCCCCGAGGGCCTCATGGAGAGCGAGATGTTCGGCCATGTCCGGGGGGCCTTCACCTCGGCGGTCGGGGATCGGGTGGGGGTGTTCCAGCTGGCGGATACGGGGACGCTCTTTCTGGATGAAGTAGCGGAACTGCCGGTCTCCCTCCAAGCGAAGTTGCTCCGCGTGATTCAGAATCGAGAGTTTCGGCGGGTGGGGAGCAGTCACGCCACCCGGGTCGATGCCCGGATCATCGCGGCGACGAACCGAGATTTGGCCGAGTTGGTCAAACAGGGGCGGTTCCGAGAGGATCTCTTCTATCGAATGGATGTCATCAGTCTCACCTTGCCCCCCCTCCGGCAGCGGAAAGAGGACATTCCCCTGTTGGTGGATCACTTTGTCCAGCTGTTCAATGGGCAGAGTGCGAAGCAGGTCCGGGGGGTGACGGCGCGGACGCTCCGGCTCTTGTTGAAGTATGACTGGCCGGGGAACGTGCGGGAACTCCAGAACTTCATCGAGCGGGCCGGGGTGATGGCGGAGGGGGAGTTTATTGATCTGGCGCAACTGCGGCAGGTGCTGCACCCCGGATTGCAGGCGCGGAAGCTGGCGGCGCAGGAGGCGGGGGGGAGTCTTCGGGAGATGGAGAAGGCATTGATCCTGGATGCCTTGCGCCAGACGCGGGGGAACAAGACAGCGGCGGCGGCCTTGTTGGGGATCAGCCTGCGGG
>CAYGBT010000074.1:0-11815 GCA_964348275.1 uncultured bacterium
TCCCCTTGGCGCTGCTCTCGCTCTGTGTGGCCGGGGCCGGAATCGGCGTGGCGTATCTCTTGTATGTCAACGTGAGCTGGCGGAACATCCCGGAAATCTGGGCAGCGCGGTTCAGGGGGCTCTACCAAGTAGTCTATAACAAGTATTACGTGGATGAGTTCTATTGGGCCATCTTTGGGGACGGATTCCGGGTTCTTTGCCGCGGTTTCTCGCAGGTCGATGACAAGGTGGTGGACGGGGCGGTCAATGGCGCCGCGACGGTCACCATCGGGGTCAGCACCGGTTCCGACTGGAATGACATCAAGATTGTGGATGGGGCGGTCAATAAGATCGCCGATGTTATTCAAGACAGCAGCGCGATCTCCCGGCGGCTTCAGACCGGGGTGATCCAGAATTACATTCTGGCAATGGCCCTTGGGATCTTCTTGATCGTGAGCGTCTATATCATCTTTTAGAGTGCGATGTTCAAAATCCGACGTCCAAAGTTCACAAGTTGCAAGAAGAAGCTGTCGAGGAGTCTTCTGCGGCGGAACTCGAATCGGGAATCGGAGGTAAGATCTCCATGAGCGTACCGGAATTTCCATACCTGACCGTTGTTACCTTTCTTCCCTTGCTCGGCGCCATCGCGCTCTTGTTCATCCGCCGAGAGCAAGAGCGGCTCATGCGACTGTTGAGCCTGGTCGTCACAGTTGTCACCTTCGTCACCTCATTGGCCCTGCCGTTTCGTTTTAATTTTCAATCGGCTGAGATGCAGTTCGTTGAGCGGGTGTCGTGGATCCCGTCCATCGGGGTGAGCTACATCATGGGCATCGACGGTATCAGCCTCTGGCTGGTCTGCCTGACCGCCTTGATCTCGCCCATCGCCGTCCTCTGCTCGTGGGAGGCCATCACCGAGCGGGTGAAGGAGTACCACGTCTTCCTCCTCCTGCTCCATACAGGCATGGTCGGGGTCTTCGTCGCATTGGACTTCTTCCTCTTCTATGTCTTTTGGGAAATCGTATTGGTCCCCATGTACTTCCTCATCGGGATCTGGGGCCACCCGGCCCGCCGCCTCTACGCGGCCATCAAGTTCTTCCTGTTCACTCTCTTTGGTAGCGTGGTGATGCTGCTCGGCATTCTGGCGGTTTACTTTTATGCCGGAGCCCAGACCGGCACGTACACCTTTGATGTTTTGGAATTGATGAAGGTCAGCTATCCGAACGAAACCCTGTTTACGCTTCCCGGCATCAGACTTTCGTTCCAGAACCTGGTGTGGCTGGCATTTTTCCTCTCCTTCGCCATCAAGGTCCCTATGTTCCCCTTCCATACGTGGCTGCCGGATGCGCATACCGAAGCCCCCACCGCTGGCTCGGTCATCTTGGCTGGCATTTTGCTGAAGATGGGGACCTATGGCTTCGTGCGGTTCAGCCTGCCGATGTTTCCCGAGGCCACGCTATACTTTGTCCCCTTTATGGTCACCCTGAGCATCGTGGCCATCATCTACGGGGCGATGGTCTGTCTCGTGCAGCAAGATATGAAGCGGCTCATCGCCTTCAGCTCGGTGAGCCACATGGGCTTTGTGATGCTGGGGATGTTTGCGCTGAACATGCAGGGGCTTCAGGGGAGCATCCTCCAGATGGTCAATCACGGCCTCTCCACCGGAGCCCTCTTTTTGATCGTCGGCCTCATCTACGATCGAATCCACTCTCGGATGATTGCCGACATGGGTGGGCTGTCCACCGTTATGCCGATTTACGCGACGCTTTTCGCCATCACCATGTTTTCATCCATTGGCCTCCCGGGCCTCAATGGATTCATCGGTGAGTTCCTCATCTTGGTCGGGGCCTTTAACGTGAACTGGATATGGGCGCTCTTCGCGGTTTCTGGCATCGTGCTGGGGGCTGCCTACATGCTGTGGTTGTTTCAGCGCACGATGTTCGGCAAGGTGATTCACGAAAGCTGCAAGGGATTACTCGACCTGAATCTTCGCGAAGCCATGACGCTTATCCCATTGGTGATTATGTTCTTCTGGATCGGGCTTTATCCTCTTCCCTTTTTGAAGGCCATGGAGCCTTCGGTCCAGAAAGTCGTCGTGCAGCTCGATCAGGCCCGGAAGTCGGCTGAGATGCCGACGCCCATCGCGGCGGCACAGAAATCCGACCTCGAACGTCTCGAGGATCAACGATGACCGGAGTATACAATCCCGCGGATGTCCTCCACGCGTTGCCGGAGGTCTTTCTGGGGGTCGTGGCACTCATCGTCTTGGTTTTGTCCTTTGTCGCGCCAGGCCGGCGGGCTTGGATGGAGACGCTAAGCGTTGTGGGGGTCGTGGGAGCGGCGATCTTGGTGGTCTACGCTGTGTTCCAATCGGGAGGGAGCCCGGTCTCCGTCTTCAGTGGGATGTATCTGGTGGACAAATTCGCGATCTTTTTCAAGGTGGTCTTTCTGGTCGCGACGCTGTTGGTCATCCTGATGGCGGTCGATTACCTCCCCCTGGTCGGGGTTCCCATCGGCGAGTTTTACGCGATCCTGCTCTTTTCGACCCTGGGCATGATGTTTATTGCCTCGGGTGGAAATCTCCTTTCGCTCTATATTGGCCTGGAGACGATGTCGATCTCGATCTATGTCCTCTGCGGTTTTCTCAAGCGCGACCAAAAGTCGAATGAGGCAGCCCTCAAGTACCTCCTCATGGGGGCCTTTTCCTCGGGGGTGATTCTCTACGGCATTGCCCTTCTCTATGGACTGAGTGGAGCGCTGGACCTCAAGGAGGTTGCGGCCACCATAGCCACAATGAAACTCTCCAATCCTGCCCTCCTGCTTGCCATGGTGATGCTCACGGCAGGATTCGGTTTCAAGATCGCCGCCGTTCCCTTCCATATGTATGTGCCGGACGTCTATGAAGGGGCACCGACTGCAGTGACCGCCTTCCTGGCGGTGGCCTCCGAGGCGGCTGGGGTGGCGGCCCTCCTTCGGGTTTTCCTGGGGGCCATGCCGCACATCCAGGTCAACTGGACCGTCCTCTTCTGGATCCTCTCCGCCCTGACCATGACCATCGGCAATATCGTGGCCATGGCCCAAGGGAACATCAAGCGGATGCTGGCGTATTCGGGCATTGCCCACATCGGCTATGTGTTGATCGGCTTTGTGGCGGGGACGGAGTTGGGTATCTCCGCCATCCTGCTTTACGTCCTCGTGTACGCCTTCATGACGGCGGGGGCGTTTGCGATGGTGATTCTGCTCCGTACCGAAACGGTGAAGGGGGACCTCATCGAGGACTTCGCCGGCCTGAGTAAGGTGAGTCCGGTCGCGGCGGCCGCCATGCTGGTCTTTCTCCTCTCCTTAACCGGAATTCCCCCCACGGCCGGCTTCGTGGGGAAGTTTTACCTGTTCAGCGCGGCAATTAGTGCCGGGTACATTTGGTTGGCGCTGATTGCCGTGATCAACACCGCTATCTCCCTCTTTTATTACATGCGCGTTGCGATGGTCATGTACATGCAGGAGGCGCCAGCGGCGTTAGCCTTGAGTTCCTCGCGGCCCCTCTATGTGTCGCTGGCCTTCGCGGTGCTGGGAACGCTGATCATTGGGATCTATCCGCAATGGTTTCTGGAGTTTGCCCAGGCGTCGGTCGTCGGCCTGCTCCCATAGACGGCTTGACACCGGAGACCGTCGAGAGTATAAGGACTGAGTGCCATCCTCCCCTCAGTCCCAATCAGTTGGAAAGACAACCTGGACTTTTTCGGAGGCCTTGATTCTTTTGCCGCTGGTGGGGATCAAAAGAGTTTCTGGCTTGTGATTGAGGGCACATGTGGTCCCGGTGAGGTGAGTAGTGGAGGCGATTGAGACACCCCCCGTCATCAGGATTCCGAATGTTTTCCCGGGAATCCCCGGGCCGTTCATTCCGGATCATGTCGTCATGACCTGGATCGTCATGGCCTTCTTGATCGTCGTGGCATACTTGGCGACCCGGCGTCTTAGCGAAGTCCCGGGTCCGATTCAAAATGTACTGGAGACGGTGATTGAGGCCTTCTACGGAATCGTCGACGGCATCATCGGGCACGAGGGAAGGCGGTATCTTCCCTTGATTGCAACCGCCGGGTTGCTCATTTTCTTTAGCAACATCCTCATCCTGATTCCGGGACTCAGGTGCCCGACGGCCAACCTGAACACCACGGCAGCCTTAGCCATCACGATCTTCGTTTCCTACCATTACTTCGGCGTCCGGGAGCAGGGCCTGCTGACCTATTTGAAGCACTTTTTGGGCCCCGTGGGACACCTCCCGAAATTTCTCTTGATCGGCATGGGTTGGATTCTCGTGCCGGCCTTCATTTTGGTGGAAGTGATCGGCCATCTGGCCCGTATCCTCTCTCTCTCATTTCGGCTCTTTGGGAATATCTTCGGTGAAGATACGGTGTTCCTCTTTATTCTCTTTCTGACCTCTGTCATGGCTCCTATCTATGTGATGACCCCCTTGATATCGCCACTGATCATTTTCACCGGGTTGGTGCAGGCCTTGATCTTTGTGATGCTTTCGACGATCTATATCGCGGGGGCAGTGGAGACCCACCATGAAGAGCATTGACGTGGAGTCTTGACAGGAAGGTCGAGAGCATTTGGGGGGGCAATAAATGTCCCGCTCTGATGAATCAACTGGAGATCTCGAGAAGGAGGGACGTGCATGCGATCCAAATTGACAGGTATTGTGACGGGGATTTTGGCGGTCAGTGGCTCTCCAACTTTTGTGTGGGCGGCGGAGGCGGGTGGACAAATCAGCCAGCAGACATTCTTCTGGGTCACGGTCTTAACTGGAGGATTCGCTATGGCCATTGCCTCAGCCATGGCCGCCTTTGCTCAGTCGCGTGCGATTTCATCTGCGCTGGACGGGATGGCCAGGCAGCCGAATGCTGCGGGACGAATCCAAACCGCGTTGATCATCGGTTTAGCCTTCATTGAATCTTTGGCCATCTATGTGCTGTTGATTGCCTTGATCCTTCTGTTTGCAAATCCCTTTACCGCGATCGTGGCAGGCGGCGTATAGACCCGAAGATCCCGCCAACCGCGGGATCTTCTTTTTGGAAGGGTTAGTACAAATATTCACATGCTAATCGAGTATCTTCCGATCCTGCTGTTCATCGTCGCTGCCCTCCTCTTTGCGGTGGGGTCGGTTCTCGTCTCCTCCCTGGCGGGGCCGAGGCGTGCCATCCAGGTGAAGGGCGAGCCGTACGAGTGCGGCATCGCTCCCGTCGGGATGGCCCGCGATCGGTTTTCGATCAAGTTCTATCTGGTGGCGATGCTGTTTATCATCTTCGATATCGAGATCATCTTCCTCTACCCCTGGGCGGTGATCTATCAGGAGCTCGGATGGTTCGGGTTCTTTGAGATGGGCGGCTTCCTGCTGGTGCTGGCCGTGGGATTGGCCTACATCTGGCGCAAGGGAGGCCTCGAGTGGGGCGAGCCAGAGTAGAAAGGGGGGAGCCTGGTGCCCAGTGCGGATACGATGAACCACGAGGAGCTTGGAAGATGACCTCGGCGGAGCTTCAGCAGGCCTGCGCCGAAATCCTGAAACGCTATCCGCACAAGCGATCTGCCCTCCTCCCTCTCCTGCACCTGGTCCAGGAGGCGCGAGGGTATCTGAGCCCGGAGTCTCTAGAGGAGGTTGCAACTCTTTTAGAGATGCGTCCGACCGACGTCTGGGAGACGGCCAGTTTTTACACGATGTTTCATTTTCGGCCCGTGGGCCGATGTCACATCGAGGTCTGCCGCAATCTCTCATGCACTCTCTTGGGGGCAGAAACGCTTCTCAGTCACCTGAAGGGACACTTGCAGATCGGGGAAGGAGAAACGACCCCTGACGGGCGGTTCAGCTTGGCAACGACCGAGTGCCTGGGTGCGTGCGATGGCGCGCCGGTGGTGCAGATTAACGGGCACCACTACGGGCCGCTGGATCGGACCGAGCTGGACGAACTCCTCACACCGCTGGGACAGGGGGAACTTCCTCAGACATACCGATACCAGGCCAAGAATAGTCCAGCGTCCTCCGAGACGGAATCGGCAGAGACCTTTGAGAGGATACTGCACCGCAATCTCTTGGACCCAAACTACGACGGCAGCATCGACGCCTATCTCGATAGAGACGGGTACCGGGCCTTGGCCAAGGTTCTTCACGATCATCAGTCTTCGGAGATCATCGACATGGTCAAGCGATCCGGTCTTCGGGGGCGGGGCGGTGCCGGCTTCCCGGCCGGAGTCAAGTGGGGCTTCGTTCCTCAGGACCGAGGGTTGCCCAAGTATCTTCTCTGTAATGCGGATGAGGGAGAGCCCGGGACCTTCAAGGATCGCCAGCTCTTGGAGCGGGATCCGCACCAGGTGCTGGAGGGAATCATCATTGCGAGCTATGCGATCGGCGCTGAGACCTCATACATCTACCTTCGTGGCGAATTCCTGGACGGGGCGGCGATCCTGGAGCGGGCCCTCCAGGAGGCGCATGCGAGGAGCTTCCTAGGAAAAAACATCCTCGGAAGCCGCTTCAATCTAGATATCTACGTTCATCGAGGAGCAGGGGCCTATATCTGTGGGGAGGAGACCGGACTGATCGAATCACTGGAGGGGAAACGGGGTGAGCCCAGGATCCGTCCCCCATTCCCCGCGGTCAAAGGCCTCTATCAGTGTCCGACGGTGGTGAACAACGTGGAGACCCTCTGCAACATCCCCCATATTATCCTCCGAGGCCCGGAATGGTATGCCGGTATCGGAACTCCGAAAAGTACCGGCACGCGCGTTTTTTCAGTGAGCGGTCATGTCCGCTACCCAGGAAACTACGAGCTTCCCTTGAGTGCAACCTTGCGGGATTTGATCTTCCAGCATGCCGGGGGGGTGAGGAACAACCGGAAAATCAAAGCGATTATCCCGGGCGGAAGCTCCGCGCCCGCCCTGACTGCGGATCACCTCGATGTCCGTCTGGATTTCGAATCGCTCGCTGCTGCCGGATCGATGGGAGGCTCGGGGGCGGTCATCGTCATTGACGAGACCACCTGCATGGTGAAGGTGGGAGAAGTGGTCAACCGGTTCTACCATCATGAGAGCTGTGGGCAGTGCACCCAGTGTCGCGAAGGGACAGCCTGGCTTCACAAGATCCTGAGGCGGATTGAGCAGGGGCAAGGCCGGGCGGCTGACCTCGCAATTCTCAAGGATGTCTGCCGCAACATGAAGGGACAGACCATCTGTGTCCTCAGCGATTCGGCGGCCATGCCCACGGAGAGCTATCTGAGGTATTTTGGTGAAGAATTCGAAGCGCATATAGAGCAGGGGCGCTGCCCGTTTCTTCGGTAGCTGTCAGCTGACTGCCTCAAGGACGCTAGAAGGCTGGGAGGCTAGGAGGCTAAGACGCGAGGAGTCTAGAAAGCAATTTGGTCTTTTAGCGTTCTAGCTTCCTCGCATCCTAGCTTTCCAGCTTAAGGCGTACTGACAGGTGACTGCTGAGTACCATTCATGCGAGGAGGAGAGGATGCCCGAAATCCCAAATGGGGTGACGGTCAATATTGACGGCCGGCAGATCCAAGTCCCGCCAGGGACCACGATCATTCAAGCGGGAGAGAAGCTCGGGATCGACATCCCTCATTATTGCTATCACCCCGGGCTCCCCATCGAGGGCGTCTGTCGGATGTGTCTCGTTGAGGTGGAGAAGTCTCCCAAGCTGATGATCGCCTGCGCAACCCCGGTAACAGAGGGGATGGTCGTCCACACGCGAACTCCGCATGTGGAGGAGGCCAGACGTGGAGTCCTGGAGTTCTATCTCCTTAACCATCCTTTGGATTGCCCTATATGCGACAAGGGGGGGGAGTGTCCTCTTCAGGACTACACCATGCATTACGGCCCAGGGGCTTCTCGGACCATCGAGCCCAAGATCCATCGGGTCAAACACCGTCCCATCGGTCCACATGTTGTCTTTGATGCCGAGCGGTGCATCCTCTGCACCCGGTGCGTCCGGTTCTGCCGGGACATCGTCGGGACCGGAGAGCTCGGCGTCGGGTACCGGGGTGACAGGAATGAGATTGTTCTCTTCCCGGGAAGGGAACTTGATAATGCCTATTCAGGCAACGTCATCGATCTCTGTCCGGTGGGGGCTTTGACCAGTCAGGAGTATCGGTTCAAATCCCGTCCCTGGGACCTAGTGAAACACGTCGAAACGACCTGCCCGGCTTGTAGCCGGGGGTGTAGCGTCCTGTTGGACGTTCGGCATCTGCGCGAAGGGGGGCAAGGCGTGCTCCGGGTTCGCCCGAGATATAACCCGGAGGTGAACGGCTACTGGATGTGTGACGAGGGACGGTTTGACGCCTATCCCAGGCGAGGCCGCGCTGCCTTTGAAGCTCCCCTCATGCGGCGAGGAGACGTGCAGGTACCGGTGACCTGGGAAGAAGCGATTGCCGACCTCGTGGAGCGTTTGCGGGGTATCCTTGGGCGGCATGGACCGAGAGCCATTGGGGGGCTGCTGTCCACGTGGCTCACCGTCGAGGAGCTTTACGCGGCTGGGTCCTTCCTGCAGGGTGTGATCGAGACGCCCCACCTGGACTACCGCGTACATCCGGTCCAGATGCGAGAACAGGATGAAGCAGAGGACCATCTCCTCAGACGGACCGACAAGAGTCCAAACACGCAAGGGGCTCGACTCTTGGACCTCGGTCCTGGGCCCGGAGGGTGGGGGACTCAGGCAATGCTGAAAGCTGTGACTGAAGGACGCCTCAAGGCCTTGCTCTTGTTTGAGGTGGATCCCTGCGAGGGTGAGGCCTTTGGGGAGGAGGTAAAGAAGTCTGTGAGAGGTCGCGAGCTCCTGGTCATGTGGGCTGTTCGGGAGTCGCCGGCGACCTCCCGGGCGGATCTAGTCTTTCCCGCGCTGGGCTATGCGGAGAAGGAAGGGACGATTGTAAACTTTGCCGGTCGGGTCCAACACCTGCGGAAGGGTCTTGAGCCCAAGGCAAAGATCTTGCCCTTAGGGGAAGTGCTGAGCCGGGTGGCCGTTGGGCTCAACCGACCTGCGATTCCGTGGACTCCGGAGGAGATCTGGAACCGTTTGCCACAGGAACATCCTACCTTTGCGGGTGTGCGATTCGAGGATATCGGCTTACTCGGCGTCTCGTTGACGGCTCGACTGTCTTCGACCCTGAGGCTCAGACCCGAAGGGAGCTCGCCGAAGTCCGATGACCGACAAAGAGGTTAACGGTTCAGGGTTCATCGTTCAGAGTTGAAGAGTGGGAATTCGGGTTCTCGCTGTGAACCATGAACTATGAACCATAAACCCGGCGGGAGAATTGATGATCTTTTTGCTCGCTACCGTCGTGAAGATTGCCGTGGTGATGGGCCTGGTCCTCCTCGCGGTGGCGTATCTCACCTGGGTCGAGCGCAAGGTTATTGGTGATATTCAAGTTCGCTTCGGGCCCTCGAGGGTCGGCCCGTTCGGGCTTCTGCAACCCATCGCCGATGGCATGAAGCTCATGTTCAAGGAGGAAGTGGTTCCCGCCGATGCGGACCGCCTGATCTTTTTCCTTGCTCCGGCCCTGAGCATTGTGCCGGCCCTGATCATCTTTGCCGTAATCCCCTTCGGACCTACCTTTGTCATCACCGATGTGAACATCGGGCTCCTCTATGTTTTTGCCGTGGCCTCGCTCGGGGTGTACGGAGTTGTGCTCGCCGGTTGGGCCTCAAACAGCAAATACGCCCTTCTGGGAGGTCTCCGGTCGTCGGCACAAATGGTGAGCTACGAGCTCAGTCTGGGGCTCTCGGTGGTCGGGGTCGTGATGATGACCGGGTCGCTCAGCCTGGTCGATATTGTGGAAGCGCAGACGGGAACCTGGTACGGGCTCCTCCCCCAATGGAATATCTTTCCTCAGTTTCTTGGATTCCTCATCTTCGTGGTGAGCAGCAATGCCGAACTCAACCGGGCCCCATTTGACCTCCCCGAGGCCGAGACGGAGCTGGTGGCAGGGTTTCACACCGAGTACAGCTCTATGAAGTTCGCCATGTTTTTTATGGCAGAGTACGCGCATATGATCGCGGCCTCCGCCATGGCGACGACGCTATTTCTGGGTGGGTGGCAGGGACCCCTCTTGCCTCCGGTGATCTGGTTCGTGATCAAGGTTTTCGCCTTCATCTTCCTTTGGGTCTGGCTTCGCGCCACGCTGCCGCGGTTCCGGTACGACCAGCTGATGCGGTTCGGGTGGAAAATCCTCCTCCCCCTGGCCCTCGCCAATGTCATCGCCACGGCTGCAATCCTCGCCCTGAGGTTGTGAGATGGAATGGTTGTTGTTTGTCACCTTTGCTTTCATTGCGAGTGCATCAGCGGTAGGGATGGTGATGCAGCGGAGTCCGGTTTATAGCGCCCTCCTCCTGATCCTCGCCTTTTTTGCCCAGGGGGGACTCTATATCCTCCTAGGTGCCCAGCTCATCGCCGCGGTGCACATCATCGTCTATGCCGGGGCGATCATGGTTCTGTTCCTCTTTGTCATCATGCTGCTCGATCTTCGGCCCGAGGAACACCCTCCGGCACGGTTCAACCGGGGGGGAGTAATCCTCGGGGTTGTCCTCGCCCTTGTCCTCTTGGCCGAACTGAGCCTGGGCGTGGGGCCCACCATCCTCCTGGGACCCCAGGGTGCCTATGATCTGGAAACCCTGAGGACGGTGGGAAATACACAGGCCGTGGGGCGAATCCTTTTCGGGGAGTATCTCATCCCCTTTGAGCTGACCTCTTTGATTCTCTTGGCTGCCATGGTCGGCGCAGTCGTCCTCGCCAGACGAAAACTGGAGTAAACGCGTTATGGTCCCTTTGTGGGCATATCTCTTCCTGAGCGGTTTTCTCTTTATTGTCGGCGTGGCTGGTGTGGCCATCCGGCGCAACGCCCTCATCATCTTCATGTCCATCGAGCTGATGCTCAACGCGGTGAATCTGAGCTTCGTGGCGCTGTCTCGATTCCTCCACTCTTTGGACGGGCAGGTCTTTGTCTTTTTTGTCATGACTGTCGCCGCTGCGGAGGTCGCGGTGGGTTTAGCGATCATCATTGCCCTGTTTCGGAACATGGAGACGGTGAACGTGGACGAGATCCATCTGCTGAAGGGGTAAAAACCGTTCACGGTTCATGGTTCACAGTTCACAAATATTAAAGTCTTCGTTGTCTTGCTGTGAACCGTGAACTGAGAACTGTGAACAGGAGATTTTCCGTGGAAAATCTCATTTGGTTGGTGCCGACATTGCCCTTAGTGGGGTTTGTGATAAACATCCTGCTCGGGCGGCGACTCTCCCGCCAGCAAGTGGGTGTGGTTGCCTGTGGGAGCATCGGTGTTGCCTTCGGCCTTTCTCTCGCTCTCTCCTCTCATATCCTGACCCTTCCTGTTCAGCTGAGGCAGCTCGGGCAGGAACTCTTCACGTGGATCGCCGCGGGGGACCTAGCGGTCTCGGCCGGGTTTCTCCTCGACCCCCTGTCGGTGGTGATGATCCTGGTGGTAAGCGGGGTAGGCTTTGTCATCCACGTCTATTCCCTCGGCTACATGCGAAACGATCGTGACTACCCCCGATTCTTCGCCTATCTCAATCTCTTTGCCTTCTTCATGCTCCTCTTGGTCCTGGCAGATAATTACCTGTTGCTGTTCGTGGGCTGGGAAGGAGTAGGCCTCTGCTCGTATCTCTTGATCGGGTTCTGGTTCGAACGGCCGACCGCAAGCTCGGCGGCCCAGAAAGCCTTTGTGGTGAACCGCGTCGGAGACGCGGGATTTCTGGTAGGGATCTTTCTCGTGTTTACCACCTTCGGCACGTTGGGGTACGCGGAGGTATTTGCTCGGGCGGAGGGCGAGC
>CAYGBT010000075.1:0-11684 GCA_964348275.1 uncultured bacterium
TGAACGTCACCGCGCTCTTACAGGAAGCAGTGTTCAAGAACCCCGGAGCGTAGGATAAGAGCCCAAAGTCATCCTCCGACACCCTGATCTGCTGCAGATCCGCGGCCCGGATGGCCGCCCCATACGTCGGGTATGTACCATACTGGATGGGGATCTCGTAGGTCTTGCCGGTCCGGTTATCGGTGATGGTCAATGTGTCCTTTCCCATGATCTACCTCCTCGGGGAGTCCGACGTCCGACGTCCGATGTCACATTCATGAATCGGGGCCCGAAGCGTCCTGACATCGGACATCGGACTGTGTTACCCCATGTTCTCGATAATGGCGTCTCCGAACTTCGAGCACTTCAGTTCGGTGGCGCCCTCCATCAAGCGGGCAAAATCGTAGGTCACCCGTTTCTGCTCGATAGTCCGCTCCAGCCCGCTATAGACTCGGTCGGCCGCCGCCTGCCAGCCCAGGTGCTCGAGCATCATCGCCCCCGCGAGGATGACCGCGCCGGGATTGACCTTGTCCTGGCCTGCGTATTTGGGGGCAGTGCCGTGGGTCGCCTCGAAGAGTGCCGTGGGGATGCCGATGTTGGCCCCCGGGGCAACCCCCAATCCTCCTATCTGGGCTGCAGCGGCATCGGACAAGTAATCGCCATTCAGGTTGGGAGTGGCGACGACCTCATACTCGTCGGTCCGGGTCAGGATCTGCTGGAGCATGCTGTCGGCGATCCGGTCCTTGAGTACCACCACCCCCTCCGGGGCTTGCCCCTTGTACTTGGCCCAGAGATCGTCTTCGGAGACGGTGACGTTCGCAAACTCCTCGCGACCCAGCTCGTATCCCCAGTCGCGGAATGCTCCCTCCGTGAACTTCATGATGTTACCTTTATGCACGAAGGTGACGCTCTTCCGCTTTCGGGCCAGGGCATATTGGATCGCCATCCGGACGAGCCGCTTGGTACCGGTCACACTGATGGGCTTGATCCCGACGCCGGAGTCGGGTCGAATCTTGGCCTTCATCTCTTTGGTCAGAAAGTCGATAACCTTCTTTGCCTCGGCCGTACCCTGTTCCCACTCGATCCCGGCATAAACATCCTCAGTGTTCTCTCGGAAGATGACGATGTTCATCTTCTCCGGGTGCTTGACAGGGCTCGGGCAGCCTTTGTAGTAGCGGACCGGCCGGACGCAGGCGAACAGGTCGAGAATCTGCCGCAGGGCCACGTTAAGGCTCCGGATGCCGCCACCTACGGGGGTGGTGAGGGGCCCCTTAATCGCCACGACGTGATCCCGGATCGCCGCGGGAGTCTCCTCGGGGAGCCACTGCCCGGTCTGATTATAGGCCTTCTCGCCGGCCAAGATCTCCTTCCAGACGATGCGTTTCCGCCCGCCGAAGGCCTTTTCGACGGCTGCCTCGATGACCCGCACGCTCGCCGCCCAGATGTCGGGTCCCGTTCCATCCCCCTCGATGAAGGGGATGATGGGGTCGTCAGGTACGATGAGTTGTCCTTCCTTGAACTGAATCTTGGTCCCGTTCCCTTTTGCCATGTTGAAGTCCTCCGTTCTATGAGTGAGTTAGACTACCTCGTGCAAGATCGAGGTCCGGATCTCCGTACCCGGAGCTTCACGATCGCTTCTTCACCCGCTCCCCGATGTGCTGGAGCATCTCGTCGTTGGTACCGAACTTGAATTCCTCGAGGCCCCGCTTGTTGGCCTCCTCCCGCTCGACCTGCTCTAGAATCCGCCAGAGTCCCTTGTGGACCACCGGGACCGACTTCTCACGCACTCGTTGATAGATGCTCCCGATCCGCTGATAGATATCTCGGCGGCGGAGCCCAGGTCGGTTGGCCAGGTAGCGGTTCACAACGACCGCTCCCCTTTCTCCATCGAGCCGCGCTTTTCCCACGACGCCGTCGCTGGCGCTCCGCGACCAGCCGATGACAAAGACGCCATCGATGAGCTGCTCGGCCTGGGGATCAAAGGCCTGATACGTAGCCGCATCAGGGTCCTGAGGATCCGGGTTTGGATTGGTCGTATAGCCCCAGCCTCCCTTTATGGCGGCAAGACCAAGGTCAAGGTCCACCACATCCCCGATGGCAAAGACCACCGTGTCTACGGGGAGCACGGTGGTTTCGCCCAGGCCTTTGGCGGCGAGGGACCCCCTCCGTTCTTCCAACGTGTTTTCCTCGACCTCCATGCCGACCATGCGCCCGCTTTCATCCCGCACAATCCGCTTCGGTGAGGCCAGAAACCGAAATCTAACACGCGTGGGGCCCCTGCCCGCCTTCGGCTCAACATGACAGTCCTTGGTCAGCTCCTTATACTGAACGTCCATGTCCTGGCCGAGCGGCGCGAGCCGGGGCCGAATCCGCTCGAGCTCCGACTTTACCGCGTCTTTGTCGATATGCCAGGCGATGGGTCGCATCTCGCGGTCATCGTATTTCCGCTCCACGGGTCCTCGCCGCGCCACGGCGATGACCTCGGGAACCTTGCGAATGGCGACCAGATAGTTGGCAATGTCCGCCATGACGTTGCCGATGCCGATGACGGCCACGCTCTTCCCCATGGGAAACTCTTTCTCGCTGAAAGGGGGGAGGAGATTATAATGGTAGACGAGGTCCTTCGCATGATACACGTGTGACCCATCGTCCCCGGGGACGCCCAACGACTTCGTCCCCTGCGCACCAGCCCCGACGACGATGGCGCTCGGCTTCAGGTCCTGCAAGTCGCTTAACCGGATAGCTCCTGCTCCCCCCACTTGGACGCCACCGAAGTAAATCACCCGAGGATCGGCCAGGATGTGCCGAAACTGCTTCCGCAAGCCCTCCTTCATCTTGTGTTTAGACAGGTAGATGCCATACTCTGCGAGTCCCCCGGGCTTAATATCCTTGTTGAGGATCACGACAGTGTGCCCCTTCTCGGCGAGCTTGCCGGTGGCATATAGGGCCGCAGGCCCGGCGCCTACCATGATGACGAGATGCCCTTTAGACCCGTTCATGCTTCCCAAACCTCCCTCTTCCCTTCTTTAAGAATTTAAGACTCACCCCTAATTGGCGCCACCCTTCCCCAAGGATTAAAGGCTGGCGCTAGCCTGTCGCTTTTTTCTTGGGCTTCGTCTTTCCGAAAAAAACGTCCTCGTCCGAGGTAGGGCCGCTCCTATCTCGGCTCTCCCTCTTCTTCAAGAGCAATGACAGCACCGGCCTGAGGTTCTACCGGAGGCCGAACATATCGAAAGGGCTCTCCCGGGTTGATCAACCGTCGGTGAAGGATTGAATAGTGACGAAAACGGGATGGCATGTGCGAGCCGACTGAGGAAATCACCACAACGAGCAACAACAGGGGTACGCGCTGCTCCCAGAAAAGTGGGACCATGAGCAGGAGGCCGAGCTTGACGAGGACCGCAATCCCCTTGCCGAGAAACAGCCAGTAAAGTCCCCCGGCATACACCTCGAGGGCAATCAGTCCGATGCCGCTCAGGATCGTGAGCCACACCCAGGGTACAAGCATGTCTGCATCCACGGCAAACGCATGGCCGCCCAGCACGAGGCCAAAGGCCGCTATGTGCAGCGTCCGAAAGGCAATGGACCAGGCCCGGGCCCCCGGCAGGAACCTGATCTGTTCGGGAAAAAACCACTGGTGGATGGCATGGATCATGCGTTTCCGGTCCTAGTTCCTAACGGTACTCGTACGTGAAAAGGGCCTCGGCCGGAGTGTTCCACACATCTCCCAGATGCTTGAATCGGGCGATATCCGGGGGTTGAACATCAAGGAGAATGGAGTACGTCCCGCGGTGAGGCAAGGTGATGTTGGCCCCGTAGTGAAGCCACTCGCCAATCATCGGATCCAGCCCGACGGTCATGTCTCGTTTTTTGGTTTGGTCGGTAATGGTTGCCTTGATATTGAGATACGGAATGTACATATTCCGTCGCAGATCGTAGACTCGCACGTCGAGGTGATGCGTGGCTGCCTCCCCCGGCTTATGGTGAGTGTCGCCCTTGGGCTGAACGACCTCCTGAGGTCCCCAAATGTACAGCGCTATCTCGAGCTCCCCCACGGTCATTACCCCCACCCGTCCCCGCTCCGGCTGTGCCCATCCAACCTGGGGGAGAAGGACCAGGGAGACCGCCAGAGTTAACATAATCAAGCGCAGCATGAGGAAAACATCCGCTTTTATGGATAGTATTGACTCTGCTCCCAGGTGGTTCGCATAGTGATGAGCAAGGGTGATGCCAGCATAGGAAACGTGCCCACGATAATGGCTAAGCCATTAATAACTCAGGGCAAAAATACCCACACTACAATATATATAGCGAAGGTCACTTTGCGCCAGTGAGGCAGGGGTGCCCCAGGAAGGTCAAGGGAGAAGGTCAACCAAACACGGCGAACCTGAGCCAAGACAGCGATTTAGCAGTCTGGGACAGCCCTGTCCCATGACGTAACGCAGTGCCCCAAGGCTAAGCTCTATGATTACATCGCAGAACCGCGGCACGAGTGGCAGTATCGGGTGATAAATGAGAGGGTGCTGGCATCCTCGGGTCCCAACATCCCGGCGATTCGCTTGAGCATGGCCCCGGGAGCGACGGGAGCCCCGCACGCCTCACAGCGGACTTCGGTATCTCGGTGAAGTGTGCGTCTCCCTTGTGCGATTTGTGAAAGGTCAGTCACCTTCTCGACCCGCACCACGCGCTCGGGGCAGATCGGGGCACATGACTCACAGCTGATGCAAAGCCCCGGATCATATGTCAGGGAAACCCCCTCCTGGTCCCGTTCCATTTTCAGAGCATCTGTCGGACAGGCATGGGTGCAGGCTTCGCACGCTGTGCATCCGGGTGCGACTGTGACCTGCCCCACCGGAGAGTATGGATGTACGAAAGAATGGTCGAGGGAGGGCGCAAGCCTCTGTGCCAGCCCGAGGAGGGCCTGCGCGGTTGCCCGCGGGGTAAAGAGCGCCATATCCCGCGCTTGGTCTGCCTGCGTCTCCATGTTCTGCTCGGGGACGGAACCCAATGCGTGGGACAACTCCTGCACATTGCGCGGATCGAGCAGCTTCACCCAGTCCGCCGAGGCACCCAGCACGCTCAAGAATTCGCGGCAGTAGGCCACCCGCCCCTCCGTGACCTCCCTTTTTCCGAAGCGGCAATCATCTCGAAGGCAAGGGAGTACGGCGGTCGCCGCCGCTCCCAAATTCAGACACTGCAGGAGCCAGGTCGGTGTCACCACCCCGAGGCATGGGACCTCGATTGGTAGCCACCCCTCAGGATACGAGAGGCCATCTTTCGCCAGCCCCTCCAGGGCTGGGGTACTCCTCGCACAGACAAAGAGGATGGCCCGTGGATCGATAGACAGTGACGAGCCGTTGAGGAGCGCGGCAATCTGCGCGTTGACCTGTTGGGGTGAGATTCCCGGGAGGTCGATGGCCGTCTGCGGGCAGGCGGACACGCATGCGCCGCACCCGGTGCATCGCGACTTCTCGAGGGCCATAAGGGTCTCGGACGGCTCGAGGGCTTCGCGGGGACAGGTCTTGGCACAGACCCGACACCCCTCGTCGAACGCACAGGCCTCCCTTCGAATAAACGCGACCGGTTCGTAGTGGACCGGGGGGAGAGTAAAGAGGGCACGGCGGCTGAGTGTCTGCTCCCACGAAAGCACCGGCCTGATACTCTCGGGCCGGCTTTCGGGAAAGGCTGCGGCCTTGGCGACCGCGGCCTCCAAAAGGATCTTTGCCTTGTTCGTCGCCTGCGGCTTCCCGTGAAGCTCAGCACAGTAGGCGCCCAGGTTCACGACCTCCACCCCAAAGGGATCAAGCCCGGCCTTTCGCACCTGCGCTTCGAGCTCGGGCACCGAGTAGTCGCGGGAACAAAGCCCAAGGACCACACCGGATCCGTCGCCGAGCGCCCCACCCAGCGACCATCTCGACTGACAGCATGGCCCACGCCCGATTCGGACACCGACCTGCGAAGCATGATCCCGAAACCACGCCTGGATGACCCCGAGGTCCAGGCCGAATCCTCGGGTCTTGAGCTCCTGACACAAAAAGACTGTCACTCTAGCTTCCCCCGTTTAGGAGATCTTATCATGCATGGGAGGCTTCTCGTCGATACTGTGTAAGGAGGGCTGCCAGCAACCCCTGGTCGTGACCGATGAAGGCGTGAGCCGCCCGAGTCACTGACGTGTACAGACTCTCCCCCGCGTGGCGCGCGACCTGCTCGGCAAGGGCGGGAAACCAGCGAGACAGGTGCCGATCGAGAAACCTGTCCTCCGCTTTCAGGTGCCGGACAACATCCTTGACCGAATCCGCAGTCCATGCCTCCGCTTCCTTCCCGCACAGGAAGCTCATAAACTCAAGCTCGACCGCAGCGTGATCCGGTGGCTCCTTAAAGGATTCCGCCACGGAAAGCCCGGCCGCGCGGTATTCTCCGTCCAGCGCCGCCATCGTCAACGCCGGATTGTCGGGCGTCAGAAAGCCAGACTCGTACAGGGGAACTTTCTGGTTGACGACGAACAGGTCGAGGTAGGCCTGTTCGAGTTCACGCGTCCATGGCTCTCCTCGATGCACAAGGGAAGTCAGGAAGCGCGTCCACTGGGGGAAAAAGGCAAGGCCCGCGAACGGAGCACTTTGGGGCTTCAATTCGCGGGCCACCACGATGAGGGTCGTCAACCGCTCCTCGGCGGGGTACAAAAGCACCGCGCTGAAGAGGCGGAATGCCGCTTGACGAAAGCGTGCCAGCTCCGCGAGCCGTACGGGAGCAGAGCGAGGCATTTTCAGTCCTAGGGCTTCCCAGGGCCGTAGATGTTCCGCCCCGGCCCGGCGACATGGCATCCGACGCAGACCTGACGGTCAACTAGGCCTGGGTTTTTTGGCGAAACGTCTACCGCGGGCGGAGCGGTAAATGCGGCAACGCTGGGGTTGAGCTGCTCGCCATGACAGGTAGCACACTCGAGCCCCAGGACGTTGGCGTGGATCCTGTGGAAGCGCTGATTCTCCGCCATCCCATAGGCCTTTTTTTCCTTCCCCCCGACATCGATCTCGCCCTTGTGGATCTTCTCGGCCACCGCCGACAGGGACCCGGACTCGTCCTTTGCTGCGGCCGCTGCGAATCCGCCAATCAGCCCGACCCCAAGCAACACCAGCAAGATCGCAATCATCCTGTTCATGCCGACTCCCTCCCTGCCTTTTCGACCTGGCGTGCTCCGGTCCCGGGTCGCGCCTTGCCCACGTAATATACCCGTGGCTGCGTGCCAAGATCCTCTCGCAGGCGGAATGACCGCTTGTCGGCCAGGCGTTTCGAGACCGCGCTATTCGGGTCATCCAGGTCTCCGAACTCCAGCGCAAAGACCTCGCAGATGTTCACGCAGGCGGGCTTGAGCCCCTTCCCGTCCACCCGCTGGACGCAGAAGGTACACTTGCCCATGATCCCCTGGGGATGGCCAGCACCGGCGATTCTCCGCTTCTCCTTGCCGTATTTGCGGAACAGGTCCGGATTCTCGTACGGAGGCGAATCGCCTTTCGTGATCTGCACGAGATCCTTGTCGCCCCAATTCAGATACTGCTTCGCCTTTCCGTCCGTCCAGTTGAAGTAGTTCACTCCATACGGGCAGGCGATCGCACAGTAACGGCAGCCGACGCATGCATCGACATTGGTCGCCACCAGCCCGTCCGCCCGCTTGTACCGTGCCCCGGTCGGGCAGACCTTGACGCATGGAGCATTGTCACAGTGCTGGCAGGGCCGGGGCACGAACGATACGTTCGTGTTCGGATATTCCCCCTCCTCGAACCGGAAGACGTACATCCAGAAAGTGCCCTCAGGAGTATTGTTCTCGATCTTACACGCCTCCATGCAGGACCGGCACCCGGTGCACCGATCGAGATCGACCAGCATTCCGTATCGCGGCATCGCTTACCTCCTCTAGTACCGTTCCAACTTAGTGGACATAACTACTGTCCAACGCTTTTGTCCTAGCACCATATGTCTCGGCCGCACCCAACACATAGCTCGAAAGAGTTGGTACGGCACTAGGCCTTCCAGACCCGCACCTTCACGTGGAAGGATTGGTCCGCACTGTTACTCACATAGCCCTCGCCGGTAAAGAAGAGGATGTTGGCGTTCGGCCCCTTGGTAAAGGGTTCGCTCCCCCTGCTATAGTGATGGGGCATCCCCACCGTGTCCGGCCTGATTCCTTCGGATAGCCGGGCCTGCGTTTTCACTTTCCTCTTTTCGCCGGTCACTGCATTGTGAGACTCCACCCAGACCATGTCCCCGTCCTTGATTCCTCTGGCTTTGGCCGTCTTGGGGTTGATCTCGAGCCGCTGCTCGGGGGCCAGTTCAGCCAGCAGAGGGATAAAGCTCGACCGGGCCTGCTTGAACTCGATGAGCTTGTAGCTGATCAGGGTGAGATCATACTTGCTCGGCGAACGCTCCATCGTCGGTGTGCGATAGGCGGGAAGCGGTGTGTAGTCCTGCCAATAAATCTTGTCTGCCCCCTTCGCCTTCATCTCGCCTTGGTACCGGAGCAGCGACTCGCCATAGAGACGATGGCGGTTACCGCCGAAAGGCGGGCTCAAGGCGTATCCATAGTACTTCTTGGCCGACACGGGCCCCTTCACCTTGACCCCGTGCTTCTCGAAGTACGCGACGCCTTCTTTGATCCCCTGCCCCTTCGCCCAGATGTCAAATATCTCCCTGACCGTCGGCCTCTTGTTCACGTCTAGCTTGTGCGGGGCCTTCAGCTTGAGCGCCTTGTTGACCTGAGCCAGGTACCCTTTCTCACCGTACAGGATGCCGGCCTTTTCACAGAGATCGAGGTAAATATCGATGTCGCCCCGGCTCTGATACAGCGGCTGCATCACAGGGATCCGCAGAGCGGTTGCGGCAGTGTACTGGTCCGTGGCATTCAGGGGACCCTCGTACTTCTCCATCGTGGCCGCAGGGAGGACCACATCGGCAAAGTAGTCCGCCGTCTCGGAGAGCCACGGATCGATGACCGCGATGAACTTCAGCTTCTTGTACGACTCGATGAAATCTTGCTGCGAGCAGAACGAGCCCAACGGGTTCGCCATGTGGACGATCATCACCTCGGGCGTGTAGTCCACGCCGTACTTCTTCGGGTCTAGCATGGCCTTCGCCACCAGCCCCGAGAGGTTGCTGTTGATGGGGTAGAACTTCGAGTCTTTGAGATAGACGTTATAAGGGGGATCCTTGATCTTAATCGTATCGAGCTTTTTCCACCCCTTGTGAATCTTGTGTTTCCAGTCGGTCCGGACTCCGCCCACTGCTTCGACCGCCCCCAGGAGCATGGAGAGGAGCATCATCGCCCGCAGCGTCTGGAAGCCGAGTTCCGTCTGGGACATGTGGTAGGCCATGATGCTGACCGGACGATACGGGAGCCGGACACCGTCCACCACGATCGTGCTCCCGATCCGGGCGTTATCCCCCAGATCCCAAGCAACTTGGCGGATTCTGTCCGCCGGGATATCGCAGACCTTCGCGGCCTTCTCGGGGGTGTACTCGTCCACGTGCTCCTTGAAGACCTGAAAGGCCGTCTTAACCTCTGTTCCGCCAATGGTAAACTCCCCCTCGAGGGCAGGCTTGACCCCCTTGGCATCGAATGGCCTTGCAGACCCCGAAGCCGAATCCCAGACCTGCTCCTTTCCGTCCTTTCGCAGGAAGAAGCCGTCTTTCTTCACCAGGAAAGGGGCGTTGGTGTGCCGGGTGAGGTACTCCCGGTCGATGGTGCCCCGCTGGATCAACTCGCGGGAAAGCGCCAAGGCCAAGACCATATCGGTCTGTGGCTTGATGGGGAGCCACTCATCCGCGAAAGACCCCGCACCCCTGAGCCGGGGATCGATCGCCACCACCTTCATGCCCCGCTCCTTGGCTTCGACGAGCTGCTGGGGCCAGGTGATCCAACAGGTCTTGTTGCCACCAGCGTTCGTGATGTTCCAGCCCCATGACAGGAGGTATTGGCAGTGCCGGAAATCGGGGTGAAGGACCCCGTGCAAGCCCGTGGTGTACTCGCAGGCGCGATAGCCGGCGTCAGAGCAATAGGCACCGTGGTGGAGCTTGGTCGCCCCCGAGGCCTTGACGAAGGCCGAGTCGTAGAAATTCTTCGCCTTGCTCCGCCCCTTTTGCCAGAGGAGCAGCCGTTTGTCCCGCTTCCGGACCTCGTTCATCTTGTCCGCCACCAGCGTGAGGGCCTCGTCCCACGAGACCTGCCGCCACTTGCCGGGGACTCCCTTCTCATTGGTCCGGACCAGGGGAGCCTTCACCCGGTTAGGGTCATACATCGCCTGAATCTGAGCGACCCCCTTAGGACACAGGGTCCCCCTGTTCTTCGGGTGATCAGGGTGGCCTTCGAGCTTAATCACCCTCCCATTGACCCGCCGGGCCAGGATGCCACAGTCCTGCTTGCCAATCCAGCAGGTCGTTGGCACCATCTCGTCCGCAACCGCCGGTGAGCCGGCCATCGCCTCCAACGTTTCCGGCCCACCGGAGAGGAAGCGGCTGAGGACAAGACCACCGCCGGCTGCCGCAGAGCCTTTGAGGAACGTCCTTCGCGTAATCTTCATATTCCCTACTCCTTCGCGTGTGTGCCCTGCTGTTTCCTCTGATTGTGACTGACTTCGTTCAGGATCTCCTCGCTTGAAATCACCAATCAAAAAAAAGAGGAGATCGTCCTCGATGAGGAACGATCTCCTTTGCCAATTCAGACCCGGAGCTTTAGGATCTCGTCCGGGCCATCGGGCTGGCCGGGGGATCGCTCCCCCAACCGTCGGGTCCATCTCGTCCCCGTGGGATCGGGATGGTTCGGAGACCCTCATTGTTCAAGGTGCAAGATACATTCCTTGTCCCCTAATCGCTGTCGGGGAAGCTTGGATTTCATGAGAAACGCTGTCGGGGAAGTTCTGAAAAATCGTGTCGGGGAAATCCCTGGAAAGATCACGCGTCGAGGGTCAACAGTCCCTTCTGGAGGGCGTAATGGACCAGCTCCGCGCGCGTTCGAAACCCGAGCTTTTCCATCAGGCGCGCCCGATAGGTCTCGATGGTCTTCACGCTCAAGAGAAGCGCGTCGGCCATCTGCTGGTTGGTGTACCCGCGCGCCAGCAAGCGGAGGACCTCCTTTTCCCGGTCGCTCAACTCCTCGAAGCGATCCGAGGCGCCGCCCTCAGCCTCTTCGCGCCGCCCCAATGTGCCCTCCACCAGGGCCTTGGTGAGGGAGGAGTGGACGTACAACTCACCGCGCGTGACAGCCCGGATGGCTGATAAAAGCTCCATGTCGGCCGCCTTCTTGACCACGTAACCGGACCCGCCCGCTCCGAGAACCCGGCCGAGATAGCCTTCGTCGTCGTGCATCGTGAGAACCAGGACCTTGGATTCAGGGACCTTCTCTCGGATGACGCCGAGGGCCGAGAGGCCACCCAAATCCGGCATGCTGAGATCCAAGAGGACCACGTCGGGGCGAAGCCTCTTGGCCTGTTCGATGGCTTCCTTCCCGTCGGCAGCCTCCCCAATGACCTCCATGTCCGACTGCGCGTCAATGATCATCCGCAGCCCCGCCCTCAACACCGTGTGATCATCGGCCAGCAAGATCTTAATCTTCATTACAGTTCACCGTTCACAGTTCAGGGTTCACAGTTCGGTCAGCTAAAATTTCGAATTTCGAAATGGTACGATCATCGGTCATCCGGCAGCGGGATCTCCAGGAC
>CAYGBT010000076.1:0-11265 GCA_964348275.1 uncultured bacterium
TGGAGCCGGCGGGGAGGGTCGAACTCCCGACCTGCTGATTACGAATCAGCTGCTCTGCCACTGAGCTACGCCGGCCACGACTCGTACGTAACATAGGGAACCAGGTGAGTCAAGGAAGGGCCGTCCCCAACACGAGCGACGTCCAGAAGCCGGGTCGCAAGAGCCGTTGAGCCGGCAGAAGATCGCCCACGACGCCCATCAGTTCCTGGACGTGTTCCCTTCGATCCTGCAGATGTCGACCGACGAATTCACAGAGGTTCGGACGGTGGACAATATGCTGCAAGATCCGACAGACACGATCCTTGGGCGCAAACTCCTGCTGATACGCGACGGCGTAACCCCCCAACGTCTGGAGGGTCACATCTCCACCGCGAAGCGCTTCTGCTGTGATATCCGCCGCAAGTTCGGCCCCCCGGAGCGCCTGGTAGATCCCCTCTCCCGTCAGCGGATCGTAGTACCAGGCCGCATCGCCGATCAGAAGGAACCCCTCCCCGGCGACCTGCGACGATCGACAGGCCAGTGGACCCCGCACCCACAGAGGACCCACAGGGTAAGCCCCCGCCAACTTCACTTGGACCTGTGGATACGCGGCGAGGTGTTCGCGAAAAACCCCTTCCCACGCCCGATGGAGAGGTAGATCCCCTTGGTCCACCACGACGGCGACATTGGCCACTCCCGCTCCCTGAGGGTTCAGAATGCAATACCCGGCCCTCCCCAGATACACCTCACCCAAATCGCCGAGCTCCCTTGGTACCTGGAACCGCTGAACCAGCGCCACCTTCCGATGAGAGGGGTGCCAGGCGAACAGTTTGAGTCGACGGGACACCACCGAGTTCCGCCCGTCCGCCCCGATCGTTATGGGGGCAGCGAAGGACTGCACCCGACCGTCGGAATCGGCGATCACTCCTGCCACCTTCGGCCCCTCCCGAATGAGATCTACGACTCGCCACCCCTCGAGACACAATACCCCCGCTCGCCGGGCCGCTTCGAAGAGGAGAGTGTCGAAGCGATACCGGGGAAGCGAGTACCCATGGGGCTGAGCCCCGTTCCCAGGATACGTCCCCATGATCACCGTCCCCTTGGCAACCTCGATCCGCATTCCACGGATCGGGTGAGGTCTTACTGCCTCTAGGAAGGGTCTGACCCCCAAGCGGCTTAAGAGCGGAATGCATCCCGGGCTTAGATACTCACCGCACGGCTTCTCTCGCGGGAACGTGCCCTTCTCGAGCAAGCAGACTTCGAGTCCGGCCCGAGCCAGCAGCATGGCCGCTGTACTCCCTGCCGGACCTCCTCCCACCACCAGCACATCCGCCGTTCGTCTCATTCCGCCTCTCCCACTAGAACCCGGAGCCAGACGGCGACCTCGTCTTTGACCTCACCCACCTGGGGAGAAAGAGATCGAACACCAAACAGAAGAAGGAGAGAAGAAAGACGCTAGCGATCCGGGCCCCGCCCACGGACATGCTCCTTGACCAGGGCGACGCGGAAGAAGGGATGCGCATGGATTCGAACTGAATCCACCCCCGCGTCAGCCACCATGGCGCGAACCTCCGAGAGCGTATAGGCACGACGAATCGAAATGGGCCCATCGTGCCGAACCAGTCGGCCGCTGCAAAACAGGCGCATCGCAAGCCACGTCAGCAGATACGCATGCCAGCTCCGCAAGAGATCGTTCACAATGAACCCCCAGCGCCCAATCCGGTCCAGAGAGGTGAGGAGCTTGATCCCCTCTAGATAGGTAAAATGATGGAGGGCCAAGGAGCAGAGGACCACATCAAAGCTGCCAGCGTTGTACGGGAGGGCCAGGGCGTCCGCCAGCTCGAGACTGATCTCGGGATACGCGCGAACCCGCTCCTCCGTTGCCCGCAACACTTGCGGATTCTTGTCGATCCCCACGATCCTGACGTGCCGTCCCCATCGCCGAGCCCACCGCACAATGGCCGCAGGGATATCGGCTCCACCCGTGGCCACGTCCAGGATCCGCACCTCATCGCACTGCACTCGATGGAGTATCGGTCCCATATAGCGCAGGATGAGACTGGTACCGCCAAAGAGGCGGTTCAGCCGTTCCAGATCCTGGAGGTTGGCCGAGATTTCCTCCAAGGGGACCCGGGGCTCATCGATGAGTTCCACGATCCCTTCGGCCCGTGGCATGGGGAATCTTACCATCGGAGGAGGAAGCCTTCGGCGGCAAAGCCCGGCCCCAAGGCGGCCAGGAGACCCCAGTCGCCGGGGCGGGGCTCCTTTGAGCGGAGGACCGCGCCCAGAACAAAGAGGACGGTGGCGGATGACATGTTGCCAAAATTTCGAAGCACGTAGCGGGAGAAACGCAGATCGCTATCGGTGAGCTTCAGCAAACCCTTTGCCTTCTCAATGACTCGCCGACCCGCAGAATGGAGGACCCAGAACCGGACATCGCGACGCTTCAGGCCGTGCTCCGCCAGCATTGCCTCGCACAGCTCTTTGAGCATTTCAGCCGCGACATGCCGGATCTCTTTCGAGAGAAGAATCCGGGGCCGCCCTTCGGGGTAGGTAAACCCCATCAGGTCAAGGTACTCCGGCCTGAGGAGGGTTCGCTTCTCCAGCAAGGCCACCCCACTGCCTGCACCCGCAACCAAAGCAGCAGCCGCTCCATCGGCAAAGATAGCATTGGCCACCGCGGTCTCCAGGCCATCGTCGAGGTAGTACGCCGCAGAACAGATCTCGGCGGCCACCACGAGGGCCCGCTTCGTCGGATGGGCCTTGACATAATTGAAGGCCTGTTCAAGGGCCACGACCCCTGAGGCGCAGCCCGTATCTCCCACATGGACCCGCTGGATGTCCGAGCGCATGCGGAGGGCCCGGACATATCGCGTGTCGAGGCTTGGACAGAGACGACCCGTGCAGGTCGTGGTCACGAGAAAATCGATCTCTTGCGGGGTGACCCCCGTCTGTTCAAGGCAAGCCAGGATCGCCCCACACCCTAGCTCGATGCTTCCGCGCTCGAATCGTGCATTGAGTTGGTGGACGGTCTCGGTGGGGGCGAACGTCTCCCCGTCGACAAAGAGGTGGCGGTGTCTGATCCCACTCTTCAGGAAAAATCCCCGGCGTAGGGAATCGGAGTATCCAGTCCACTGAAGGATGTCGGCCTGGCTGAAACGCTCCTTTGGTGTCGCGGTCCCGACCGCAAGGATCCGCGGGATTGTTTCGCTTTGATCACACATGATCCCCTCACAGAGTACGCAGAGATACTCCTACCTTGGAAAAGACCCCCCAGGCTCACATTATTCCCGGAAAAACAGGGCAGGTCCCACGCCTCAGCGAGGGCAAGACCGAGAGAGAAAGAGATTGTTATGGTCGGAGCGTCTGGAAATAGTCCTGGCTGCCAGGGGCGTCGGGACTCGCCTCCACTAGATTCCTTCTTGCTCTGCTCGGCATGTCCACGGGCCGGAAGCCGCCTCCGGTCGGCACCAAGCCCTCCGGCCACTCCTTCAGCTGTCCAACCGTTTTGGTCGGAGCGCCGATTGTGTGCACCGCGTTCTCAGTCCCGCAACTGGCCAGGAGGCCTCCAAGAATCAAGGCGAGTCTGAGCCAGGTTGCCATGGGCGTCTTCATGATCACGACTCCCACTTCTTCAATGTTCTACGGTCCACCCAAGTATATACTCCTAAGCACGGGAAACTTCAGTCAGAGGCACTGAGGGATAGTAGGGGAAAGCCCCTTTCGCCTGGGGGTGCTCAGGGAAAACCACGTCTCCGCTCCGATGAGAGTCTCTACCCCTCGGGGAAGGAACGCACCAGCGCCGAGTGTAACTGAAAATAGGTCAGGCAAAGGATAATAAAAATAAGCGTCCTCCGTGTCAAGACAAAGGCCGTTCATTTCCCATCAGAAAGTGGGCCAATCCCAGAGCGCCTCAAAATTCTTCAACGGGCAGATCGCGCCTCGAGATCAGTCACCCGCCGGCGCAACGCGGCGACCTCGTCCAAGAGCTCTGGGAGCCTAGCCATCGCGGCAATTTGCCGTTTACCCTTTTGTATGGGTCGGGCAGGGGAACCAAAAACAATCTCCCCATCCCTGAGCTGCTTCCCTGGGGCAACTCCAGACTGGGCACCGACCATCACGCGATCCCCCAACGTGGCGTGATCGGCGATACCCACCTGTCCACCCAGGGTGCATCCCTTCCCCACTGTCGAGCTGCCGCCGATGCCGGTCTGCGCCGAGAGGACCGAACCTCCCCCGACGGTCACGTTGTGGCCGATCTGCACGAGGTTGTCTATCTTCGCCCCACGCCCGATCAGGGTCCGGCCGAGCGTGGCTCGATCAATACAGGCATTGGCTCCAATTTCGACATCATCCTCAAGGATCACGATCCCGACCTGCGGAATCTTGACCTGCT
This sequence comes from uncultured bacterium, assembly GCA_964348275.1. Taxonomy (GTDB): domain Bacteria; phylum Methylomirabilota; class Methylomirabilia; order Methylomirabilales; family CSP1-5; genus CSP1-5. The sequence goes on from CAYGBT010000076.1 coordinate 4,376, forward strand.
CGTCCCCTTCGCGTGCATAGCCGAACCCGTCGGAGCCAAGGACGGCCCCCGCGTGAACGATCACCCGCTTCCCGACCCGAGTGCGGTCGTACAGGGTCACGGAGCTGTGAAAAACGGTGTCCTCCTCAATCACACACCCGTCCCCAATGACGCAGCCCGGACCCACCACGACCCGGTCGCCTATCCGTACCCGATCACCAATCACGACATAGGGGCCGATGGCCACCTGGGTCCCGAGCTGAACCCCGTCCCCCACCACCGCAGACGGATGAACGCCGACCGGGACCTTCTTGGGCGGGTGATACAGCCACAACACCTGCGCGAAGGCCGCCTTCGGATTTCCCACTTGGATCAGGCTCTTTCGGGACGGTCCAGCCCCCGTGCGCACGAGGATGCAGGAAGCAGATGACGCCTCGGCGCGCGTGAGGTAGGCAGGGGTCTCTGCAAGGACGAGGCTCCCTTCCTGGGCCTCCTCGATGGAGGTCACCCCCTGGATCGGGACAGTGCCGTCTCCGACGACCTCTCCCTGGACAAGGCGCGCGATCTCATCCACCGTGTAGACCATGAACCCCTCCTCCCCTTGGAATTTCCTTTTCACCTTCTCGAATGAAAATGCGTCATCGTTCCCGAAACAGAAAGCTTTGGACCTCGTCCTGCAACTTGATCACCAGCCGGAGTGGATACGGCGGGCCACTCGTTGTCGGATGATAAAAGTAGACGTACCCGGATATCCCCTGACCTGGTCTAAGCGTACCATCCTTCACGAGTACCCCCAAGGTCACCTCCGGCCCCTTCTCAAGAAAGGTGCCCGGGGCTTCCCTTTGAGGCTGCACGAAAGCTTCCTCGATAAGGGTCGCCAGCTCTGCCGCCAGCTCGTCCCTCTGGGCATCAGTCAAGGACTGAGCCCTATACCGGGCATTCGCCAGCCGGACCTCCGACACCGGAAAGGGAACGATCGCCTCACGATCGGGTTGGGCGGGGATTCCGCGAATTCTCGCATCATAGTGTTTGGGCAGCCATCGCTCCGAGATCCGAAGGATCAGTGTCCCCCCCGCATCAGCCAAATAGACATGCTGTGGTCCAAACGCGAGCGGCGCTCCCGTGCGATTTCTTAACACCACGCGCGTCAAGAAAACGCGGTCGTCCCGTCCTTGGACCCCGACCTCCTGCAACGACACCTGTTCTATGGGTGCGCCGGCCGATGGGACCTGGCCAGCGAGCGGCAGGCTCCGCATCACAACCTCGGCGGAAGACGCGCAGCCCGCGAAGACCAGGACCGCTCCACAGCACGCTATAATTTTCCCCACGCAATGCTCCTCCTTCACCATCCCTCGTCTGGTCTCGGCTGGATGCTTTGCCAATAAAGACCAGGAGGTCATTTGGTGACGTTTCTAGCACCTCCGCGTGCTTTCTGCCAAGGGAAACTTTGGCGACCCTTGACACTCTTCACCCACTTCCGCCACAATCGGTGAGGAGGCAGCAATCTCAGGCGCCTGCTCGGGAAGCGCATCATCCGCGTGGCGTCTTGCATGTAACATGGAACCGAGGCAATCTCTGGATTCAAGGGTGTATATGATGAAAAACTCCTGGTGGCCTGTATCGATTTCTTTCCCCTGGCGAGTGCTGTCTGGCCTCCTCCTGAGCCTGTTTCTGTTGCTCCGCCCCGACGCGGCGGAGCCTGCGAAGCTCATCCTCGTGCTAGGGGATGACTCCTACATTCCGGCAGAAGCAGTCACCGCCCTGACGGGGGCCGAGGTCACAAGGGAACTCGGGGACCGCGACCTTCAACAATTTGCGGTGTTGATCCTCTCAAACATCCCATATGGCCTGCTGCCGCAGAGCGTTCAGGAAGGCATCCCAGCGTTTCTCGACCAAGGAGGATCGCTCCTGATCACCGGCGGGCCCAATTCCTACGGAAGCGGCGGCTACGAGCTGATAGCCTCGCTCATCCCTTTCGAGATTCGGGCCGAGGAGGACTGGCGGGCCGTCCCCTTTAAGCCGGTCATCTCCCTCGAGCCGGAACATCCGATCCTCACAGGCGTGACTTTCCGGACCATCGGGAACTTCAATGATCTGAACCCCAAGAGGTCCGGCGCGACGGAGATTGCCCGGTACGCTGGAGGGGGGCGCACGGTTACATTCCAGGTACCGATCCTTGGCCCGGATGGCAAGCTCGTCGGATTTCAAACGCGGAAACAGACCACAGGAGCGAGGTACCCATCGCCGTTGATCGCCGAGCAACGAATAGGTCGGGGCATCGTGCTGGGTGTGGCCTTGGACCTCGGCCGAGAGATCATCGGTGGGTGGACTGACGGGCCTCGCTTTGTCCAGAACGTCCTGAGCTATTTGGTCGAACGTTCCCCCCTCAGGCCCGAGAAAACAGATTCCCTATGGCAAGCGTTCGACCGCTGGCAAGAAGCGTGCGATCGCGAACTTCGCCGGGGTTTTGTTGGCGGAATCTATTGGGAGACCACCGCTGCCGACTGCCGCCACGGGCTTGCGGAGGCTGGTTATCCCTACATGGACCTCATAGATCTGTGGCTTGAAGAGCGCTTGGTCATCGGTGAGCGAGAGGAAAGGGGTGAGCTCTCTGAGGAAGAAGCCAGTCTGGAGATACGAGGATTGAATGCGCGAATCCAGACCGAGATTCAGCAGCGGCAGGAGACAGCTAATTAGACCCTTTGACGCCTCCCCGAGGGGGAGTGCCGAGCCATACGCCCTTACGCGTGCCCGGGGGAACCCGAACAGATCCCCTCAAGCTTCAGGATATGGACACCAGGGCACCACGAAGCCAGGGTCTGTATCGCTTTCATAAAATCTGGAGCAGAAACCTCTACGAGTTCCACCCCAGCATCCGGGGCCGCTTCCACACTGAAAAAATACATTGGCATTCTGTCTTCCCTCACGGTGAAAGCTGCGTTTCCATCTGCATTCCAGCAACACCCGTGCCAAGAACCCAAACAGGTAGATGCCTTCATCTGAGGGAAGCGCGGGTGGCAGAACGGGTTCAAAGTGACAATTTCCACGTAACTCATTGTTTTCATTGGCTAGCCTGGACGGCTGATTCCTCATCGGAGAGGATACCCTCGTCCCGTACCGTCGCGGACCAATTCCTGTCATTGATGATTTATCGAGCCCCCCAGTGAATCAAGGTGCCCGATTTCTCTACACATGCCGTGATGAGTGGTGATCGCGAAAAGACGTGGTGCTTTTTGGTGGGAATCTACTCCGCCGCCTGATCCTCGTCGATCCAATCTTTGATCAGGGCCAGCTTCGTGTTGGTCGAATGGTTCGGGCCAGCCATGTTGATGTGATGTTGCCGCTTCTGAATAAAGGTGTAAAAGCTGCTCTTGGTGGAGTGGCCTGGGACGACATACCGGCTGACATCGCCGTAGGTATCCAGCGCAATGGTGGCGGCCGACCCATTTCCTCCATGGCACTCAACGCAGTAGGCGGAAACGAGCGGTTTAATATCCTTCTCAAAGGTGCGGGCGCTTCCCGTGGCGAAGGACCAGCGGGTCTCGTGAAGCTCATACTCCTTCTCGTCGCGGAACCCGATCGCGGGAGTCAGAGAGACCGTGTATCGGGTGGCCGGGCGAAGGGCTTCCCTCGGCGTGAAGACGAGCTGGTCAGGGCGGGGCCACGAAAAGGCTCCAGGCGCGGAGGGAGAAATATTGAAGGCCCACTCGACCACGTCTTGCTCAGCAGGACCATTAAAGAAGATCTTGACTTGGGTGCGCCGGGAGAGTTCCGTTGCCCCGGCCTTGGGGGAGGTAAAGAGGGCCTTCCATGCACCTGGTTGAGGCGAGGGAACAGGCGGTGGCTCCTCAGGCTTGGGGGGAGGGATGACCCTGACTTCCTCCCGCGCGGCCATAACAGGCGTAGGCGCTGTCGGTCCTGGCAATGACGTCCCTGCTCCTCGCAGGTTCATTAAAGACAAGACAAGCAGCGTCATGCTGGAGCCGAAGAAACCCCATACGAACTTTTCAAGCCACGGTGATCCTCCTGAGCCCTTGACCCTTGGGGAGCGATGCTCAGGAAACCTCCCTCCACCAGACAGTTGCACCTCTGAGTTTTCCCCCTCCTATATTGTTTGCCACTCCGATCCCCTGGCAGCTAAAGCGAACCTTCACGTTGCCGACACCCTCGGCTTGGTTCGTCGAAACATTGAGATTCTCCGCCAGCAAGAGCGAGCCATAGATGCTCTTGTCGCCCCCTCCCCGCATATCGACATCGACGTTGTCCCCGATGATGATGACGAGTCCCACCCACTGGGAGTTTCCGGACATCTCGAGGCTCCCGTCCTTGACAATGAGGATCCCAGCCCCTTTGGTCGCGTTCATTCTCAGGGCCGGGTCACTCCCAGAATACCCCGTCGCGTCGACCATGACGATCTTGGGGCTCGCCTGAGTCCCCAGCGTCTCGCTGCTTATCGAGGTACCCGGGGTATACGTGATGTCCGCTAGGGGAGCCAGCCAATCCACGAGAGCCTCAAGGTCTGCCTGGATGATGGTCGTATCGACTCCAATGCTGGGCGTAGCATCAGGCGGCGCCCAAGGCGGGTTCGGCGTATCCCCCATCACGTTGTCCTGCTGCTGGCTGGTCAGATCGTTCTTCACGCTAAGCTGGTCGGCGGCATCGCGGACCGCGATCCCGAACTTCGGAACGGGGATAGAGCCACAGACACTGTTATCCTGGGATTCGGGCGTCAAGCCGTCGTCCGAGGGGGGGATCCAGTTGTTCCCGTCGATGGTGAAGGCGTTCCCCGCAAAAGACACGTTGGTGCTAACGCCGACAGAAGTGATGCCTCCGGGCGGTACCGGAAGAAGGATACGGGTAAGGGCCACCTCCACATCGGACATCGCGTTCCGAAAGGTTCCCGTGGCACTCACGATCACAAGATCGTTGGTATCGTTAAACGCCCCCCCTGGGTCTGCCGCATCGTTCTCGACGGTGAAGGTGCACCCGCCATCGCCGGCCGGAACCAGGCCCGCGGGACAGTTGAACGGCTGTGCTGCCGTGAGTTCATTGTCCCAGTTATTGCTATCCCGAAGGACCCGTTTGGCCTCGGCGACTCCCGCCTCGGCCAGATAGAACGCCTGGGAGTCGTGGGTCTCGTTAAAGGCAATGAAGAGATCCTGCCCGGAGACCGTCAAAAAGCTGAGCCCGAGGATGGAGAGAACGGTGGTCAGGAGGAGGGCGATCACCAATACCGATCCCTGTTCTCCGAGGGGCGACTTCCCTTGTCTCTGTCCTACGAGACCCATATCCTGATCCTCCGGAGCTGCTGCTCAGAGGTTCCGCAATTCCGTATCCGAGACGACCATGAAGGCCACGTCAGGGCTGGTATTCGTCTCCCGCACATCCACCTGGACGCGTACCCTGGTTGGATTCGCCGCGGAAAAATAGGTAAACGTCAATCCCTCGACGTTGCCCGCGACGATCTCATACGGGGACCACGCCCCCCAGTTCGAGGTGGCGCTGTCCCAGTCACGCTCGCGTCGGACAAGGTCACAAATCTGATTCACACAATTCTGGACCTCGTACTCGACCTCTTCCGTGACGTCATCCCCATCCACGTCAGCCCGCAGCCCAATCTTGGAAGCCTGCTGGGTCGGAAGCACGCAGGCGGTCACCTTCGGCGCAGGGCACGCGGCAGCGGCCAGATTGGGGGATTCGTAGCCTGCCATCCTGATTTCTCTCGTCATCCAGTGCAGGGCGACTCGGGCATTCTGCTGAATATCGGCTCTATCGATGCCCTTGTTGAAGGTGGTGTGACTTGCAATGAACAACGTATAGATGGGGGCGAGAACGACCACCATCAGCGTGGAGGTGACCAAGACTTCTGCGAGGGTGAATCCTCGCTCACCATCGAACCATGTCGCGACCCGCTTCCTCATACGACGATCCTTCCCTACGGAGCCATCATGCTTGTCAACGTCGCCTGCTTTGTCCCATAGCCCGCATCCGGCCAAGCGACCGTCACGGTGACCGTGGCAACCTGGCTCGGCGCGCCGGTCACCATGACCGTCCACGATCGGGTGTAGATGCCCTCCACCGTTTCCGGGCTCCCCACGGTGCTCGGGGGAAAGAACCCGTCCCGAAGTTCCTCCATCTTTTGCTTCGCGAGTGCCACGGCCTTTGTCCGCCTTCCCCCGTACCCGACATTCGAGTACGCCGTCGAGAACAGGCTCGCAATAGCCAGCAGAACCACGGCGAGGATCGCGGCGGCGATCAACACCTCAACAACTGAAAATCCCTTTGCATTTCGCATGGAAACTTCACGCTCCCCACTCTTGCCGTCGCATCGAGACAAAACCTCTCGGTTCTGCGGAGCAGGAGAAGCTTGGCGCCGGTGATGCGGTGCACGAACCGTACCAGGCCCCTCTTGCGTATGACTGCTTGATTTTGAAAGTTGCGTATAGCGTTAGAAAGTGGAGAGAGCGCGGATCTATTTGAAAAACATAGCCCTTTTGTCATTCCAGGTCGGCCATTTTGTCCTATCCGAGACGACCAAGGCGGTGGAGAAAAAGAATTAAGGATCTTCGTCCCATTGATAAATGCTAGTAACTAGCTATTATTATTGACAGAGAGAGGCTGAGGTTGCCTGAGGAGGAGGTGAAAGACGATGTTTCGGTTTGTGTTCGGGCTCGTCGCGGGCGTGATCTTTGGGCTAAACTGCCCGAAATTTGCACGGTGGGGGGGCAAGCTCCTCCGTGACCTCGCCGACCGACTCGATCGCGTGGCACTCGAGAAGGAGCGTTTCGAGCTGGAGGAAGAGCGTCTCCACGTGGTTCGGTGAGATCGAGATAAAACAGAAGACCCATTGGCTCCTGGGTGGTCGTGGTGGGCAGGGGCGGAATCGAACCGCCGACACCGGGATTTTCAGT
>CAYGBT010000077.1:0-11039 GCA_964348275.1 uncultured bacterium
TCCTCGAAGCCCCATCCTTTGGTTCCAGTGAATCGATTGGGATCCTTCTCCATCACTCCGATCACCTGACGAGGTCCCTCAGTGATGGCGTTGTTCTCTACGATTGATTCAAAAAGCTCAAAGACCAGCACGGAGCCTTTAGCAAATGGTTTACCTTTCTTCAGGGATTCAAGGGCCTTGTCATTGGCATAGACGTGATGGAAGCCGCCAAAGGCATTGAAGTGTACGTGGCCCTCGAGAATGATCATCGATTTGACGCGGGTCCAGCTCTGGTATCCTTCCGGGTACGCGACTTGGGCCTTGCTTTGTCCGAATAGCAGCCCGGGAGCCAAAATGGCCGCGATGAGCAAACCCCCTGTCCAGTGAATTTTCTTCATTTGATATCTCCTTTCACTCAGTTAGTGACTTAAAAGTATGTACAGAACTGGATACAAAAACCGTTGCAAGAACGTATAGCTTGCCTTCATTGTAAATCGACCCTCTCGGCCATGGAAAGCCTAACGGCCTCGAGCTGAGCGGCCCCGCTCGACCCTTCGCTTCACTTTCTAGATCATTGAGCCAATACAATCGCGATGGAAGGCACCGCCCCGCGGGGTCAGCTCCAGCGAGGGGGGAGGCGGCATTTATGGGTCATCGAGGCCGGAGTACTCGCTGGATGACCGGTCCGTACCCCTATGACCGGGCATGGGTCCATCCCATTTCACAAACACGGTTGGCCTGATATAAGTGGACCACATACCCGGCTAAAGACTGAGCAATTGGGGGCCATCGAGAAAAGCAGCTATTGGTGGAACAAATGATCACAATTAAATATCCAATGGCAAATTGGTAAAACGTCATTAAGTGTACAGGCCACAAGAAAAAAAACAATCACAGCCACCAGCGTCAGAATGATGAGCCGGTGATTTTTTTCAATTGATGCCGCTATTGCGGACATGACTGACCTCCTTATTGTGTCGGCGCGACCCACAAGCAAAAACGGCCCCCCAGACCGTACTTGACCCGAGAAGGCATCTGGTGCGCCGTCGATTGTGCCTAACGTAGGCTGAGAGCAATGCCTATCCCAATGACGCAGTCCTGCGTACTAATAGCTTCTTAAATGTTTGAGTTGCCGCCTCCCGCGCGATAGATGTCCGCGACCTAACAAAGTCAGCATCAACTGCGGGCCGAAGCGCCCGTAGCTGCATCCCGGTGTTAGCCGGCTGGTCGAGGAATGAAAATCTCCCAGTGTACTTGAGCGCAGCTCAACCAGTCTGCCCATCCAAGCGGTGGAACTTCGCGGTGTCGGCTTTAGCCAAGTGTCTCCAAGTACGATTTTCGTACCTGTTCCGGCACCTTATTGTGACCGCACTGGAAGTTTAAACACCGGGGACATTCGTTCAAGCCGATCGATGTCAGGATCACAACGATCGACAATAAATACAGGAAGAGTAGCTCCCATTGAAAGCGCAACCAGTAGACGGGAGAGAGCGTGAGGACCAGCATGCCGATCGGAGCATAGATTGCTACGACGCGCTTCTCCGGCCCAGGCCTTGCCCTGTAGATCTTGGGGATTCCCCAAATCATGAAGCACCGGTGTATCTTCCCATCAGCCTTGTAGTACGGGCAGTGTGGACATTTGATGGTGAACATGATGCCGGCGTGTAACAGGCAGAGCCCAATGTAGACAAACGGCCAGTAGATCGTGTCAGAGTACCGACTGATGGCTATCAGTGCAGCTGACACGGGGATCAGGGCAAGCAGCTTGTAGTAGACATATCGGCTGATTTCGTGCCTCGTTATAAGGCCGGTTGCGGGACAGTTCATAGCTCACCTCCATAGTCGGCTAACTAGAATGAGACAGACCTGTCTAATGCCCAAATGCTTCGCAATAATTTCAGCACATGAGTCGATAGCCTCCTCTGGAATGCACAAAAAAGGCACCATTTAGGGCTCATTGTCCTTTTTCAAGCTGGCCACAATTTTTTCAGCAACCTGCCGTGCCACCTCTTTCCGTTCCGCTTCTGGGACGGCGTCCATCAAGAAAACATCCGTATATTTCTTGTATAAGGGGAGGGCATCGATGTGGATCATTTTTTCCTCATCGACCAGATTTTTCAAAATCCTGCCGACACACTTCAAGAAACAGCCGTCGATCATAATGATCTTGTTGGCTTCCTTTGCCCAACGCGCCATAGACGAATGAGGTACGCAGGACACCTCCGCATAGCAACAGCGCGCGTACGGCTCCTCCTGCGCCACCATATTGGCTGCGAGGCGGGCGATTTCTCCCCGAATGCAAGGTCCCTCACACGCAAGGACGGGTATTCTCTTGGCTATGATACTCTGGTTTGCCCAGGGCTCACCTGCGGGACAGACCCCCTTCACGCCTTCAACCTCAAGGAAAAAATCCGCTGTTGATTGACTCATACTGTCCTCCTCCTCTGGATAGGCACTCCCTTTCACACGTCGCGGCGTCAGCCCCAGATTCTCGTGAGCTTAAGATCGGTTACACTTAGCGTCATGCCAATGACCGCGGTCAGTGAAAGACCTGATCCCCATCACTTTGGGCCTCGCCAGCACGTCCGCTCCGCAAGGGGAGTCGCCCCGGCCAGAAAGGGGGTTGACAAGATGAGTCTGATTGTATAGATTATTCAGTGGAATCAGATATCCCTGATAGCTGAGGTCACACCGGAGGTGGATGAACATGGCCAGACGTGACAGGAAGAGGCGGGATGCGCGGGCGGCGGAGAAAGTGAGCTGCTGTCGGGTTGAATCGCTGGTTAGTGTCGATGAGCGGGGCCAGATGGTCCTTCCGAAAGATATCAGAGAGCGGGCTGGTATCCGTCCAGGTGAAAAGTTGGCCGTCATCAGCTGGGAGCAAAGCGGAACCGTCTGTTGTATTTCACTCGTGAGAGCCGCGGCGTTGACAGAGATGGTGCAGGGCCTGCTCGGCCCGATGGCGGAGCAGCTTTCAGCGAGCCGGTCGGAATTGCGGGAAGGGGGAAAGGCAAGATGAAAGGCGAAGACATCAAGACAGTCGTCAAGGAAGCGTATGCCAACATTGTAAAGCAAGGTCGGTCCAGGTGCGCTCCTGCCACATCGTGTTGCGAGAGCGTGGATGTCGCTCAGCAGATGAGCAGGAAGGTCGGCTATTCAGGTGAAGAGCTGCACGGGGTTCCTGAGGGGGCAGACTTGGGTCTTGGCTGTGGGAATCCGGTTGCCCTGGCCTCGTTACGAGAGGGTGAAACGGTGCTTGACCTGGGCTCAGGTGCCGGACTGGATGTCTTCCTTGCAGCGCATAAGGTGGGAAAGACCGGGAGAGTGCTCGGTGTCGACATGACACCAGCGATGATTGAGCGCGCTAGGGAAAACGCCATACAGGGCAGCTACGAGAACGTCGAGTTTCGACTGGGGGAAATTGAGGATCTGCCCGTTCGCGACGACAAGGTGGATGTTGTTATCTCCAACTGCGTGATCAACCTCTCCCCTGACAAACCGCGGGTGTTTCAAGAGGCGTTCCGGGTGCTCAAACCCGGTGGGAGGCTCATGATCTCAGATATTGTCTTGCTCGAAGAACTCACGGATCCCGTTCAGCGCTCTATGGAGGCGTATATCGGATGTATTGCGGGAGCGATGCTAAAGGATGAGTACGTCAAGGCCATACGAGCGGCAGGATTTCAGGATATCCGGATCCTTCGGGAAGTATCGTCTTCGCTTGACTATTCAGGTAACGATGCGACCGCAAAGGCCATCATGGAGGATTCAAGCCTCCCACCTGATGAGCTTAAAGAGATTGCCAGTTCGGTCATCAGTCTAAGCATCTCAGGGGTTAAGCCACCAGCATAGGATGACCCAGGCGACAGGACATTTAGGGGTGTTGCAGGTAGGTAGCGCCTTTGGGTCACGAAATGTCACGTTTTGCCGCGTCCTGCACACCCAAGTCTTTGAAGGTATTGATTTTACTATGTCGCGCTCCGGACTACGAATCCGAAGGTCATAGGTTGGAATCCCCCTGGGCGCACCGATCAAACTAAGCACCCCTGGCTAAGCCAATGGATTGCTTCCGGACGCTGCTATCATGTTGCTGCCACTTCTTTCGCCCAGGCCCAGAACTGCAAGGCCTAATCCCCACGTTTACCCGTATGGCGATTGGGTTGAGTCAGTGGTGAGCCGAGCATGTTTGCCCCCCCTGGGATCGCCACACTTCCTGGCAACCGCCTCCCACACCGGCATCAAATCCCTGGCCAACACCTCCTCCCACGAAGGCCAGTCGGATTCGATGTGCTTTCGCGCCTCCTCCCCCATGCGTACGCAGCGCATCCGGCTCCGCCTAAGAAATTCGATGGCCCGGGCCCACAAATCGGGGTCGTTCTCTCCAATGATGAACCCGTCAACGCCGTCCTTCGCGACGCACTGGGCAGCCCCACCCCGCTGGGCGACCAGCACAGGAAGCCCGGACGCTTTTGCCTCGATAACCACATTGGGATAGATCTCGGTCTCGGAGGGGAACACGAAAAGATCGGCGCTCGCATAGAGCCAGTTCATCGTGGAATGGGGGACTACCCCCGGAAAAGAAGCAGCAGATCCAAGGAGTGATCCGACCGCCTCTCGCTGCGTTCCATCTCCGACGATCATCACGTGGATGGGCTCACCCCGGTCCAGGAGAACCTTGGCCGCGCGGGCGAGTATCATAACGTTTTTCACCGGGTCCACCTTCCCCACAAACAGGAGCAGGAACCGATCCTTGGCAATGCCAAAGGCCTCCCTGAGCTTCGCGCGGTTCGTCCACTTGGGATGAAACATTTCCTTGTCGATCCCGCGCCTGAGGAAGGAGACCTTTATGTCTGGAATAGCTCTGAGAACACGGTGCGGATCCGCCTCGTTCGATACGAGTACCCAGTCACACCTCCTTAGGTAGCGGTCTCGCTTCCACAATATGCCTGCTGCGCAGTGGCTGGCAAAGTGGAAGCGCTCTAGGAGGACACGGCTGAGGTGGCCGTCGCCAAAGAGCCTTCGTGTGATCACCTCGGTGTAGATGCGCGTGTACTTCGGGATATCGGTATGAATCGAGAGTACTATAGGTTTACCAGATCGCTTCGCAAAGAAAAGCGCCGTTTTCGACAGGGCAAAGAAGGCGTCAGTGGTGTGGATTACATCGTAGCTGCGCAGACAAGGAAAAAGCCGTGGATGAAGGGGTGCGAGGTCGGTGTGCTCCCGAATCGAGCTCAACAATCGAAGGCGCGCGGTGCTGAGGAGGGGCGGGTACATTCTGTACCGCACGTTTTCAGAGAGGTCGATGGTCTGTTCCTGGTCCCCTAAGAAATGGATGGTGAGGTCTAGTTCCTTGGGGAAGGCCGTAGCGGCCCTACCAAAATGCTCCCAGCACTTGACCTGGCCGCCCGCCTGCGGACACCTCTTTAGGTCGACGACAACCCCGACCGAAAGCATGGCTGTTTCGCCCAGACAATCTGTCCTCGGCGGTGAGGCAAAACGTAACGCCCAAGGGAAAGACGAATACTTGTCTCTGCGTCAGCTTGTGCTGTTGATGTTGTTGACCCGTAACCCAAAATTGATAATGGTCTGAAGAGTCCCCCGTGTCAAGGATCATCTCCTAGCCGCTGGGTCACATAAGCGCACGAATTCACAATTCTTATCCGCGAAGTACCCCTAACGGACTTGGTTGATTCAAATTTAATTTGTCGCTCGGCTGGCGCCGTGGGTGAGGCACACGATCCCTTGTCTCGCCCATAAATCCCATAATAGCAAGGGCATAGCTGAAACGCCTAGAGACACCAGGGGTTTAAGCACAACAAGACGCCCCCTCAGTCCACAACGATAGAAAAGGGAAAGGGGACGGCAGTGACGGTGGGTGCTAGCCCCGTTCAAATCACTTTAAGCGAACGGCTGGAAGGGCAGCCTGGCCGCAATTATAGAGGGATTGTTGGACACTGAGCGATAGGCGTCGAGTTGCGGGAACAGCACTAGGAAATTAGGAAAAAAGTGGATGCGAATGGTTAAGGTCGGTTACTTATAGGTTGCGTTTTTGGGGCGCGAAGGGGGACGTTCTGCTAAATCTTGCACGCCCAACCGCTTGAATCCGTAGGTCAGAGGTCCGAATCCTCTTGGGCGCACCAATTGATAGAATGAGGCACGTTCGGCCCACCGCAAATTTCGGGTCCCGCCTCGGTTACCCTCTTGCCACCACCTCCTTCATATGGTCCCTCCACACGCGGCCCAATTCCCGGTAAGCAACCAGAGCCTGAAGTTGTCCATCTTCGCCCGGATCATGGAGGGACATCGGATTTCCCCATGGCTTCGTGGAATAGAACGAGTGGAGAAGGGGTTTTGCTGTTGACAAGAGCATATCGACCGTGTACCGATCGGATAGTCGTCGATAGGTTCACGAGGTATTCGACCACACGAGCTGCCGAAAACGGACTGCTAATATGCCTAGCCTAGACGCCAAGGTCGCACGGCTGCGAAATGTCCTCCGGGAAATGGAGCGAGTGGTGATCTGTTTCTCAGGAGGCGTGGACTCGAGCTTCCTGCTCGCCGAATCAGTCCGTATCCTGGGACAGGATACGATCGCGCTGACCGCTGTTTCGCCGAGCCTTGCGCCCGATGAGAAAACCGCCGCGCAGCGGCTGGCCGAGCAGCTTGGGGCGCGTCACCTGCTCGTCGAAACCCACGAACTTGACGATCCGCGCTACGCTGGGAACCCGGTAAACCGTTGCTACTTCTGTAAGACCGAACTGTATAGCACAGCCATTGAGCAGGCGAGGCGTCTCGGGATCCGACACGTCCTTGATGGCTTCAACGTTGACGACCGGGGGGACCACCGTCCCGGGCGTAAGGCCGCACGCGAGTACGGCGTGCGCTCTCCGCTCGACGAGCTCGGGTTTACCAAGGCCGAGATCCGCGAGGGTGCACGTCGGATTGAGCTGCCCGTCTGGGACAAACCGGCCCTTGCGTGTCTGTCCAGTCGGTTTCCGTATGGGACTGAAATCACCCCTGACCGCCTCAGTCAGGTCGCGCGGAGCGAGCGCGTGCTCCGGGAGTTAGGCTTTCGAGTCTATCGGGTTCGTTACCACGACACGGTAGCCCGGATCGAGGTTGGACCCGAGGAGATTCCTCGCTTATTTCCCCCTGAGGTGCGTGATGAGATCGTCCGGCGCTTTCAGGAAGCTGGCTTTGTCCATGTCGCCGTCGACCTGCAGGGGTACCGAACCGGGTCCTTGAACGAGGCCACATGGGCCACGGGGGGAAAGGTGCATGTATTGAAATTGCGTGACAATGGAGAAGGAAGAGAGGAACAACCATGAAGATCGAACAGGCAACCGCAGCTGCGATTACAGAACTCTGGACGAAGGTAGAACCGCGAGTAAAGCAAGCAAAGGCCCTGGAGGAAGCCGCGCAGGAGCTGGCGACTGCGCTCCACACCCAGTTCCGGGAATCGGTGGTTTTGACCCGGGTCTATTTTACGGTTCCCTTCGAGGCGTTACCCGGGCCGAACAAGGCATTTGTTCAGAACCTGGCCGAATCAGCCGGGGCCGCCTCCGATTTGAAGGCTCCTACGCCGGTACTCTCGCTCATCGGAACCCACGGCCAGGAGGCGGACTGGAACGACCGCCGCAAGTCCAAGGGCCATGTTGGAATACCCCTGACCTCTTCGGGTTTCGTCGATGCGATTCCCATGATCTCCCGTCTGCTCAAGGAGATGGGTGTTCCCTTGGACTGGGTCGACACCCAGGATGCAGAAATCATAAAAAAGATGGACCGTGCAGCCGGTCTTTTCTTCGTCGAGAATGCCGCCGAAACCACGGATCACCAAGGGAGGAAGATCATTCCGGCGCAAGACTTCGTTTCCGGTTATAACGTGAAAACTGTTTTTGGTGTGGGAGGGGGATACGCTGGCGGCCAGATAGTGGTCATCGTTCTATTCTGCCGTGGCCTTATTCCACGAGCCACTGCCGAGCGTTTTGTCGCATTGAGGGACGCGTTCAAAGCGAACACCAGCTCCCTCGTAGAAACTGCGCGAGTTTTTTCATCAGCGTAAAGGGATAAACGAAACAGGCCGTATGCCCCATTGCGGCCCAAGGGCTTTGGCGACTGCATCGGGTGGCGCCCCTCGGACTACAGTCTCTCCGTTTGCTGGTACCGGAAGGAACGAGAGGATGGATGGAACAAAGGTGAAAGCCGTATTGCAGGCGGTAAGAGAGGGATATCTCTCAACCGAAGAGGCCCTGGACCGATTGAAGCGCCTGCCGTATGAGGAGCTGGGCTTCGCGACCCTCGACAGCCACCGGAGCATCCGCCAGGGCTTTCCCGAAGTCATCTTCTGTTCCGGCAAGACGATCGAGCAGGTCGCTGAAATTGCCGCCCACTTGCTCCGCCAGCACAGTAACCTTCTGGCCACCCGTGCCACGGAAGAGACTTATCGTGCCATAGCCCGGATCGAAGCATCCGCCGAGTACAATACGCTCGCCCGCACGGTCGTCGTCCGCCAAGAGCCGAGGCCGGCAACGACAGGTATAGTCCTCGTCATGAGCGCGGGAACCGCTGATCTTTCCGTGGCTGAGGAGGCGGCGGTGACCGTCGATTTCCTCGGGAGCCAGGTCGACAGGGTTTACGATGTGGGAGTGGCGGGCCTGCACCGGTTGCTCCACAAGTGGGGGGAGCTGCAGCGCGCCCGGGTTCTCGTCGTGGTGGCGGGGATGGACGGGGTCCTCCCGAGCGTCGTAGGAGGACTGGTATCCAAACCGCTCGTGGCCGTTCCCACGAGTGTTGGGTACGGAGCCAGCTTTGGCGGACTTTCTGCCCTCCTAACCATGCTCAATTCCTGCGCGGCCGGTACGGCAGTCGTGAACATTGACAATGGCTTTGGCGCCGGAGTGCTCGCCCACCGGATTAACCTCCTCGGAGAAGGATGAGTACCCTGCGAGCTTTGTGACGTTGATGGCTTTCGGCGTCTTCTTGGGAATGGAGCACGCCATGGATGCCGAGCACGTCGTGGCCGTTTCCACCATCGTCAGCGAAAGCCGTAACCGCCTCCGGTCCTTGCTGATTGGTATCTTTTGGGGCATCGGGCACACGGCGACGCTTCTCGTGGTCGGCCTCATTTTCCTCTTTTTTAGGGTTACGCCACCCCCCCCTGGCTGGCCGTCTCAGCGGAGTTCTTGGTTGGGATCATCCTCATCATCCTCGGCGTTCAGATTCTCTGGAAACATGGCAAAGGGCGCATCCACGTCCATTTGCATCGCCATGGCGATGAGATGCATATCCACTTCCATGCCCATGAGGCCACGCAAGCCCATGCCCATGGGCACCACAAGCCGAGTGTGCGAAGACCGCTGGTCGTCGGCTGGGCCCATGGGTTAGCCGGCAGCGCGGCGTTGATGCTCCTCGTCCCTGGGACGATCCAATCCCGGTTGATCGGAGCCCTTTACCTTGTCAGCTTCGGTCTCGGTTCGATCCTGGGGATGTTCGCGGTCAGCGCTCTCATCGAGTTGCCCTTTCTCTTCACCATGGGGCGTTTTCAACGGCTTCATGTAGGAGCACGGGTCCTCGCCGGGCTGGTTTCTATCGCCGTGGGGTGCTCGATCAGCCTAGAACTTATTTGGCCGGGGTGAATCACCCGCCCTCTTTTTCGGTTTCGCCTAAGCTGCGTTTTTGGGTCATGAAAGGGCACGTTTTGCTGCGTCCTGCGCACCCTAGTCTCTTCGATCCCGCCCGCACGGACATGCGGGATGCTAGGATGCTGGAAGGTTTGAACCCTTTTGACCGTCGGAATGCGATCCTTTCTGCCTTCTAGCGTCCCAGATTTCTCGCTTTCCACCGTATGCGGGCGGACCGAACCAGGGACTGCAATCCCTAGTTGCTTCAAAAGCAAAGCGCCCTCCGGGTCGAACTTCGCCCCGGAGGGCGTCTGGTTTTTGGCTCGTGAAGGAGCCCACAACGTTCAGGGTACCACGGCAGCTCAAAGAGAAAACACAGGAGGCAGCGTCGCGTCATAGCCCCATGCGGCGGAACAGACGCAGGTGATCCTCGACACGGAGAACCCCGGGAATGGTTTCGGCGGCCACGTGGAGGGCCCGCCGTTCCTCATTTGAGCGTACGAGGCCCCACAGGTGGATCACCCCGTGATCCACCACGACGCTCACCAGATGAGTGTCCGCCCACGATTCCTTCCTGAGTACCGCGAGGAGCTGATCCCGGATGGCCTGGTCATCCTGGGCCTCAGGACTTATAGGCTTGAGTCCGCGTGTGGCGAGTCCGCGAAGCACATCTGCCCGACTGACGATCCCGACGAGCTGCCCGTCCCGGGTGACGGGGACCCTCTTGACGCTGTGTTCTTCGAGGAGCGTGGCAATCTCGGCGAGGGGCGTTTCCTCTGAGACAGTCAGCACCTCCGGCGTCATGATGTCCATCGCCCGCTGTCCGTGGACCTTGACGAACTCGCGCGCCAGATCCTCGGTATTGCCAAAGGCCGCAAGCCACCATGACTGGCGCCGCTCTGTCTCGGCGCGCGGCAGCAAATCTCCTTCACTGACGATCCCGAGGACACGGCAGTCCTCGTCGATGACGGGCACTGCACTGATGTGATGCGCGAGAAGCAAGGCTGCTACGTCGTGGACTGGTGTGTCCGGGCCTACCGTCACGACCTTCGTCGTCATAACGTCCTTGGCGTTCATCGGTCTCCCCCTGAACGGAACGCGTCCTCCTTGTCGTGCTACCATCCCCGTCCCAAGCGTACGCCATTGTCGGAAAAACGCCGCAGCGTACCCCAGGATCCGCAAAGGTCCTTTCGGCCCCCGGCTCGCCGCGTGAGGCGTCCGAGAGGAACCAGGCTTCACTAGGAGGTTTCGGCGCTCAAAGTAAAAACGTCCTCCCGAGCGTCCCGGGGAGGACGTGTAAGTGCATGGCACCGATTATCCTCGCGCTAGAGGTGGCCTCGGAGCCTCCTACTACCCCACTTCCATCACCTGTACCTCCTAGCCCGCATTATTCACGAGCGGAGTGCCTTCGTGAATAATGCGCCTACAGGGGCGGCCTCGGCC
>CAYGBT010000078.1:0-10707 GCA_964348275.1 uncultured bacterium
GGTGCACGGACAACCAGGACCGGATCTCCGCAGTATCGCACCACCCGGTCGGCGATGCTTCCCATGAGCCACCGTCCCACTCCAGAGCGTCCATGGGTCGTCATCGCAACCATGCTGTCTGGCGTCCGGCGAGCGGTATCTACAATAGCACCAGCCGGATCCCCGTGTAGAAGTCCCTGCTCCACAGAGGAAATACCCTCCCCGCGTAGTTTCTGACCTACTTGGTCGAGGTAATCGGCGGCTTCCGCGTCGACCTCGATCGAAAGATCCGTATACGGACCAACCGCGTAGCCCAAAGGATGATAGTCGGCAGGCGAGGCGGTAACCCTGAGCAGCATCACCTTCGCGTCCAGGGCCCTAGCCAAACCGACCACGTGAGGCAGGACCTGCTCAGCCAGTTCAGACCCATCCAGAGGAACGATAACGGTATTCAGTCTCACTTTTCCTGAGAGCACTTGTGGCTCCTGAGACCGAACCACCAAGAGCGGTTTGGTCGTGGCGTGGAGTACCTTGTCCGTTATGCTCCCTAAGACCCAACGGCTCATCCCAGACCGGCCGTGAGTGGACATCGCAATGAGGCTGACCGATTTTTTCTCGGCTTCATGTACAATATGGGTGGCAGGACTCCCCTCATGCACGGTGGACGCCACCGTCAGCCCTTCTTCTCGCAGTGACGACGCAACCGCTTCCAGATAGTCCTGGGTCTGGATACGGATACTTTCGACGATTCGATCGAGGTACAGACCGTGATCAGGGTCAGCCACGCTCGGGGAGACAGGTTCAAAGACGCGAAGGAGTTCTATCGACGCTTGAAAAGCCCTCGCCAGAATGCGGACATAGGGCAGCACCTCCTCCGCCAGCTCAGACCCATCCAGAGGGACCAGTATCCGCGTGTACATGATTACGCTCCCTTCTCACTTTCGGCAAGCTCTTCCACGAAATTTGCAAACCCGCTCTCATGCAGCAGATGCAACATCCTAAGGAAAAATCTCCTCGAAGGCCCTTGAAATTTTCCCGAGTATATACCATTTCCTATATGAAATGCGACGGATAGGACGGGATACACCCAAGAAATCCGTGCCATAGGTTGGCTGGCTGCCACTTGCCGGATTTCCTCTTTTTACTCTCCCATTGCGACCGTACCTCCCGGCCTGGGCGTTCATGGGAGTGCTGGGGTTTTCCATTTATTTTGGATGCAAGTGGTTGACCTGGTGGCGGGCGAAAGCGGCCGGCGCTCACGCCAGCACGGCACGGTCGGTGGGCTACCTCCTGGCATGGCCGGGAATGCATGCTCAGGTATTTCTGAAAATGGAGGCGGAACCGCCCGAGCCGACGAGGACGGCATGGTTTTCAGCAATCCTTAACACGCTCTTCGGGGCAGCACTCTTGTGGGGAATTGCGAGGCGGGTCCCCCCCCGGCAGACGCTCCTCGCCGGATGGATCGGATTTGTCGGCTTGGTGTTCCTGTCTTTCTTTGGAATTTCTCACGTCCTCGCCCTACTTTGGCAGCGGGCAGGGGCTGATGCTCACCCCATCATGCATGCCCCGGTATTGGCGCGATCTCCGGCGGATTTCTGGGGTTCCCGATGGAACCTGGCCTTTCGGGAGTTCCTGTATGATGTTGTGTGTCGACCCACGATTCGCCGCCTCGGCACTGGAGGGGCTAGGCTTGTCACCTTCCTCGTATCCGGGCTCATCCACGAGCTAGTCATTTCGGTCCCCGCGGGAGGCGGCTATGGTCTGCCCACCGCCTATTTTGTGGTCCAAGGGATTGGCGTGAGCATTGAACGGTCAGCATTCGGCAAGCGATGGGGTTTGCATCAGGGGCTGTCCGGCCGGTTGTTTACCGTGCTCTTGACCGCGGGCCCGGTGTTTTGGTTGTTTCACCCCCCATTCATCACTCGTGTCATCGTCCCTTTCATGCACGTCGTGGCTGCCCTATGAGGAGTACGAACGACCGCCTCGGGGCTCAAGCTCATGACAACGCAACCCACTCCACCGCTTGGCGGTCTTGAACGCCAGAAAAAACCTCTCGAGGCCACCCTATTATGTGCTTCGGTTCAAGCCGCCGGCTTCCGGATCTTATATCGTTAATAAATAAGATGATAGATTTTAATTATTAAAGTAAAAAATGATATATTTGCAGTCACTATTTCTGGGTATTCTCGCGTAGTGTGCCCCCCATTTTGCCTCCGCATGAGCAACCTTAAACAGCACCATCTCGCACCCCACCTCTCGTACCAGAGCCTCCACCCCCAATGGTTGCTCTTGACCACCATTTGCTTCATGTACGGTCTCCCTCCCAGCTCAACACGTAATGCCCCCCTTGGCACCGCTTACGAGGGGCACGGAATTCTCCTCGGTCGTACATTTCCGAGCCACTACTGGCATTGATCTTGCTGCCACTTCGAACGATAGCCCGTCAGGTCCTCCCCCATACGGGTGAGATTGAGCAATGACCGCGGGCGCACGGAGCTCTCAGAGCCCGTTGAACCACGAGGGAGAATACCTGTGCAATCCATCACGGAAAAGTTGCCGAAAAGCCGCGCGTTTGTGCTCCTGCGCTACACGCTTATCATCGCCATAGCCTACCTGCTGCTGGCTGAGGGAGAATTCTCGGCTCCTGGGAGCGGTCTCATCCTGCTTATTGGCGCCGCGCTAATTTCGAATGTCGTGATCATGCGGCTTCCCGCCCGCATCACCGACTCGACTACCTTCAGCGCAGGTGTCATGGTCGGCGACACCGCGTGGATTACGGCCGCTTTGCTCTACGCTGGTCGGTTTAACGCCGAGTTTTTCTATGTCTATTTCTTTGTGCTCCTCCTTGCCGCGATGGGCGAGAACCTGGGGCTGATTGCGATCGGCGCCATCGTCGCGTGCGCTGCGTACGTCTATGTACTGACGAAAACCGGCGGACCCGGGCCCCTATGGACCTCACCGTCGCTTATCCGGATCCCATTCCTCTTCACCGCAGCCGCGTTCTACGGCTACCTCGTTGACCGGGTGCGTCGCGAGAAACAGCGCGCACGCGACGAAGAGCTCGCCAAACAAGAGGCTGAAGCTGCAGATCGCGCCAAGAGCGATTTCCTCGCCAACATGAGCCACGAGATCCGTACGCCGATGAACGGCATCATCGGGATGACCGGCCTACTCCTTGATACGAAACTGACCCCAGAGCAACACGATTACCTGGATTCCTTGCACCATTCCGCCGAAGCCCTGCTGACGATCATCAACGACATCCTCGACTTCTCCAAGATCGAGGCGGGGAAATTGGTCATCGAACCGATCTCCTTTGACTTGCAGGTCGCCGTGGAAGAGGTGGCGGACCTCCTGGCCGTCAAGGCCGGGGAAAAAGGCCTTAATCTCATCATCCGTTATCCCCCGAACGCCCCCCGCCGCTTCATCGGCGACCCAGGCCGCATTCGCCAGGTACTCACTAACCTTGTGAGCAACGCCGTCAAGTTCACGCACCAGGGGCATGTCCTGATCAATGTGGAGTACGAGGCACAGACTGGGGCGGACATGCAACTGCGGCTGGTCGTCGAAGACACCGGCATCGGCATTTCCGAAGATAAGCTCGAACAGATCTTCGAGAAATTCACCCAGGTGGACGCTTCAACAACGCGCAAGTATGGCGGAACGGGACTGGGGCTCGCAATCTGTAGGCAACTGGCAGGGTTGATGGGCGGCACCGTTGGAGCGACCAGTCGCCCGGGTGAGGGTTCGACCTTCTGGTTCAGCCTTTGCCTACCCCTGGACAGCCAGGCGTCCGCCGTGCCGCTTCCCGCATCCGACCTGACGGGAGTACGTGTGCTGATCGTGCACGAGGGCGAGATCAGCCGACGCGTCTTACATGAGCAAATCTCAAATTGGGACATCCGTAATGACGGGGTCGGGTCGGGTGAGGAGGCGCTCGCAGCGCTTCGGGCGGCCCGCGACTCTGGCGACCCGTATGAGATCGCCATCCTCGGCCACCGGCCGCCGCACATGGACTGCGAGATGCTGGGACGTGCCATCAAAGCCGACCCCGCGCTCCGCGAAACCGTGCTGGTGATGCTCACCTCGGCGGGTCAGCGGGGTGACGCGAGGCGCATGACAGAAGCCGGATTTGCGGCCTACCTGGTCGAACCTATACGCCAGTCGCAACTCGTGGACGCGTTGGTCACTGTGTGGGGAGTCCGTACACAGGGGGTGCCAGCTGAATTGGTCACGTATCATACATTGGCCGAGTCCCGGTCCAGAGCGACGCCTTCGCCTACAGCGACGGGCCAGCCCATCCGTGGCCGCGTGCTCGTCGCTGAGGACAACGTCGTGAACCAAAAAGTCGCCGTGCGGTTGCTAGAGAAGCTCGGCTGCCGGGTGGACGTGGCCGCCGATGGCAGAGAAGTGGTCCACATGCTGAAAATGCTCCCCTACGATGTGGTCTTCATGGACTGCCAGATGCCGAACATGGACGGATACGAGGCGACCGCTGAGATCCGCAGGCGTGAAGGGGTGGACCGACGTACACCCATCATTGCAATGACGGCCCACGCCATGGAGGGTGACAGGGAAAAGTGTCTAGCAGCGGGAATGGACGACTACCTCTCCAAGCCGGTGAAGCCAGAGGAGCTGCGGGCAGTACTGGAGCGCTGGATCGTGCGTTCTGGGCAGCCATCCGACGCGCCTGTCTTAGGTGCGGGTGCCGCGGTGGTTCCGGAGGAACCCATCGATGCCGGCACGCTGGCCAGCCGGCGCGAGCCCCAGGAAGAGCGCGAGGCGGCCTTCCTGACAAGGTTGATCGACGAGTTTCTCCGCGAAGCACCATCCCGGATGGCGGCGTTGCGGGGAGCCATGGCGCAAGGGGACGCGCAGGCCCTGGCGCGGGAGGCACACCGCCTGAAGGAGGGGTGTAGCGTTTTCGGCTCGCGGCAAATCATAGACCTGTGTCGAGATCTCGAAGCACAGGGACGCACCGGGTTAGTAGACGGAGCCGATGCTCTCCTGGCACAACTGGAGAGTGAGTTCAACCGGGTTCGTCGAGCGCTTGAAGCCGAGAGGAAAAAGGCAACCCCGACCAACTTAAAGCTCAGAGGGGCCGAGCAGCTCCTCCTGCGTCTCAAGGCCGCGTGGAAGAAGCTTGGCCTCTACTCCGCCACGGCCGCCTTCCAGAAGCTCAAGGACACTCTGCAGCTTCTGGACGGAAGAGAGCGGATCACGTTCGATCTCCTGCACGACACTCTGCTCCTCGACGGGGCGCCCTTACCGGCCAAGCCTTACCTCGCCCGCAATCTTGTGGCGCGGCTTCACAAGGGGGGGATCCAGGCGATCACCTTCCTGAAGGGTTGTACCCTGAAGGAACTCCAACACTTCGTGGAGGTCTTCTGGCGGGACGTCAATCGCGGTGCGCTCGAGCAGGAGCTCAAGAAACGGGGGGTCTCCCACATCCTCCTCGCTCAGCTCGTTCAGGAAGGCCTAAGCGAACAGCGACAAGCCATCGATGTGGTCTCGGTGTTAAAGGGGAAAGAGCCCTTGGACACGCAGGTGCCTGCCCTCCCGGTTCCCATGGTCGACCTCCCGGGATTGTCACAGGAGCCAAGGGCGACTGAGTCAGGCGTGGCGGCTGCGGTGGCTACGGAAGAACCAATTGATGCTGACGCGCTGGCCTTCCTCCGCGAGCCCGAGCACGAAGGCAAGTCAGACTTCCTGACCGACCTGATCGATCAATTCCTCCGGGAAGTGCCATCCCAGCTGGCGGCCATCCGGGAGGCCTTAGCGCGGGAGGACGCGGGGGCCCTGGCGCGGGAAGCCCACCGCCTAAAGGGGGGCTGTAGCATTTTCGGCGCCCGCCTGATGGAAGCGCGGTGTAACGATCTCGTGGCAAGGGGACGCGCCGGATCGGTGCACGAAGCCGATGCCGTCCTGGCACAACTGGAGAACGAGTTCACTCGCGTCCAACGAGCGCTGGAAGCTGAGAAGGGAAAGCCCTCCTTTTGATTCGGCTTTCAGGCACAACTCACCCCCCGGGACCATCGCGCTTGTAGCGAATTGCAAAGTTGCCCCAGAGAACCCGTCGATGGGTCGTTTTATCAAAAGTGATTGGGAATTCATAGCCGGACCAGGGCGTGACCTCAGGATCTATGGCGAATCAGTAACCTTTTTGACCCGCACAGTCAGATCCACGAGATTCATGAGCCGCTCCCGGCTCATCGATTTGAGGACCGTAGCCTGGGCGCCGGCGCCGAAAGCCTTCCGGTTCACCTCCAGGCTCTCCGACGCGGTTAGGATAATGACAGGGATGTGGCGGGTGGCCTCGTCGGCTTTGAGGAGCGTGCAGGTCTCGATCCCGTCAAGGGTGGGCATATCGAGATCGAGAACGATGAGATCGGGCTCTAGCTGCCGGGCTTGGTCCAAGGCCTCCTCACCGTTTGAGGCAGTTACCAGCTGGTATTCTTGGCGGGGAAAGAAGTGAGATAGGTATCGGAGGAATAAAGGGTGGTCGTCGACGAGGAGGATTCTCGTCTTTTCCCCCTTATCTGGGAGAATTGGCACTATCTCTTCCATGTCACGCTCGACCATTCCCACTGCCTTTATCTAGGGTCACACTTGCAAAAGGTGTACCAGGTAGACCCGCCCCGGACTATACCCGCCTTCCTATACGCAGGCAAGGCTGTCGCCGGAGGGACCAGAGGTGCCAGCGCTCCAGCCGGGTGCGTTTTCGGAGTTGTCGAATCCGACGGTGGCCCAAAGAAAAACCCTTGACAGCCCGCTACGGCAGAAGCACATTTTAACCAGGGGAAGGTGTGTTGTGCTTCCTCGTATCCGTTTGATTTCGCAGGATCTGTTCAATTCGAGGCGCCCGGTGGGCACACGCTCCCGGGCGTACATGTTTTTTTAGGGGCGTATCACCAGATTGGTTATGCGAGGGAGGAAAACTATCATGATAAGAAGAGCAGCCGTAGTACTGGCCTTTCCCCTACTCCTTTTGGGTTTTGTGGGTGCCACCCATGCCCAAAAGCCTCAACTCATCACAATCGCTGCTGGTTGGGTTACAGGGACCTATTACCCACTGTCAGGGGTTTTCTCCAGGATCGTGTACAAATACCTTCCTGGCGTGAGAGCTACCGTGGAGTCCTCGGGTGCCTCAGTAGCTAACTGTAAGCTCATTTCTCAGAAGCTCACCGATTTCGCCCTGACCCAAAATGACGTCGCTTACTACGCCTATAATGGCCTGGCTGATTTCAAGAAACGTGTGAAGAACATCCGAGGGGTAGCCTCTCTGTACCCAGAGTCTGTCCACATCCTGGTTAGAAAAGACGCGAGAATCAAATCCGTAGCTGACCTGAAGGGGAAAACGGTCGCTGTGGGACCCCTGGGTAGCGGCACAGAGGTAAATACCAAGAATATCCTGGGAATCTATGGCATGACGTTCGACGACATCAAGGTCGAGTATCTCAGAGCTGCGGAAGCTGGGGTCTTCGTGAAGGAAGGGAGAGTGGATGCTGCCTTCTTTACTGGAGGACTGGGGATGCCTGCGGTGGCCGAACCCGCCCTCGTGACTCCGATGGATCTGGTTGAGATTCCCGACGGTGTCTTCGATAAGCTCAAGGCCAAATACCCCTTCTTCGCCAAAGTAAGTGTACCCGGTGGCACGTACAGCGGCATAGACAAAGATCGGCAGACAGTAGCGGTTCTAGCGCAGATGGTGGCACACGAGGACATCTCGGCAAAAATGGTCTACGACCTTCTTACGGTCATATTTGATGAAAAGGGTCTCGGGGAGATCAAGAAAGGCTTACCTCGAGTAGCCGGTTTCATCAGCTTGGACAGCGCCCTTGACGGGATGGCCATTCCTCTTCATGCTGGTGCCAAACAGTACTATAAGGAAAAGGGAATTTCGCAGTAAGACAGTAAGCTAACACAGCAGGGCATCTCCTCTGGAGAAGATGCCCCTTGTAAGAGAGATGGCTCGCAAACGAGGGCATCTTCTTAAGGGAAGATGCCCTTTGTAACTCTAAAACCCTAAACGGTTGGATGTATGGATTCCCGATCCAACGAGCAGAACGTGGGTTCGGTTCCTCGCGGAGAACTTTTCGTCCAGCGGGAGCTGAAGGGGCTTCTGGGAATGGGGGTGGCCGCCGTCGCCATCTCCATGTCCATTTTCCAGTTTTACACTGCCGGTATCTCCCCCCTGACTGCTTTTCTTCAAAGATCCATTCATCTCGGGTTTGGGGTCGCGCTGGCTTTTCTGTACGTTCCACTCCTCAAGCGATTTCCTAAAGATAAACTACCCTGGTATGACATCGCATTGGCTATTCTAGGGATGGGTGCTTTTGCCTACAAGGTGATTTTCTATCATGAATTGGTGCGTCGGGTAGGTGCTCCGAGCACCGTAGATCTGATAGTCGGAGTCCTCGCGATAATCTTCATTCTGGAGGCTACCCGCAGAGCCATCGGCCCTGCCCTTGCAATCGTAGTAGTCGGCTTCCTCATTTATGCCTTTCTCGGACCCATCTTTCCCGGTCTTCTCATGCATAAAGGGTACAGTTTCTATCGATTAGTGAATCATCTTTACATGACCCACGAGGGCATTTTTGGAATTCCCATCGGCGTCTCTTCCACCTTCGTGTTTATCTTTGTTCTGTTCGGAACCCTACTGCAGCGCAGTGGCGCCGCCAAGTATTTTATTGATATTGCTTTCTCCTTGACGGGCAGATACCGAGGTGGACCAGCGAAAAGTGCGGTGCTGGCGAGCGGAGCCATGGGTATGGTCTCGGGTAGCTCTGTGGCCAATGCCGTGACGACAGGGGCCTTTACGATACCCTTGATGAAGAAGGTAGGTCTTTCTCCAGAGAAAGCAGCCGCGGTGGAGGTCGCCGCCTCCACCAATGGTCAGCTTATGCCTCCGGTTATGGGAGCGGCTGCTTTCATTATGGCTGAATTCTTGGCTATCCCTTACGTCGAGGTAATAAAGGCGGCATTCATTCCGGCGGTCTTAAGCTATATTGGCCTCATGTTTGCTGTTCACTTGGAAGCAATAAAGCTAAATCTCAGGGGACTTCCCAAGGAAGAGCTTCCCAGATTCATGCCCTCTTTCCTCAGCGGAATCCATTTCCTTATTCCCCTGGGCGTCTTGCTGTATCTTCTGATCATAAAATTTTATTCTCCCATGACCTCCGCTTTTGCGGCAGTTCTCTCCACCATGATCCTCCATATCATCACTTCAGCCTGGTTTGGACTGAGGGGGAAACCCAATCCTTATGTCGTACAACAACAGACTTCCGACCGTCCGGCTAGGATACCGCAACTGGTCCTTACTGATTTTCTTGATGCCTTTGAAACGGCAGCCAGGAATATGATTGGAATCATCGCCGCCTGCGCCTGTGCTGGGATGATAATAGGTGTGACCACTCTAACCGGGCTGGGCCTGAATGTGACTCACATCATTCTGGATTTGGCAGGAAACAACCTCTATCTCACTCTGCTCCTTACTATGGTGGCCGCCCTTATCCTGGGAATGGGACTACCCACCACAGCGACCTATATCATCGTGGTAGTCCTCCTTGCTCCCGCCATTGTCACAGCCGGGCCCTTCATCCCCCTCATCGCTGCGCACTTGTTTATTTTCTATTTTGGCATTGTCGCCGATGATACCCCTCCCGTAGGGGTAGCTGCTTATGCGGCCGCTGGCATTGCCAAGTCTGAACCTTTCAAGACCTGCCTAGAAGGATTTAAGCTGGATTTCCGCATCATTGTCCTGCCGTTCATCTACGTTTTCTCACCTCAGCTCCTTTTAATTGACACCACGGTTTGGGAGATTCTTTTGATAAGTACCATGGCTGTGTTGGGCATGTTTGCCCTCGCGATAGCCCAGGCCGGTTACCTCATGACTAAAGTCAACCCCATCGCACGTCTGGTAATGCTCGCTGTAGCTGTTCTTTTAATCCGCCCTGGACTTTATAACAACATTATTGGACTGTCAGCGTTTGGTCTGATTTATCTCTGGCAGAGAATCAAATCGAAAACGCTTAAACTGCACTCAGATTGACTTTCTGTGGCCATGAACTACAGAATCTATATGCTTCTGGCTGTTCTGGGCGCTGCTGTCATATTTCTTAGCTTCCAACCCTTGCGTCTCCTCGTAGCGCGAGACAAAACGACAGGGGAGGAAATCTTTGCGCAAAGAATATCCGCCGGCGAAAGATTCAGGCTGAGGTACATCCATTCTGTGGAAAGGATTCCTGTCACCGGAGTATTTACCGTTGATGAGGACAATCGCATAATTCTACTGGAGACTTACTTTCCTTCCTACGGAATAGGTTTACCACACGAAGCTCGTCCCGATAGAGAAAGTGGACAACTCGCGCTCAAAGCAATAAATGAACCGCGAGCGGTTTCCTTCTTCGCTTTATGTATGAATGATTTTAGACTGATTCTCGGAAAATATGAGGTGCTCCTTTCTGCCCGGCAAAGAGAAGGACACGTCATCGAAATCCTGACCACAGACAGAGCGCGGATAGTTTGGATGATTGAAAACTTGAAAACCGGACTCAGTCCAACAGCTCAGCTCGATTCTGTCGGCAGTTCCAACGGTTGCTAGCCCGCATTATTCACGAAGACACTCCGTTCGTGAATAATGCGCCTGCTGGTGCGGGCTCGGCCGCACCGGCAGGTTTCGATCCCGCCGCTGCGGCGGGACTCAAGGCTAGCCCTGAGCGACGCCCC
>CAYGBT010000079.1:0-10075 GCA_964348275.1 uncultured bacterium
TGTGGCAGCTACTCGCCCTGTGGTCCTGCGTTGTAAAATAACACGGGGATATCGTCCCTTGCTCCGCTGTTCCTCTCCCATTGCAACTCCTCGGCCACTTATGGGGGGTCCCACGCACCCTCTGGTGGCCAAGGCCCGGACTTCGTTAACGAGCGAGGCGTCGACCTCGCTCACCCCCTTCCTCATGCCCTCAAAGAGGCAAAGGTCGCAGAGGTTGTTGATACTCCGGGGGAGCCCGTTGGCCTCCCGATGGATCATCTTGATCGCCTTGTCCATGAAGATCCTTCGTGTCCCCCCGCCTTCTCTAAGCGAAACTCGATATAAGAGGCAGCCTCCTCGACGCTCAGGGGGCCGAGGTTCAGGCGGATGGCGACCCTTTGGTAGAGCGCGGGCTGCTGGGCGATCACCTCTTTCAGATCGGGCTGCCCGAGTAGAAACAGTGTGAGCAGATGCCGGTCGTTCAGCTGGAAGTTCAACAGCATCCTGAGTTCCTCGAATGCGGCCTTTTGCATGATCGTATGCGTCTCATCGATGATCAGGACGGTGATCTTTCCTTGCTGGGCGTTCCCCAGGAGGTGTTCATTAATAGCACAGAAGAGGGCAGAACGCTGCCCCGTCAGCGGAGAGATCCCGAGCTGCAGAGCGATCTCGTACAAAAGCTCGTTGCGAGGGATGGACGGGTTGATCACTAGGCCACCATCGTACTTCTCCTCGTTCATTGGAATGCTAAGCACCCAGCTCAGGGTGCTCTTCCCGGCCCCTATCTCTCCTGTGAGCGACGCCACCCCCTTGCCGTACTCGGCCACATAAAGCAGCCTGTCCAAGATCTCCTGATACGCAGGAAAGGGGGAGAAAAAGTCCGGATCTGGGACGGTCTGGAATGGTGCCCGGCTCAGGCCCCAGTGCTCGTTGTACATTCAATCATCGTAGCCAACGGGGGCTCCACGCCCCCGCAAGGCCATTTGGGAAACACTCGCGGGAGTCCACCGATTTTGAGAGGGGCAAAAGAGGACCCTACAAGACCTCCCTCCACCACGCCGTCGCGCCCCTGAGCGTCCCACCGCCAGCGGTATTGGCCGTGTTGATCCCCTGGCAGCTGAAGCGAACCGTCACCTTCCCCTACCCCTCAGCTCGGTTGGTGGCCACCTTCAAGTTCTCGGCAAGGAAGACAGTGCCGTAGATGCTCTTGTTGCAACCTCCCCGCATATCGATCTGCACGTTGTCCCCGATGACGATGACGATTCCCACCCATTGGGTGTTCCCGGTCATCCCCAGGCCCCCATTCTTGACGATCAGGATCCCAGCCCCTTTGGTCGCGTTCAAGGTCAGGGCTGGGTCACTGCCGGCATACCCCGTCGCACCGACGACGACGATTTTGGGGTTCGCCTGCGTCCCGAGCGTCTCGCTGCTGACCTGGGTTCCAGGGCTGTACGTGATATCCGCCAGGAGGACTAGATAGCTCGTTAACGTAGCAAGCTGGGCCAGGGCTATGCTGGTATCAACCGCGATGCTAGGCGTGTCAGTGACCGGCGCCCACGGGGGATTCGGGGATGCATCCATCACATTATCCTGCTGCGGGTTGGTCAAATTGTTCTTGACGGTAAGCTGGTCGCGGGCATCGGGCACCGCAATCCCGAATTTGGGCGCGGGAATGGAACCACTCGCACTGTTGTCCTGAGATTCAGGTGTCAAGCCGTCGTCCGAGGGCGGGATCCAGTTGTTCCCGTCGATGGTAAAGGCGTTCCCGGCAAAGGAAACGTTCGTGCTCGCATCGAGCGAAGTGAGGCCTCCGGGCGGCATCGGGAGAAGCGAGCGGGTAAGGGCCACCTCCACATCGGACATCGCGTTCCGAAAGGTTCCCGTGGCACTCACGATCACGAGATCGTTGGTATCGTTGAGTGTCCCCCTGGGTCTCCTGCATCGTTCTCGACGGTGAAGGTGCACCCGCCATCGCCGGCCACAACCAGGCCCGGCGGACAGTTCAACGGTTGGGCTGCTGTCCGCTCGTTATCCCAGTTGTTGCTATCGCGAAGGATGCGCTTGGCCTCGGCGACCCCTCCCTCGGCCAGATAGAAGGCCTGGGTGAGGTGGGTCTCATTAAAGGCAATGAAGAGACTCTGCCCGGAAACAATCAAAAAGCTGAGCCCGAGGATGGTGAGGACGGTGGTCAAAAGGAGGGCGATCACCAACACCGATCCTCGCTCCCCGAGCGGCTGGGCCACATGTCTCTGTTCTAAGAGATCCATGCTTCGATCCTTTGAATCTCCCGCTCAAAGGTTTCGCAATTCCGCATCCGAAAAGACCATGAAAGCTACGTCTGGGCTGGTATTCGTCTCCCGCACATCCACCTGGACGCGCACTCTGGTTGGATTCGGTGCGGAAAGACAGGTGAATGTCGCCCCCTCGACATTGCCCGCGATGGCCACATAGACAGACCCCGGGCCCCAGTTCGAGGTGGCGCTGTCCCAGTCTCGTTCTAGTCGGACGAGGTGACAAATCTCGTTCACGCCGATTGGTTCACCGGTACCTCTTCTTACAGTCCACCTCCGTCCCGTCAGACCACCACCTCCGGGATTTCCATTTCCCCTTTGCGGAACGCGGTGAGGAACGCCTGGACCACCTGGGGGTCAAACTCCGACCCGGCCCCCTTGGCGATAACCTCTTTGGCCTCAAAGGGCGACATTGCCTTGCGGTACGGGCGGTCGCTGGTGAGGGCATCAAACGTGTCCGCCACCGAGATGATGCGGGCCTCGATGGGAATCTCCTCTCCGCGGGTGGGGTGATAGCCCGAGCCGTCAAACCTGTCGTGGTGAGCGAGAATGATCGGGAGCACCCGGCGCAGCGAGCCCCCGACGGGCTCGAGCATGGTGATCCCCTTTTCCACGTGCCGCTGCATCTCTTCAAATTCCTCCTGGGTGAGCCGTGCCGCCTTGTAGAGCAGCTCTCGGCTGATGTCCAGTTTGCCGATGTCGTGCAGCAAGGAGGCGGCACGGATGTCTTCAATCCGCTCGGCATTGAGGCCAAGATAGGCGGCAAGCTTTGCCGAGTACACCGACACCCGGTAGGAGTGGTTCTGCGTGTACTTATCCTTGGAGATGAACTGGCGCAAAATGAGCAGGATGCCATGGTAGGTTTCCCGCAGCTCGCGCACGTGGGCCTCCTTCTTCTCGTGGAGCGTCCCCATGGCGTACCCGGTCACCACGAGGATGCCGGCCCAGGTGGCGATGTCGTACCATTTTTCGTTCGGCAGGGCCCTCGCTGCGCCACTGAGCAAAAAGGGATTGAAATACACAACCAGGATCACCACGCACACGCTGCCGACGGCCGTGAGGGTGGCGTGGCGCCGCCCATACCAATAGGCAGAGAAGAGGGTCGGCAAAGTGTAAAAGCCGAGGACCATGCGGTGCGAGCTGATCAGGAAATTCAACGCGGCGGCGATGACGAGCATCGACAAGATCAGCCACAGCTCTCTGTTCACATCTGCGAGACGACCCAAAGCGAGCGGCCTCATTTTCCTCCCCCAGTAACCGGTTTTCGACTTCTCACCAAGGTGATGGATACAACTCCATGCAATACGCAAAGAAGTCCAGAGTGGTCATCGTCGAGGCGCGACTTTCACGGTCATTCGCCCAGCAGTGCTCGCAGCTACCTGCTTCAGGAACTGCTTATACTGCAGGAAGCCGGTATCTTCCACAAAGCGCAGGATCTGAACGCCGTGAGAGGTAAGTCGGGTGCCTATCTCCTCACGCTGCCAGATCACTTTCGCTTCGGCGGTCACTACCCCCGTCGGGAGTCCCAGTTCAACGCGAAACACGGTTCCGGGTGCGAGCCTCTCGGACAGGGAGAGCTGGAGGCCGCCGAGGCTCGCGTTAACCGTGTGGCCCGTAGCTTCTCGAATAACGCACCGCACAGGCAGTTCCGCCGGGAACCGAGGATGGGCTCGACGCGGGGTCTCCCGCCGAGTCCTCTGCACGGCTAAGCCCACCACTTGGGTTAGTATCTCGGCCCTAATGGGTTTCGACAGGAAGAACTCCGCCCCGGCGCAAAACGCTTGCTCGATGTACCGCAAGTCTGACGAGGCCGTAATGGCAACCACGGGAGTACGCGACAGGACGCCATCCTGCTTGAGGCGCTGGCACGTCCCGACCCCGTCGAGTCCCGACATTATCATGTCCAGGAGGATGAGGGCGGGCCGCGCCGCCCGGGCCAGTGCAATCCCTGACAAGCCATCGGGGGCCGAAAGGACTTTGAATCCCGCATCGGTAAGCACCGAGCTTACCAATTCGCAGAGAGCGGGATCGTCGTCGATGACCAAGATAGGGCGTGTCTGCACTCCGTCCTCCACGGGGCATGCCCCAGCCACGAGGTGAGTGCAAGCCTGATGCCAGGCAGGCCCATCGGCGTAGGACGGCCTTGACACCCCTCGCCTACCGGAGCATACTTGGCCCCTCAGTAGGAGACACACGGATTGGAACCGGGGTATGCATAGCTCTGGGCCCACCCCCGGTACCGTCGACGGCGAGCAGTTGCTCTGCGCCTCTATGTATGAGCAGGAGGCACTACGGCGGGTGCTCGTGCGGAACCTCTGACCTACCGATTGGTAATCAGACTAGTGTCTCCGAGCTCAGCAAATCAAGTCCTTCCACGACGCTGGTACCACGCTGCTACCAACATGGCACCCGTCGCTTCCGGTCTTTCTTGAGAACTCTTTTCCGCCCATTTTAATAAGACCGCGCAATATTAGACAACACGGCAGGATTTGAACTCACGTCTCCGCCTTCTTGGGGCAAGATCGGAAGCAAGAGGTTCAATAACCTAGCGAAAAAGAAGGGGAGCTTTTCGTGCCAATGGGTGCTTTGAAGCTGAGTGAGGCGATTTTCTTTCAGATTCTTTCATATCGACCGGGGTCAGGCACGTCTTGCTGGAGGGCTAGGTCAAGGCAGCCGCTGGTCGGCATCTCCTTACAGCGTAGTGAAGGTTACTGGTTGTAACCCACACCGCAGTGGATAGAGGACGCTGGACGCAGAAGTGAGGTAGTTGATTGAAAACGTTTGTGACCCCACCGGCATTCGAACCCGCGGTTCCGCCTTGAGAAGGCGGCGTCCTAGGCCGGGCTAGACGAGGGGGCCAGCGATGGGGGGGATGGTTGCGGGGCGAGGACTAGAAGGAATGGCACTCCCCTCGCAGCACTCCCTTTGATCGTCAACGTAAAAGCCGGCTGGCCCCCGGCGCGCCGAGCGGAAAGCTCGCGTATGCTTTATATCGTCACCGGCCCCCTATCTCCACCGGTGGCGTCCTCCCAATCAGCTACCGGCTTCGGCCGTACCATGGGATGACGCGACGGACAAAGGGGGAGCGCCTTGCCAGACGCGAATGCTAGCTGCTTTCGCGGTCTGATGGGGCTGCCTCGTTGGAATTGTCGGGCAAAGAAGCCGCGAGTTATTGCGACATCTGCCGCAAGG
Organism: uncultured bacterium; assembly: GCA_964348275.1. Taxonomy (GTDB): domain Bacteria; phylum Methylomirabilota; class Methylomirabilia; order Methylomirabilales; family CSP1-5; genus CSP1-5. Next base: position 5,463 of record CAYGBT010000079.1, read on the forward strand.
TCTTGAGGCGTTGGATGGCCTTTTCGATGATGGGAACCATGTCCGGATTTTGGTGAGCGACGCTATTAAAGAGCTCCGCCAGGTAGCACTCCAGCGATCCGAGGGGATTGTTGAATTCATGTCGCAGGGTCGACAAACCAAGTAGTGCGGTAAGTTCCTTCTCTCGCTCCAAGAGCTTGGCCTTCTCAATGACGGCCGCGGCGTGAAGGGCGATGGCCTCGAGCAGCTGAAGGTCTGCCCGGCTAAACGGGCGTCCGGCTGCGTGATTCAGAAGCTGGACGACGCCGATGATGTCTTGGCCAGTCTTTAAGGGTGCGCACAGGATGGATCGGGTCACGAAGCCGCTCTCCTGGTCTACGGTGCGGGAGAAGCGCGGATCAGTGCTGGCGTCCGGGACGAGCAAGGCCTCCCCGGTTCGGGCAACCCATCCGGCGATCCCCCGGCCGCGCGGCAGCCGCCGCCCGCGAATCCGGTCCGCGACGGGCCCCAGGGCGACCGCAAAAACCAACTCGCCGGTGTCATCCTCTCGCAAGAGCAGGGATGCCGCCTCTGCGTGCAAGGCGGCGGCGATCCGCTCGATGGCGAGCTCCAGCACCCGTGGGAGTTCATGAGCCGAGTTGAGGATGCTGGCTACCTGGTTTAAGGCGCCGAGTTCCTCGATTCGTCGCTTGAACGCGGTTATGTCCTGGAGGACACCGAGAAAACCGGGCCGTTCCCCTCCCGAGCGGAGCAGGGTGAGAGTGACGCGCAGGTGTCGCTCGCCGCGGACGAGCTCGAGAACCTCTCGGTCCGGCCCGGTGGGACCTGCAAGACGCGCAAGGGCCGCTGTCACCTTACCCGCGTCTTCGCCCCACAGAGCTGCGAGGGTCGCACGGAGCACAGGATCACCTGGCACCCAGAGCAACTCGATGGCAGCCGGGTTCGCCCGCAGAATACGTCCGCTGGGGTTTAACTCCAAGACGCCCTCACCCAGGTGCCGAAGGATTGGATCCTCCATCGTGGTCCTCTTTTTCATGGTTGCGGTCAAAAGATTCATGGGTCGCCTGCTTCCGCCGGGGCAGACTTGGGGCTATGCCTGTTCTTCACGGAAAGTGCCCAGGACTGTGGATCGCTCACAACAGTAAGGCTTGCAACGGACATGCCAGGCCCTTTTTGTTTTAAGGTGCTGCGGTGGAGTCTAGCTGACGACGACCAGACGAAAATCCACCGACAACCTCCGACCCGCTTTCTGTATCGCGTGAACACCACTCTTCCGCCTCGGCTACCCGGTCCGCAAGACCCTCTCCGGACCCAACATCCGCCCGGCACCAAAATCGGTAACAGTTCAAGCCATCATAACTAAATAGCAATTATTGGGGGGCGAACGAGGTTTCGAACCTCTGACCCCCTGCTTGTGAGACGGTCCCAGCCCGTCAGTGCCTACGCGTATCTACGCGATTTCGTTGAGTTTTGATCTCACTAGAGGTCATTTAGACGCATCTAGATTCACCCTCGAACCGGCACCAAAACTGGCACCAGTTTTTGGGGCTCCGCGGAGCTCAACACCTCCACCACTTGCCGAAGATGGGTCGGGCTCAGAACGTTATCAATCTAGCATCAATCTGGCGGCACGCCCAGGGCAACAGCACGGGCCGTGGGCTCTGTTGCTTGTAAAGCACGGCAAAGTTCTATATCCCCAGCCGGTTGTTTATGGGCTTTCCCAGAAACTCTTCTTCGACTAATGACACCGAAAGTCTGCAAGGCAGGAAACTGGAAGCAAGAGGGTGACAAAAGTAGGAAGCGACATAGGAGCTCCGCGATGACTTGCTGATTCTATGGCCCGTGCTCAAGAAGGTTTGAACCTCCGACCTACGGATTCGTAGTTCTTCCCAGGCCGCACCTGAGAAAATCCCAGAGGACCTATCCACACAAAAAGGGGAGGATTTGGAGTGAGCGATGGTGCTCCTGGTACGGGGTGTTCTGGTAGCAGCGTGGTAGCAAGAGCTGACGTCCCCTGGAGTGTCCCCTGGCGCGGGCAATAACACGCCAACTGCCTTGAGAGACTGAAAGGAAAACAAGGGTGGTAGCTCTCACGGGCAAGCGTGAATAGCAGATTACTGGTTGTAACCCACACCGCAGTCGATAGATGACGCTGGATGCACACGTGAGCTAGTTCATATAAAAGGCTGGCAGCTAACCACTCTCTCACTGACGGGGTATGCACGCGACAACCCGGAACGTCGCACGGAGGATTCTCCTTTCTGCCTTTGCGTTGTTCACATCGCTCCATCAGTACGGACCATCCCTTCTTTAAGTTTCTTCGAGGTGTCTTCCAAGATAAGTTCTAGCTTTTGTAGTGTGGGGAGCAGTTCCCGCAGGTCTTCCCCTTTACGGCGGTTTCCGTTCCCATCTGCGATAATCGACTGGATGTAATCGCTCACCACCTGCCGCGTCTCCTCGGAAGGGTCGAGAAATTCCAACCCAGTGTGGTAAATCAACTCTCGCTCCCCATCTGGCTGCGCTTCTGACCGATGGATCACCGAACGGGCCACGAGGCACTTCAGGGTCACTCGCTTCTCCGGCAGGTCGAGATCCAAAGAGGCAATGGTGCCCGGCCGGACGGCCGCCGCATGCTCGATCAGGACACCCCCCAGGCTGATGTCGAGGAGAGAGGCGTCATAGATGGAGGTTACCCGCCCCTTGGTCCTACCTCCCACCCTTACCCGAGGATATTGCCGCTTCTCTCGCTGTTCTTCTCCCATCGTACCTCCTTCCCCCCAATGGTGAGTCCCACACACCGCTGGTGCGTGGTTCATGATAATCGCCGAGACACGAGGCAGCAATGAGCATGCCACATAAACACAGGCTTAATTTTCAACGAATTATGGTCTTCCCAGGGGCCTCATTGACCGATTTTCGGCAGGTAAAACCGACCGCTTATTGGACCCAGAAGAAAGACCATCTGGGCATATCGAAGGTCGCGACAGGTAGTCTTCCGCATCAGGACAGGAACGCTGCTAACTGATCCAAAGGACGCTCCGGGACGGGGACAGGGGGTGGAAAAATCAGCCTCTCCCTCGCCTGGCGCCGCATGTTGTTTCCGGAGCTCCTCGGACCGGCATGCCATTGGATGGGGGGACTGCCGAAAAATTTACCGTCCAGTTCTCTGAAGCTGTCGGAGGATCGGCACCCGGGAGACAGGCGTTCCCCAGGATCTCCTTGATTTTCGCAGTGTTGGAGGCCACAGGTCTTGGCACAGAGATTGCCTTAGAAATAAGAAGACTCCCCATGTATGGCCTGACCTTGATGTGACGATGAATCTGTACTCAACACGGCGGCAAGGTATGAAATTGGCCCAAGTTCTTATCGTGGGAAGTTCTTCAGAGGCCACAGAATATCTCCAGGGCCTCCTCTCTTCCTGCGCCATCGCGGACGTGGTCACGGCCACGGAATCCGACTTGCCCACGCGGCTGCGCAATGGCGGCTTTTACGCAGTCGTCCTGTATCCAGAAGGAACCCCAAATGGCGGCCGGGGCCTTCTGGCGGCCGTTCATCGGGAGACGTCCAACACACCCGTCATCGTCATCGCCGACGGTGCGACCGATTTGGCCGAGTGGAGCGCGGCCGGGGCCTTCGACTGCCTGATCAAGCCAGTCGATCGCTCCGCCTTGTTGGCCGTGCTGGGCCGGGCGCGGACCCGGAGTCAGTTGTGTAATGGCCTTTCCCACGCCAAAACACACCGACGCCACCATGCCCCGCCCTTTGCCGAGCTCATCGGCGACTCCGAAGCCATGCAGGCCGTCTACCACTGGATCGGCAAGGTCGCCCCCGCCGATGCCAATGTGTGTCTCTACGGGGAAAGTGGGACCGGGAAAGAACTCATCGCCCGCGCCCTCCATGAGAGTGGCCGCCGCCGGGGCCGGCCCTTCGTGGTCCTCGATTGTGCCGCCATCCCCGAGGGCCTCATGGAGAGCGAGATGTTCGGCCATGTCCGGGGGGCCTTCACCTCGGCGGTCGGGGATCGGGTGGGGGTGTTCCAGCTGGCGGATACGGGGACGCTCTTTCTGGATGAAGTAGCGGAACTGCCGGTCTCCCTCCAAGCGAAGTTGCTCCGCGTGATTCAGAATCGAGAGTTTCGGCGGGTGGGGAGCAGTCACGCCACCCGGGTCGATGCCCGGATCATCGCGGCGACGAACCGAGATTTGGCCGAGTTGGTCAAACAGGGGCGGTTCCGAGAGGATCTCTTCTATCGAATGGATGTCATCAGTCTCACCTTGCCCCCCCTCCGGCAGCGGAAAGAGGACATTCCCCTGTTGGTGGATCACTTTGTCCAGCTGTTCAATGGGCAGAGTGCGAAGCAGGTCCGGGGGGTGACGGCGCGGACGCTCCGGCTCTTGTGGAAGTATGACTGGCCGGGGAACGTGCGGGAACTGCAGAACTGCATTGAGCGGGCCGGGGTGATGGCGGAGGGGGACTTCATTGATCTAGTGCAACTCCGCCAGGTGCTGCATCCGGGCTTGAAGGGCCCCCCCCAGGCGCAGGACGAGGCAGGAGGCAATCTGCGGGACATGGAGAAGGCGATGATTCTGGATGCGTTACGGCAGACGCGGGGGAACAAGACAGCGGCGGCGGCC
>CAYGBT010000080.1:0-9258 GCA_964348275.1 uncultured bacterium
TGGTGAAACTGCCTTTTCTTTTCAGGCTATGCAAAAGGGAAAATAAAACGCCCTCCTGGGCAGAGCCTCGCCCCGGAAGGCTTCAGATCTTCTGGTATGTCTTCCTTTTGCCAGAGGGGCAGTGAGAGGTTATGCATGGTTGCCCCCGATCTCATCGGTCTCCCGTCGCCCACGTATACGCTCGTGGTGATGGCGAATAGCCTTGTCTCTGACATTAGTCTCCTCCCGTTCATACGGCAATTGGACCTCACGCCTATTTTTCGAAAAAAAAAAGACTTATACCTTCAGGCGTGGTCTCCATCGATCGACCTAGGCCGACCGACCTAGCCCGAAATCACGACCTCGACGATTTCTTCCTTCTCCCTACGCCGATCGGCGCGGCGGCGATCCACCGCCACCACTTGCCGGCTCGTCCGCCGTTCCCGAAATCGTCTGTCCACGAGGACTTGGACGTCCTCTTGTCCTTCGAAGGTTCTGCGTAGCTCCGCTTCGAAAAAGGCATGCGACCGTCGGATAATGATTGACATCCTTCCCCGGTCTTCGCCTGGCCCGGGAGTCACTTTGAGGATTTTCAACAGCAACGAGTTGGGAAGCACCATCGTTCTATTCATGAGAAAGTATGAAATAGGCGGACGCTCCCTTTAAAGAAATGCGTGGGGAGGATGATTGTCAATCAGCCTGTGGATGGATTTTCGGCGGGAAAAAAGGCTTAGCGTATTCCTTGGTGGATGACGTACAGGATGGCCTGGAGGCGGCGAGTGACCTTGAGCTTCTTGAAGATGTTGTTCAGATGGCACTTGACCGTCTTCTCGCTGATGAAGAGGGCCTGGCCGATGTCTTTATTCGTACCGCCGGCCGCGAGGAGCCGCAGGATCTCTTCCTCCCTTGCGGTTAACTCCTGATTTGTCCTCCCGGGGAGGTCTACCCGGACGACCCCAGTGGGTCCAATGACTTCAAAGAATCTCGCGATCAGCTTGCGCTCGACCCACAGCTCCCCGTGGTAGACCGTCTCAATCGCCTTGACGAGATCGGGGACAGCGGTATCCTTCGAGAGGTAGCCCTTGGCCCCCGCCCTCAGGGCCTTGAAAATTAGCCCTTCATCCCTCACGCCCACGAGCATGAGTGGCTTGACCGCTGGGCTCTTTTGTCTGAGGGACGCGATGACCCCGATGCCATCCAGCCTCGGCATGGTGGCGTCGAGGAGCACAACGTCAGGTAGAACGTGGGTGACGACCTCGATCGTCTGGAGCCCATCGGCGGCCTCGCCCACGATTTCGATCTGGTCTTCACGACTAAGGATCAGGCGCAACCCTGTCCGGAACAGCCGGTGATCATCGGCAATCACGACCCGGATACGGGCTCCCGTCGGCATTTCCCCCAGCTCCCTTAAAGAACAAAAAATAAGCTGCGCCTCTCACCAGCGTTACGACACGCTACGGGAACGTCACGGATCCTTAAGGCAATCCCTGTCTTTCACACATGGTCGAATGACGAAAGGGCTGTTCTTCGCCTTTCACGAGGCGAAGACAAGAAGATTCTGCTTTAGGAGAGCAGCGGACGCCTCCCTCCGCGGGCGGGAGCGGGAGGCTTTACCGTCTGTGCCGTCCGGGGGGTGCAGTGAAGCCGCCCCGTATTTCAACCTCTCCTGGACTCAAAATAAAACGCCCTCCCGGGCTGTGCTGTACCCGAGAGGGCGTCCGGATGCGTGCTGCGCCGTCAATGGTGCCGGGGGTGGGCGGCGAACTATCCTTACCCCGGGTCCATATCCGCTTTCCAGTCAGGAGGCTTTCCTGGCCCCCTCATCCGCCGACTATCCACCTAACGATGGAAAAAAAGGGGCGAAGGGGTAGCTTTTTTGTGAGGACGACTTAACTCTAATATGCAAATTTTGCGTAGTCCCGAGGGGCTTGTCAATAATGCATTTGCATCATTTTCCTAATCTTTTCTACCTCTTCAGACCAAACGGCTTCTTATAGCGAGGATGACCGCCTCAAGCCGGCTGTGGACATGGAGCTTGGCGAGGATGTTTTGGATGTGGTTTCGCACGGTGGTGGGGCTCAGGAAGAGCTGCTCGGCGATAGTCTTGGTCCTGGCCCCCGCGGCCAGGAGGCGGAGCACCTCCCGCTCGCGATCGGTGAGTGCCTTCGACCTGGGAGGAAGGCGGGGGCGGCTCAGCGGTTCGGTCCCTCGGGGCACGGAGGGTTTACCCGCAGCGGCGTGCAGTTGCTGGACGAATCCCTCGCTTTCCTGCGCGCGGCTGACATCGTGAAACAAGTGCACAAAGACCAAAAGATCCCACCATTGATAAGGCACCACGATGGTCCTGACGTTCAACCAGAGCTCTTGGCCGGGCTTCGTCCGGACCAGGAGGTCCTGGGGCGGGACCACCTCCGTGCGCAGCGCCGTCATGATTACGGCGCATTGGGCGTGGCAGACGAGCCGGCCCGATTCGTCCCGACCGGCAATCACCTCATGGCAAAACCTTCCCAGGACCTCTTGTGCCCTGAATCCAAGCAGTGCGGCGGCGGCATCGTTCCAGAAAACGATCCGCTGCTCCCGGTCTACGGCGCAGACCCCATCCGCTGTTCTCGAGATGAGCGCGAAAAGGTCCTTCATCTTACTAAACCGGTGCAGCCAATCAAGGGGGCTGCGGCTCTCACGAGTGGACCGATTATGCCGGGATGAGAATCAAAACGCCCTCCCAGGCCGTACTCCGCCCGGGAGCGCGTTTGAATGTCTAGTGCGCCCCCAATACTGCCACTGGTGGGCCCGCGGATTACCGTCACCCCGCTTTCATTGCTATCCTACCTTGGGGGAGCTTCCCCTTCCGTCATCAATGGATCACCGATGCGACAACCGGAAAGGTCTTCACGAACGGCCAATTAGATGATCAGAATTGAACTTTAGCCTGATCTTGAACAGCTAGTATTCTTTCTAGTGTTGTTGCCACTGTCAAGACCAATCTGCACTAGCTTGCGGGTCTTAATTTCCACCCAGCAGTTCCATCATCGCGCGCCCCTACCAACACCCGATCTCCGTCGACCTCGTGGCGAATCACCCTGCTGGTCACACCCGTGGTGTGAGAAAGGCTTTGATAGGGTTTCTCGCCTGATAGGTTCCATGTTCTCTGATGGATATCGCGAGTGGGAGGGACCCCCGCGGATAATGAGCCGTCCCCTCTCAGGTGCCCATGATGCCTTGGAGCTCTTGAATCGGCTTGGCAGCACGGATCGTCGCGCAGGCGGCTACTGAGGTTTCCCCAATGTGAAACCTGGGGCACGAGTGGCGAGCACGGGGCACGTATCAGAAAGGCTTATTGAGAGCCAAATACGCTGCCAGACCCCCAAGAGCAATGACGATCCACCACAGAGACTTCACGAGGGTCGGTTTACGAAAAATCACGGCAACGACCGCTCCAAAGACCATCAAAATCGTGATCTTGCCCATCACCCAGCCCGGCCACGGGAAACCGATGCCGAGCCGAGCGATCATCCCGAACCCACCCAGCAGCACCAGAAAGATCCCCACGCCGTGCGTGATGGCAACAGGCTTTCTCCATGCGTGGTCCTGGGTGCCTCCATTGATCCGATGCAGGAGGAGACCTCCCAGCGCTACGAGGACCATAAAGACGCCGATGAGGTGGATGTTCTTGTACACAAGCACTGAAACCATCACACGCCTCCCGGGTTGAATCCGTGCCGCCATTGAAAGGGCTTCGAGACCACGCGCTGTTCCATCACCCTGCACGACAGCCGTTCACCAGACGCCCCGCTCCCCGCGTATTATTCCACATATGCCGTGAGGAAAGCATCCAAGCCGTCCACATAGGTTTGTCTGCTCACGAAGATCCCATCGTTGTGGCCGCCGCGAATTTCCAGGAATTGCTTTGGCTCGTTGGCCGCGGTGAACAATCGTCGGCCATGCGCGAACGGGATAATGTCATCGTCCCGGCTATGGACAACGAGGATCGGGCACGAGACGGACCGGAGATGCGCCTTGGTGTTGTAATCGAACCGGGCCAACCACCGCGCCGGAAGGAACGGATACACCTCGGCCGCAATATCGGGTATAGAGGTGAAGGCGGACTCGATGATAAGCGCCTTGGGCGTCTGCTTGGCTGCCAAATACGCCGCAATGGCGGCGCCGAGCGAACGGCCAAAGAGGACAATATCCTCCCCGGCGATACGGCGCTGTTCGGTCAAATACCGCCAGGCAGCGTTGGCGTCACGATAGGTCCCCTCTTCCGAGGGGCGGCCTTGGCTCCGTCCATAGCCTCGATAATCCAAGATCAGCGTGGCGAGACCCAGCTCATTGAATATCTTCAGCGAGTCGAAGCGGTGAGAGATATTCCCAGCGTTCCCGTGGAAAAACAGCAAGACACCCCGTGATTGGCGCGCAGGGATAAACCAGCCATCAAGGGAAACACCATCCTCGGTGACGATCGTCACCGGCTCGTAGGCCAGCCCCACCTCCTCCGGCGTGGCGATCACCTCACGGGAAGGAAGATTCGGTAAATAGAGGAGGCGCGATTGGGAAAAAAACAAGAATAGTATGAGGGCCGCGTAGGCCCCGGCGACCAGCAGCAGAATGGACCAGACGTTACTGAACGGCATTTGTGCACGCATCATACGGTTGGAGTACTCCGAGTATACGGCCTGCAGGGTCGTCAATGCAAAAATTAGGAAGAGCCCTGAATGCCCGGAGGTGGGTGCTCCAGGTTCCTCCCAGCCTCAGGGGGGAAGGGACGCTATCGCCGGTCAAACTGCCGATCGAGCTCAGCCGCGGTCAGCCGAATCATCGTGGGACGCCCGTGCGGGCAGGTAAAGGGTGAGGAGCAGGCCAGGAGGGAACGCACCAATGCCTCCATCGCTTCAAAGGCCAACGTCTCTCCTGCTTTAATACTTTTCATCTTGCAGGCTACACGAGCCGCAATCTCCGCCCGACGATTTTCGGCGAGGCTTCCCAGATCATGATCCTGTTTGCGGTCGACAAACTCTCGCAGCAGCGGGATAACCTCTCCTGAATGGAAGTAGGCCGGCATCGACCGAACCTGATAGCTGTTGCCGCCGAACGGGGCAAAGGCAAAGCCGATGGCCTCTAAAGCCTCACCGTACTCTTCCAGGATTGCCCGCTCATGCGGAAGCAGCTCCAGGAGAGGCGGGGTGAGGAACAGCTGAACATCGGGACTCCCCGCCTCAAAGGAGGCAAGCACCTGCTCAAACATCACGCGCTCATGCGCGGCATGCTGATCGATGATCCACACCCCCCCCTCGACCTCAACGATGAGATAGGTCCCGCGGAACTGCCCCAGGAGGCGAAAAGGAGCGGGGGGGACAAAAGTCGGTGTCCTCCTCGATGGGGTTTCGTCGCCGCCGTCACTGGGCCAGGAAGCAGAGGATGCAATCCGCGGAGGGACGGAAGAAGCAGGCGTATACCTCTGTGGCGTTTCCCGCACCAGCGGGCCTCCAGCGTGGTAGGGAGCTTCCAGAGGGAATGACCGAGCGGTGGAGAGATCGAGTTCTTTAAAGATATCAGCTTTTCGCAAGCTCTCGCTGATCACATCTGCAAGCGTGACCAGCAGTGCTCGCTCATTGTGAAACCGCACTTCCCGTTTCGTGGGGTGAACATTCACGTCCACGTGACGCGGAGGCATTTGGAGAAACAGCACCGCCACCGGGAACCGACCCTGGGGGAGGAGGCCCTGATAGGCCTGCCTGAGGCTGAGGCTCAGGGAGGAGTTTTTCACGGAACGGGAGTTGACAAAGAAGAGCTGGCCCGAGCGGTTGGCTTTTGCCAGCGCGGGCGTCCCCACATATCCTGTGACCGTCAGGGGGTCTGAGATATGTTCCACCGCCACAAGACCCCGACAGAATTCTTCCGGAAACAAGGCAGCGATGCGTTCTTTGGTATGGGCCGCCGCCATCAGATCAAAGATCATACGGTCATCGTGGAGCAATCGGAATCGCACCCGGGGATGGGCGAGGGCCGTGGCGACCAGCGTACGGTGAATATGGCCAAACTCGGTGGCGTCGGCGTGCAGAAACTTGCGTCGCGCCGGGATGTTGAAGAACAGGTTCTTGACGACCACGGTGGTCCCGGGGGGAGTGGCACCGACCCCAATGGTGGGTTTTTTCCCACCGTCCACGGTGATCCGAACCCCTTCACTTTGCGAGGGCTCACGCGTCGTTAGGGTGAACTGGGAAACCGCGGCAATACTGGGGAGCGCCTCTCCGCGAAAGCCCAGGGTGGTAATGGCCTGGATATCTTCTGCGCGTGTGATTTTGCTTGTGGCGTGTCGCTCGAGGCACAGTGCAGCGTCTTCCCGGTCCATTCCGCAGCCATCGTCTCCCACCTGGATGAACGTCTTCCCTCCTCTGTGAACGCGTACCTCGATGGTCTCAGCCCCGGCGTCCAGGCTATTCTCGACGAGTTCCTTCACCACGGCCGCGGGCCGCTCGACCACCTCCCCGGCAGCGATTTTGTTGGCCACCAGATCATCAAGAATCTGTATCGTGCCCATCGGTCTCCTCGTGCTTGCAGGGGGAAAAGAACGTCAACTGTCCGGTCCGAAGCCGTGAAGGAGCGGAAGGGCGGAGGAAGGGCCGAGGGCTGGGGGACCGCCCCTTCTGGGATACTTCAAGCGTGTCAAGAATCTCCTCGGCGCGTCCCACAACTTCGGGCGGCAGCCCCGCGAGCTTTGCCACATGTATCCCGTAACTTTTGTCCGTCGCCCCGGGCATGATCTTATGGAGAAAGATCACCTCTCCCTTTCCCTCACGCACGGCAATCGTGAGGTTCTCGATGCCCGCAATCCGCTCCCCGAGATCCGTCAGCTCGTGGTAATGGGTGGCGAATAAGGTCCGTGGCCGAGGCCCGTCCGGATCGGCGAGATATTCGGCCACCGCCCGGGCAATGCTCACCCCATCAAGGGTGGAGGTGCCGCGGCCAACCTCGTCTAACAGGACCAGGCTACGGGGAGTCGCGTGGTGGAGGATGTTGGCGACCTCCAGCATCTCCACCATAAATGTGCTTTCTCCCCTGGCGAGGTTGTCCGATGCACCGATCCGGGTAAACAAACGGTCCACGAGCCCGATCCGAGCGCTGGTCGCCGGCACAAACGAGCCGATCTGTGCCATGATAACAATGAGGGCGTTCTGACGAAGGTAACAGGATTTCCCGGCCATGTTCGGGCCCGTGATCAGCAGGAACTGGTGCCGATGGGTGTCCATGAGGCAGTCGTTCTCAACGAATCTCCCCATGCCCAGCACCTGCTCCACCACCGGGTGCCGACCGTTTTGAATGTGAATCGTCGTCCCCTCGTCGATCTCCGGCCGCGTGTATTTGCCCCGGATCGCCACCAGGGCGAGGGTACTCAGCACGTCGAGGTGTGCGATGGCTTCCGCTGTATCCCGAATGGAGTCGATGTGCTGCACGACGCGCTCACACACTTCCTCGAACAGGGTCTGCTCGAGCGCACGGGCCTGCTCCTCGGCATTGAGAATCTTGTCCTCGTATTCCTTCAGTTCGGGCGTGATAAAACGCTCGGCATTCGCCAAAGTCTGCTTCCGAGTATAATCGGGCGGCACATGGTTCAGATTGGCACTGGAGATTTCAATGTAGTAGCCAAATACCCTGTTGTAGCCTACTTTGAGCGACTTGATTCCGGTCCGCTGGATTTCCCGGGCCTGGAGGCCCGCGACGAGATGCTTGGCATTGCGAGACGTGGCCCGCAATTCGTCGAGCGGCGCGTGAAACCCTTCCCGGATGACGCCGCCGTCACGCAGATGTGTCGGCGGATTTTCAACCAAGGCCGCGGCGAGAAGCTGGCGGACGGCTGCCAGATCGTGAATGCGCGCTTCTTGCGCACGGACGAGCGGGTCGGAGTAATCCTGGAGATGGGACTTCAGTAATGGGGATTGGTCCAGAGAGGAACGGAGCGCGATCATGTCCCGCGGAGTGGCAACCTCGTAGCTTATGCGACTGACCAGCCGCTCAAGATCTCGGACGGGGTGCAGGAGTTGCCGAAGCGTGTGCAGTCCTGCTCCTGCTGGCTCGGCAACCCATGTGGCCACAGCATCCAACCGTTTCCGGATGTCGATCGGGGAAAGCAGCGGCCGTTTAAGCCACTGCCGCAGGAGTCGGCCACCCATCGGGGTCACCGTTTCGTCGAGCACAGCCAGCACGGTCGGACCGTCTTTGTCTCCCCCGCCGGCAGCAGTTAATTCCAGGCACCGCTCTGAAGTGGGGTCGATGAGGAGAAAGTCGTGAGGCACATGAGGTTTGGGGAGGCGGACAAAGGCTTCGGACCCCGGAAGATGCTCCTTGAGGTACCGGAGGACCATGCCGACGGCTGCGATGCCTGCGGTATGCGCATCGAGTCCCAGGCCTTTGAGCGATCCCAGCTTATACGTCGCAAGGACCCTCTCTCGATTCTCACCCACTTCACACTGCCAATCCTCGTAGGTGGTCAGCGACAGGGTACGCCTTTCCTCAATAAGGGGCTGTAAGCTGCCCTCGTCGTAGACGCCCTGTGCCATGATGAGCTCGGTGGGATTCAGACGCGCGAGCTCAGCACGCAGCTCCTCCGTATGAGAGGACTCTGAAACGGTGAACTCACCGGTCGTGGGTTCCAGACACGCCAAGCCCCATAGCTTCGGAAGGCGAGCAACGGCGGCCAGGTACCGGGAATCTTTCCCATCAGATGACTCATCCTCGACGAAGGTCGAGGGCGTGATGATGCGAGTCACCTCCCGGCGTACCAAGCCTTTCGCTTTTTTGGGATCTTCGACCTGCTCGCAGATGGCGACCTTCTTCCCGGACCGAACGAGGCGCTGCACGTACCCTTGGACCGCGTGGAACGGGAGGCCACACATGGGGACCTTTCCCTGGCCCCCCTCTCGAGCAGTCAAGACGAGATCTAACAAAGCGGAGGTAGTGACGGCGTCGTCAAAGAAGAGCTCGTAAAAGTCCCCCAGGCGAAAGAGCAAAAGACAGTCCTTCGGCAGGGAGCTCTTGATGGCGAGGTATTGCCGCATGAAGGGTGTGTACGCCATAGTGCACCCGGTACCGCCTGTCAGGGGGGCCAGTTTCTCCGAATTCCCTTCGGACCGGTTCCTTCCCCTACTTATAGTATGGATTTATCCCTGTGTCTACAAGATATAGTAGTTCGAAGACCAACATCCGGGGTGATAGCAATGCGACTACTGAATAGGAGGGACACTGGAATTCAGGCCCTCCGAGGGTAGGGGGTTCAGCGTT
>CAYGBT010000081.1:0-8984 GCA_964348275.1 uncultured bacterium
GCGGCCGTAGTAGACGACGCAGGCAGCGAGGTCCGGCTGATTAATGGCCAAGGTCAAGGAATAACCACCCCCCATACACCAGCCAATCGACCCAATCCGATCCCCGTGCACGTCCGAGCGGCCCCGCAGATAAGTGACTGCCGCTTTCAAGTCCCGCACCGCACGATCTTCGGGAACTCCCCGCATGAGTTCATGAGCCTCCATAGGCTCCGTCGTCACCCGCCCCCGGTATAGATCAACTGCCAAAGCTACATAGCCCTCGCGCGCGAATTCATCGGCCACTCCCTTGATCTGCTTGTTAAGTCCCCACCATTCGTGAATGACCACGAGGGCAGGAAAGGGTCCTGCACCGGCCGGTCGCGCGAGGTATCCCTGCACCTCTTCCGCGCCACTCTTATAGGTGACCATTGAGGTTTCGACGCGCGGCACGCCCCATAGCGGTACAGAGACCACCACAACGAGAAGCACTCCAAGAAGCCACAGCCACTTATGATGAAATCCGCTCATCCGCCCGTCCCCTCAACTTGGTTCAGCGTTCAGCGAAATTCGAATTGCGAAATTCGAAATTGAAAATAGCCGCCGTGGCCAGATTTCGGCGAGACTTCGGCGAGCTCCCTTCGGGTCTGAGCCTCAGGGTCGAAGACAGTCGAGCCGTCGACGGCCGTCGTTAGATAAAGAGGGGGGCAAAGATCACCGCCACCTTTCCCACCAGCTTAATCAGGATGTTGAGGGAGGGACCGGCGGTGTCTTTAAATGGATCTCCCACGGTATCGCCGATGACCGCTGCTTTGTGGGCCTCACTCCCCTTGCCCCCCAGGTGGCCGGCTTCGATATACTTCTTGGCGTTATCCCAGGCCCCTCCGGCGTTTGCCATGAAGACCGCAACGACGAAGCCGCTGAGCAGCGCTCCCATCAATAGGCCTGCCAGTGACTCCACGCCCAGTAACAGCCCTAGCGCTATGGGGATGACGATAACGATCAGGCCTGGCAGCAGCATGGATCGCAGCGCCCTTCGGGTGGCGATATCGACACAGGAGACGTAGTCGGGCTTGGCCGTCCCCTCCATGAGGCCCGGAATTTCCTTGAACTGCCGCCTTACCTCCTCAACCATGTCATGTCCACCGGCCCCGACCCCACGCATAGCGAGCGCACTAAAAACGAAGGGGAGAAGGGTTCCGATAAAGAGGCCGGCCATCACGTTTACATCGGTGAGACTCACTGACTCGACGTTGGCGACCTTAAAGTAGGTCGCCAGCCACGCGAGGGCGGCCAGTGCCGCCGAGCCGATGGCGAAGCCTTTGCCGACCGCCGCCGTGGTGTTGCCGACCGAATCGAGCGCTTCGCAGCGCTCGCGCACTTGCTTCCCCAGGCCAGCCATCTCGGCGATGCCGGCCGCGTTATCGACGATGGGTCCGTAGCAGTCGATGGCCAACACACTTCCGAGGGTAACGAGCATCCCCATCGAGGCAATGGCGATCCCGTACAGGCCCCCCAAATGGTAGGATCCCACTGTAGCGATCGCCACCAGCACAATCGGCGGAATGGTGCTCATCATTCCAACGGCCAGCCCCTCGATGAGGGTGGTGGCCGCACCGGTCTGGCTTGCGCGGGCGATGCCGATCACGGGGGCCTTCTCAGCGGTGAAGTATTCAGTCCCGACCCCAATACCCGTGCCAGCAACCAGCCCTAGGACAAGGGCCCAGAAGATGCTCAGCTCCCCGAGATACAGCCAGACCAGGAGCATGGCCCCGATCACAGCAAGGACATTGGATACGTAAAGCCCGGTGTTCATGCTGCGACGGGCCTGGGCGGCCTGTTCCTCGAAGGATCCAGCCACCTCGGGAGGGCGGACGAACAGGGTCCCGATTACGGAGGACACAATGCCGACCGCAGCCAGATAGATCGGTAGCAGGATCCCTTGAATACCGAACGAGGCACCCAGAACCATCGAGGCTGCCACCGCCGACACGTACGATTCGTACAGGTCGGACCCCATGCCGGCGATGTCTCCCACGTTGTCACCCACGTTATCGGCAATCACAGCCGGATTGCGCGGGTCGTCTTCGGGAATCCCAGCCTCCACCTTGCCCACGAGGTCCGCGCCCACATCAGCGCTTTTGGTAAAGATCCCTCCGCCCACACGAAGAAAGAGGGCCACCGATGAGGCGCCAAAGGCGTACGCCAGCCAGACCTTCGGGTTTCCGGAGAGGAGGTAGACCACCCCGAGTCCGAAGAGGCCCAACCCGACAACGCAGAACCCCATGACCCCTCCACTCGAGTAGGCCGTCTTGAGCGCCGTGGCATAGCTGCTGACCGCGGCGTGGGCCGTCCGCGCATTGGCCCGGGTGGCGATGGACATCCCGAGATAGGCAGCCAGGGCCGACGCGAATGTTCCGAATACGTAGGCCAACGCACCGCCCCACGAGATCACGAGCCCCATGATGAGAAACATCGCGACAGCGAAGAAGGTCAGCCACCGGAACTCGCGACCGAGGAATGCCCGAGCTCCCTGGCGAATGGCGGCCGAGATCTCCACCATCCGGGACGTCCCTTCCGCCTGTTTCATGACGTACGATGAAAGATATGCAGCATACCCGATGCCGATTAACCCTGCGACCACTGCTACGGACCACCCCATCGGAATCCTCCACTCCCTCTGTGTTCAGAGGCAACGCGGAAGGTCCCCACACAGGGGGACCTTCTCCTCATTCGATCTGCCGAGACTTTTCCTGCTGTCTTCGGAAAAGAGATGCGGCGCGGTTACGGGAGGCGCCCCTTACCAGATTTTGGACGGGATCTCCTGCCGACCCTTGACCAAGATATCGACGAGGGCCAGGTCGAAGTAATTCGCCTCCCGGGCTACTGCAGGGTCCACGTGTTTTTCGTAATACCGACGGGCGACTTCGATATCCTCGGCCAGGAGATCGAAGAGGGTGTCGTTTTTAATCCCATCGTCGATCTTGGCCTGATTGTACAGGATGATATCGGCCACGATCAGCCGCGCAAGCCGCCTCGCTCGCTCGTGAGGATCCGTAGAAACCGCCATCGTTTCTCCCCTATACGCGATGCTCGAAAAGGTTCAACTGCCGGACCATCTGGCCTGGAAAGTCAACCGGATATCGACCGGTCCAACACGCCGCACAGTACCCGTCATCCTTGCCCACGGCCGCCAGGAGTCCCTTCAGGCTGAGGTATGCCAACGAATCAGCCCCAATATACCTCCGGATCTCCTCCACCGAATGAGAAGAGCCGATCAGCTCCCGACGGGTTGGAGTATCAATCCCGTAGTAGCACGGCCAGGTTGTGGGTGGAGAGCTGATCCGCATATGGACCTCCCGGGCCCCGGCCGACCGGAGCATGAAAACGATCTTCCGGCTCGTCGTCCCGCGGACAATCGAATCATCCACCACCACGACCCGTTTCCCCTCCAGGACTTCCCGAACGGCGTTGAGCTTGACCTTCACCCCGAAGTGCCGGATGGAGTTCTGGGGCTCAATGAAGGTCCGGCCCACGTAGTGGTTTCGGACCATCCCATGCTCGTAAGGAAAACCGGCCTCCTGGGCAAAACCCAACGCGGCGTAAATGCCGGAGTCGGGGACAGGAGTCACAATATCCGCATCGGCCGGTGCCTCTTGCGCCAACCGGCGCCCCAACTCCTTTCGAACCCGGGAGACATGCTGACCATAGACGAGGCTGTCCGGCCGCGCGAAGTACACGTGTTCAAAGATACACATGGAGGGGATCGCCACCGGGAGGGGAAAGTAGGAGTGCAGCCCGGTTTCGTCGATCAGCAGAAACTCGCCGGGATCCACATCCCGCACGAAAGTCGCCCCGATCAGGTCAAAGGCGCACGATTCCGACGCGAGGACATAGTCTTCCTTGAGCCGACCGAGCGAGAGCGGTCGAAAGCCCCGGGGGTCGCGGATTCCGAGCAGCTGGTTCTCGTTCATCAGCACCACCGAATAAGCCCCGTGAAGCTGGGATAACGCCTCGGCGGCCGCATCGACCAACGTCTCGGCCTGAGAACGGGCGACGAGGTGCAGGATGACCTCAGTGTCGGACGTGGAGCTAAAAACGGAACCCTGCCCCTCCAGTTCCGCCCGGACCCTCATGGCATTAACCAGGTTGCCGTTGTGCGCTAATGCTAACGTCCCCCGATGGGTGCCTGCAAAAAAAGGCTGGGCGTTCTTGAGCTGGCTGGATCCAGTGGTGGAGTATCGGACATGGCCAATGGCGGTCTCACCAGGGAGTCTGCGGAGTCGGGCCTCAGTGAAAACATCGGCCACGAGACCCATTGCCTTCTCCAGGTGGATCGCCTTACCGTCGGAACAGGCAATGCCCGCCGATTCCTGGCCGCGATGCTGCAGTGCGTAAAGCCCTAGATACGTGAGATTGGCTGCCTCGGGGTGCCCATGGATGCCAAAGACCCCGCATTCGTCCCGGAACTTGTCCGGTGGCTCACTCATGATATCACTATATCGAACGTTTCCTTCCCTGGCAAGAGGCACAGAACTTTCTCCCCTCTCACAGAGCGCGCTTGATCCCTTGTAACGCCTGCCGCGTCCGGTGCTGATTCTCTACCAGGGCGAAGCGAACATATTCGTCCCCCAGGGGGCCGAATCCAACCCCAGGGGAGACTGCCACCTTCGCCTTATCCAGGAGGAACTTCGAGAACTCCAAAGATCCCATAGTCTGGTAGGCCTCGGGGATCTTCGCCCAGACGAACATCGTCCCGAGAGGTTTCTCACACGGCCAGCCGATCCGGTTGAGCCCGTCCACCAGCACATCCCGGCGGGCTTTGTACATCGCCACGATATCCTGGACACAGTCCTGGGGGCCGTTCAGCGCAATGATGGAGGCAATTTGAACCGGCTGAAAGTGTCCATAATCCAGATAGCTCTTGATCTGGGCGAGCGCCGCGATGATCTGGCGGTTGCCGACGGCAAAACCGACACGCCACCCAGGCATGTTGTAGCTCTTGGAGAGGCTGAAGAATTCGACCCCTACATCCCGCGCCCCTGGTACTTCCAAAAAGCTCGGGGCACGGTACCCGTCGAAGGTAAGGTCGGCATAGGCGAAGTCGTGAATCACCATCAGCCGGTTTGCCTTGGCAAATTCGACGAGCCGGTGGAAGAACTGGAGGTCCACGACTTGCGTCGTGGGATTGTGGGGAAAGCTCACGATAAGGAGCTTGGGAGGCGGCCAGCAGTTCCTGTAAGCTTCCTGCAGCTTTTCGAAGAAGTCGATCCCCGGTCCCAAGGGGACGTTTCGGACATCGCCGGCAGCGATAATGACCGAGTATGCGTGGATGGGATAGGTAGGACTCGGGACCAACGCCACATCCCCGCGTTCCACGATCGCCAAGGCCAGGTGGGAAATTCCCTCTTTTGCCCCGATGGTGACGATCGCCTCCGTGTCAGGATCGATTTCCACGCCGTGCCGGCGGCCGTACCAATCAGCGATGGCCCCGCGCAGTTTGGTGATCCCTCGGGATGCAGAGTAGCGATGATTTCTGGCATTCCGGGCCGCCTCACAGAGCTTGTCGACGATGTGCTTCGGCGTCGGCTGGTCCGGGTTTCCCATGCCGAAATCGATGATGTCCTCCCCCCGCACCCGGGCCTTGGTCTTCAGCTCGTTCACAATACTGAAGACATAAGGGGGCAATCGCTTCATCCGCCCAAATTCTTCCATCTCCCCCCTCTGCTTGGTTCACGGTTCATGGTCCACGGTAGAGCTCGGACTCTAACTCGTTGAACCCTGAACTATCACCGCTGAACGATGACCGACAGAAACTCTGCCGACGACACACACAAATACACCCGTTTACGTCTCTGGTCAACGGTTAACTGTGATCGACCACCTGCCATCGGTCGTCGGGTTGCCACTTTCACATGCGTTCTGGCGCCGCCACCCCCAAGAGTCCTAACGCGTTGGCCAGCACCGTCCGAACTGCCGATACGAGCGCGAGGCGCGCCTGGCTCAGGGGTTGGTCTGCACTAATGATCCGAACCTTGTTGTAGTAACTATGCAACTCCCCTGCCAAATTCTGCAAGTATGCCGGAATCCGATGTGGCTCGTATGTGATGGCCGCTGCCTCGACGACCTCAGGGTAGAGCGCAAGCTGTTTCAAGATCATCACCTCTTCCGTCAGCTCCAAGAGGGTCATCGGGGCATCAACGTAGGGACCGGGGTACCCTGCCTTTTCCGCTTCTCGAAGGACACTGCTGATCCGCGCGTGGCCGTACTGGACATAATAGACCGGATTCTCCATCGACTGGGCCTTGGCAACCTCGAGGTCAAAGTCAAGTGGGCTGTCCGAGCGGCGGGTTAAGAAAATGAACCGAGCCGCATCCTTCCCGACCTCCCCGACCACCTCGGCCAATGTGACGAACTCCCCACTTCGCTTCGACATAGGAACCGGGATCCCGCCCCGAAGGACCGTGACCATCTGGACTAAGAGCACGTGGAGGGCGTCGGCAGGATAGCCCAAGGCCTGCATGGCGGCTTTGACTCTCGGGATGTAGCCGTGGTGGTCAGCCCCCCACACATCAACGAGGTGGTCAAACCCACGCTCGAACTTGTCCCGATGATAGAAGCAATCAGAAAGAAAGTACGTGGGCTCCCCGTTTCCCCGGATCAGGACCCGGTCCTTGTCGTCCCCGAAGGCCGATGTGGCCAGCCAGATCGCATCCCCCTCCTCATAGACGTGCTGGCCAAAGAGATCCCGGACGACCTGGAGTACCCGAGCCTGATTCGCCGGACCCCAACGGCTGAGCAGGGTCTTTTCGCTGAACCAGGAATCAAAGCGCACCCCAAAGCGTTCCAGATCCCCTTTGAGCTCCTCGAGCATGACGCGGGCGGCATATTCACCAACGACAGGAAGACACTCGCCATCAGGGAGATCGACAAATTTCTCGCCGTACTCCTCCCGCAGCGCGGCCGCGAGATCCCTGACATACTCCCCATGATACCCTTCCTCGGGAAAGACCACATCCAATCCAAAGCCCTGTCGATACCGGGCGAGCACCGAGCGAGCCAGCATCTCGATCTGCGTCCCAGCGTCATTGATGTAAAACTCCCGCTCCACGGCAAACCCCACTGCCGTCAGCAGATTCGCCAATGCATCGCCCACCGCGGCACCACGGCCATGCCCGACGTGGAGGGGCCCCGTCGGGTTCGCGCTGACGAACTCAACCTGCGTCTTTTTCCCTGCACCGACCTCACTCCGACCATACTGGTCCCCCGCCCTGAGGATTTCAGGACCCACCTGCTGCCAGAAACCTTTGGTGAGGAAGAAGTTAAGGTACCCCGCACCTCCGACCTCCACCCGCTCCACGATGAGCGGATCAAGAACGAGGCGGTGCTGAAGGAGTTCCGCAATGTCCCGGGGCTTGCGGCGGAGAGACCGGGCGAGGCCAAAGGCAACGGGGGTTGCCAGATCGCCAAAGGCGGGCTCGATAGGGTACTCCCAGATCACCTCGAGTCCCTTGACCGGCGGCACCTCACCTGACTCAGCCACTTGTCGAAGGGATTCACGCAAATGCTCAGCAACGTTCGCCTTGAATTTGGCAAGTTGCGTCATTTTCGCCTCGTGCAATTTTGGCGAAGAGTAGCCGATATTTAGCACCGAGTCAACAAAAAGTCAGCAGAATTCTCCACTTCGGAAGAGGGGGGGGAAAGACTGGCAGATCCCTTGCTACTCGTTTCCTTGGCCTCCATCCTGCGACGTGATGCCCCCGAGGGTTCCCGGAGCAGAAAGAACGAACGATGACTTCACCGAACGAATCCACCAAACTCAGTCACCTACCGGAGGATCCAATCCTTCGGCACCTGCGTCTCACCCTCACCCGCCACTCTCCCACAGAGGGATTCCCTGGCTATCTCGTGGTCGCCCAAGACATCACGCAGCTGAAGCTGCGCATAGAGGAACTCGACGCCCTGAACCACGTGGCCAGCATCCTCAACTCGACGCATGACCTCCAAAGGGTCCTGGAGCTCGCCATCGAACGAATTGGTACCGCACTGCACGCCGAGGCGGCATCCCTGCTCCTGCGGGATGACGCGACGGGGGAACTGGTCTTCGCGGTCGCTGTCGGGCCTGTCGCGGATCGGCTCCGGGGGCGTCGCCTCGCGCCCGGCCAGGGGATCGCCGGATGGGTCACGCGTCCCCGGAAGCCGCTCCTCGTCCCCGACGTCAGCTCTGACCCGCGCTTTTCCGCGGAATCGACAAGACCAGTGGATTCGTCACCCGTTCAATCCTGTGCGTTCCCCTGAAGACCAGTCACGCGATCATCGGCGTCGTCCAGCTCCTCAATCACGTCGATGGTCGTCTGTTTAGCCAGGTGGATCTTCACCTGCTCGAGGCCATCGCCTTGCACGCGGCTGCGCTGATTGAGAGTGCCAGACTGCTCGAGTGAGAAAGGAAGTTCGCCACCCTTCTCGCCCTGTCGAACCTGTCCGATGAATTCACCGGTCTCCTCGAATCGCTCGGGGACTAGCTCGAGGAGCTCTGCAATGCCGCCACCCATCAAAACACAGGCATGGTTGCCACCATCCAAAAGGCCAAGGAGTGCCTCGAGACATTACGGAAGTTGTCGCTCAACCTCTTTCCCGGCCCGCTTGAGAAGACCCACGAGACAACCCCCTCGGGCCACTCAGGCGGTTCCCGGTCGGCTTCCTAAGGCTCTATCAAGCGGAGGTGGCACCCCATTGGGACGTTCGCAACGAAAGTGAAACCGGCACTCTACTTGCATTATGGATGATCAACGTCTAAAATGACGAGGTACACCACAACGGAACTCCTCACATGCCATGTGTGATGTTCTTACTGTGTTGCTTCGAATTCCATCTCGTCCATCATTGCGCAGCTGACGATTGGCTGTGATAGCTGGCGGAAGAAAATGAGGCCGTTCGTTTTGGGTCGACTGCAAGATGTGAACAGAGAGCTGTGGCTGATCTTGTCGATGCTCGTCATCGCCGCCGCG
>CAYGBT010000082.1:0-8840 GCA_964348275.1 uncultured bacterium
CTGAATAGGAGGGACACTGGAATTCAGGCCCTCCGAGGGTAGGGGGTTCAGCGTTACTTCACCCGAAGGCGGCGGGCTAACGTTTCGTGCTCCTCGCGGATACCGCGAGGGAGGCGGTCGCCGAATTTCTCAAAGAACTCGGCCTGGCTGCGGAGGCTCGTGCGCCATCCCTCGCGATCGACCTTGAGCAGCTCCTTGATGGCATTGTCGGAAATGTCGAGCCCGTTCCGGTCGATGGCGGACGGCGTGGGGAGGGATCCGATGGGGGTCTCCTCCGCCTCGCTCCTCCCCTTGCAGCGCTCGATCACCCACTTGAGGACTCTGAGATTCTCGCCGAATCCGGGCCAGAGGAACTTGCCCTCTTCATCCCTGCGGAACCAGTTGACGCGGAAAACCTTGGGGAGATTTGAAGTCTGCTTTTCCATCGAGAGCCAATGGCCCCAGTAGTCAGCCATGTTGTAGCCGCAAAAGGGAAGCATGGCCATGGGGTCCCGCCGCACGACACCCACGGCGCCAGCGGCCGCGGCCGTAGTCTCGGAGGCGAGGCTTGCGCCCAGGAAGGTACCGTGCTGCCAGTTAAAGGCCTCGTAAACGAGCGGCACCAGCTTCTGGCGCCGCGACCCGAAAATAATGGCGCTGATGGGTACGCCCTGGGGGTTCTCCCACTCGGGCGAGATGGACGGGCACTGGCTCGCAGGGGTCGTGAATCGGCTGTTCGGGTGTGCTGCCGGTTCTTTGCTCGCTGGCGTCCATTGACGTCCCTTCCAGTCGACCGCATTCTGCGGTGCGGGATCGTCGTGCCCCTCCCACCACACGGTGCCGTCGGGCGTGAGTGCGACATTGGTGTAAATCGTGTTCTTTTGGATAGTTGCCAAGGCGTTTGGGTTCGTCTTCGAGCTCGTGCCCGGGACGACGCCGAAGAATCCGGCCTCGGGGTTGATGGCCCATAGCCGCCCGTCGGGCCCGACCCGCAGCCAGGCGATGTCGTCCCCCACCGTGTACACCCGCCAGCCCTTCATGGAATCCGGAGGGATCAACATGGCGAGGTTGGTCTTGCCGCAGGCGCTCGGGAACGCGCCGCAAATGTAACTGACCTCGCCATCAGGGCTCTCGACCCCGACGATGAGCATGTGCTCGGCGAGCCACCCCTCGCTTTGGCTCATGTAGCTGGCAATGCGAAGGGACATGCATTTCTTGGAAAGGAGCGCGTTGCCCCCATAGCCCGACCCCACGCTCCAGATGGTGTTGTCCTCCGGGAAGTGGCAGATGTAGCGTCGATCGACGTTCAGGTCGGCCTTGGAGTGCAGGCCCCGCGTGAAGTCGTCCGAGGTGCCGAGGTGCTCGAGGGCCGCTGTCCCCATGCGGGTCATCATCCGCATGTTCAAAACGACGTAGACGCTGTCGGTGACTTGAACACCAACCTTACCGAACGGGGAACTGGGTGGCCCCATGAGGAAGGGGATGACGTACATTGTCCGGCCTTCCATGGAGCCGGTAAAGATCTTGGAGAGACGGTCGTAGGCTTCCGCCGGGGCCATCCAGTTGTTGGTGGGCCCGGCATCATCTTTCTCCCGGGTACAGATAAAGGTGAGATGCTCGGTGCGGGCGACGTCGTTTGGATCGCTCCGGTGGAGGTAGCACCCCGGCAGCTTTTGCTGGTTTAAGGGGATGAGATCCCCCGCGCGGACAGCGGCCTCCAGGAGTCGCTCGCGTTCGGCTTCGGAGCCGTCGCACCACACGACGTCCCTCGGCCGACACATCTGGGCGACCTCGTCGACCCAGCGGCGGACAGATTCGTTCATTGTCATGGCTCACCTCGTGAAGAGGAAAAACACATGTCTTCTCCCATGGATAGCGAAGCATGCCATGAGAAGGCGACGGATGCAAGGCCTTTTCAAAATCGAGACAGAAATTGTATTGGCACAGCCGTTGAACACAACCGAATAAGACAACGGGCAATTCTCACATGAAACGAGTCTGCATCAGCAGCGCGGAACGCTGCGTTGGATAAAGGGGATCCGAACGGACTTGAGCCGCACGTGGTTTGAAGGTGTCGTCAATCCGGACGATGAACATATCGTGATTTCGTACGGTGAGTTCGGCGAGCATCGCACACCGGTTGCCCTCGTCGCGCCGGGGCCAGGCAGGACCTTCACGGTGCAGTTCATGCTCAAGACGGACCGCCAGGACGAGCACGGTCAAAGGATGCTGGAGGAGGTGCGAGGGGAACTCGATTTCCACCCTGTCGAGCTCAACGAGCCGGACCCGTGCGCGTACCCCCTATACCACTGTAGTACCGCCACGAACGCTTACGGCTCGGTCCATTGGTCCCTTCAGAAGGGACACGAGCAAAGTCGAACACCGGAGCAAAACTAGGACACCGAGACAGGCTCACACTTCGAGACAAAACATCGTATGGCTGCCCCGGACCCCTGATAGCCCCCGGATCTTGTCGTAGACGGTCCCCAGGATCTCCTCCGGGTTCCGTCCCTGGATCGTGGCTACCACATCATACAGGCCGCTGACGAGGCATATCCCACTCACTCCCTTGATCTTCTTGAGTGCCTGAGCGACCTTCCGGTCTCTCCCCGGATCCGCAGTGACCAGAATGATTGCCGTCGCCATGGTTCGCGCCTCCTCCTCAGAGTTTGAAATCACCAGAGCTGATCCGTGACGGTCTGCCTTCCTTTACGGTTCGATCTTAGTGCCGAGCAATTCCAAGAACTTGCGCATCCACTCCGGGTGCCCGGGCCAGGCTGCCGCGCTCACCAGGTTCCCGTCGACATATGCGTTGGAGAACGCTGCATTAACCTCCCCCCATTTGGCACCGGCCTGAATCACATCAGGCTTGACGGCCGGATAGGCAGTGCAGAGCTTCCCCTCCAAGACATCCGCTGCCGCCAAGACCTGCAGCCCATGGCAGATGGCAGCGATAGGTCTGTTCGTTTTTGCAAAGTGTCGGACGATGTCCAACACCCGCTCGTCCAGGCGGATGTATTCTGGTGCCCGCCCTCCCGGGATCACCAGCCCGTCGTAGACCTCGGGTTTCACGTCTTCAAAAGTGGCGTTAATGGCAAAGTTGTGACCGCGCTTCTCGGTGTACGTCTGATCACCTTCAAAGTCGTGGACGGCCGTTCGCACTGCTTCGCCGGCCTTCTTCCCGGGACAGACCGCATGGACGGTATGACCGACCATCGTTAACATCTGAAAGGGAACCATCGCTTCGTAGTCCTCGACGAAATCCCCCACAAGCATGAGAATCTTTTTTGTTGCCATTGTCTCCCTCCTCGCCTTTCACGATGGCAGAGCGCGCTGCACCAAAGCTCCCACACGAAGTCGAGCACGCCCTTACACGCCAGACCGCTTTCCTCTCCCGCGACCTCCGGCATCCGCAGGAGGTTCCGCGACCCCCAGCGAAAACGCAAAACGCCCTCTCGGACCATACGCGGCCCGAGAAGGCGTCTCATCTGCTCGTACGCCATCTGCCCAGGGACCCATCCCTGCACTCCCTGGAGAGGGGGGAGCATCCCTCGCCGGGTCAGGAGCTTAACCGGAAGGCTTCTTACAGAGCGCGGGACTACCGCCGAACCTGGCTTTCAGACGCAGGAGAGGATGCAGGGACCTCGCCCACGAAGTGAACCGTCTCTTTTCCTTTTACGATGTCGGGCGTGATGGCCCAAGTTCCCCGACAGGAAGCGCTGGCCACCTTATTGGCCGCCTGGGAACCCGAAAAGAGAAGGGCAAAACCGCTGCCGATCCCTCCGAGGATGCAAAAGGACGCCTTGAAGGGGAAGTAGACCGCCGATCCCACTACCGCACCGGTTCCATAGCCGATCTTCGCCCCCGTGCTCTCTTGCGAGTCGTAACCCGCCCAGGCTACCGCACCCTGTAGCAAGAGAATCAACCCCAGCAATATTCCCACGATCTGCTTCATCTGCATTCCCTCCGTGCCGCTCAGCGCCTGCGGCAACACTTTGTCTCCGGACTGCTCGTTGCTCTCTTGAACCCTGTATCTCAGCGTATTCCCAAGCCCGGCCGGTTTCAAGAAGTTTCCTCACCGACCAGAGATCGTCTTTGGCCGCGAATAGACTTGGTCGTTGCGTTTCCCGCCCAACGCTACCCCCGGGGTCTCTCAGGGGCCCCGACAGGAGCAGAAATCCCACGCTCCTTCTCGGTGATCTTTTTCGTGGCAAAATACAGAGCGCCAAGAACCACCACGCCAGCAACCACTGGAAACCCAATGGCCAGAAGCGAGAGGGTCATCGCCCCTCCGAGTTCCATGGTCGCGACAAGGGGATTCGCGAAGCCCGCTGTGGTCACCGTGGAGGCGCCGCGGGTGAGGCCGGTAGCCACTTGAACCGTGCCTGCCACGCCGCCACCGGCAATGACGGCAAGGGCCCACTTGAGAAAAACACTCATTTCCGAAACCGCTGAGGCCGTCACAATGATGCCGGCGATAACCGCGGCCGGGGTCGCAACCGCATCCAAGAGATTGTCCACCCACGGGACAAAGTACCCCGCGACCTCAAAACAGGTTGCAACCGCAAAGGCCGCGAGTGCGGGATACGTCCCAATCCACTCAAAGCCAGGGGAGAGCGTCAGATGCCCACCGAGAGAGGCGATGCTCATGACGAGGAGCGGGACAAACACCCGAAAGCCACAGGCGGCACTCAAGCCGACGCCCACACAAATGCTTAATAAGGTCTCCATGCCGTCTCCTCATCTCGACCAGATCCCGTCACAGGGTCCTTCCCTCGCACGTGTAACATGCCGAAAACATATCAGAAAATCGCCCAACCGCTATGCCTGCCCTTGCTCGACCCGTCTATCGCTCCTAGGCAATAAGTATCCCCACCGGCCAAGGGGTGTCAAGTCCGATAAAATGGCCTTCCTCCATTTCGCTTGACGGACTACCTTTCCGCTCCGTAAGCTGGTTGGGAAAAGGCCTTCGAGAGAAGAAAAAGTTGCTTCAATGATGACGCGATTTCGAGTACGCCTTCGGAACGCCACTGACGACTTGATGCTATGGGGATGGCGGTCGCCGGGCCGCGGCGTGCTGCTCACGCTCGGGATGGTGTCTTTGACGACCCTGTTAATTTTCATAGGCCAGATGGCCGGGAGCTGGCTCGGCAGCTGGGTGGGAGACCTCGGCGCCGCCTTCGGCATGTTGGTGGGGGGCGTCGGCGGCTTCGTCACCGGGGCGCTCATTGCCGAGTCTATCGGAATATCATACCGACACCGGTGCAATCTCTAACACGTCCCTGTCCCCTGTCCCCTGTACTCTGTCCCCCGCCCGTCTTGCCCTCTACGCAGTCAGCTTCAACCCGTCCGCCGCACCATGCGCCTCTCGTCCCTTGCCGTATCACGGTCTGATTCCCATGATCAGTGAGGAAGCTCAGTGAAGCAGAGTCGAAGATGCGCGGGGACGCCGCGAGACAAAGTCACGCGAATGCAAACGTAAAACACAATGAAGATCTCACAGCCGCGATGAATATCTCGGTCAGGCGGGGGGAAAGACTCGACTTGCGGCCTCAGGCGACTCGGTCGCGGGGTTCGCGGCCGGCGAAAATGGCATCGAGGTTTTCCAAGGCCCTGAAGCCCATGGCGTCACGCGTCTCGCGGGTTGCACTGCCAATATGCGGGAGCAGAAAGGTATTTCTGATGTCGCGAAACGCCGGGTTGATGTTGGGCTCGTTTTCGTAAACGTCGAGGCCGGCCGCGGCCAGCTTGCCGGATTTGAGGGCGTCGATTAACGCCGTCTCATCAACAATGCTGCCGCGAGCAGCGTTGACAACAATCGCCCCGTCTGGAAGCAGTGCAATGCGCTCAGCATTAAGCAAGTGCCGCGTCTCTGGCGTCGCCGGACAGTGCAGGGCGAGGAAATCGCAGTGTGGCAGAAGGTCTTCCGTCGTTTCGTGATAGATGGCGCCGGCCTCGCGATCAGAAGGAAGACGGCGCACATCGGAATAATGGATTTCCATGTCAAAACCGCGTGCGCGCCGCGCCGTAACGTGTCCGACGCGCCCCATGCCGATGATCCCGAGGCGCTTCCCCGTCACCTGAATACCTACCATAAAGCTAGGGCTCCAAGTGTTCCATTCTCCGGCGCGCACTAGCCGCTCGCCCTCGCTGGCTCGGCGAGCTGCCCCCAGCATAAGCAGTATCGTAAGCTCGGCGGTGGCGTCACTGAGTACATCCGGGGTGTTCGTGACCACAATCGCCCGCGCCTTCGCCGCAGCCAGGTCGACATGGTCGACGCCGACGGAAAAGTTGGCGATGGCTCGGATACTGTCAGGAAGGCGCGCTATGATCTCCGCCGACAAACGCTCCGTGTGGCAGGCGAGGATCGCGTGCGCACCTGCCGCTCGCTGGATCAGTTCATCGCTCGGGTACAGGCGATCTTCTTCATTGAATCGGGGATCGTAATCACGGCGTAACCGATCCTCGACGGCGAGCGGCAGCTTTCGAGTAACAAGGACGATCGGTTTGTTGCTCACGTCCGCACCTCAATGGCAGGGGGGTAGAACATTGTTTCACCTCAAATCCGGGCGTGTCAAGCGGGAAGGCTCGACAAGGCGCCTTTGTGCTGGCAGCAAGTCGATGGTGGTCTTCCTCTTGTGGACGGACGCGAATGGGCGGGAGAGGAAAGAGCCGCCCTTGCAGAGAGCCAGGAGTTTCACGTTTCGGAATATTTATGAACCACCTCGTCGATGGATACTTGCCCCCGGTGCCCCTTGTGTTATAAGAAAATCGGTTAAGAGGAAGCCGGTTTGTGCCGGTAGCGGCACCTCTTCCCATTTCAGGGAAGAGTCGCTAGAATATTAAAGTCCCTGGTGGACGCGGGCACCTTTATCGCTGGCAAGAAGTAGGGGGTGATTCCGGATCTCATGTTCGACCGCCAATACGACCCCTCGTTTCTCCGCAGGATCTTCGAGGAGACGCGGATCCTGCGGAGGCCCATCACCAACATCGTCGTCGGCTACCACGTGCTCCCCTACATCCTGGTAGGGCCCGACGTGGAAATCGAACGTCGTGCCGTCGAGATCCGGGGGAAAATCCGGGTCTCGCCCCGCCTCGTGATTCGGCCGGGGGGCGGCGGGCAGACCTACGGGGAAGTGTTCGCCGAGTCCGAGATCATGGACCGGACGCTGGTGGCACGCGTGTTTGCCTTCCGCTACGCCGCCCGAAGGCACGCGGTCATCGAGAGCGAGGACCTCAGCATCCGCGCCGCGGAGGGAAACCCCGAAGCTCGCATCGAACGGATCCTCGATGAACTCGCCAGCCGCGAGATCCTGGACACCGGCCTGATTCTCTCGCCAGACGTCAAGTTCTACCCGGTCTCCATCGATCGTTTCCTCCACGAGATCTTGGACCGCGAACTCGGTGAGTGAGGCACACCGCTGTTCTCGCACGGAGCCACGCGTGTCACGCGCCAGCCTCTTCACTGCCAAAGATAGCAACGTGATCATTTCCTGGGGTTCCAGAATGGCATCCTGGTGGTCGATCAAAACGTCAAGGGCATGCCCTCGTCGGGCAGGAGGACATTGATTCCGGTCCCTACGAGGTGCTCGGGGTAGAAGTCGGGAGTCATGGTGTGGATCGGGATAAGAACGCGGGGGCTGATGCTCCGAACGATCCGGAGGAGTTCGGGTCCGCTCGCATGGCCGGAGGCGTGAAGGCCCTCAGATCCCTCGAAACCAACATACAGAAACCCAAACCGGTCAAGCCAGTTTCGCAGGCGGCGCTGGTCGATCTCCTGTTCCTCTTCGTACGCCTCACTCGATGAGTAGATGTATAGTCCACCTGGCGGCGGATCAATATCGATGAGGTTTTTCATATCGAAGAAGCTGAGGCAGAGGATGAAGCGGCCGGGATTGGTGTGGATCTCGTCGGGCGAGACCAAACGGTCCGCATACCGATATCGGATTCTCGACTCGGCCGTGTTGATTGTTCCCTTACGCTCGGCGTAAATGCGGATGTCTGTCACCTCCTCCAGGACCCAAGGCCCCCCAGCAGCGAGACGGATGGCATCCAACAAGTACTGATCCTTGGGCAGTATCACCAAGACTCGGCCGGTTTCCCGAGCGACCCGGTAAAAGCTAAGGAGCCGCTCGATATGGCGGGGGCCGAAGTCGGCAATGACGAGGCCCTGTGCTGCCTGGATCAGGGCCAGGGCCTTGTCATACACGTCCTCCTCCCGCGTCTGAACTTCCTTGGCGACGTTCGTTCCCTCACAGAGAAGGATGGTGGGCGTGAGCGCCGCCGCCTCCCGGATGAAGGTCTCGGTAAGGTGGCCGTACTCGCCGGTGAGCCGCAGGTCGCCGGTGTAGACCACCCAGCCGGCGGAGGTCTCAACGGCGAAAGCACACGCGCCGAAAATCGAGTGGTCCACGCAGAAGAACCGGAGGGGAAGCTTCCCCACCATTCCCCCTGGGAGCAAAGGAGCCGGGCTGAAAGCCTTGGTCTTTGTCGGAGAGGCACTCCAGAACAGGAGTGCCTCGTGGTGCTCGGGGTGGCCGTCCACAAAGGCGAAAGGCCGCTGGACGTAGCGGGTCCGATCGGAAGTGAGGGTTCCGGCGTTGGTCGGAGCTCGCGGGGTCATATAACCAACCTCCCGCTCAAGATCGGCGCCGCCGATGTCCTCCATCGCCTTGGCGATGAAGGCCGTCATCCGGGTGGCATATACCGGGATGGTCTCTTTGAGGAACGAGATGGAGCCAGAGTGGTCGAGGTGGGCGTGGCTTAGCAGGACCCCGTGGACCTCTGGGATCTCGCGGTAATGGGGGTGGCGCCGCATGCGGTCCCAGACCTCGGGTGAGACGAGCAGGTCCTCGCGGTAG
>CAYGBT010000083.1:0-8812 GCA_964348275.1 uncultured bacterium
GTAGGTTCACCAACAAAAAAGCTCCCGCAGCATACCGCCGCGAGGGCTGGTGTTCATTAGTCCTGGTGTTACCCTTCACCCCGGTTCCATTCCACCATCTCCTTGGGGCTTGAGTATT
This sequence comes from uncultured bacterium, assembly GCA_964348275.1. Lineage (GTDB taxonomy): Bacteria > Methylomirabilota > Methylomirabilia > Methylomirabilales > CSP1-5 > CSP1-5. The sequence continues at coordinate 119 of CAYGBT010000083.1, forward strand.
ATCGACAGGGCTAGGAGTGTCAAGCATTCCGACGGGCAGGCAAGATCGACAACCCGTCAAGATTCAGCAACATGGGATACCTGGCTGCCTGACGGTGCCGATCAGGTTTACAGTTTAGGACACATGCCCTCGGCTTGGCATTGGTGTTCGGCGCCGCACTTGCTAGTAAAATTTATAAGAAAGCAAAGGACTTGCACGATTGATGCTGGCGTTGCGGATTAGGCTGGCACGCTGTGTGCAAGTTATTATTGGTGAATATTTGTGCCTGACACTGCCCCTGCCCTTCCTGAAGACTCCTCTGTAGTCCGTTGAGAGATGATCCGCAATGATGGCCGCAGAACTGACGTTCCTTTCAGTTATAATAGTCATCCGAGGGTTCTTCATCGGCCTAGCCGCCAAATCGTTTCCGCCGGGAAAGTGAGCCACTTCTCGAAGGGAATCACTATGAAACGGTGGCCACATTGGCGAAGACCTCTCTGGGGCCTGATTGCTTCAGGGTTACTCCTGGGCTCTTGCTCTCATCCGAGAGCGCCGACAGCACGCTCGGTGGCACTCGCCTGGAATCCAAACTCCGAACCGGACCTCGCTGGGTATAAGATCTATTGCGGAATCTCGCCTGGGAAGTATTTAAGATCCGTCGACCTCGGCCGTGTGACCACCGTTACGGTTTCCAACTTGGTCGAGGGGCAGACCTACTTCTGTGCGGTCACTGCTTACGACATCTTTGGAAACGAGAGTGGCTTCTCCAACGAGGTTAGTATGACGATTAGCCCCAGCAGCTCAACGAGCGCCGGCATCACGCTTTCTGCAATTGGGTACAAGGTGAAGGGATCGCAAAAGGCAGACTTGAACTGGGAAGGCCTGACGTCAACCAACGTGGACATCTACCGCAATGGGTCCAAGATCGCAACCACTGGTAACGACGGTTCGTACACCGACCACATGAACAGAGGAAAAGGGACCTACACCTACCAGGTCTGTGGGGAAGGCACCTCCACTTGTTCGAATGAGGCCAGGGTGACGAAGTTCAATTGATTTGAACACAGGGAGCATTGGAACAGCCAGTGATCCAGGGGCAAAACCTAGCCTACGAGACTACGGTCCTTGCGGATACCACTTGCACCCTGCTCCTCCTCGGGTCGGGACTAGCAGGGTTAGGGCTAACCGCCCGCAGACGGCACCGCAGGAACTAAGTGCAGCACACATCTCCATAAGATCGATGGATACGCGGAGTGGGAGGCTCCCCAGAGGGTACTACGGTGAAACCGGGGTGAATATAGCCCCCCGGCCTACCGCAAGACACAACCGACGGCGCACCAAGCATTCAGACGCTCTCTCAGGCAGAGTACGGCCTGAGAGGGTGTTTTCATTTTTCTCCCAGGAAATTTCAAAGGGCATTTCGGCACCCCTACTCCTAACCTTGAACCCGGCGCCCTGCTCCTCGTCGGCTCTGGCATAGTCGGAATGGGCACGGTCGCCCGAAGGAGACGACGCAAATGCGACGGTTAGTCAAGAATGCTGGTGGCATCGCATGCCTGGCGGTTCTGGCTGTGTTGTTCATCGGGGTGAAGGCAGCGCAAGCGGGGTTGATTGGGTTTAACTTTACCGGTACGATTACCAATGTTTGGGTCCAATCATCGCCTGACAATGAATACCTTGGTGTAAGCGCCGGAACGCCGTTCAGGGGCATTTTCACCTACGATGCAGACCTCCCTGATTACAATCCAGATCCTTGTTGCGGGAACTATGGGACATTAGCCGGAGAGAGAGGAATATTGGTCACTATCGGGAGCGTGACTATTGTCCCGTGGGCCGTGACCCAAATTATCGTGGGCAACAACGGAGGTGACTTGTTTTTGATTTATGACGAAACTTCACTACTTTTTGAAGCGGGCGAGTACCTTCGCTCTGTTGATGATGTGGGTATACGGCTCGATGACACCACAGGCACAGTTTTCTCGGATGACAGCTTGCCGAGGATGCTCGACTTAAATGATTTTGACAGAACGTCCTTCATAGCTATCGGTGATATTATGTCACCCGTTTTCGAATTTGACGGACGCATAGACACCCTCAGCCTCATCCCCGAACCTGGCACCCTGCTTCTCCTCGGTTCTGGCATAGTAGGAATGGGTGCGGTAGCGAGGAGACGGCACCGCCGGAAGTAGGGCAGCACAACAACCACTCCACGGGCGTCGGGGGCAACCTCGGCGCTCGTGGTGTTTTTGGGGTTCGCTGTACGTTATCCCTCAAAGTCTTTGGGGGGCCTCCAAATTTTTGAGAGGCCCGAGGCTGCCGTGGTAAGCCTGCCGCTGGTGCTTTTGGTGTCAAAAAGAGATAGTTTGGGGACGATAATTTTTCCCTCCCAAGTCCCCGATTAGACCCCCCTTAGAAGATGGCTCTCACGACAGGGTTTTGGGACACCCCTACACCTCCGCGCTATGATCCGGTTCTGGGAGTGACATTGAGGCGACCCTCAGGTCTGCTGAAGAAACGCCTTGAAACCAGGCCCGCCTCGTAATACGATCCTGACTGTGGATTTTTAGTTGCAATACTTCCAGGCGCTTGAAGGGCTGCCCGGGGCAACCAGGGGGATTCCACTAGGCTCTTGACGCGGCGGGCGGCCTGGGCGATGCCAATAGCCGGCAATGAACCCTTGGTCGATAAATCCTGCCTGGCAGAACTACTCATCGTTGTACCGAGAAGTCGCCGCCGCTCGCAAGTCTCCGAACGAGATCGGCAAGTTTCACCACTTGACAGCAGCGCTCTACTTTGGAATCGCCACGATCGAAGCGTTCTTGAATCAGCAGATGAGGACGCATCTCGCCACCCATGCGCCCGAGCAGGTGATCTTTGAAACCCTTAGGCACACGGGTTTTCTCAAGAAGCTTGAGAACTGGCCCACAGAGATCCTTGGGGCAGATCCAGCGGTAGCTCCATCCACGCTGGATCTCATTCGTCTCTTCAACGAGATTCGCGGCAACCTCACGCATCCTAAGACGAGCGGCCACGATATCTACCAAGACCTCGAAGCCATTGATCCTGACACTGTGACTGTAGCGGTGGCGGAGTATTGCGTTCGCTTTCTTGAGGCAAGAGGCGAGGTGTTCCCGTACTGGTTTCTCGGATGGAACTACTTCAATCCCAGGTCGGATAGTCACGAAATCTGGCTCGTCACCAATCAGCAGTTTTCTCACTCCATGCTAAACATGGGCTTTCGCCTCCCCGCATTTGAGGCGGGTCCGGCGGAAGCATGGCGGGATCAGAATATGGGCTCTTTTAGCGGATACCTCACCCTTAAACATGCGCTGGACCGACTAAATCATTGCGAGCCTAAAGATTCTCGATTCCCGTTCAAACCCACCCTCTGTCGCCAGTGGTGGACTGAAGAGCACCAACGTAGCTGCGGGTATGTATCGCCCGAGGCGATAAAGCAGGTACAAGATGAGGGTGCCTAACAACCAGTTGCACCGGACCCGTGCAAGGGGCGCTGCGCTCGCTTGCGCGGGCCGGTGAACTGAGCTGCTAGGTTGCCCTAGAGAAAGCATGTCGCTGCTGCGCTCAGGTCTTAGGCGAGCCTACGATACCGGTACACGGTGCTCTTCGGGAGGTCCATCTTTCGGGCAATCTCCCGCCAGCTCAGGCCTTCTCCTCGAAGCTTTTCGATCCGCAGTCGGTTGAGAACCGCCCGAGGCCGTCCAATCCGTTTTCCGCTCGCCTTCGCCTTCCGCAGACCGGCTATCACCCGCTCACGGATCATCTCCCGCTCGTATTCCGCAACGGAGGCGAAAATATTCCTCAGTAGGCGCCCCGTTGGGGTCGTGGAGTCCATGTGCGGCTCGGTGGCAGAGATGACCTCGATCCCTCTCGCGAGGAGGTCCTCCACGACCGTAACAAGATGGCGCAGGCTCCGCCCCAGGCGATCGAGCCGCCAGACGAGAATCCCGGAGAAGCGGCCCTTGTGGGCGTCGACCAGGAGCTGGGAGAGTTCCGGCCGGCTCGTGGAGGCGCCAGAAATCCCGGTGTCGACGAACTCCGCAACGATCGCCCAGCCCCTCGTGGCGGCCAATGCTCGCAACTCCCTCAGCTGCACGTCGGGGTCCTGCTGGGTCGTGCTGACTCTCGCGTACAGGGCCACGCGGAGCCGCTCATTTCCGCTCCTCATCACACCCCCTCCTCGTAACGCCCTTGATTTCGCGCAGAGAGGGGGTTAGGATCGCCGATCTCGGGATGATGGTAGGGTAGGGTATACACCGACTGACAAGTTCCGTGTCCCATCAGATCGTTCCGATTGGTTCTGGTTCGGGCACTCCGGCACACGATGTGCCGCAGGTCTCACGCCTTCTATTCCAGGATCCACATCTGGTTGTGATCCACTCTAGATTGCCCGGATTTGTGGCACAGCGTCGCCTCCACGCCACGATCTCCACATGGACCTACCCCCCGCTATAGCCTCTAGCCTCGTTTTAGCTTGCGTTCCAACTCTATTTGTCGTTTGACCTCTTGCTCCATCCTCTCTGCCCTGTCAGCTTCACGGCATATCTTTTTCCATGCAGCCTTCACCCAAGGGAAGTATCTCAAAAACTCTCGGGGCCGGTGCCCGTGGGACCGGGCCAATATGCGAACCACGCTGGCGAACGTGGGCCGGGGCGATTCGCTGTGGGCGATGGCATTGAGGGCATCCTCGACATCAGTTCTCATTGTCGACCCTCTCTGCAAGATATCCCGGAAGTTCTCTGCCTCCTCTTTAGCCCATACCTCCCCCTGGGCGGCCAAGCGGAGGAGCTTTTCCTGAAACCGTCGGCCGTGGCCTTTCGTCCCGATGTGACACATCTCGTGAAGCAATGTGCGTCGTATGATCTCAGGGTTGAGGCCCCGCCGGAGGCGAATCAGGCGGCGTTCATTCAGGCATATTCCCTGCCACGGGCCAAACACCTCTTTAGAGAATGTGACCCGGTAGCGGGGCAGCCGCCCACCGAAGAACTGCTTGTTTAAGTCATCGTAGAGTCTAGATAGCTTGACCGGAGATGCCATTTCCTTCCCTCATCGCTCAAAATGGTGAGTAGCCCTACCGGCGACGGCCAGCCTTTCCCTTCTGCCGCTTGGCCCAGTATTCTTCGAAGGCTTTCAACAGGATGTTTTTCACGGTGTCGAGTTCCTCGACGGCCGTCATTTTGATACGTCGAAATGTCTGTTCGTCACAGTCAAAGTTGACCCGTCTCAGCCTTCCCTTGCTCCGCGGCTTCTTCTCCGCCTTCTTCACGGTATCACCCTCCATCCCGCCGGCCGTGTCTCGTCGTGCTCACCCATTGCGCCTCGCGCGCGCGTTACCCTGTCACAAATGTCAGATTCGTCATAAACCGCACCCTTCGCTTGCGATACACACGATCTTCAGCGCTACTGGAGTGAACAGTCCTTCAAGCCGGCACACGGTGTGCCGCCAATCCACAGCTCAGCTCCGACCCTGACCAGTTACCTCCGATCAGTGGCCATTGACCCGCGTGTCTTTCGGTTGCCTCGGCGCCTCCACACCGGCTGCCTTGTCCATACCGGTCAACCGATCGATGGCCACCTCGACCTCTTGCAAAATTAAATCGAGGCCAAACCAGGAATCATCGGAGCCAAGGTTAAAGCTCTCCTGGCGTGCATTGGCGAACATTGTCCGTAACAAACTTACTTTGCACTTGGCTTCGTGGCAAGCTTGTTCGAGAGTGAGACGATCCGTATTCTTGGCCATTGCTTCTCCCTCCTGCTCGCTGTTCAGGAACGGTTTACGAACCGAATCGGTAGATCAATCCGCGTTCACGTTTTCCAGCTCACGCATCAAGAGCGCCTTCAGTTTTACCTTGTAGGGGTTCCCCTCGATCTCGATCTCCGGGTGTAGCTTGGAGGACTCTTCCCACCAGAACGCATCCCCACGCTTCAGCCGCCGGCCCCGCTCGGTGTGTCCATCGAGCGCGTAGTCTGGAATGTCGATGCGCCACCCCCGCATCCGCCGCTCCTGGAGGTACCAAACAAAGTCGTCGCCTTCCCTATTCTTGGCTGATCGGCACAGGTACAGAATCACCATCCCCAGAAACTCCGTCTTCATCCCCGGCGGCTTGGTGAAGGAGTTCGTAGCCTCCTTGGTGGCGAGCCAGCCGCAGGTAGTTAGGATCAGGGTCTGGGGATCCGCCAGCCCGATATCCTCGGCCGCGATCACCATGAGCCGCTTCCACACGTAGCGCCCGAAGCCGCTGTCGGCCATTTCCAGCGCCCAGTACATCGCCTCTTCTTCCAAGCCACGACGGATGGATTTCTGCAGTGCCGAGACAACCTCACCGAGCTGATACCCGTTTTTGGTCTTCAGGTCGTAATGGGGTTTCGCCATCGCTGCCTCCTGGTCCCTGGTTTATCGGCTCTGATTCGCGTAGATCCTCAACACAACGGGCATCCACTGGCCCGCGTCCCGATCAGGATCCCTCTCTGTCGATTGTGCCAGTGCCGCAAGCCCATCTCTGTCTGAGCCGCCATGACGGCCCGCTGGTTTCTAGCCCGGATCGCGCCCAGCAGGTCCCGCCGCTGCTTCAAACGCCGTGCCCTCATCTTCTTCAGTAGGCGGTCGATCACCGGATCGATGTACGCGATTCTCATCGCTTGTTCCTCCTTTCTTCCTCCGGGTTCAGGGAACCGCGGCTCCGGTCTTGACCTCCTGGACCACCTTGAGTACCTGTTTCGCTCCCGGTGGGGTGTTCGCGAGGACTTTTTCCGCAAATGCCTTGCCCAAGTGCTGCTCGACAACCTTTCGCCATGCCACAGACCGTCCGGCGGTCTCCGTCGCAACCAACAGGAAATACAATCCGGGTTCCATTAGTGCCCCGGCCTGGAGGGCCGTCAGTAACCGATCTTCTTCGGCCTCCAGCTCCGCCTGCTTCTTGATCGCCGCTGTCCGGGCCTCATTCGCGCGCTCGCGCAAGGCCAGTAAGCCCTCTATCTCTTGCTGCGAAATCCGCTCGTTCATGATGTTCACCGCCTTTCCGTTCGTCTGACACCCGTGCTGAAGGCCTACCGGAGTCCATGCCGTCGGCGATGCGCCGCCTTCATCCGCGCCACCGAGCCTGCAATCTCGTGCTCGTCGTACCACGCCCAGGGGATCCCCTTCGCGAGTGATTGGCGCGCCCGCTTCTTCATCAGGTACACCGACCGGGCGGTCTCCTCCTCGCCGTAGCCCGACCGGGGAGCACTCCAAAGGACCACCTTCTTCCCCGTGTTCATCTTCCCGTCTCCTTCCTTGATAATCACGACGACCCTGGTTCTCACTTTCCTCCTCCTTCCTTCATCTGAGTTTTTGTTTATTTGAGTATAGTATAGACCGTGGCATACATAGGTCAAGGGGGTAAATGCGTTTTAGCGCAGAAAAATCGTATACTTAGCGGCGTACTACGGTGAGCCTAGTGAGGGTGGATTGGACCTTGCGGCGGGGATTCGACACTCGGAGGAATTTTTCGGAGGACTCGGTGGGCTTTACACCAGGATTGGCATGGTTCTTAAATTGCCCAGAATGGCCATAGGACCTGCTAAGAATCGGAAGAGATAGAAAGATGTTGGGTTACGAAATGGCACAGTGTTCATCTGTACCCGCTAGTGACTTGAAGGTTCTGCACATGATGTGCACCCTGGAAACGAGCAAAGAGCGTGCTTGGGGATTGGCACTTTGCTTGCCTGGAACCACCTGCTCGACAGATACCGTTCAAACCTCCCGACCTCCCGGTCCTCCGGCGGGATCCACGGCACACGGTGTGCCGCGCCGCATTCTCAGGAGAATCGACCGGTCGGAGGTCAATATCGACGCTGACGGGTGCAGACTCGTATCGTTTCCTGCGGACGTTTGGCCAACTGTTTCGCAGGGTGAAGCGGCCCCGTGCCTATAGGGAATCTCAAGGCGAGTGTGGGATAGTCAGGCTCTACCTCGATCCGCTTCCCATGGGATCAACAGGGTGCATGTGCTGAGACTCCCCCCAATTTCGGGCACTTCCGCTGGGAGGGGAGGGGCTATTGTTCCGGGATGAGTCTCTTTAGCCATCTCACCCGTCGACGGGCCTGACAGGCTGCTAGCGGGTACAACCTCCTTGGCAATCGGGCTGCTTCCCCCATCCGCGCGCGCGGACTCCGGAAAGGGGAGCGCGACCTGTTGCCCCTCCTCAGGCGACGTTTGCTTTGCCTTTCGAGGACGAACCGCCATGCAGCGTTCCTCTCTTGCGGCGAAGCCGCTGTACTCCACAAGCACCTTGTTCTGTCTTCCGGGGATTGGCGGAACCGATCTGGCACTTTCGAGGGGATGGTTGATAGCCGGATTTCGCGCCTTGGCGAGGGCTGCCATCTAGCTCGACTGTGAACCTCTGAGGGAGGGGGGAACACAGCAGCTCCTGCCACACGGCCCGCAGGGCGAACTCGAGTTCTGCGCCGAAGTGCTGAACCACCAGTCGAGTAAGCTCGGACAAGGCGCTCCTTCCGTCGTGCAAAAGAAAAAGGCCAGGAGCGCGTAAAGCGCCCCTGGCCTCCGTTTTCCCGGCCCAGCCAGGACTACTCTAAGTCTTCCTTAAAATACCCCTCTTTTACGAAAAGTAAAGGGCTTTTTTCAAGTTGCTCGTCGCGCTTCGCTCCGGGCCAGCCTCTTCCGTCACCCGGCATCCTGCCTCACCAGCTCCTAAACGA
>CAYGBT010000084.1:0-8744 GCA_964348275.1 uncultured bacterium
GGATAAGCGACGTGTGAAGTGGAACGAAGCCGGGGTGCTCGTGGTGATCACCGCCCTGGTGTTGATGGGTCGCGCTGTGGACAGAACGGCCACTGAGGAAGAAGCACCCGCCGGGCGGGCGACCGTGAAGCGGGACGGGGTGTCCGTGTACTATCAGATATCGACAACCAACATCGTCGTCATGCAGCTCATGCGAGGGGATGTCGTGGAGATCCACCCTGTTGGCACAACAGCAGAAAGCAAATGGTGTCGGGGCAGAGAGGCGGCGACCCGGCGGAGATCAGGCTACGTCCTATGCGAAAACCTGCAGGAGGCGGACCGGGAGGTAGGAGAAGGGAGCAGGCATGAGATGGAGAGGGAATTGAGAAAGCTGAGATGGCTTCTCTTGGGAAACGAGATGGAGAATACAAAGACCAGAGGTAAGTAGCATCAATGGCTGGTGGAGGACGGCGCTGAGTCACGCCCTCCAAAAACACCGCGAGCGCCGAAGTTGTTCCCGACGCCCCTGGGATGCCTCCACCGGTTGGCCGCTTGGAGCAAGGGGGATGTGCAAGCTCACCGAACCATCCCATCTGCGCCCTTAGCGGTTCCACGCTGAGGGATCATTGACTTCGGACCGCTCGCCCAGTTTGCCAGCTGCTGATCGCATCGGGGGCGAAACGTTGTGGTGGCAACGCGCTTTCCCCCACTGAGAAGCACCCACTTCTCAGCCATTCCGCTGCACGGACACCTTTTCGTATTTTCTTCGATCCTGTACGATATGGTGCCTACTTCCGGCGGTTCCGTCTGCGGGCGAGACCTAAGCCCGCCACGCCCGATCCGATGAGTAACAGGGTCCCTGGCTCAGGAATGGGCACTACGGGGTTTTCTTCGTTATCAGTTGCCGCCACGGGGTTTGTTCCGGATCCACCGGACCCAGGCGAGGAGCCGCCGTCATTGCAGGCGGAGACGGCTAATCCTAGTCCCAGGATCATTATGGTCGCCAAAACTAGCTTCCAATCCACTCTACTTCGTGTTGGTTTCATTGCCTCTCCCCCTTGCCATAGTCTCTGGCCAGGATTCGGCGGCCAGGCCGATGAAGACCCTGGTGATGCATATTATGGCCGAAGCGAATGTGAGCTCCGCGCCCGTATTTGCCGACTCTCCGCCAACCCTTCAAGGAGACAGAAAACGAGTCGTCAGGCCGGGAAAGCGAGGAGTGGCACCGAGGACAATTCCTCACCGTCAATAGGGAGCAAACCAAGTGCCAAGACCAACCGCAACGCCGCCTCGACTGGCTCAAGTCCTTTAATTATAATGATTTGTAGCGATTCGCTTTCGTGCCACACCGCGGTCATGGCGAGGGAGGAATGGTGAAAACGGTGCATGACCGATGGCTTTTGGTGTGCAAGTTTTGCAGACGTTTCGCATTGCCGCCCACGTGCGAGAATGAAGCCCTCTTGTGCTGTCCAGGTACAGCGCCCATTCCGCACCTTCCCCGCGAACTTCCCTGCGACCTCTCATTTTTCTCTTGACCGCGTAATATCATGATATCCTTTTATTAGCGTGAGTCCTAAACCTAAAAAAGAATGAGGTGAAAATCGTGCCGGTGCCGGTGTATCTCCCGGAGGATGTCCACAAGGCCCTCCGCATTGCCGCCATTGAGGAGGGCCGGTCTGCCGCGGACATCATCCGGGCGCTGGTCAAGGAGTACCTGGTCAAGCGGGAGAAAAGAAGGGGGGTGATAGGCGAAGTCGGCGTGTCAATTCAGGTATTCCCTCTTCTCGACGACCTCTTCGAAAATCTTCCACTGCCACAACTCGTCATCGCGCTTCATGATAAGGAGGCCCTGGACCGTGTTATCCCGATATTCGGGACAGCTCACCTTCCGGATGCTATCAACATAGCGAACGACGGCATCGCCCGCCCGGGGATTCCAAGCGATTATTTCCCTTTTTTCCCGCGTGGTGCTGAGGTCACACTCAGCCCAGAACTGCGGCAAGCCCTCCTTTATTTTTCCATACTGAGGAGAGTCTTTGTGCCAGTGTTCCATCAGACTTTGCAAGTCCTTGGCATCAAAGGCCTTCTCCGCCTTGTCGATCACCGCCATGATTTCGGCCCTCATGGTTTTGTCCCGTTTAGCCTGTTGAAGCCCACACGCGCCAAGAAACAGGATTAGGACTAGACCGCTGATAAGGATGTATGCTCTTCTGTTGATCATCGCAAATACCTCCATCTCGCTAGAGTATAGCGCCATTCCAGGGACTGCCCTCTCGGCGGACGCCGACTTGCATCAGGGACCGTGTGCTTCCCCATGTCGCACCAGCTCCGCGAATTCGGCCAACTCTCCGGGCAGACTGGGCAAGGGTCCCGTGCTAATTCTCGCATTCATAAACGCTCCCTCCTTTACAATCAGGGCGTTGCTCCAGGCATCCGCCACTAGATAGCCAGTCGCCAAAAGCACCATCTTGCCTGAGGCGACTAGATTTCCACGAACTACCCCGCCACAATACTCTCGGCGGCGGCGTCCGCTTGGCCCGTCGCACCCTCTTCGCTCCCTCTCCTCAGCCGTCTCTCCCCTGATCTTCAGGCGCAACAGACGTCGTGCACCCTTCGAAGAGTCACAATGCCCTCCCGGACCGCACTGTGGCCGGGAAGACGTCTGATTTCCATGTACTGTCCGCCTAGATCCCGGCACGACCAAGAACCGGGATGGACGGACATTCGTTATCACACCAGCGCTCCGAGCCATCCTGGAGGGGCAGCGGACCCGTGTCGAGACACTCTGTGGGGAGCAGGGGCAGATCATCCCGTGAGTCTTCCACCGCAGCGGGGAATCCATCCAGGGCCTTCGGAGAGCCTGACCCACCGCCTGTCGCAAGGCAGAAGTCCCGGCCGAGACCTCCACGACTTCCGGCGGAGGGTGGTGCGGAACCTCGAAAGGGCGGAAGTGCCCGGTCCTCGCCGTGAAGATGGTAGGATATAAGACCGAGGCTCTCTACCGCAGCTATGCCGTCGTAGATAAAGCTATGCTGCGCGAAGGAGCCGAGAAGCGAGCGAGATCCGAGCAGGGGGAAGTTCGGAGCATAGCGGACCCCCCTCCGGCTTTCCACGGGAAAGATCCCGCCTCGAAGTCGTTGGATTCTCTGGTGGGTGGTACTGGATCGAACCAGTGATTTCTGCCGTGTGAATCCACAAGACGACCCCCTACCTGCAACACTTACGGGGCCTTGTTGTGCAACGACGTGCATCATAATGTAGCTCATAGCACCCTATCGGTGCAAGCATTTAGTGCGAACTGGCCGTCGCGGGCATATTCGTAGGCATATCCGGGGACCGGGTTTGGAGGGGCTGATGTAGGGATGGAACCGGGGTAGCTATAGCCTACAGACCACCTCTGGCACAATCGTTGGCGCACCGGAGAATCAAACACCCACTCAGGCGGAGGACGGCCTGGATGGCGCTTTTGTTTTACAGCCACACGTGCCGAATTCAAGGAAATCGTCCTCTCGTCACGAAGTGCCTGACTCCTTACCCTGCTACCATCCAAAAGGGATTTGTTATCACTCACTTATCACTTCTTGACACATCACTCCACCGCAGGAGGTGCACCATGCACAAGCTGTCGCTTCCCTTGCTTCGTCTCGTCCTGGCTTTCGCCGCCATGTTGGTCTATGGTTGTACCGGGATCGTTGGCTACGAGATCGCCAGGACGGATGTTCCCACTTCCACCAGTTTCTATAAGGCCGCACTTGCAGGGTGCCCAGAGGGTAAGATGCCCATTACCGGTGGATACCGTATTTCCGATGGCGGGGGCGCTGGCAACAACTACGTGATTATGGTCAATGGCCCAGAGTACTCCAATCCAAGCGGGACACTGGCCAATTGGGTAGTTCAGGCGCGTGCCCTTGGCTCGGGAAGTTGGAGCCTTACGGCTTACGCAGCCTGCGTTGACGTGTAGAGGTAGCTTGGCCGGACAAAACTCCACCCCTGAGTATTCCGGTTACCGTGTCGCTAAAAACGCGTTGTGGCAATTCGCGGCCTTACTATCTTTTTACTATCCTACCAAAAGCTGACAACAACAAAGGAGCAAAGAAGAAATCTGCTGCCAAAGTTTCTCCAATAGCTTTAAATAATGCAGTCAAAAATAAGATAGAAAAGTTTTACATCAAGGAAAGATATGGACGGAGTTGGGCAGGAAAAGGAAGATGGACGCCGCTATCCTCGATGGGCAACAGCTGGTCGACTCGTAGCGCGGATTGTGGGCATTCCCAAGGTGTCCGTCGTAGATATCAGCAGACGCGGAGCCCTGATCGAACACATGCGTCCCTTCCGGTTGGAGACCGTCTCGTTCCTGACGTTGTCATTGCCCGCGTAGCAGCTGGACCTGAAGTGCCGGGTGGTCCGATCACTTCTCAGCCGTTTTGAGGTTCAGCCCGATGGAGGACGGGAGCTGATCCATCAGTCTGGGGTGGAGTTTCTGAGCCTCTCGGATGAGTCCTTGCGGCTGATCGATGAATACATTGAATTCCTCAAAACGTGATGACCGTTCCGCCGAATGTGAGCTATCAAGACCTGTTTTTGAAGCTCCAGCGGGAGGCGAGAGAGGCCAGAAGTGGGCTGTGGAGGTGAGGCTCCGACACTTGAGCCCTGCCCTAGTTAACCGATACCTAGTGCTTCGATTCGCAAATACGGTTACGTATTCTTGCGAATTACATCAGAGGCATTGCTCACTCAGCACGAAGTCCGAAGTCTAAATAAGTTCGTCACCGAATTTATGAATCCAACGACTAGTCGGCGGCTGCTTAGGGCATTGAGAAGGGAAATCTCGGCCTTCATTCGCAGAACGGATGCCGGAAAGGATCGTGCAAAGGATCGAAGGTCCGGTGGAAGGGGTCACGGGAAAGGAGGAACGAGGGAGTGAGGGAATGGAGGGCAGTGTGACCAGGCTGGAGGTGAATGTGCTTCGCCTCAATTACCGGGTTGAGCTCGAGCTCGGGGGCATCCTGCCCCGGGACGGGCCCCCTCTCCCGGATGACTCCCACGACGGCGACGGATCGCCCCAGGCAGTACATTTTTGGGTCGAAAGGGCCGCGGTAGGCCACGAGGACCTCATCACCAGCGAAGAGCGCCGGACCATCCCGACTCTCCATGAGCGGCGGCTGCGTAACCTCCAATACGATGAGGTCGTCGTTGGGCTGGAGCCAGACGATCCGCCCCTCCAGGACCACCCTCTGGGGCTGCTGCCGCACCGGGTTCCGTTGGAGCTCACCCACATGCTCGTCCTGCCCCACCGGCTTGATAAGTCCTTCGTTCATTGCAGGGGCACATCCCGCCAGGACAACGATCCACGCCAACAAAAAAGGCCCGAGGAGGTTCCCGAGACCGAAAGGCATCTTATGACCGAGCATGGTTCGTCACCCCCGCCTTCAGCATCCCGATACTGATGTTAGGCGCGGGCGAGAGGGGGTGTCAAGTTCCTTGAGCTGGCAATAAGGCCAACCCAGAGTTGACCTTCGTTGCAAGGCAGAAGATACTTAAGTCCCTCTTGGAGGCATGTAGGGATCGAACCGGGGTAGGCACAGTAGTTTTTAGCCCACCTCCGGCACAATCGGTTGCACACCAGAAAACCACGCGCCTTCTCTAACCCACGGCCCGGGAGGGCAATGTGCTTTCTCGAAGGGATCCCCGGCGACGAGGCTGCCATGAGTGAGCTGATCGATCGGCGTGTCTCACCTCGTATTCCCTGTCACCTCCCGGTGGAGTACCAGGCCAGGGGGTCCCCCAGCCAGGAAGGCCGGATGGCCAACATCGGGACCAGGGGGATGCTCCTCACGATGGCGGGGGCCGTCCCCCTTGTCGGAGCTGACCTGCTCTTCCGCTTCCCCCTCCCTCTCAGCCACCGTCCGATCCGGACTGTCGGCCACGTGAGGTGGGCGAACCAAGGGTTCGCTGGGGTAGAGTTCGGCGACCTGAGCCTTCAGGCACAAGACGAGATTTGGAGGTACTACGCGAACGAATTGGCACGGCAACGGGGGAGTGAAGTTCGGCCACCCGGGCCTTCAGGCCCCCGCCGAGACCCGGAGTTACTTCGCGAGGGAGTGCTAGAGGCCTGGCGTCGGTTCATCCGCGAATGGGAACCACCTCCCAGCTGAGCCCGAATAGTCAGGGGCAGAGCTAAAGGTACAAGGGGTGACCTCGCTCTTCGCTCATGTGACTATCGCTCACTAATTTCACCCCATGGCTCGTCGTCCCCGCAAGTTTGGTCCCGGGCTGCTCTCCCACGGCATCAGCCGGGGCAACCACCGTCAGGAGATCGGTCCGGGCGGCGCAGAACACGGCCGCTCCTGCCATCTCGTGATTGACAATCTCTGACCGCGCATATACCCTGCGGCGCGTACTGGTGCGGAAGGGGGTTCTCTACCACAAGGTAGTGTTGGAGGAAATCAAGGCGATACGGCGGGAGTCGGAGGGGAAACCGGGGAGCGAAGGAGGAAGACGTGACCGAGAGGCAGGAGCAGCGTCTTAGCCTGGAGGAGTGGTACCAACAACAGAGGGTCCTGGGGGTAAGCTTGGAGGCCGTGGGTCTTGCCCTGTTCCGCCTCAAGATGTTTTATGGTGATCAGGTGGACCCGCAGGAATATCCCTCCGTCTGGGAGTCGTATCTGAAAGACGCAGAGAGAGCGTTGCAGCAGGCAGGACGGGACGAGGCTATGGCGCCTTCCCTACTTGAGCGGAGGGAGCGCAGGAGTGGGGCTTAGAAAAAGGAGGCTAAGCACGCCTTTACGGCGTCCCAAGGGAACAGTGGTCAATGAGCAGGCGATCCGATATAGGTCGTCACCTTCAAGGAACTGCTCCAAGCTATGATGTACGAGATGGAGGCCGTACGACGGATGCTGGTGCGAGAGGGACTGCTGACCAATGAGGAGAGGCTAGAGGAGGTCAACCTGGTTCGAAGGGAGTTGGAAGGGAAACGGGAGGGAAACGGGGGGAGATAACGTCCCGCATGGGGCTCATTACACTCAGTTACAAGGGGGGCGAAGCAAGAGGACGGGGGACATGGGGACTATCACCCCAGCCCTGTCATCGCAACGGAATAAACGGCTCTCTGCTAGACACCCAAATAGCTTCTCGCTATGATTGATTGCAAGAGTGCGGATATTTGCTTGTTGGCCTCCATATGAGGAATAGCCAAGTTCAAATAATATCTATCTATATTTTATCAGCAATTGGCGTCGTATTTCTCTTTTTTGGTGGACCTGATTACTACTCAGCACGTTCTTATCGCCTTGCCTGGGATCTTGGACACATCTGCTTATTTTTTTTATGGACATATACCCTAGTCAAGACATGGAAGAGTTTCGCGAGGAAGCCATTCCCAATACAATTCATTCTAATTTTGTTAATAACGTCATTTGTTGGTTTCTTGATTGAATGGGGTCAGTCTGTATCCCACCGGACGTTTTCTCTTCATGATATCTTGCGGAATATCATCGGCGGCATAGCAGCAATTGTCTTCCTATCTCCAACACGTAACGCTCTTTCCAGGATACTTCTTTATACCATCCAGACAATTGTATCCCTGTTAGTCCTTCTACAAATATATCCTCTCGTCAGAGTGCTAGTGGACGAAGTTATTGCTAAAGAGCAACTTCCGATTTTGTCTAATTTTGAAACTCCTTTCGAAATACATCGGTGGAGAAGTCACTCGATCATTGCGATTGATAAAGAAACGGTTAGAGAGGGAAGCGGCTCGTTGAAAATACCATTAAGTACGGATGAGTATTCGGGGGCGAGTCTAGCACACTTCCCTTCCGATTGGCTTAAGTACAAGTATTTTCATATTAGTATTTTCAACACTTCTCAAGAACCGCTAAAGGTCATATTGCGAATTCACGATGATCAACATATTACGAGTGGACAATCATATTGGGATCGTTTTAACAGAGAGTTCATTCTTTCTCACGGCTGGAACGATATAAATATTCCTATTGAGGACATTAGAAATGCCCCAAAGAATCGGGTCATGGATCTTCTAAGCGTAAAGAATGTAGGCATTTTTGTGGTTAGGTTGAAGACACCCAAAGTAATCTATGTTGATGATGTTCGGCTTGTCCATTAAGCTTTTTCTCACGGACGAGTTTGTGCTCCTAGTCCGAGCCAAGAAAGTCGGGAAACCCCGTGTCACGCTGGGTGTGCTGAGGATGATCCTCGGCTGCTCCTTTCCCACAAGGTCGGTAACGTCATCTGGAGCGCACCGTAGGAGGGCCTCGCAAGCAGGTGGTTCACCATCACTCGCGCGTGCCCAATGCTTAGGGGGCGGCCCGATGAACCCAGTGACTACGAGGCGACAGTGCAAGCCTCCCCACATTACACATATATAAGGTGGTGCCGGCTCGTCTCCGGCTTTCACCAGTGTTATAAGAGGCTGCCTGCGCCATCCTCCACGGAGCCCAGGCTCATCCAGGCGATGAGTTGGCCCATCCACCGTGACACGCCCACCGGCCCGTCATGCACGCCTCCAATAAAATCAGGTTCCATCGCTAATCCTCCCATCATACCTGACGTCGGGTGAAACACCCTGCGATATAAAGGTAGAGGGAAGATCACGGACCTGGCATCATCTCGATTCACCTCACCCATTGCCCGCTCAGGCCCCTACATAGCCTCTAGCCTGCCTCAAATCCACGACCTCCCTGCATGACAGGTGAAGAGTGTCCAGGGTGACAGGCTTTCGTCAATCCTCGGCCCCTGCGTGCTCGTTT
>CAYGBT010000085.1:0-8496 GCA_964348275.1 uncultured bacterium
ACATCAAAGGAATTGTCCGAGTACTGAAGATGGTAGGCATCCCCGACTTTCAATACATAACCAGATGCCCCGGATTTCTGCGCTCGCGCTCTTGCCCGAGTCAACATCTCCTCCGTCAGGTCTATACCCTCATTTCTTCCCGTCGGATTCAACTCTAGGATTTTCTCAAACAGCATGCCCGTGCCCACCGCCACTTCCAGGACGGACTCACCATTCTTGATATCAGCTACCTCTAGACAACGCTGCCTCGCTTTGGATTCCGTGAGACTACTCCAGATGTCATACATCGAAGCAGATTTTCGGTAGGCCTCGCGGACTTCGTCTTTGCTCAGCTTCGCATCCATGCTAAATCCTCCTTGCTACCTATCCTTTCGCCTAACTATTGGGTATGTGGTTTCCGTATATCACCCCGCATGTGACGGCAGGTCGGCATAAGACCTCTCTTGGTCGTCGCCCACGGACAAGGTGCAATCACACAGTTGCCATTCCCTGGCCCGCCTCGGTCGGAGTTAGATGGTTTCCGCATAACACCCTGCTTGGCGGTGTCCTCAGAGGGCGTCCACAGGACTGCGCACGCCCAGCCCAGCACGGTTGAGAACATGGGTGTAAATCATCGTCGTACTCAAATGTACCCGAGAAGCATGGATCCTACGGTCCGCCCGGGCTGACATGCTACTTTCAAAACACAAACGCCCGCGACCCTATGGCCGGCGGGCGTCCTCAGGCAAGGAATTTAGAATCAAGTCATTTGGAGGAGGCACCGCAACACTCTCCCATTACGGAAACGAATCCTATTTTCGAAAAAAGGGGAGTGTCAAGGGCTTTTCAGGTCCGGGGGGCGAGGCACATCGCGGTGTATAGGTTGCTCGATCGAGCGTCGGTGCTGCCGTTAATCAATGTGGTCAGACTCTATTGAATTGCTTAGGCCCCCTTTAGTAGACGAACGGATGGAACCGGGGTCGCTATCGTCCTTCGCCCACCTCAGGCACAATCAAGGACGCACCAAACAACTAGATGCCATCTCGGGTCTAATACGGCCTGGGAAGGCGTTTTGCTTTTCCGGATGGAGCAAATGTAGGGAGATCTCAAGGAGGAGTAATTCGATCCCAGGCCGGCGGGACGGCCAGGCTTTGTAGCGTGCGTTTCCCTAGGGGACCGGATTCTTGTATATGATGATAGTCCAAGGCGGTGGTCAGCCGCTGAGAACGCGTCGGATTCTCTAGCGCGGCGTTGACAACGCAGCCCGCTCCACCGCCACCTGTTCGAGGAAACGCCTGTACTCCCGGAGGTCGGCGTCGTCCACAAAACCCAGGAGCCGGACACCGTGGGGGATAATCGGGTCGCCCGCTTCACCAACTTGCCAGACCACAGTCCCTCGGACGGTCACTACCCTTTCGGGAAGTCCCAGTTGTAGATGAAACGCGGTCCCGGGTGCCAGCATTTCAGGTAGCCAAAGGAGGAGACCCTCGAGGCTGACGTTCTCCGTGCGGCCTGCAACTTCCCGGACCGTCTCCCCAGCCCCCGGGACAAGGCACTGGGCAGGCAGCTCCGCGCGGAACCGGGGATGGCATCGGCGCCCCATCTCATGCTGAGCCCTTTGCACAACTAAGGTCACCATGTGGACTAAGCTCGCAGCCTCAAACGGCTTTGTCACGAAACACGCGGCCCCGGCGCGAAACGCCTGCTCGGTGTACTGCAAGTCTGGCGAGGCCGTGATGGAAATCACGGGGATTTGCCTGAGGACAGGATCCTGTTTCAGGCGACGCGATGTGTGGATTCCGTCAATGCCGGGCATCATCAAATCCAAGACGATGGCGGCGGGCTGCGCTTTCCGGGCCGTTTCGATCCCTGACAGACCATCGGGAGCCGAGAGAACCTTGTAGCCCGCCCTTGTGAGAATCGCATGGATGAGCTCACATGCGCGAGGATCGTCGTCAACGACCAGGATAGGGCGAGTCTGCACTGCGTCCTCCACGGGGTATGTCCCAGCCACGAGGTGAGTGCAAGCCCGATGCCATAAAGGCCTTATGGCTGTCTCGGAGCCCTTGACACCCCTTGCCCTGCAGGAGGTACTTGGGCCCCCACAGGAGGCACAGGGATGGACCCAGGGTAGGCATAGCTCCAATGCGACCTTTGGCACAATCGACGGCGCACCAAGAACATTGGCGGTCAGGTCTTGACTTTGCACATTCGACATTTTGCCACGGCCTGAACGCTTCAGTGGGTGGGGGAATCGATCAGGAGAGGCTAGAGGCAATTGAGCCGTCAGGGTAGGGAGAAGGGTTGGAAGTTTTCGAATCTGGTGGAGCCGGCGAGAGGGTTGAACTCCTGACCTGCTGATTACGAATCCGCCTCAAGCCCTAACTGAGCAGACCCAAGAGGACCTTTCCGCACAAAAACCCGAGGATTTGGAGTGAGCGATGGTGCTCCTGGATGCCCCTGGCACTGGGTGGTTTGATAGCACCGCGGTAGCAGGGTCATGGAAAGACTTGATTTGGTAGAGCAGGGCGGTGGGGATCTGATTACCAATTAGGAAGTCGTGCGGTTGTCTTGCGAGTAACCTAAGGTATCATACGGGGCCAGGGAGTGACATTAGGAAGACCGTCCGAGGCCGGTGAGGGAACATCTTGAAGCCTGTCCCATAATACGATCCTGGCTGCAGATTTGCAGTTGAAATCTTCTTCACTGATTTGGACGCCCGACCGCGATAACAGTACAGCCACAAAATCGATCTGGAGCTTCCTAACAGCCTGCCTTTAAATTAAATCGCCCGGGATCGCTGATAGCTTCCCAGGCGACTGTCGACCAACCACTCCCATGAGATGGCATTCCCTTTGCATTCTAACGGTGCCGGACAGGCATCACCAGGGTTGACGTGATACCTTAGAGGCATCGGATCAGATGAGGCCCACGGCGCAGACACTTCGCTTCGGCAGGTATGAGGTGTTGGAGGAGATCGGTCGGGGTGCCATGGGGGTGGTCTTTAAGGCGCGGGACCCCAAGATTGGTCGGCTCGTGGCCTTGAAGACGATCCATGTGGCTCGCTCACTCGATTCGGGGGTCAAGGCGCAATATCTGGAACGCTTCTACCGAGAGGCCGGCGCTGCCGGGTGCCTCGCCCACCCGAACATCGTCACAGTCTATGACGCGGGCGAGGAGGGAGAGGTCCCCTTTATTGCCTTGGAGCTCGTGCCCGGGCAGAGCTTGGAAGCCTTTCTCACCGCCCGCAACGCCCTCCCCTGGCAGGAAGCAGTGGGGATCCTGCTGCAGATCGCAGAGGCTCTGGAGTCCGCCCATGAACGGGGAATCGTGCACCGAGACATCAAGCCGGCCAACATCCTCCTGACCCCGGATGGCCGGGTCAAGATCACCGACTTTGGTATCGCCAAGATCACGGGCTCGCACCTCACTCAAGAGGCACAAATCGTCGGGACCCCGAGCTGCCTCGCCCCCGAAGTCATCTTGGGCCAGGCGGCGGATCGCCGCGTGGATATCTTCTCCGTCGGCTGCATTGCATATGAGCTCCTAAGCGGGACCCGCCCCTTCGCCGGGGAGGAGTTTACTACGGTCTGCTATCGGATCGTCCATGAGGAGCCCCGTCCGCTCGCTGAGCTCGCGCCCGATACGCCGGCGCCCCTCCTGGCGATCGCCGCCAAGGCCCTGGCAAAGGTCCCGGCGGCCCGGTATCAGCGCGCTGGCGACCTCGCGGCGGCCTTTCGGGATCTCCTCGAACAGCGCCATCCAGAGAGCGGGGGAGATTCCTCGGCCAAGACGGTGGTGTCGGCGAAACTAGATCTCCTGCATCGCTCGCTGTCCGCGGACGCCCCGCAGGGAATGTCCTCGGCCACGCGTCCCGCCATCGTGCCTCGGCTCGGGAGAATCCTGGTCGCTCTCGGGGGGAGACTACGCCACGAGATCCAGACATCGGGGCGATACCGGAGGCTCCTTCGGACAGCGGCAGCCGTAGGGGGCATCCTCGTTGTCGGAGGTGTCCTATGGGCGGTCCGCCAGGCCGATCCAGCGGTGCGGGCCCGGAAGCATCTCCAAGCGGGTGAACCCCAGGAGGCCATTTCCGTCTTGGTGGAGGCCAGAAATAGAGTACCGGAACGGGCAGATCTCGCCCTCCTCCTCGGCGAGGCTTACGTAGAATCGGGGATGCGGCTCCGGGCCTTGAGCGCTTACCGGCAGGCGATGGAGCTTGATGTGAGCTACCGCCGCGATCGAGACCTCGTGCGCCGGTTGGTCGCCATGCTGGCACACGGCGAAACGGCGGGCGAGGCGGGAGAGCTGCTTGCGCAGATGCGAGCAGTTAGCTTGGGCTCCCTGGAGGAGGCTACCGAAAGCGCCGACTCTGCCCTCCGGTGGAATGCCGCCCGAGTCCTCCGCCGGATGGGGCAGGAGCCAGACTACATCCTCCTGTACATCCTAGACCTGAAGCACGAGGACTGCTTCACCCGCAAGAAGGCCGCCGAGCGGCTGGGCGAGCTCGGTGATAAGCGGGCCATCCCCGCCTTACAGGAGGCGCGGCAACGGTCGATCCTGGCCAATTTTTGTATGTTCGGCGCCCTTGACGATGCGCTGAGGCGGTTGGGAAGTCGGTAGGAGGCGGAAAACATGTCGAGTATAATCTGCCCTATTTGCAAGACGAAATACACGGTCGCCAGGCCTGTCCCTGGCATGAACCGGATGAAGTGCCCGCGCTGTCAGGGTACGATCCCGGTCCAAGCAGAATCAGTGCCACCGGTACAACAGCTGGCGCCATCTGAGCCTCCGCACTCCCACACGCAGCCTGACGCGAAGCGCGACGAAGGAACCATCGTCTCAGGCAGCGTCCCGTGGCAGGGCCTAAATCTCCCGCCCGGACAGCGCATCTCGCTGGTTGTCTTGGAAGGGCCAGACAAAGGGAAGCAGTTCACGCTCAGCAAAGCGTGGACCACCGTGGGGCGGCGCGATGGTGAAATTCTGCTCAAAGACCCCGAGGTCTCCGGTACGCACGCCGTGATCAAGGTTCTCGGGGGCACGTGCCGGGTCCAGGATCTCAACAGCACGAATGGCACCTTCGTCAACGGCCGGCGCGTCGAGGAGGTGCCTCTCTCCCATCTCGACGAGCTCCGCGTCGGCCAGACACGTCTCGGCGTCTCTATAGCTCACGAAATCACGGAATCGGTCGGGGCAGATCGTAGGCCGGCCCCCCAACCTACCAAGAGGCAACTGCTCCTGGTTAGTCCCCACTCCGCTCTACGGGGTCGGTTCCTGCCGGCGCTGAGATCGGGCGACTGGAACGTCCTTGCGGTCGCCTCTCCACACGAGATCCAAGAGGGGCTAAAGCGGGAAAACTTTACTGTCGTCGCCTGTCTCCTTGATCTCGCGTTGCCCCCTTCGGAGCGGCGCGCGTTCGTCGCCGCCCTGCAAGATGCTCCCTCCCCACCGCCGCTTCTCGGGGTGGCCGGTCCCTGGGGCATGAGGGACCTCCTCGCCAAACTAGAGGGGCTTGAGGTCGTCGGCCTCGTGGACCAGCGCTGGCCGCCAGATAAGATCGTCGGCACGGTCAACCGATCGCTGCGGCCGCCGCGGCCCGGGGAGATCACCCGGACGCCATTCGGAGAGAAGGTCACCTATACCTGCGACAACAGGGAGACTGTGGGAGAGATGACAGGGGTCGCTCCATGGGGGGTGCTCATCGAGACCGAGGAGCCGCTGCAGCCAGAGACCGAGACCTCTCTCCTCTTTATCCTCCCGGAAATTCCGCGGGGCTTCCGCGTCAAGGGCCGGGTGGTGGAGAGGAAGTGGGAAGAGGGCAGCCCGACGAAGGGCGAAATGGAGGTCTGGTTCCTGAATCTCGGTCCCCAGGAACGGGCACAGATCTTGGCGTTCCAGCTCATGGCGGAGCGACACGGAGTGCCTCGCGAGATGAAGACGAAATGATGGCACGGTCGAGCGAAACAAACGCTGCCCCAGGCGTGCGATGGAGAGATCCGTGGAAATAGGGGACGCCACCAAGGTCCGCACCCAGGATGCGAAAAAGGCTCCCTCCGGCCAGCGCTTGGGGAACTACTTTATGCAGGAAGAGTTAGGGGAAGGCGGGATGGCTACCCTCTACAGGGGACAGCACGCCTTCCTCGACCGGTCCGTGGCCATCAAAGAACTCAAGTCCCGGTTCCGTCGGGACGGCGAGGTCCAGGACCGGTTCCAGCGGGAGGGCAAGGTCGCCGCCTCGCTGCCCCATCGCAACATCGTCCAAGTCTACGATTTCTGGCGAGACCGAGACCACCGCTACCTCGTGATGGAGTTAGTGGATGGCCTTGACTTGGCCGCGCTGCTCCGGCGGACCGGGGCACTTCCCCTGCATGTGGCGTTGGCCGTCGTCGGCCAGGTGTGCGAGGGGGTAGCTTTCGCGCACAGCCGGGGCATCATCCACCGGGATTTGAAGCCCAGCAACCTTTTCATTACGCGGGAGGGTGTCGCTAAGGTCGGGGACTTTGGGGTCGCCCACCTGATGGGCGCCTCGCAGCTCACCCAGCCAGGTCTAGCCCTGGGGACCTTCTCCTACATGTCTCCCGAGCAGATCCGGGGCGAGCACTTGACCCCTGCCTCGGACGTGTTCTCTCTAGGCATCGTGCTCTACGAGCTTCTGACTGGCCGACGTCCCTTCGTAGACGGTGACACGGATAGCGTCACGGCTAAGATTCTCAGTGAACGCCCGGCGCCCCCACGTCAGATTAAGCGAGGGATCTCTCGCCCTGTGCAGCGCATCGTACTCAGGTGCCTACGGAAGCAGCCGATTCGGCGGTTCCGAAGCTGTGCGGCCTTGCAGCGCGCCATCGCCCGCATCATCGGCGGAAAGCCCGCCGACTGGGAAGCTCTTATCCGTCGGTATGTCCAGCTGCTTCCAGCCGAAGGGGAGGTCCCGCACCACCTGGGTCGCCATCTCCATGTCTCCGGTCATTTTCACCGGCGCCTTCGCCGCCTCGTGTTGGTGACCGGCCTCATGGCGGCAGCAATATGGGGCGGAATCTCCCTAGGAGCGGTGGACCGAATCATCAGCTCGACACTCAGTTGGGCCGGAACCCTTTTTCCTTTTCAGCCTGTCTCAAGTAGTTCTCCGCACACTCGGTAGTCATTGCCAGGGACCTTCGGGGCCACAATTACCCCGCTTTCCGCCAATCCGTCCCCCGATGGTTGAGGATTGTCCTCTCAGCGCCCACTCTCTCGACCGGGGTGCAGACTTCAACCAGTAACCCACTCTTTCCAATTCGCTTCGGTAGGATCATCTCACCTTCTCCTCATCGGAAAGAGAGGTTGGCCAAAGCGTCTGGGCAGCACATCGGGGGCAGTCTGTCGGCTGTCCAAGGGTAGGGATCGATCCCGAGCGAGAGGCAAGGGCCTTTTGGTGCTGCCCCGGTTTGCTACCACGCTGCTACCAGAACACCCCATACTAGCAGCATCCAGGAGCACCATCGGTTAGTCAAAATGCTCGGCTTCTTGCGTGGACAGGTCTTCTTGGATGTCCTCAGTTTGTCCCTGGGGATACTTCGTAATCAGCGGGTCATCGATTCAACCCCCGACCGCCAGCTCCAGGTAAATCGAAAGGCTATCAGATCCAGTAAGATATCGCCTCGAGGTCGGTTGCGGATGGGTTGCGTTTTTGGGTCACGGATTGTCACGTTTTGCCGCGTCCTGCACACCCAAGTGCTTGAAGTGATTGGTTTTGCTACGTCGAGACTTACACTCAAAATCTGTTCGGCCTTTCCCGCTCCCGGCATCACGACTTTCTTTCCCAGATCCTCTCGGCTTCACCTCGCAGGAGTTTCACCTGAACGATCAAGGTTTCGCCCCGATACGCTTTGGCCGATACTTCTTTGACGCCACCGAACGTTCGGGCATAGTAGCGGCGGAGGAGTGACGCGGATGGACGAGGGTCTGAACGCTCTTCTTAAGGCGCTCAAAGGGTATCAACCCCAGCGGGTGATTCTCTTTGGCTCGGCCGCGCGCGGGGATGCCGATGTGTAAAGCGACCTGGACCTGCTTGTGATCAAGGAGACCGAAGAGCCGTTTGTTGCCCACCTTGAGGCCATGGCCTATCTTTGCCCCCACGAAGTCCACGCGGACATACTCGTGTACACGCCTGCCGAACTCGAGCAGATGGCAGCCGAAGGGAACCCATTTATTGCGAAAGCATTGGAGGAGGGAAAGGTCATCTATGAAGCCGGGCCATGAGGCGGGGTTACGCTGGCTCCGCCAGGCTGAGCACGACCTCGGTGTTGCAAGACAGCTCCAGGCTCACGGGGATTACTCCGACGCCTGCTTCATGGCCGAGTAGGCGAGTGAGAAAGCCCTCAAAGGCTTCCTGCTGGCGCGGGGCGAGCGGTCTGTCCCGATTCACTCTGTGGCTGAGCCTGCTGAGCATTGCTCGCGATTCGATCCGGATTTCAAGGAATATATTGCCTCAGGCCGTCTGCTCGACCAGCACTATATTCCCACGCGGTACCCGGACGC
>CAYGBT010000086.1:0-8303 GCA_964348275.1 uncultured bacterium
CAGAGGAGATTCAGCCATGACTCGCTATCGCGGCAGCAACTGGGTGAGAGTTGGTTTCTACTGGAACCCGTCCCGGTGGCAGATCGTCACCATCCCCAAGGGAGGCGGGGTGCTCCCCGGAGGAGATGACGTTCGTTATGTCCGGCTTCCCTTGATCCTCGTCATGCTCCTCGGCCCGATGGTGGGAGCCCTGTACGTGATCTTCCTTCCCTTCATCGGCTTCGCCATGCTCTTTGGCTTTGCCGGGGGAAAACTCCTCTCTGTCGCCCGAAGGGCTCTCGGCGGCCGTTTGACCGAGGCTGAGGCGAAGCCCAAAGAAAGAGGATAAATCTCACGCGCCCACTGACGCCTCTACATGACTCTACCACAGCGCATCATGCTCCGCCAACCTCCTGCTCGCTCCGAAGGTCCCTTGACGCAATCCGAGGCGGTACACCATCGAGGGGGTGCACTTTGACCCCTCGGAGGACTATATTGAGAGTAGGTGGAGCGGGAAGGCATCGGTCATGAGGTGGAACCGCCTCAGCATCAAACTGATGACTGCCGTAGGGTCCGCGTCGCTCCTGACCATTGGGGTGTTCGCGTGGGTCAGCATCACGACCCAGCGGAATCAACTTATCGACGAGGTCATCCGGAGCGCCTCCCAGTTCAGCGACACGGTGAAAAGGAGCACCTACCACGCGATGCTCCAAAACCGCTGGGAGGACGCCCACCACATCATGGAGACCATCGGGAGACAGGAGGGGGTCGACAGGGTCCGCGTCTTCAATAAAGAAGGGCTGATTCTCTTCTCCACCGACCGGCCCGAGGTGGGAAAGGCCGTCGACAAGCGGGCTGAGTCCTGCTACGCCTGTCATGCGGCCGAGAAGCCCTTGGAGCGTCTGAAGCTCCCGGAGCGCGCCCGAATCTTCAGAACCGCAGAGCGGGAGCGGATTCTGGGAATGATCACGCCTATTTATAACGAGCCGAGCTGCAGCATCGGAGGCTGTCACGAACCGACCAAAAGCGTCCTGGGGGTCCTGGACATCGGCCTCTCGCTCGCCCAGGTCGATGCCGACATCGTGGCCACGACCCGTGAGACGGCGTTCTTTGCCGGGGCGATGATCCTCCTCATCCTGGGCATCCTCGGAGTTTTCCTCCAGCGTGGAGTGGTGAGCCCGGTACGCGATTTGGTCCAGGGGACCAAGCGGGTCGCCCAAGGGGACTTAGCGTACGAGATCCCCGTCCGGACGGGGGATGAGATCGGCACCCTGGCGGGCTCGTTCAACGCAATGACCATTGCTCTCCAACAGGCGAGGGTCGAGTTGGACTCCTTGGTGGAGACTCTGGAAGAGCAGGTCGAGGAACGCACACGGGACCTTCGTGATGCCCAGGCCCAGCTTATCCAGTCCGAGAAACTCGCCTCTCTTGGCAAACTTTCGGCCTCTATTGCCCATGAGATCAACAACCCCCTTTCAGGCATCCTGACCTACGCGAAGCTCCTGACTAGGAAGCTGAAGAACGGTCTCCCCGATGAGGAGACCCTCGCTCACGTCCTGAAGTCCCTGACCGTGGTCGAACGGGAGACGGAGCGATGCACCACCATCGTGCGAAACCTCTTGGACTTTGCCCGGGTACGGGAGCCTTCCTTGTCAGAGGTGAACGTGAGCGCCGTGATCCTTGATGCCCTCTCCCTCCTCTCACATCGGATGGCCATTCAGGGGATCGCGCTCGAAAAACACCTCGGCGACGTTCCACAGGTCAGGGCCGACTCCGGGCAGCTCCGGCAGGCCTTCGTGAACATCGCCTTAAATGCCTGCGAGGCGATGGGAA
This sequence comes from uncultured bacterium, assembly GCA_964348275.1. Lineage (GTDB taxonomy): Bacteria > Methylomirabilota > Methylomirabilia > Methylomirabilales > CSP1-5 > CSP1-5. Next base: position 1,813 of record CAYGBT010000086.1, read on the forward strand.
AAGGAGGGACCTTGACCGTCGCGTCCCGGTTCGATCGTCAAAGGAACATGGCGGAGATCGAGTTCACCGACACGGGCGTGGGCATCGGTGAGGAAGATCTCTCCAAGATCTTTGACCCCTTTTACACCACCAAGGAGAAAGGGACCGGCTTGGGTCTCTCCGTGGTCTACGGGATCGTGGACCGGCACGGGGGGCGGATCGACGTCAAGAGCCAAGTCGGCAAGGGGACCTCGGTCATCGTCCGTCTCCCCGTGGGCGGTGAATTCGCATAGGAAAGGCCTCGATGACGACCCTGGAGTCATACATTTACCTCCAGTGGATCGGGAACGGCAGGGTGGAAAAAGGGATGCTGAACCAGGTGAAGGACCACGTCGAGCGAACCTTTGCAGTCCCGGCTAAGATCAGAGAGGTGGATGCCAGGCCGCCAGACGCCTTCGATCCGACCCGGGCTCAATACTCCTCAACCAAGATTCTCCGCTGGATCCTCCAGGACGTCCCTGGGGACGCCAGCAAGATCGTCGCGATCACGGATTGTGATCTCTTTATCCCCGTCTTGACGTTCGTCTTTGGCGAGGCCCAGCTCGGGGGGAAGGGGGCTGTGGTCTCCACGGCCCGCCTCCGACTAGACCTCAACGGCCTCCCCACTCCCCAGCACCTGTACCGGGCGAGGCTCTTGAAGGAGTGCGTGCACGAGCTTGGACACACCTTTGGCCTTATTCACTGTCGTTTTTCACGCTGCGTGATGAGTCGGTCCAACACTATATTAGATGTAGACGGGAAGTCCGGCGACCTCTGCCGGGAATGCCAGAGCTTTTTAACGAGGCTTCAGGCGAAGGGGTGATAGACGATGGCTAAGGAGAAGGCTCGGATCTTAGTTGTTGACGACGAGGAGATCGTGCGTGCGTCCCTCTCGGAATGGCTTCGAGAGGATGGCTACGCTGTCGAGACGGCCCCCGATGGGAGCGTTGCCATGGACCGGATCAAGGCGGAGCCTTGGGCCGTCTTGCTGGTCGACCTGAAGATGCCTGGTATTGACGGGTTACAGGTTCTCGAGGAGGCCAAGAAGGTCCAGCCGGATGCCCCCGTCATCATCATGACAGCCTATGCGACGGTGGACACGGCCGTCCAGGCCATGAAGACGGGAGCCTACGATTATCTCGTCAAGCCCTTCGAGCCAGAGGAGCTCTCCCTGATGATGAAGAAGCTCATCACCCAGCAGGACCTGATGCGAGAGAACATCCTCTTGAAGAAGGCGCTGAAGCAGCAGTACCAGTTCCAGGATCTTTTGAGCAAGAATCAGAAGATGCAAGCCCTCTTCGAGCTGGCGAAGGTCGCCGCCCAAAGCCCCTCGACCATCCTGATCCTGGGCGAGAGCGGGACCGGCAAGGAACTGCTGGCCCGAGCGATCCACGCCGAAAGCCCGAGGAACCGAGGCCCCTTCATTGTCGTCTCGTGCGCCGCCTTGACCGAGACATTGCTCGAAAGTGAACTGTTCGGCCATGAAAAGGGTGCGTTCACCGGAGCAACATCTCGAAAAAAAGGGAAGTTTGAGCTGGCCGACGGCGGGACCCTGTTTCTCGACGAGATCGGGGACATCAGTCCGAAGCTCCAGCTCGATCTGCTCAGGGCGTTAGAGGAGCGACGGTTCTACCGGGTCGGCGGTACGGAACCGATCCACGTGGACACCAGGATTATCGCGGCCACCAACCGCGATTTGAAAAAGGCCACCGAGGAGGGGAAGTTCCGGGAGGATCTCTACTTTCGGCTGAACGTGATCCCCATGACGCTCCCACCTCTACGGGAGCGCAAAGAGGATATTCCCCTATTGGTCGAGCATTTTGTGGATCAACTCAGCGCCGAGATGGGCAAACAGCTTGAACGGATCTCGGGAGAGGCCACGGATCTCGTGATGGCCTACCACTGGCCCGGAAACGTCCGGGAACTCAAGAACATCCTCGAGCGAGGGGCCGTGGTGGCGAAGGGACCGATCATCGAGGCCGAGGATCTGGGCCTCGCGCTCCCCGAAGGGGAAGAGGCCGAAGGGGCCCCGCCAGCTTCCCTCAAAGAGATGGAGCGCGGCCATATCCTCAATGTCCTGAAGGAGCATGACTGGAATATTACCCAGTCGGCCCAGATCTTGGGGATCGATCGGGTCACCCTGTACCATAAGATCAAAAAGTATAATCTCAGGGAGGAAGGGAAGGTCGCTGCGTCGTAGCGGCTGTCCGTACGGCCCTCGGTTGATGAATATCTCAACGGGGCTGTTGCGATCCTCAACAGGAGGAATTGTGAGCAGAATGCATAGCTTGTAGGAAACCGCAATGCTGGCGCGTTGAATTTCTTAACGGGTCCTTTTTTCTGATTCCAGGCCCGGGAGAGGACCCCGGAAAAACCCTTCATTGGAGGCCACTTCTGCGATGCGGAAGGCGGCCTTTTTCGTTTTTGATTGGCACGAAGATTGACCATACAACAAGACGGAACCGAGAGCAGAGGAGAGAAAAGCCATGCCGTGCCCGTTTTTGGAAGAGATCGTGATGGTCTATTGCCGGGCGTACCCGGTGAGGAAGCCCGTCCCCAAGCACCAGATCACCACAGGAAGCCCCTGTATGGGTGAGGGGTACAAGGCGTGCCCCTTTTTCCAGGAGATCATGGCGAGACTGGAATCGGCTTCCCGGGAGGGGACGGAGGCGAGCGAGGGGAAGACCCCGGCGGAGGTCAAGTGACATGATCCTGGCGTTCGTCTTAGCAGTTGCCTGTCTCCTATTCGTCGGTGCTTTGAGCTTGTACCTCCTCGGCAACCGAAGCCGCGTGAGAATCCGGCGGTGGCGGATGGGCATTCAAGAGGTCCGAAGCTTCTTCCTTCATCCCGGGCTCTACTATCACCCAGGGCATACCTGGGTCATCGGTCAACGCAATGGAACGGTCCGAATCGGCCTCGACGACTTCGGTCGGCGACTCGTGGATGGCATCCGCACGGTGAGCTTGCCTCCGCGGGGGTCCACGGTCACGGAAGGGGAAGTCGCCGTGAAACTCGACTGCGGAATGAAGCACGCCAAGCTCCTCTCTCCGGTGAATGGCGTGGTTACGGCGGTCAACAAGACCCTCATTCGGGACGGTTCGGCGGTGGAGCGGGACCCGTACGGGAAGGGGTGGCTCTTCTCCGTTCGAGTGCCAGATCAGAGGTTCAGTCGACTCCCGACCGGTAACACCGCGATCGAGTGGCTGAAGGAGGAGACCGGCCGGCTTTCGCTGTTTCTCCACCGGGAGCTAGGCGTCACCGTCGCGGACGGCGGAGAGCTGGTTCCTAAGCCTCCGGCAATGCTCAGCGAGGAACAGTGGGAGGTCCTCACGCGGACCTTCTTTCACACCGCTTGAAACGCGGGGGGGACGGTGCACGGAACACAGCGTTCGAGGGCGTTGCCATGATCCTGGCGTGTGCGCTGACGATGATCGCGGTCCTCTTCATGGGCGTGTGGACCCTCGGGACGAGAGTCGTCCGTGGAGGCATCCTCCCATGAAAGTCAGCCGCCGGACATTTCTGAAGGTGGTCGGGGCGACAGGCGCCGCTACGGTTGTCGGTCGCCCGAGGGGGGCGCGCGCGGCTCGCGTTGGACCTGGGTCGGACCAAATGCTGGCCATGCTCGTCGATACCACCCAGTGCATAGGCTGCCGCGCTTGCGAGGCAGCCTGTAGCGAGGCAAACGGACTGCCCGAACCGGCAATGCTGGGACAGGAATCCGTCTTCGAAAGGAAACGGAGGACCGACCCGGACACCTATACGGTGGTCAATCGCTACGCAAATCCCAACGATGGGCAAGGGGCAAGGTACGTGCGGACCCAGTGCATGCACTGCGTGGAGCCAGGCTGCGCCTCCGCCTGTCCCGTGGCGGCTTTGGAGAAGACGCCGGAGGGACCTGTCGTGTACCACACGGACCGGTGCATTGGCTGCCGGTACTGCATGGTCACCTGCCCCTTCGGCATTCCGAAGTTCGAGTATGAGAAGGCCATTCCGTACATCCGGAAGTGTTGCTTCTGCATCCACCGCCTGCGCCAGGGAAAGCCCCCCGCCTGTGCGGAGGTCTGCCCCACCGGCGCGCTCCTCCTCGGGAAGCGCAAGGAGCTTTTGGAGACCGCGCGGACCCGTATCTACCAGAACCCCGACCGGTACGTTCACCACATCTACGGCGAGCACGAGGTGGGTGGGACCGGCTGGCTCTATATCACCGATGTTCCCTTCGAACAGCTTGATTTCCAGATGGATCTCGGAACGACCGCTTATCCCGAGCTCACCTGGACTTTCCTCTCGTCGGTCCCCTTCGTGCTCATGCTCTGGCCGCCATTCCTGATGGGACTCTACGCACTCACGAAGAGCCGGGAGAAGGCAGCCGAAGTCGAAGCGAGGCAAGAGGAGGAGACCCCCCATGAATGATACCGCCGAGAGCAGGAGCGGTCCCCGCACCTGGGCTCAGGAGAAGCTCTTCATGGGTTTCTCTCTGCGGGAATACGTCCGGGGGCTCATCACCCCCTTCGGCGTCGCAGCAGGGCTCATCCTCCTGGTGGGGCTCCCTGTGATCGCCTATCGGTTCGCTCGCGGCCTCGGCGCGGTGACGAACCTCTCGCAGACGTATCCGTGGGGACTCTGGATCGCCTTCGACGTGCTGTGTGGCGTCGCCCTTGCGGCAGGGGGATACGTCCTCGCCGGCACCGTCTACCTCTTCGGGCTCAGGCAGTATTACCCCGTGGTCCGACCCGCAATCCTCACGGGTTTCCTCGGCTACTTCTTCGTGGTCGTTGGGCTCCTCGTGGACCTCGGTCAGCCTTGGCGCATTCCCTATCCGGTCTTCTACGCGTTTGGTGTCACCTCCGTGATGTTCCTGGTGGCCTGGCACGTGTTTCTCTATCTGACGGTCCAGTTCCTCGAGTTCTGCCCTGCCGTCCTCGAGTGGCTTGGCTGGAAGGACGTGCGCCGCTGGGCGATGAAGCTGACCATCGGCGCCACCGTGTTTGGCGTCATCCTCTCGACACTCCACCAGTCGGCCCTCGGAGCCCTCTTCCTCATGGCACCGACGAAGCTTCATCCGCTTTGGTATACGCCCTTCATTCCGATTTACTTCTTCGTTTCCAGCATCATCGCCGGGCTCAGCATGGTCATCGTGGAGAGCACTCTTTCCCATAAGATTTTTCGTGACCAAATTGACCCGCAGCGACACGTGGACGTCGATGCGATCACCCTCGGGCTCGGGAAGGCGGCCTCGGTCGTCCTCTTCACCTATTTCTTCTTGAAGCTGCTCGGCATTGCCGATGGAGGTCACTGGCACCTCCTGAGTACCCCCTTCGGGTATTGGTTCCTGGTGGAGCTATTCGGATTTGTCCTGCTCCCCTGCTTCCTGTTCGCCCACGGGGTCAGAGAGGGAAACGCAATGCTCGTCCGGGCCACGGCGGCTCTGACCGTGATCGGCATCATCATCAATCGGCTGAATGTCTCGCTGATCGCGCTCAACTGGAACGTTCCGGACCGCTATGTGCCTAGCTGGATGGAGGTGGTCACTACGATCACGATCATCACCCTCGGTCTCCTGACGTTCCGCTGGATCGTCAACCGGATGCCCGTGCTTCACGAGCATCCGGAATACCGGGGAGTCCACTAGTGCCGTTCCAACTGAATACGTCGAATGTGAGGGGTCGGACTTCTTTCAACACTCGTGAGCCGGTTCAATGAGAAAGTTGGCAGAAAGAGTTGGAACGGTACTAGCGCCATGGAGGAGATTATGATGCCCCAGGACCTCTCAGGGATGGCTTCGGCGAAGGCGGTGGAGTACCTCATCGCGGTGGCGTTTCTCCTCCTCTTCATCCCATTCTGGAGATTCGTCAATGCAGTGAAGGTCGCCGAACCGACCGCGGTGGCCGAGGTCCCGCGATGGATCGGTCAGGTGGTGGACTGGTTTCTCGTCCCCAAACATCTCTTCTTTCATCCCGGCCACGCCTGGGCCAGGGCAGAAGACGGAGACCTTGTGACCGTGGGCATGGACGACTTCGCCCAAAAGCTGGTCGGCAGAGTGACGGCCATCACACTTCCCGAGATTGGCTCACAACTCGGACAAGGAGAAAAGGGATGGAGCCTCGTGTCGGATTCGAAATCGGTTGACATGCTGTCACCGGTGGATGGGACGGTCGTCGCTGTGAATGGTCAAGTGGCGACCTCTCCGGAGACGCTCACCCCAGACCCATATGGCGACGGATGGCTCCTCAAAGTGAGGGCGCCAAGGCTCACAGCCAATTTCAAGCATCTCCTGTCTGGAACCCTTGCAAAGCGGTGGATGGAGGAGGTGTGCGACAATCTTCGCATGAGGATCACGCCTGACCTCGGCCGTGTCTACCAGGATGGTGGATTACCCATTGAGGGCATGGCGCGGAGCCTGGACCCCGATAACTGGGCTGAGGTGGCTCGATCATTCTTCCTCACGTGAGGCGGAATATGCGCAGGATGAGAT
>CAYGBT010000087.1:0-8151 GCA_964348275.1 uncultured bacterium
TGCCCACGCAAAAGGCTCGCCACCCCGGACCGGAACAGGGCATGATCATCGACCATGAGGATCCTTATTCTCTACGATGTCGCCCCGTCTCGTGCCCTGGGGAGCCAGACGGTCACCTGAGTCCCTTCTCCCGGCTGCGACTCGATTGTGAACCTGCCGCCCACCGATTCGGCCCGCTCTCGCATGGTCTGCAGGCCGAGGGAGGTCCGATTACGCCGTGTCGCTTGAGCCGGGGCGAAGCCCCGGCCGTTGTCCTGGACGGTTATTTTAACCTTCCCATCCTCCGCCTCCAAGGTGATCCATCCGTGTCCCGCCCGTGCATGCTTCCTGACATTGGCGAGCGCCTCTTGGATGATCCTGATCAACTGGACCTCCACATGCGGAGGGAACTGAGGCACGTCCCCATTGGCAACCTTCAGTTCAATAGTTCAATGGAGATCCCCGTCTGCTGACTGCACTCGTGCAGATATTCCGTGAGGGCGGGCACCAGCCCTAAATGCCGGGAAACCATTTTCAAGCCGAAGATGGCCTGTCGGACTTCCTCGTACGCCTCATCGGTCACCTTCTTGATCCGGCGGATTTCCTCTTGCATTGACGAGGTGGACGGGTGCGCTTCCAGCTCCGCCGACTTCAGGTGCAGGTAGCCCAGCTGCTGCGCCAAGCCGTCGTGCATCTCCCTGGCGATCCGCTGCCGCTCCTCCTCGATGGACATTGCCTTGACCTGCGCATACAGTCTCGCGTTCTCGACGGCCAATCCAACCTGGTTGCCGAGGGCGCCCAGGAGGTCCACATCTTCAGCCTTGAGCCGCTCCGGGTCCAGAGCGAAGACCCCCATGACCCCAACGATCTTCCCTTTCGACCTCAGGGGAAGTCCTGCGAACGAGCGAAACCCTGCCTGCTTGATCTCTCTCTCAAGGAACCCATGACTCGTTACCAGAAACAAGCGGAGATTCATAGGCTGAGATAGAAAAGTCCCCGCCGACCGGGTAATCCATGAGGAAGGGAGAATGCGTACGGCCAATAAAGACAGAGAATTAACGCGACTTGGGACAGGTCTGCCCCAAGTTGAAACTCTTTCCTACCACAGATAGGACTTATGACTTCGTGCCGAATCTGGCTGGTCATGGCGAGGGCAAAAGAATGCGTGAAATCCCGCAGAGGTGCGTGATGATATGCAAGATGGGACGAAGCCTGTGGTCGGTGGCTGGTGGTTCGTGAGGAGTAGGTTATGAACTGTTGGGGGTTGCGAGTTGAGAGTTGAGTGTTGAGAGTCGAGGGTTGGGTGGTGAGTGTTGAGCGTCGAGAGATGAGAGCTCAGTGTCGAGTGAGGAGTGTTGAGGGTTGAGAGTCGAGTGGTAAGTGCTAAGCTCTGGACTCTCGACTCTACAGTCTAAGCTTAAAGCATGCCGTACTTTTTCATCCTGTTTCTGAAGGCATCCCGGCTGATCCCAAGGAGCCGCGCCGCATGGACTTGGTTCCCCCCCGCCTGCTCGAGGGCCTGCCTCACCAGCTCTCTTTCGACTGCCTCCAATGGTAAACCACCCTTGGGGATTTGGATCGGTCCGGGATCTCCATCCCCTCCTCGGGGGGCCGTGACGACCTCGATGGGCAAATGGTCCGGCAGGATGACCTCGCCGCTCCCCAGGATCATCGCGCGCTCGATGGCGTTGCGGAGCTCCCGCACGTTCCCCGGCCAGCCGTACTCGTGCAACAGGGCTTCCGCCTCCGGCGCGATCCCCTTCACCTCCCTCCGGAACTCCTTGCTATATCGGTCCACGAAGTGCTTGGCCAGGGGGAGGATATCCTCTCTCCGTTCCCGAAGCGGAGGGATGAAGATGGGAACCACCTTCAGACGATAATACAGGTCCTCGCGAAAGGTCCCCTCCTTGACTTGCAGGAGCAGATCCCGATTCGTGGTGGCGATAATCCTGACATCCACTTGGATGTCCCGGGTTCCCCCGACCCGCATGAAGCTCTTCTCCTCGATGACCCGGAGGAGCTTGGCCTGCATCGGCGGGTGCATGTCCCCGACCTCGTCGAGCAGCGCCGTGCCCCCGGCCGCCAGCTCCAGGAGACCCTTTTTGGAAAATTTGGCGTCGGTGAAGGCCCCCTTCTCGTGGCCAAACAGCTCGCTCTCCACTAGCTTCTCCGGCAGGGTCGTGCAGTTGATGGCCATGAAGGGTTTTTCGGCCCGGCCACTTCGAGCGTGGATGGCCCTGGCCAGGAGTTCCTTCCCCGTCCCGCTCTCGCCGTGGATGAGGACCGTGGTGGCAGCGCTTTTGGCGATGCGCTGGACGAGGCCCAGCATCTCTCGCACCGCCTCACTGACACCGATAATGTCGTCCACGCCAAAACGCTCCTTCTGCTCACGGCGGAGCTGGACTACTTCTCTTTTCAGATTGCGGGTCTCAAGGGCCTTGCAGATGATCAGTCTGGTCTCGTCCAGATCAAACGGCTTATTGACGTAGTCAAAGGCTCCCTTTTTCATGGCCGCGACCGCCGATTCCACCGTGCCATGGGCCGTGAGGATGATGACCAGGGCTTCCGGCTCCAGCTCCTTTGCCCGTTCCAGGACCTCCATCCCATCCATCCCGGGGAGGCGGAGGTCCAGGAGGATGAGGTCCGGGTACTCTTCCTCGACGAGCCTCAAGCCTGCCTCCCCAGTCTCGGCCGAAAACACGCGGTAGCCCTCCTTCCGCAGGGCGTCCTCCAGGGTCCAGCGGATCAATTTTTCGTCATCGATGACGAGGATTTTGGCCGTCATGCGTCAGACCGATTGACCGGGAAACGGACGTTGACCGTGGTCCCCTTGCCCACCTCGCTCTCGAGGTCGATACCGCCGCCGTGCTCCTCCACGATCCTCTGGCAGATCGCGAGGCCCAGCCCCGTGCCCCGGTGCTTGGTGGTGAAGAAGGGCTGGAAGACCTTCGTGAGCTCCTCGGGCCGCATCCCACGGCCCGTATCCGAGATCGTCACCTCCACACACGCACCGTCCGACGCGGCTGCGGGCCCTTTCCCCCCCGCCGCCGGCTGCCGGTTGATCACCCGCGTCCTGACCGTGAGGGTTCCGCCTCCCGGCATCGCCTGGAGGGCGTTCAAGGCAATATTCAAAATGACTTGCTGAACTTGCTGGGGGTCGACGCGAATCTGAGGGATGTCCTCACCATAGTCCGTCACGATGGAGACGTCACTCTCCTTGAGCTGCTGGCGGACGAAGAAGAGGGCTCGGTCGACTACGTCGCTCGCATTGCACGGAATTGGCTGAGGCGAGGCAGGGCGCGAGTAGCTCAGGAGGTCCTTCACCGTCTGGTCCAGGCGTCGGATCTGGTGGAGCATCTCTTCTATCACCTCCCGCTTCGGATCGCCGATCGGGTAATCCTGGGCCAGGACCTGCATGGCCCCGCTCACCCCCGCAAGCGGGTTCTTGATCTCGTGGGCCACGGCCGACGCAAGCTGCCCCAAGGAGGCCATCTTTTCTGCTTGTTCCAACTGCCTGTGGTGTTCGGCCTCGAGTTCCTGCTTGGCTTCCTCAAGACTGCCGATCATGTAGTTAAAACTCTCCCCTAAGCGCCCGAGCTCATCTTTGGACTTCACCTGGACCCGGGCATCCAGATCCCCCCCTTTCGCCTTGCTCATTGTGTCCATCAGAGCAGACACAGGCCGAGTCACCAAGTGGGAGAGGAGCATCCAGAGGGCGAGGGAGAGGGCCGCAATGGTCAACAGGGCAGAGACGAAGACGAAGGTTTGGATGGAAGCAATCTGGGCCCGTGTTCTGTCCAGGGAAAAGTCGATCTGGAGGATACCGTTGACTTCGCGACCGGGATCATGACAACGGTGACACGCTGGACGATTGAAGATGGGTTTGACGAGCGAATGGATAATCCGTCCGGCTGCCGCGTGCCGGAAGACAGCGGGAGCGTTGGTCCCCACCTTGAGATAGCTCGCATACCGCTCGAAGTCCGACGGGGGTATCGTCTTTCCAGACTCGACACTATGAGAGGAAAACCCGATCCTCCCCCCTGTGTCAAAGACCCGCACCCGGTCGATATCCGCATACTGTGACAGCGTGACGAGAAGGGGCTCAATATCCTGCGGCCGCTCCTCCAACATCTCGTGCACGATGAACTGTTCAAGGAGGTCCGTCACCATAGCCACCCGCTCGTCGGTGGCCGCGATGAGCTGGTTCCGCTGCAACTGGAGAGTCCTCCACATGGAGACCCCGATCCCCGCAACGAGGATCAGAATCACGGCGACGATGAGCTTTGCCTTTAGGCTCGTGACCAGCCTCACGATCCCCTCGTTATTTGCTGGTAACCAGCGGGCTCCATTCGGCATGTCAAGCGAAGTTTTGTCATCTTTGTAGCAACCCAAGATGCCACGTCTGTGTGATTTTACTCAGCTCCATATAAGTTATTGATTTGTAAAGTTACAAAGACCATCCATCGACAGTGGAGATCGGATAGGTTTTGGGCCGACAAAAACCGACGCACAGGCGTCCCACGGGTCGCCCGCTTCCAGGGGAAGAGGCCGGAGGCTCAATTGACAACGAAAAGTTACTGGGTGGGACAAGCCTGCCCCAAATCAGCGGCTCGCCCGAATAAACAGGTCGCGTCCATCCTCACCCGGACCCCTTGGGAGTGCTTGGACAAGACTATTGCCGGAAGCCCGAGAGCTTGGCCAGCCGGTCCAGCGAGAGGACCCCCTCGTAGCGTACGCCTTGGATGAACCAGGTGGGATAGACTTTTATGCCAACGCGGTTACACAGCGCCGGGTCCGACCCCGGCATCTTTGGATCGCACTCGACGTAAGGAATGAGCTCAGCCGCAGGCCCGAACCGGGCCTTTTGCTCGCCGCAGGCGGGTCACCAGTAGGCGCCGTACATGACGGCGCCAGTCTCCTTGAGATGCCTGGCGAGTGTTTCCTGGTTGGCGGCGGCGTAAGGGGTCTCCGCCGCGAAGTAGCCGGCGCCGATGAGGATGGTCGCTCCGGCCGTGATCGTTCCGAGGGTGGCCACCCGTGACGGCCGGGTCGGGGACTTTCGACCCCCTCCTGACGGACGTTGCATCAGCAGGGTCCCGAAGAGCGCGACCGCGATCACCGCCGAAAGGACACAGTACGAGCAGACCGCGCCGATTTCGAAGAGCTCGAGGTAGGTGAGATAGGCAGAGAACGAAACACCTGCCACGGAAAGGAGGAAAGCCCCGAGCCACCGTCGTGCATCCATGCCGATGAGCGCGATCCCGCCGATGGCGGCGTAGAGGCCGGCGCCCCACAGGGCCGTCGGCAAGCCAAAGAAGACCGCGTACCGGCTCGCCTGGACGATGTCACAGCCGCTGCCAGCCGTGCAGAACAGAGGACTGTCGCCGCCGAGCTTCGTCAACCCCAGATAGCCCGCGACGACCACCCCGAAGGCTGCAAGTCCGGCCGCCGGCCAGTTGCACCGGGCTGTTTCGGATTCTTTGCGTCCTGAGCCCTTTGCCATCTTTTAATTTTTACTACCTTCGTCCAACTTGCGCAAGTGCTTCTTCTGCCTTCTTCTGTGCCGCCTCGAGGAGCGCGTCCGTCGCATCCGGATTGTGTACGCCTCGGCCGCCCTTGACCAGGGCAAGCGCTCTGCGCGCATCCTTCACCAAGGCATCCGCCTCAGGGACCTTGCGCTTGGCGCGGCGCGCTTTCTTCAGCGCGGTCTCCACGCGCTTGAGCGTCTTGCTGATCTGCGCCATCTGCGTGTCGAATCCCGTCGTCCAATCCTCCACGAACCCCATGTACGCCTCGTCGTGACATGCGAGGCACTGCTCGCCAACGCCCTTGCGCGAGTGCTTCTTGCTCCAATCGTGGCATCCGGTGCAATCCACCGCGGCAGCCATCACGTTTGGCTCGATTTCCGCTAGGTCCGTCTTCGTTTCGGCGCGGTAGAATGCGGCCTGCGTGCGGTGACATGATTCGCACCGTTCATTCTCGGGGCTATGATGACAGGAGACACAGGTTACGGGGGTCGCGGTGACCGCCTTATGCACCTCGGCGGAGTGACACGCGGTGCACACGGCGCCGAACTCGGAGATATGCCGGCCATGCGGCACCTCCTGTTTCCCGAATGTCACCGTCACGGGAAGCGGGACCCCTGCCTGCTGGTGGCACAACACGCCGCAGTACCTGCCGCGGACGAGGACGTCATCCGCCTTGACCGGTGTTTTGTCCAGGAGCCTGAATGCCTCGTCAAGCCAGCCATTCGCGAGTTTGAGTAGGTCCGCCGCATAAAAGACGTTGTGAACGCCTTTCGCTAATGCCACGAACTGAATATTATACTCGGCGTCCCCGACAAGTTTTTTGACCTTCGCACGCTTCGGATCTTTCGCGTTGACACTGTTCAGCGCCTTGCGCGCTCCTTCCAGTTTCGGCTCGACGGTCTCCCGCATCGTGTTCAGTGTATCCGTCCACCGCTTGAGCATGCCGCGATACTTCTCACCATGACAGTCGAGGCACGCCTGCTCGGTCGGTTCGAACGTCTGCCCCACAATCCCAGCCACGCGCTCTTCCTCCTTGGGTACTATGTGGCAGGCGACGCATTGGACGCGGACCTGAAACATGTGGCTTGGGATCATCGGTGTCCCGCGCCCCCCCATACCGAGATACATCCGAAGCACGCCCTGGTGCTCGCCAATGTGACAGTTGGCACACTCGAGCTCGCCTGCACGGTGCGGCTTTGCCGGTTTGACCTCGTCCCGGTCGGGTGGCCGGAGACGTCGCGGACCAGGATGCTGGGATGCGACGACGGGCAGTCCGATGACCGATGACGGCTCGACTGAGCCTTCGGGCCGAGCCTCAGGCCGAGGACTCGCCGAAGTCCGGTGGCCGATAAAGGTCGATTTTGAATTTGAAATTTCGAATTTCGAATTTTTCCGTGCGGTGAACCGTGAACGGTGAACGGTGAGGGACGCGGCAGTGACTGTCGAGACAGGGCCTAGTTCCTCAGCGGAAACGGCTGGAACAGCAATGGCCAACATCAGACCCAAAGGAGCAATGCGGCTCCACAGGGTCATCGGATGCCCTCCGCTGCACGGACGACCGGGGACGACCGATCCGCGCCGCGAGCCGCAGCCGGCATGCCGATCAGGGGTGGAAGCTCGTGTCGGATCTCGTTGTGGCAGCGCGCGCACTCGATATTGTGCCCGGCGACGTGGAAATCGTGAATGAACGGAGTATCCCCGTAGCGTTCGAGTTTCTCCGGCTCGTTATGACACGTGAAGCAGCGTTCCTGGGGCGCCTCTCCGTCCCCCTCAATGACGTTCAAGTGGCATTTCTCGCAGGCGACCCCGCGCCGCAACACCTCTTCGTGTTGGAACCGAATCGAACCCACCACGATTTCGCTCTTGGGCGGCCCATGACAGCCGCTGCAACCGGCAATGGGGTTGAGCTCTCGTCCAACCTTCGTCCCCTTGAAGTGGCACAAGAAGCAGCTCGAATCCGTCACCTCGATATGGGTGCCGACGACGATCTGGGAATGACAACTCGTGCACCGGAGTTGTCGGCCTCGCCGCACCTCTTCCAGGTGGGGTTTGTGATCAAAGATGATGTCCCGCTTATAGATCACCTTCCCCTCGAGCAGGCGCCGCTCGTGGCAGCCCGACCGGAGACAGCTTGCGTCCTCGATCTCGGCAAACGGCTTTGAGCTGTATGTCTGGGTGGCCCACTTCGCCACCTGGGCCAGGGCCTGGTACTTGACCCAGATCGAGTCGCGGAAGCCGGGTGGGTAGTGGCACTCCACGCACGTCACGTTGTTGTGCTTGGACGTCTTCCAGGCCTCGACGTACGGGGTCATGATGTGGCAGCCGCTACAGAGTATCGGGCTCGAGCTGACCTTGTAGAGGCCGCCCAACACAGCGACTCCCACCACCAGGCCCGTGGCCAGGAAGATCAGAAGTTTGCGCGAGCGCCGAGAACGGGGGGGAGACTGCTCATCCATGCGATCCTCTCCTAGGGAGTTTTTCCCTCAAGACCAAGTAATTTTTGCCACGCCTTCCAGGCCCACCTCCGGATGGCGCACCCTTTTCCCAAGCTCTATAGTTAAAGCGGAAAGCCAGAAAGCTCAACATCCTCAGAGGAGATTCAGCCATGACTCGCTATCGCGGCAGCAACTGGGTGAGAGTTGGT
>CAYGBT010000088.1:0-8013 GCA_964348275.1 uncultured bacterium
CAAATCCTCAGCAGCCCGGGAGATTCCAGCGTTGTCGGGACATTACCCCACCTGTTGGCCTTGATCAAGAGCGAGGCCCCCCATGCCCCACTACGGCGACTTCGAACCCCGACTGCTAGATGTGCCCTGTGTTCCTCGGTGGCAGGGGGTGTCCAATAACCGTAGCCTCGAGCCGCCGTGTCGATGGGGGCGGCGGCCGTAAAATCGGGAAGAATAGTATCGGTGCAACTGCTCACAAATAAAGGGTTTATTAGGCTGGTATGTTGCCGGGAGGACGACATTCCCTTGGCACCCGTTTTGCTACCGAGGTAGATGGCCGAGGGAGAGTTGTGCTTGCGAGCATCTTCCGGCCCGCTTTGTGCACGACCTGGGGAGGTCAAGCGGCGACGGGATGTCCCGCTCATCGGGTTGTGCCCTGTGGAGCCGGGAAACTAAAGGATGGGCGGCACCAGCCGCGCTTGCACGCGATGACAAGACGTGAGGACCGCGAAAGGATAGTGCCCATGGCGAAAGTCGCGCTAAATGTACCGAAAACTCAGGCGTTTGTACTCCTGCGCTACACGCTCATCATCGCCATGGCCTCTCTGTTGTTCGTGGAGCTCGATTTCTCGACTCCCCCGGCCGGCCTCATCCTCCTCATTGTCGCCGCACTGGCGTCGAATGTGGTGATGGGGCAGCTTCCAGCGCGAATCACGGAGGCAACGGCGTTCAATGCAAGCATCATCCTTGGCGATACCCTCTGGATGACGGCGGCGTTACTGTACAGTGGCCTGTTTGGTACCGAGTTTTTTTACCTCTATTTTTTTGTGCTCCTCCTTGCGGCGATCGGTGAGAGTCTGGGGCTGATTGCGGTCAGCACCATTGCCGTGTGCACTGCGTATGTCTTCGTGCTCTCCGCGGCCGGCGCCTCCGCGCCACTCTGGGTTGCGGAGTTTTTGATCCGGATCCCATTTCTCCTCGCAGCGGCAGTCTCTTACGGCTACCTGGTTAACCGGGTACGTCGTGAGCAACAACGGGCTCGAGAGGAAGCTCACACCGTGGCGCGCCTTGAGGAAATTCAACGGAAACTGACTGACCACGCACTGCAACTGGAGCAGGCGAATGAGGATCTGGAACGGGAAATATCACAACGGAAGCGGGTTGAGGAAGCGCTCCAAGACGCCAGGGATCAACTCCGGGCGGTCTTGGATGCGGTGCCCGCGTGGGTGTCCTGGATCGGCTCCGACTTGAGATACCTTGGGGTCAATCACTATGTGGCTTCGGGCCTTGACGTCCCCCCGGAGGCCTTTGTCGGAAAAGAAATTGGCTTTATGGGGACGAGCCCCATGTTTGCCGAATTCGTGCGGCAATTCTTTGCCGATTCGGCTTCCAAAGCCTCTCAAGAAATCAGTGCTGACATGAGTGGCTCTGCCCGGAACTTCCTCGTCGTTGCCCAGAAGTATCATGACGGACAGGCAGCCGTCTTTGCGGGGGTTGACATCTCGGAGCTGAAGCGGACAGCGGCAGCACTGCAGAAGGCCAAAGACTCAGCCGAGGCTGCCAGCCGTGTGAAGAGCGAGTTCCTGGCTACGATGAGTCACGAGATTCGAACTCCCATGACCGGCATTATGGGGATGACGCGGTTCCTGTTGAGGACGGACCTGACGGACGAACAACGGGATTTTGCCGAGAACGTCCGAACGAGTGCGGCCTCACTTCTTTCAATCCTGAATGATATCCTCGACTTTTCAAAGATCGAAGCTGGGAAGCTGGTTGTCGAACCGATCCCGTTTGATCTTCGATTGGCCGTTGAGGAGGTGGCGGAACTCCTTGCCGTTCGAGCAGATGAAAAGGGACTCGAGCTGATGGTCCGCTACGCTCCCAATGCCCCGCGCCGGGCGATCGGCGACCCGGGTCGCATCCGTCAGGTGCTGACCAATCTGACAGGTAATGCCATCAAATTCACGCATCGAGGGCATGTCCTGATCAACGTGGAGTGTCTGGAACAGCACGACCGGGAAGCCTTGTTCCGTCTGACGGTTGAAGACACCGGCATCGGCGTCTCCGAGGATAAACTCGAACAGATCTTCGACAAGTTCACGCAAGCCGATGCCTCGACCAGCCGCCGTTATGGCGGAACGGGGCTTGGCCTAGCGATCTCGAAGCAACTGGCGGAGTTGATGGGAGGGACGATCGGCGCGAGGAGCCAACCGGGTGAAGGATCAACATTTTGGTTCGACGTCCGCTTGCCCTTGGACTCTCAGCCAAGCCCTTCACCGCTGCCCATGGCCGATTTGGCAGGGGTACGCGCGCTAGTGGTGGACGACAACGAAGTCAATCGTCGTCTCCTGCAGGAACAGACGACGAGTTGGGGCCTGTGTACCGCGGGCTGTCGGTCCGCCGCGGAGGCGTTGGCGGCGCTCCACGAGGCCCGCGACTCTGGGAACCCATATCAGATCGTCATCTTTGACTCCCAGATTTCGGACATGGACGGCGAGACCCTGGGACCTGTTATCAAAGCCGATCCTACGCTGCGGGAGACTGTACTGGTCATGCTGACCTCGGCCGGCCGGCGGGGCGACGCACGACGCATGAGAGAGGCTGGATTTGCGGCCTATCTGGTCAAGCCCGTGCGTCCGTCGCAGCTTATGGACGCGCTGGCCGCTGTCTGGGGAGCCAGGACAGGGGGGGTGCCCACGGAATTGGTCACGCGTCACACCGTGGCGGAGTCCCGTGCTGCGAAGAGGCCCCCGCCACCGGAGACTGGCCGCCGTGTCCGGGCATATGTGCTCGTGGCGGAGGACAACATCGTCAATCAGAAAGTGGCGGCGGGGATGCTGGAGGAACTCGGCTGCCGCGTGGACGTGGCCGCCAATGGCAGGGAGGCGGTCGAGATGCTTGAAATGCTTCCGTACGACATCATCTTCATGGACTGCCAAATGCCCGAGATGGATGGCTATGAGGCGGCGGCAGAGATCCGCAAGCGTGAGGGGTTGAGGCGACGGACGCCTATCGTCGCGATGACGGCTCACAACATGGAAGGGGACCGCGAGAAGTGTCTCCAAGCGAGCATGGACGATTACGTTTCGAAGCCGGTGGAACCCGCCAGGCTCCAAGAGATCCTCGATCGATGGGTCACGCACGCGACTCCAGCCCTGCCGTGCTAGCTTGCCCGTAATTTCCTCTCCCACCCCCTCTTCTCGATCCTGCTTCAGGAAAATCGGTGCCTGCGCCAGACATACCCAGGCTCAAAGATCGTCCCTGGTTCTTTGATGGTCTCGAGTGTCTTGAGCGCCTCGATCACGATCGTCCGCTGCTGCGTCACATGAAAAGCCTCCCCCAAGGGATGGCCGAAGGGATAGCGGAGGTAAAGAGCCCGGGGAGGCTTCACCTGCCTTGTGACCTCTCTTTGGAGCGTGATCCCGATGGTGGAGATCCCCCTGGTCTCGATCACCCGCTGGATCAGGCCCACGGCCTGGTTGCAGAGGCCTCAGGCAGGCGTGAGCAAAACGGCCTCGGCCCCCTCCCGCACCAGATGTTCAGCGACTGCAGGGGCGGTGTCTTCCATGAGGGTTTTAAGATGCGGACCGTCGATGTGGCCCATGAAGCTGTACACGGTAGGCGCAATCCCTCCGAGAAACCTCTCTTTCTGAAGCTCCCAGAGTCGATCGAGAGGGAGAACCACATTGATGTCGCGATCTGCCGCGGAATGATCGTAGTACTTGTGGGTGATGGTGAGATCGGCATGATCTACGTCCGAAGGAATTGCCCGGAAGGTCGGATCTCCATTGGGGTCCTCCATGTTGAAAGGTGGCTGCGATTTGAGATGCACGCCGGCCGTCGTCACCACCGCAATGCAGCTTTCTCGGAGGGGTTTGCGGAGGGGAGTCCAGGGGATATCTTCGCCTTTAACGAACCGGTGGCGTCTCGCCCAAACATCCGCCAGCCACGGCACATGTTTGAAGGCATATACCAGAAGCGTGTTTTTTAGATCGTCAAGATTTCCCATCATCGTCCGAGTTCACGGTTCACAGTTCACCGATCACGGACGGTCACCGACTCGGGATTCTGGTGCGTTTCGCCGTGAACTGTGATCTGTGAACTGTCAACTGTGAACCTTCTAAAATTTGCCGCGCGCCCGCTCCTTTGCCGGAAGGATCTCGAGACAGGTAGTCCACCAGCCGGACCGGATCGTCTCGATGAACTCCGCAGGCAGACCCTCTTGCTCCATCTCGCGCGCTAATGATTCGTAGTCATAGTCGACGGGGACAAACTCCACGTCGAGGCCATCGCCGACGGAAAGCAGGGTATACCAGACATTCGCTCGGCCGTCGTTCTCCGGGCGGCCAATCGTTCCCACATTGACCACATGGCGGTCTCTGTCGAGGGCGCGGTGCCATTTGATCCCGGTGTGGGTACAGAGCAACACGTCGGTCTCGAAGTCCCGGCAGAGCTTTTCCAACAGGCAATTGGGGGACGTGCTCTCCCACAGGAACTCGTTGATCCGCCGAGGAGAGCCGTGGCACATCAAGAGGCGGTACTGCCCGAGCCTCACGCGCCGATGCGAGGGCAGCGTCCCGAGCCACGCCTTGTTTTCGGAGGAGGTCTTCTGGAAGGTGTACTCGTAACTCAACCGGGCAAAGTAATTGTCTCGAGGGTCGGTATATCCGCACTGGCAGTGATCCAGGCCGGTTGTCAGCGATTGATCGTAATTGCCCTGGATGGCCAGGACCTTGCCATGCTCGAGCAGGGGGAAGACCCGGTCCGGGTGTGGGCCGAAGGCCCCCATGTCTCCCAGGCAAAAGACCGCCTCAACTCCCCGCCGTCGAATGTCTTCCAGTATGGCCTCCAGGGCGAGGGAGTTGTTGTAGATTCCCCCGAAGACGGCAATTCGCCTGTACTCCGTAAGGTGAGAGTTGAGATTCGAAAGTTCAGAGCTCATGGTTTTCATCGCTCATGTATGGTTCACGGTATGATTCGACTTCTCGGTCCATGATACACGTTGTTTCCGTACCCTTTCCCCAACCCTCCACTCTTTACTCTCAACTTTCAACTCTGACCCGCGTCGCGGGTCAGTTTTTGCACGTCATCCCCGTCTCGTAACAAGTCACGCATGCGGTATGGTAGAGGTGGCAGGATTTCAACGAGTTCTTCAGACTTTTCTCGGAGAGGCGGGCCCCTGGCAGCCCGGCCAAGATCGGGCAGGCATACACCCCCCCTTCGGCCACCACGCGGGTCTCTGAACACTGGAGCAGGGAAAAGTCAAAACCCTGCAGCATCTCTGGCGTAAGCAGAGGCCCTCCCTGTTTCTCCATCCGCCCGATGGGCAGGACAGGCATGATCTTGACTCGAGGCTTGGTGATACCGAGCGTGACGAGGAAGTCACGAAATCGCTCGTACATTCCGTTCCCCTCGGGAATCTCATCCCTCAACATCTCCGTGGCGGTGAGGATGGGGAGGAGGCCACGACTATGAAGGAGCGTGAGTGCCCGGACCGCTTTGGCAAGAGCCCCCTTTCCTCGAATCCGATCATTCAGTTCCGGATCCACGGCGTCAATGCTGATCCGGATCTCTAAGGAGTAGGGCGAGTTGTCGGAGAATGCCGCGAGACGGTCCGCGACCTCATCGGTAATCAAGGTTCCGTTCGTGAGGACTGTGGTAGGTGCAACCTCGAGGGCGTGGGCGATAAGGAGGAGCATATCCTTGTGAAGAAAGGGTTCCCCTCCTGTGTAATAGATCTCTTTGATGCCGAGGTCAGCCCCTTCCTTGATGTACCGGATCACTGTCTCGGTATCCAAGCTCTTGAGCCACGGGTTGTGGGGTCCGCTACTGTTGAGACAATGGGTGCAGGTCAGATTGCACCAGGTCCCGGTTACCTGGATCCAGAGGATGCTGAGCTCCAAGAGTGGCACCGTGGGCGTTGTCACTCTCGTATCTCCTTCAAGGTGGCCAGGTGTATCTGCCGTACCTGTACGACGCGCACAAGGGCCCAAGGAAGGAGAAAGAGTCCTGTACAGAGAAGGAGGCCATAGAGGTTGACCCCAAGCAGCAGTGCGTAGCGGCCGTCTCCAATTGCTAGGGGAGGGGGAATCCATCCCAACGTGTAAAGGATTCCGAGTCCCAGCCCGGTCCAGAAGGGGAGATGGAATGAGGCGCGCGGGACCGACGGGAGGAAGTGGAGGATAAAGATGGGCGCTAGCCCCATCACCATGGTCCCGCTGATGGTAGTGGCCTGCAGGATAGACGCCCCGGCGAAGAGGGGAAGGTTCCCCAAGATCGCAATGGCCACCATGGCGATCTTTCCCGCCCCGATGCGGCCCCGCCACCGCCCGAACCCGAGGGTGGCCAGATCCACGCCAGCTTCCTTGGAGACAGAACTGAGGGTGGAGTCGAGCGTGGAGCCGGCCGAGCAGAGCATTATGACGTTCATTGCAAAGAGAATGCCGAGGCCGAAGGACGCCGCCACGACCCGGGGTGCATCGTCGGTCAAAGGAAGTCCCTGAGTGTACGCGTAGATACCGATCAGACTGGAGAGAAGGATAAAGAGAGTCCCGCCCATGCCTGCCGCCCAAAAGGCTGGGACCGTCGCGTGACGGTGCGCAATGAAGGCTCGGTCCGTGAGGACCGGGTCGTGAAAGGGGTAGCTCCAGATCTGAAGGCACGCGACTAAGAGAATGTCCAGGCCTCCACGGAAAGAAAACTCGCCCGCCCGGAGGAGTTCGGCCGGCCCGACCCGCGGGAAGAGCTGAAACAGAAGGAGGAAGAGGAGAAATCCAGCCAGCACGAGCTGCAGAGAATCTGTAATGATGGAGCTCCGAAGTCCCCCCTTGAGGCTGTAGACAAGGGTGAGACCGGTAAAAAGGAAGGCAGCAGAGTAATACGGCGGGGATCCTTTCTCACCGAAGTAGGAACCGACTACCGCGGTATTACTCCAGATCTCGTTAAACAGGCGAATGGTGATAACCAGCAGGAAGGCCGTGGCGGCCGTCCGCCCGTAGCGGCTGACCAGGAACTCGGACAGGCTGCGGGAGCCCAGGCGTCTGCGGATGGAGACAATGACGATGCCAGCCACCGGGATGGAGAGGTAATACGTCGCGTAGGCAAGCCCCCCCACGATACCAAATGTAGCCCCCAGGTTGGCGGCGTTGGTCACCGACTTGGCGAAGATCCAGGTAATGAGCGTGCTGGACGTGAGCAACCAGAAGCCGGTCTCTCGCCCTTGGGTGTCATATCCCCAGTAAAACCCCTTGGCATCGACTGCTCGGGGCGAGATGAGAAACATCAGTATTCCGTATCCAACAAGCGCGACCCAGAGCAATGTCATGCCCACCCCCTGGAAACAAAGCGTATTGATGGCATTGGGCTGGGAATAAGACCACGTCACAAGGAGGACAAGCCGATTCCTTCAAAGGGCAGAGAGAGCGCGAAAAGGAACTGTGATCACCGGGTCAAGTCTGGGATCGGTCGAGGGGCCGGTCCCCTTGATCCGAGGGGGGAACGTCACAACTCTCCCCTCGCCGAGAGGAGAGACCAGGATTTCATCCGTGCTTCGCTTTGAAGAAAACAACCCCGAGCACCACGGCAACGAGGACGAGCGTTTCAAGAAAGTTCATCGCGTGCCATACCCTCCAGGCCTAGGGCCAGAAGATCTGAGAGACTTGCGTGATCAAGAGGCTAGCTGCCGCACTGACGAAGAGAGTGACCCCCATGAGGGCGCCGGCCCTCCCAGCCCTATGAAGAGACCGTCGATGAGCATCCCTGAGGGCCTTGACGGTCTCGTGCATCCAGCTCCCCAGAAGCATAAAACTCAACATACCATATACGGCGGCGAAAGTCGCGATGAAAATGGTGTACCAGAGCTTCATTGGTTCCTCCGCTATTTCATTAGATGCCGGAGGTCCCGCAAAGGTTTCCTCCCTCGTCATATAACGCTTGGCGGCTATGTGTTGTTCCCGGCCTTGGCCCGGAAGCCCGGATCAGTACGAAGTGTGGCGCTACCACTGCTGGGCTCAGTCGTACATAGGAGGGCTTGGG
>CAYGBT010000089.1:0-7930 GCA_964348275.1 uncultured bacterium
ATGATCAAGGCACCCACCAGGTTGGGAATGTACGCGCCGACTAGTCGCGTGATTTGATTGAACATCTCTTCCATTGTTGCACCTCCCTTCCCTCATCGGCCTACGTTAAAGGACAAACAATCCCCCCTTCCTACGCATGTTTCCAGATCAGACGGAGGCGCCGCAAAGATAATACGTTCAAAGCATGCCTATGAAGAAAGACTTGAAGTATTTCTTAACGAAAGCAGACATTCTGATGGAGCGGCCCAATAGGAGGTCCCTTTTTGGGTTCGACGGTAAGACGAGGCTGGTACTTCACCTATTCAATACTCTTTATGGATTCCTATATCACGGTGATCCAGTTGAACGGTACCTCGTCATCTGGATGCAATGTATCGCAGGCCCGTGCCGTTTTTCAACAACTCTTATAAGCTGTATCTAATCTCTTGGGGGGGCGGTGCGTCCTCCTGCAAAGTCGGAGCTGAGGGGTACTCCAAGGCATGCATTTTGCACAAAATATACGATAGATTCTTCATGGTACGGGGGTGGCCAGACGTGGGAAAAATTGGCTGGTCCATCGGACTTTTGTTGCTCATCCTTTGGCTCGTCCCTGGGGCAGCGCTTGGGACCCAAGAGGTTCTCATCGTCGATTTTGGTCAAGGTAGAGACGGCCTCCCCCGGGGATGGGAGCTCACAAAAAAGGAAGGAGAGGCAGACTTCGCCCTCGTCATGGATGGCAGCGGCCCGGTGCTCAGGCTCCGGAGCAATTCGTCCTCCTTTGCCATTCAAAAGGAGGTCGACATAGACCTAAAGAAGACTCCGTACCTCGTGTGGCAGTGGAAGGTCACCGAGTTACCGAGGCAGGGTGATTTCCGCCAGCGGGCGAGGGATGATCAGGCCGCCCAACTCTTGGTGATGTTTTCGGAGGATGTTTTACGAACCGAGGTTATTGCTTACATTTGGGACAGCACCGCTCCGAAGGGGACCATGGGAGAGTCGCCCTTTCCCTCCGTTTTTCCGTTCTTGCGCATTCGAGCGGTGGTGGTCGAATCTGGCGACGCGGAAACGGGAAAGTGGATTACGGAGACGCGGAACGTGGTCGAGGATTACAAAAAATTCTTTGGGACTGCCCCCGACACTGTCTCTGGAATCCGAATCCAGATTAATACCCAGCACACCAATTCTCTGGCGGAGTCCTATTGGAGGTTCCTGACGTTTAAGGCACAGCCCTGATCACGCGGTTCCCGGGAATCCCCGATATCTCCGTCTCGGCCGTCTTACCCACCGCTCTGTCTGACAAAGGTGAACCGCAGGTTCGTGAGGATCTGCTGAAGTTCGTCCCGCTCGGGCGGCGCCGCACTGGGGCTGAGTTGCTCAATGAGTGCCGCCAAGCAGTCAATGGCGAGCCGGGCGTGAGGCAAATCTTGTGTAACGAGATGGGTCGCAGGGTTCGGGATCAAGCCCATGTGGATTAAGGCCCGCGTCTGCAGTTCGGCGATGAAAATACGCACGAGGTCAGGGGTCGGGAAGAATTCGGTCGGCGGGGTTTCGGCCGTCCTTTCCTCTTGGGACTCCGGTGCCTGCCCGGACTCCTGAGCATTCTCCGGACCCATCCTCCGTCGGTCCGTTACCCGAAAGCTGGGTTCTTCTTCGCTAGGGGGTTTGTTCGGCACGGACATCACCTCCTCTCAGATGATCCTGCGTCTCTCGACACCTCACGTCGAGCACGGCTACTCGCCGATGATCTTGATCAGAACTCGTTTCCGCCGCCGGCCGTCGAACTCTCCATAGAAAATCTGCTCCCAGGGCCCAAAATCGAGCTTCCCGTTGGTCACGGCCACGACGACCTCCCGACCCATGATCTGCCGCTTCAGATGGGCATCGCCGTTATCCTCGCCGGTCCGGTTGTGGCGATACTGCGCCACCGGCTCATGGGGGGCAAGACGTTCCAGAAAGTCATCGTAATCCTGGATGAGGCCTGATTCATCGTCGTTGATATAGACGCTTGCGGTGATGTGCATGGCATTCACCAAGCACAGCCCCTCCCGGATACCACTCTTTTTCAAGGTGGCCTCTACCTGGGGGGTGATATTGATATACGCCCGTCGGGTCTTGGTCTCAAACCAGAGCTCTTCTCGATGCGATTTCATGGGATCTCCTCTGCTACGTAGAGCGCAGTCGACAGCCAGCAGTCCGCAGTCCGCAATCATCATTTCGGATTTGAGACTTCGAGTCGTGAGCGGTTCGACCGTGAGCTCACCATCGAACGGTTCGACCGAGCGGTTCGACGTTGCTCACCGCCCTGAGCATGTCGAAGGGCTCACCGTCGAGGCCCTCAGTCAAACGATTATGGGTTTCGGAATTTCCAAGTATACGCTTGTCTTTCAATCCGAAATTCGAAATTCGCAATCCGAATTCTGGTACCGATAGCCGCTCGCTGTTTGCTGACTACGCCGTTTCCACAGCTTGAGCGATCAGGTCTCCCATCTGTTGAGTCCCGACCAATTGAGTATCTGGTTGCTTGAGATCTGGGGTCCGGTACCCCTGGTCCAATACGCTCCCAACCCCAGCCTCAATTGTGGTCGCCGCCGCTTCGTGTCTGAGGGAATAGCGCATGAGCAGGGCGACGGAGAGAATGGTTCCAACGGGGTTGGCCTGGCCCGACCCGACCAGGTCAGGGGCCGTCCCGTGGATCGGCTCATAGAGACCCACCGTGGGCCCCAGGCTGGCGGAAGGAATCAGGCCGATAGAGCCGGCGATCACGGCTGCTTCATCGGAAAGAATGTCGCCGAACATGTTCTCGGTAACGATCACGTCGAACTGGCGCGGGTTGCGGATCAACTGCATCGCGCAGTTATCGACATACATGTGTTCGAGGCTCACCTGGGGGAATTCCTCCGCCACCTGCAGGAGTACCCGCCGCCAGAGCTGAGAGCTCATCAGCACGTTGGCCTTGTCGACCGAAGTGACCTTGTTGCTCCGTCCCTCGGCTGCCTGAAAGGCGAGTCGCGCAATTCGGGCAATCTCAGGGGTCGTATAGCTTAAAGTATCCACCGCCCGTTCGTCCTCTCCTTGCCTCTCGATCCCGCGAGGGGATCCGTAATAAAGACCACTCGATAATTCCCGGAAGATCACGAGATCGGTCCCCTCGATTACGCTCCTTTTGAGGGGGGAGGCCTCAAGGAGGGGAGGAAAAAGGCGCACGGGCCGCAGGTTGGCATAGAGCTGGAGGGCCCTTCGGAGTTGGAGGAGCCCCTGCTCGGGCCGCTTAACCGAAGGGAGGAAGTCCCACTTGGGGCCTCCGACTGCTCCGAGCAGGATAGCGTGCGCTTCCCTGCACAGGCGAAGGGTCTCTGTGGGAAGGGGATCACCGGTAGCATCGATTGCCACACCACCCAGGAGCGCTTCCTGAAAGTCGAGGGAAATCTTGGTCCTCCGGGCGGCGGCCCTGAGAACCTTCAACCCCTCGTCCACTACTTCGGGGCCAATGCCATCCCCCCGCAGGATAACGATTTTAGCCATCTCACTCCTCGATGGGTGATTGTCCGATCGTTGAACGGTCCCTTCGGTCACCGGAACGTCCGACAGGAACGGGCGATGCCCCACGGTTACAAATGATCCCAAGCCCCGCAGCTACCATAATTAGTACAGGGAGTCAAGGGTAACCCCCTTTCTCCCTTGCCCTCTATCTTTGCATTTGTTATGGTGATGGAACAGTATTGCCAAGGGGATGAAACTTACCTCTGCGGAATTTGTGGGCAGTGCAACCGGTCCACGGGACTTTCCTCGGGACCGGCAGCCGGAGATCGCCTTTGCCGGTCGCTCGAACGTGGGGAAATCCTCCTTGCTTAATCGGCTCCTCGGTCGGCGGAGGTTGGCTCGAGTCTCCAGGACGCCCGGGCGGACCCAAACAATCAATTTTTACTGGATTAACGGCGCCTTCTATTTTGTGGACCTCCCGGGGTACGGATACGCGAAAGTCGCGGAGCGGATGCGACGGTCCTGGGCGCCCATGGTCGAAGGATACCTGCGGACTCGAGCGGTCCTCAGGGCGGTGGTCATGATCGTGGATGCCCGCCACCCCCCCAGCCCCTTGGACCAGGAGATGCGGGCGTGGCTTCAGGCGGCTCGCATTCCTCATCTCGTGGTGTTGACGAAGGTAGACAAGGTCAAGCGGGGGGCCCGACGTCGGGCTCGGGAGGGTTCGGCGGCGGTCCTGGGGATGCGAGATCCGGAAAACCTCCTCCTCTTTTCCGCGGTGACCGGAGAGGGGGAACGTGAGCTGTGGCAGCACCTGGCACAGTATCTGCACCGATCAGGCCATGGTGTCCGTTGACTTGAGAGAGACCCGAGGCTGCGAAGGGATCAATGAAATCGACCAATAGGAATCCGCGACTCATTATTGCTCTGATCTTGGTCTTCTCGCTGCAGCAGGGATGTGCCTCTGTGAATGGCTCTGTTTCCACCGCTGCGTCCATGCCGCACAAGGCGGAGTCCGGAGTCCGTGAGGAGCCCGCGCCTTCAGGGAAGATCCCGGCGGCAGCGGAGGCGGCCTACTACCAGTTTCTGCTGGGGAGCTTGGCGGAGAGCCAAGGTGATATTGGCGCCGCCCTCCGGCACTACGAGCAGGCCTTGGATTTGGATCCTGACTCCCTGGCCATTCGGCTAAGCATCGCAAACCTCCATATGCAACGTGGCACGTATCAGGAAGCGATCACCCTCGCCGAAGAAATTCTCTCTCTCGATCCCAGGAATGTCGAGGCGCATCTGCTTCTGGCCACGGCCTACGAGAATATCCGCAATGGCCGAACGGCCGAGCGGTACTATCGGGACTTGTTGCGCCTTCAACCGGATCGGGCGGATGTCTATGTTCAGCTGGGGAATCTTTACTCGAAGACAACGAGGTACGAGGAGGCCATAGAGGCGTACCGGAAGGCGATGGCCATCAACCCAGACCTCTACCAGGCCAGATACAATTTGGCCCGGGTCCTCCTGGAAACCAAACAGGTGGACGAAGCGATTTCTCACCTCGAAGGGATTCTGGAACTTCGGGCCGGCTTTGACCAGGCAAGCCTGCTCCTTGGCCTGACCTATGAGCAGTTGGGACGATGGGAGCACGCGCGCGAGGTGTACCGCAGAGCCCTGCACGAAGACCCCTCGAACCGAGGTTTTCGTGAGCGGCTGGCTGAGACGTATTTGCGGACAGGGGATCTGGATGGGGCGCTCGCAGAGTTTCGTCGGATTGCCGCCGATCAACCCGAGGATCTTGCCCATCAGAATCGGATCGGCCTTCTGTTGATCGAGATGCGAAGGTACAAGGAGGCACAGCAGTCTTTGGAAGAGGTGCTTGCCGTGGACCAGGACAACCGGCAGGCTCGCTTCTACCTGGCCATCAGTCTAGAAGGGCAGCAAAAGTATGAGGAGGCTCTCGCAGAGCTCACGAAGATCCCTCCCCGGGAAAAGGAAGACGCAGAAGTCCTCATCCACAAAGGGTTTGTCTTGGGACATCTCAACCAGTTGGATGAGGCCCTGGCTGCTTTTCAGGAGGCCGCGCGTCTCAATCCGGAGAATGGGAACGCGCGCTACCTTGTGGGGGTGACCCATCTTCGTCGCAGGGAGTACGACGAGGCAACCGAGGTTTTGGAAGAAGCGGTGCTTTTGAACCCGACCAATGCCAATTACCATTACCAGCTCGGGGCGGCCTACGAGCGGACCCGCCAAATGGATAAGGCGGAGCAGTCCTTTCGCCGGACGCTGAAAGTGGATCCCAAACATGCCGATGCCTACAACTATCTCGGGTATATGTTCGCTGAGGAAGGAATCCGTTTGGAGGAGTCACTGGCCCTGATCAAGAAGGCCCTTGAACTCGAGCCAGATAACGGGGCCTTTGTGGATAGCCTCGGGTGGGCTTACTATAAGCTGGGGCGGTTGGACGAGGCCCTGCGCGAGCTTCAGCGAGCGATCACGCTGGTACGGGAAGAAGACCCGACTATCCGCGAGCACCTCGGGGATGTCTTTTTTCAGAAAGGGATGATTCCAGAGGCCGTTGAGCAGTGGGAGCGCTCGCTTGAGCTCGACGACACGAATGTAAAGTTGAAGGAGAAACTTCAGCGGGCCCGTAGCGTCCTGCTTCACGGCAAGCAATGATCTTTTCGAGGCGTTGTGCGCTCGGGTGGGTCCTGGTGGCGGGAATCTCCCTGGCTGGATGCGTGAGCCTCCCTCCTCCCCGAGAGGCCGGTCACCCGGTTTCCGTTGAGGAGCGGGAAGCACTTGTCGCCCGGCTTCAAATCCGCGAGGGCAAGATCCGTTCTCTCCGGGGCATCGCGGCGGTCGAGGTCAGCCTAGACGAGGAAGGACGGCGGTATCGGCAAGCGCTGGCCCTGCGGAGTGACGGCCGCTTCCGCCTGGAGACGCTGGGTGCGTTCGGTCTACCGGTTCTCATCATCGCCTCCGATGGGAAACGAGTCGTTGTCCACAGTGCATCGGATCAGGACCGCATCGCACCGGGCGGATGTCAGCTGATCAACCGCCTCCTCGGTCTGAAGCTCCCTCCCACGGCTCTTGTCCGGCTGCTCACTGGCCTCCCCCCCCAACCCATCGTCCCGTCCTCTTTCGTGTCTTACGTTCCGGGGCGTCGGGCATATCTGTTCGAGGGCGAGTATACCGATTCGGTCCAGCGGCTTTACATGGACCCCGCCGGGACGCTCCTGGGTGGGGAACTCTGGAAAGGTCGCCAGGGGCTTCGGTTCGCTTTCCGCGCGACCCGCGAGCTGGAGGGGATCTCTGTTCCTACGGACATAACCCTCACACAGGTCCGTAAGCCCGTGAGCATCACGGTGACCTACCAGACGATCGACATCAATCCGATCCTCGCCGATCGCCTCTTCTCACTCCCCCTCTCCACTCCGGCACAAAACGGGGGCTGCTGATCCGTTGATGGGACTTAGCCTTTGGGCACCAGCCAAGGTCAATCTCTTTTTGGAGGTCCTGCGGAAAAGGGCCGACGGGTATCATGAGATCCGGACCGTGCTGCAGCACGTGGATCTGTGCGACGAGATCGGGATCATTGGGGGGGAGCAGGGGATCTCCGTGGAGTCGGCCGGTCTTTCCGTCCCGGGGGGGGAAGAGAATCTGGCTTACCGGGCTGCAGCCCTTTTCCTGAAGACGACCGGCATCCGCGCCGGCGTCCGAATCCAGATCGTCAAGCGCATCCCGCTTGGGGCGGGACTCGGCGGCGGGAGCAGCGATGCCGCCACCACCCTCTGGGGGCTGAATCGCCTCTTCCAGGCTGGCCTCCCCCGTGAAAGACTGGAACAGCTGGGCACGCAGCTAGGATCGGACGTCCCCTTTTTTTTCGGTGGCCCCAGCGCGTGGACGTCTGGAAGAGGTGAAGAGCTTCATCCTCTTCCTCCGTTTCCTCCCTCCTGGTTGGTGATCATGTTTCCCGGTTTCCCGGTCCCGACTGCCTGGGCGTATGCCAATTTGGAATTGACAGGGGAAGACAAAAGCATTAGGGTAATAACGGCTGCGGAGCAAGGGAACTATGAACCTCTTCTTGCTTCGTCGTGGAATCGTTTTGAAGAAGTCGTCTTCCGCCGTTACCCTGCTCTAAAGCAACTCAAGGAGTCCCTGGAGGCCTGGGGTGCCCGGCCGGCCCTCATGACCGGCAGCGGCTCGGCAGTTTTTGGTCGGGCGCGAGACCGAGAGGAAGCGGAGGGATGGGCGGCACGTCTCAGGGAGAAGGGATGCACGGTCTTTGTGGTCCAGACCGTGTCTCGTCCCCCCTTCGGTCCCGGGGGAATCGGGGAGGTGGGGCCAGAACGACCACCTTGCTGAAGAGGAGCGAGGGGATGAGCTTGTCGCAGAGGTGAAAGCTCATCCCCCAATTTTTTGCGAGCGGCATCTGTGCGAGGGGGTCGGGTGCGGGGTCGGCTAATGGTAGGCCGCCAGA
>CAYGBT010000090.1:0-7786 GCA_964348275.1 uncultured bacterium
CACGGGGATATCGCCGCCTGCCACCCTGTTCTTGTCCCACGGTCACTCCCCTTGGGGATTCTCAGCCCAGGACCGGCACCTCGTGACGGGTCTGGATCGTCCGGTCCCGCTTCATCTCTTGGATCTCTGGAAGTCTGAGGTTCGTTTTCTCTTCGAGGCCACCGAGCAACCGGTATGCCAGATAAAGACAAGTTTGTTTTACAATAACTTAACGGTCTCCCGAGGTCTTCGTTGACCAATTTTCGGCAGGGAACATTGCGGAGGAACGGAAGGTGATACTTGCGTTTTCGATACCTAGCCGGTGGCCCATGGCCGTCTAGACAAGCAAAGCGAATCCGTACCGCTAGCGGGATGTGTGGGATTGACTGCGCGGTCCCGTGATCTAAGAGACAAAAAGGAAACGGTTCCCCATCCGTGAGGTGTTGAGCATCAAGCCTCACGCGTGATAGATTCTCGCTATGGAACCGGGGAAAATACCAAAACAAAAATGCAGACACGGTCCCTTGCGGCAGCATGTCGCGGAGGATTTTCTGTTGGGAGGAGGTTGCCAGTAATGAATCTTGAGCAGCACTCTGCTCGCACCTGACGCAGGGCAGGAGGTAGGACATATACGCAGAAGAACTATCGAACGGAGACAGGCGCCGCCATTTCCGGTGGTGGGTATGCGGGCCCGTGGGGTGCGTCGCCCCCGACCACAAGGTCTCCGTCCTGCGTATCAGTCAGGGCAAAGCCCTGATCGAACATCCCCTCTCTCTCAGCCCTTGCCATCCAGCCATCCCCTCCCCCTTTTTGCCGAGGCGGGGTTGTAACCCAGCGAGGACCAAATCAAAGAACAAAAAAGATCGGGCGCTCCCGCCAGCAACGAAATGTCTAACACTTGACACCCCGTGCCAAGTGAGAAATACTAAAGGTTCTAGGGAAACGCAGCAATGGAACCCGGGTAGTAATGACAGATAGGCCTCATGGCGCTATTCCTTGCGCGCCGAGCACTCAAACGCCTTGTCGGACCTATGGTCCGTTAGGGCGACTTGCTTTCTCGAAGGGATCCCCGTCGAGGACACTGCCATGATTAACGTGATCGATCGGCGTGTCTCACCCCGCATTTCCTGCGACCTCTGGGTGGATTACGAGGTCATGGGAACCCGTACCCAGGCAGGACGGATCACCAACATTGGGACCGATGGGGTGCTCCTCACGACGCAGGGGGCGAGCCCCTCTGTTGGAACCGAACTGCTCCTCCACTTCCACCTCCCCCTCAGCAACCGTCGGGTCCAGGCAGTCGGCAAGGTGAGATGGGCAACTCAGGGGATCGCCGGGGTGGAGTTCGGCGACCTGCGCCATCAAGCACAAGATGAGATCTGGAGGTACTATGCAAGGGAGTCAGCGCGGCAGTGGGGGGTTCGGCCACCTGAGCTTTCAGGCACAAGACGAGGTCTGGAGGTACTACGCGAGGGAGCGCTGGACGCCTGGCGCCGGCTCATAAGTGAATCAGAACGACCCTCAGGAGACACAGGCATGGAACCGGGGTAGGCATAGCTCTCAGCCCATCTCCGGTACAATCGAAGGCAAACGGTGCATTCACACGCCTTTTCGGGAGGAGTCCGGCCTGAGGGGCGTTTTGGTTTTGAAAAGAGCTCCTCGCCAAGGACACCGCTATCAGTGATCTTGCGGATCGGCGGCGCTCACCCTGCATTTCCTGCGACCTTTCGGCAGAGTACGCAGTCGGGGGTTCCCACACCCAGGAAGGGCGGATGTTCAACATCGGGACCCCTGGGGTGCTCCTCACGACGCAGGGGGCGAGCCCCTCTGTTGGAACCGAACTGCTCCTCTGCTTTTAGGTTCCTCTCAGCAGCAGTCCGACTAGGACTGAGGGTCAACTAAGGTAGACGCCCCAGGCGATCTCGGGCGTGGATTTTGGCTAACTGACCCTTCAGACAGAAGACGAGATGTGGATGTACTACGCGAGGGAGTGGGCACGACGAGGAGAGACAGATATGGACATGGGGAAAATCGAAGCGTTGGTACAACATATCAGCCACATAATCGAGCGGGCATATACGGAGGCAACTAACGAAGAAAGAGACCCGGGGGATATAGCAGAGATTGGGGTAAATGTTGTGATCCGTGGCTTGGCACTCGTGCTAGCCCATTACATATGGCACTCCGCCCACCGGCATCGCTTGCCTTCCCGCGAGGAGAAGGAAAAAATACGGAACCAGATTGCGGATGAAATCGGGGAGTCTGTACGAGTGCTCATTGCACAGCATGTTGCAGGAATAAAGGTCCTCGGACGGGATTGAGGAGGTACCGTCGATAAGCTTGAAGCAATTCTGCAGCGCGAGGACGAAGATAATCTATGACCATTGGCAAGTAATAGACTGTTCTCGTTCACACAGCTGGACAACGTAAGAAAGCGGGTCTATGGACTGACCAAGGACGAGTTCTCTGAAGACGACATCCGGTCGGATTGTCAAATAAGACAATCAAAGAGGTACGTCGAAGGGAACTGAAAAGGCAGGCAACCGATGAGCCTGAGGTTTTTTTGACGATGAAGACGAAGAGGAAGAGGGACGATCCCTAGAGAACAAGCTTGACTTCATTGGAAGTGACTTTTGAAAAAGATAGATTTCCCTGAACAGAGACTTCTGATTACTGGGCAGGAGACTGCTAAGACGTTGAACTAGATATTGCTTGGTCTTTTGGTATATTTGTTATATTGATTTTCAGCTAGGAGGTCCTTCGACCCGTGTTCTTGCGAAAGGGGCTCCTGTCGAACCAGGAGGTGCTGGAGGAGGCCAAGGCGGTGCAGCGGGAGATGGAGGGGAAACGAGGGCGAGGCGATGCCTAAAAGGAAACAAATTACGGAAGAGGATGTCCGGCTGATGGAAAAGCACTTGCGGCAAGCCAACCGCCAGGCCGAGACACTTCGGAGACACATGGTTTCCCACCTGTTTGAGCATGAAGACCTGTTGCGGGCAAGGGCGGCCCGTGCTGATCCCGAATTAGCGTCACTCTATAGGCTGCACAAAGTGCTGGATGACCTTTTCACCGCGCATGAGGTGCCGGGACCGATGGGTGGGAAGACGAAGGGGAGTGAGCGATGAGAGACGAAAAAGCGAGAGACCTGACGCAGAAGGCGAGGATAGAGATTTTAGTCGTGCTTGGCAGGCTGATAGACACCTGCTTCCGGGAAGGCCAAGATCCTTGGAAAGCTGGTTCTATGGTTCGGGCCGCGCTGTGCGGGGCTCTTGCCGACGCTTCGGCGGGGGCGAAAAAGGTTGAGACGGACTCGGAATTGGTGGACAGACTGGCAGGCGAATTTTGGCGTGCGGCAGCGGATATTTTCCAGCATTACGAGGTGATTTTGACTGGCCCGACGCAGAGAATACAAAATCAGATGGGTGGACTTGGAGAATCTCAGAATCGGGTAAGAAGTCAGACAGGCCTGCAATCCGGTTGACTTTGCCAGTACTTTGCCAGAACTATCGAACAGTGAGAGAGAACCACGAGAGAAGTAAACCTGTCGGATAGGGGCTAACGCTTGGGGGTTATGCCGATAGCTCCCGGTGGTGTTATGTTGAGACGCCTCAGACTCAGGACTCAGAATAAAACGCCTTCCCAGGCCATACCATTCTCCAGAACGCCTCTGAATGCTTGGTGCGCCGTCGATTGTGCCGGACGTAGGCTATGAGCTCTGCTTACTCCGGTTCCATCCCTGCCGCTCCTGGAGGGGGTGTAAGTATCCCCGACTGGGCAAGAGGTGTCAAGGACTAGGACCTCATGCCTCAGCCTGCTTCTCCAGGACACGTCCAAGCCCCAGGACTCAATATCATGATCATGCAAACATTGCAATGGCTAGGCAAGATGTGCATGGGGCGATCCCCCCTTTGCTAGTTTCCTTCGCCTTCCGTTTAAGATCTCTGGGTTCAGACTTCCTTTGATAATTGAGAAAGTTACACGGCTCTGGCGATCAAGATTCGAAGCTGGCATGGGCCTTGCCCAGATAGCAGATGTTCAGCTTCGTATAGCGGTTTACCTACCCGCGAATGGAGAGAGCCGGGAGATGGGGAAGCGGACTGCGCTGGCTCGCCGGATAACACAAGAGAGACAGGCCATTCAGATGCAATTGAGGAAGATGGTCCGGCAAACGATGAATGGCTTATCGGTAGGCCAGGACTTATCCGATGATCTTTCACGAGATGTGTTGGAGCATGTGGAGCGAGGACTCCTAAAAGAGCAGGAAGCGAGGACGTGTGAACTCTTGACCTCCCGGATCAAGGCCCTGGATCAGGCCTGGGCGAATCTCCAGCGGGGGACCTACGGCATCTGCCGGCTGTGCGGGAAGCAAATCCCTTGGAAACGATTGGAGGCAGTGCCCGGCACGACCTTCTGTGTCTCCTGCCAGGAGGTGGTGGAATAGATACCTACTCCTTTCCTGGCCTTCACAGGCCTTGAGGATTCCATGGAGATTGCTGATCAATCTTTCTCGCAGTGAGAGACACCCGAAGGCCGAGCGGCATATTCGGCGGGGCCCAGACGATGGCTCAAGCGTTGAAGCATGGAAGTATCATTTACTGGATCGTCAATCGACGCTTCAGCGATCTCCAACAGGAATTGACCAGGATCCTGCAGCCCCTCCCTCAGGTCCAGGTGATTATCGACCGTCGAGGCCGAGAGCGGCGGCCAGAATGTGGGCCTATGGGAACAGATCGGTGGAAAGGCAATGATCTGCCTCAGACGCACCTGCCCGACCACGCCATAGACCGGATGGTCTTGACCCTCCTCTGCCAGATAGACTGGGGAACTCCGCTCCCTGAAGCCCTGGAATCCCGTGTCTTGCGTTATTTTCCGGTGGGGCCGACCGAGGAAATGGTGGCATGGTGGGAGGGCGTGGATGGCAAGAAAGTTCGCATCAACCATCTGCCGCTGATCTCACTCAAGCGGACGGGGTAGCGGTTATCGACCGTTCCTCTCTCAAACTCCGACGGGGCAATACCATGCCCCTTACCTTTGGAAGCACGACGTTCTTGCTAAGACCTCGCGTGCTCCTGTTCCCAAACCCGGCACACTTCTCTTCGGTTCGGGCATGATAGGGACGGGCCTCATCGCCAGGAGAGGGAGCCGCCGGAAGTAGGAACCATGTGGTACAAAATTGAAGAGAACGCCAAAGAATGTCCGTGCGGTGGAATGGCTGAGAGGTGGATACTTCTCGCTGGAGCAAAGCGGATTGCCACCCTAACCTTTTGCCCCCTGTGCCATCCACGTCTGCGAAACTTGGTGAACCGTCCATCGCCAATCGCCCCTCAGCACGAAAGCGGTGAAGGCGCAGGTGAGATGATTAGGTAAGCATGCGCCAGCCTGGCCTACGCTTGGGAGATTACCATGGGGCACGCACCTGGGGGTATGTGGGGCCTGCCACTTCTGCGGAGGAGTTCGAATGGGAGAAGAACAGCGAGACCAGCGGCGATATCCGCGATTAGCCGTGAGACGCAAGAGCAAGACCATGGGACGGCTGAATGGTATGGGGGAGGCGTCGATCCTGAACATTAGTCTCTCGGGGGCGCTGATTGAGCATGCTGAGTTTGTCCGCCTCGGTATCATTCTTGATCTGGTCTTACCTCTGACGAGGGGTAAAACGAAAGTGCAGTGTCGCGTGATTCGGTCCGCGGTAAACCGGCAAGAGCTGCAACCAGATGGGGAGGAGACCTTGATCTACCAGACCGGGGTGGATTTTCTCCAATCGACTGCCGCATATGGGAACGGAAGCTGCGCGGGGGAGTTAGACGTCCCAAGGCTGGCGGAGCATATCGGTCTTTGGGTCGAAAAGTCTGGCGGATTCCCGGCGACTTCCAGAAGGAAAGATGGACGATAACGGTCGGCACCACTGTTGCACCAGAAACGTTATCGCGAAGTTCTGGTCAGTTACTAGGAAGGGAAAGGGCAATCGGGTAACTTCCTGTGGTACAGTCCATGCACCACCCCCGTTTGGCAAAATGATGGCAGCGTATGTTACCCGAGAACCCAGAGAGGGGATCAATGCTGAACACTATTTGCCATCTGCCAGATGCGCTTTGCTACCTCCGGAATCAGGGGGGAATAAAACTACCCCGGCGTGGCTCTTCTTATTGCTGCTACTCGCTATCGCAGCGTTTATCGTTTACGTCTCGCCGCCCGGCGCACTAGCAACTGGCTTTTGGCAGGTCCTTGACTAGCTCCTAGCCCTTCTTCCCGGCTGACCTGATTGGTAAGGAAGAACGGAGCAAAGGAGAGGAAACCAATGCAGAATGTCATGAGGTTTAGCTTACCTGCGGGATAAGCGAGGCACTGAGACGGCAGAGTGGATCGTCATTGTGGCGCTTGTCAGTGTCGTAACGTTCTTGGTTTACGCTTCGTCCAACAGTCCTCTGGCCACCGGCCTCACGCAGATCCTCACCGACTTCGAAGCCTTTGTTACGAGCGCGACCTGATCTATCGGACGGTGCTGGAGTTTCTGGACCCCTCGGAAGATTCCCTGCGGCTGATCGATGAATA
This sequence comes from uncultured bacterium, assembly GCA_964348275.1. Lineage (GTDB taxonomy): Bacteria > Methylomirabilota > Methylomirabilia > Methylomirabilales > CSP1-5 > CSP1-5. Next base: position 6,532 of record CAYGBT010000090.1, read on the forward strand.
CATCGACTCCCTGCGAGGAGAAAGGTAAGAGGTGAAAACTATGGAGGTGCATCAGTGGGGAGAGTACGGTTAGCTCCACACGTCCCGCCAGGGCAAGGTGTTCGCTGTGCTTGTCTGGACATCGGTGGGCCGATAGCTCTGACCGATCTGCTGGCCCTGGAGTTCGATCGCGCTCAGGATGCGGAGTATCGTGGCCCGCTTTGGATCATAACTTATAACAAACCGGTGGCTTTCCCAATCATACTCTGCCCTCTGGACACCCTCTAATGCCTGCAGGAGCTTCTCAAGCATTTGGGTTGCCTCATCCGAGGGAGTCGTTGAAGAATCCAGGCCTTTCACCCCCAGTGTAATCTCCAGGCTCATAGCCCTTTCCCTCCGATATCGCTCGGCTTAAAAATCGGACGCAGATTCTGTTTCGAGGCAGATCGCCACTAGGCCTATTCTCGACCCTCCAGGACGAAGCCCCACCAGTAGCCCTATCAGCTCTCGCAGGAGTCTTCGCCAACCTCGCCTCCGCTGCATGTAGGTTCCCTCCCAATAGGGGTGGCCCTCGAGATCAGACCTTCGAGGATGTGGTTGCGACATCCGTGCCAAGAACTTGGGTAGTGAGGACGACGAGGTAACCTCTTGATTTGTCAGACTCGACTTCGCCATAGAACCATTTTTCTGGGCGAAATCTGATTCATGGAGACTAGGGGAAAAGTCTGCCACGCTGTCAGGGGGTCATTTTAGGGAGACAATTTGTCACACAGGAGGTGGATCTCTTCCTCAGCCTCCACCGAGCGATCAGAACAAGTCACCCAACCGATGAACGGTCCCCCTGGTGGGCTGAAGTGCAGCGCGACCCGAGCTTCCTCGCAGTAGACGCTCCAGCCAGGAGGCGCACGACCTCTTCGCCTGACCCAGTGGATCCTCTGCCTTCTAGGGAAACGCGTCGCCCCCGCTTCATACTTCTTTTACTCCTTGCGATTTTAATCCGCCCCCAATCGCTGCCCCAGGCGACTCAGGCTCGAGCGACCGACTCCCGGGAATGGCCAGACGTAGAGGGGGAAAGGCAAAACACGGCTTGGCTTGTTAATTGCACTTTCTAAGGTCACTAAGGTCAAGCAGAGCAACTGCATTGGGGGTTGGGAGGAAACTATGAAGACAGTGCGGCTTGTCATCCTTGTACTGGCGGGGTTCCTAACTCTCGCCCCGGGAACGGCTCTGGCCGAACCACCGGACGGGTTTCAGTTCATTCCGGAGTGGGGCGTCT
>CAYGBT010000091.1:0-7742 GCA_964348275.1 uncultured bacterium
AGGTAGGCCCCCTGGAGGTTGGCCTTGTACAGGTAGGCCCCCTGGAGGTTGGCCTTGTACAGATCGGCCCCCTGGAGGTTGGCCTCGTACAGGTCGGCCCCCTGGAGGTTGGCCTTGTACAGGTAGGCCCCCTGGAGGTTGGCCTTGTACAGGTAGGCCCCCTGGAGGTTGGCCTCGTACAGGTCGGCCCCCTGGAGGTTGGCGCCGCCCAGGTCGGCCCTTTCTCCCTCCTTCCCCTCCGATTCAACCCACTTCCGATGAGCCTCAAGGATATTTTCCAGCTCCTCTGAGGAAAATTCTCGAAGGGTAGGGCTGTTAGAGGGCTGCTCTTGAGGCTCCTCAACTTTTTCGTTCATCTCGCTCATCTTGCCCGCTTCCCCTCCAACTCCCGCCTTACTGTCTTGATCTCTTCCAACACTCGTCGTTGGTCAGCAGCCGCTTCCGCACCATCACCCGCCTTGTAGCCTCCTGCTCGCACACGATGGACCAGGGGAGTTCCTCGACGCTGACTACCTGGTGTGGATCAAGCTTTTCGGCCATGCTTAGCCCTTTTGCGGTATTCTCGTCGCACTTGTACCAGGGCAGTCATATCATCTAACAGGAGAGAGGGGCCATGAAACCGGCTTTCATAGTCCCAAACGCAACAAGACTAAGTAGAATAGATAATGCGTTCCTGACCAGGAGGTTTTGGAAACGTGCCCTACCCTCGTGATCCCGCTGCCAAAGATTCCACGCCCCGGCAACCTTAATTGCTAGCCAAACACCGATGAACTCAGGTGCACCGAAAAGTAGCGAAGTGGGATACAGTATGGATTCGCAAATGCTCACTAAAGTGGGTCCCCACACGATTTCCCGCTTTTTCGAAGGAAGTCCGAAGAGGTGCCTCACCCCAAGTAAGACGGGATGGATGATGAGGTGCATGCCGACTATTGTAAATAAGTACAAGCCGAAAAGTTGTCCCCAACCATCCGGTCGTACGGTCGGGGCTACTCGCTGCAACCATTCAAAGTTGATCCGACTCGATTTCCAGAGAACGATACCACAAATCACAATTACCAAGATCGTCAGAATGAGCCACCATGTGGTATAAGTCAAAGGGGAGCCCAAGAAGACAACTCTCAGTTTAGAGTTCCGCTCAGGCGAATCGATTTCATTACTCATCACTTTCTTCCTCCTCAGTTCCTGTCCAGCCTCGCGCGCCTCACTTTGGAGCTTCAGAACTCCAAATCCTCCACCTGACTTGGATGATCTATAAACCGATTCCGCGTCCCCTGTAGCTCCTCAATGATGTTGCTCCGTCACATCTCGTGGCAGCTTGGGGGTCCTTGCAGTTCCCTCGCGTCAACAGGTCCACCACGCAAGTATCAATCGGGAGGCCGTACTCCTGGTGCCTGTAGAAGACAGCCCTGGCAATTTTACCCCGCGCTGAAAAGAAAAGCCCCCGCAGCGTGGTGCCGTGAGGGCTGGTGTTTCTCGTTTTTGGGATTAGGCTTCACCCCGGGTTCATCCCTGCCCCTCCCTTTAGGGCTTGCGTATCCCCGACTGGGCTAGGGGTTTCAAGCGTTAGGCACATCGTTTGAGGGCATTCCTAGAGGTGTTCAAAAAGGGAAGAAAGTGGCCTGGACCTTGCGACATGGCGGGAGTATGTTCTATACGACCATCTGTCAGCATTCCCGGTTCCCACTGCGGTTGCCGGTCCTCTGCGAGAGCCCGGCGCCCCCCGGGTACCGGACCGTCGGCCTCACCCAGAATGTGTGCTAGGGCGGGCTGCTGCTCGAGGTCGCGCAGCCGTTGGCTCCGGCCACCCCGATGAGGCTTCTCTTGTGCACAGGGGACCAAAACGCCCGGGCCGAGGTGGTGGTGGCCTGGAGGGCCGAGAACCCTCCCAGCCGGATGGGCCTGCGGTTCACCACGTGGGAACGGACTCACCACTTGACGTGGAAGCGGCTCTTGGCCTTCCAAGGCAGCCCGACTCCCAGGGCCTCCGTGCGCATCCCAATCGCCCTGGAGGTCACCTGTCGGATTTCCCCAGAGACTTCCCTTACGGGGCAGGTCGAGAATCTCAGCGACAGCGGCCTGATGATGACCCGCCCCCAGGCTCTTTCCGCCGAAACGCGCTTGACCGTGGTGGTCACCCCGTGGTTTATTCTCTCCACGGTCGAGGCAGACGTGAAAGTGGTGTGGTCCTGGGCTGATCCGGAAGGCTACGGCGTGCTCCACGGTTTGCGCTTCTGTGCAGATGACATCGGCAAGGAGTTCTTCCTCATTGGCACCCTCCTCCACCAGCTTGGGGCTGAGGAGGCGTCACCAAGGAAGAAAAGAGTGGGGTGACCTTCCGATCCTCCTCCCCAAGCCACAGTGATAGCCTTCCATTGCGCGAGCTGGAAGAGGAGGCGGATGTGGCGGCCGCGAGTAGACCTCCGCAGATTTGATTCCCTCGAGATAGTCTTCTTGGTTCAATAAGATGGACGAAGACTTGAAACGTGTGGTCAAGGCCTTCCAAGCGATGGCGGAGACCTATCAGCTGCTGGCGGCGCGTCTGGATCACGAGTTCGACGAGCTCCACACCCAGGTGAGAGAACTGGAACTCCAAAAGCAGGCCCTGGTTCAGCAATATCAGCTCAAGGGCGAGGAGTTAGCCGGGGTCGCTCGTGAACTGCGGACATCTTTGACCGCCATTAGGGGTAGCTTATACATTTTCCTTCATGAGGAGCCGGCCGACCCCGAGGCCCGTAGGAGACTTTTGGACCAGGCTTACCTGAATGTGGAGCGGGGCATAAATCTGCTGAGAGGCTTTTTCTTTACCTCCGAAGCATGATGGCTCACCTTGACGTGCCTATACTCAAAGAGGTAGAAGAACGATACCGCCTCCTGAACGCAGCTCGGAGGACACTCATGGGAGGTACGACGCCGACTGACCGAGATGTGCGAGTGGGGTCCGTTTCTCCTCCCTGACCTGCGGACGGGTTGAACTAGACTTCAACCAGGGAGCGGAAAGGTGCGACCCTCGAAACGAGAAAGGGGGATCTATAAAAAAAGAATCGGTAGAGAAAGTGGAGGAAATGACTGCGGGGCTGTTGAATACGTTAGGCCGTTTCTCGGAGAAGACGCGGGCCGTCATGGCGGAGGTGATAGGAGGCAGCCAGCCCCAGAGCGTGGAGGACCTCAAGCAGAAAATCCAGCTGCTTCAAGAAGAGGTGTACCAGGAAACCGTCCAAAAATACAGCGACTTCGTTGGGGCAACGGTGGAAGCGGAGCGAGATCTTGCGGCCAAGATGACCCGCCTGCGGGACCTGAAAGAGCGGGCCGGGATCTTGAAGGACCTCATCACCTCGTTGGTAAAGCCTGGACGGACAGAGCTGGCCACATCACCGCCTCCTCCTCAGGAGTGCGATCGAGCTGTCCAACCCCAAGGCTAGGAGCACACTGGCTTTTTACTCTCCTAAAGCCCGGGAGACTGAAGAGGGGGAGCAGCCGCTGGACGTTGTCCAGTATTCGTATTTCCCCCTCCAGGTGTGGTGTGTCCCCCTCACGATAACGCGCAGCCTGAGAAGCATCCTGGGACCGCTCTCGCTTTCTATCTGCCATGCCTCTACAGTAGCTCCTTTTTGCCGCCTGGTGGAGCGGTGGTAGCATCTCCCTCCGATTTTGGCGTGTGGTGTGTGGATATGGACCGTTGCCCTACCCTCCAAGTTTGTCGGCGGGCCTATGCATGTATGCCCGATGCCCAGAACAACCCCACCTGGCCCCCGCATCTTGGTGCTAGTAGCGTTGCTAGTTGAATGTCAGTTTTAGGCGTACTTGGTCGTTCTAGATCAAACTTGCCTGAAATTGGAATCCCCGCGTCAATAAGCTATTTGCCCGTTCTAGCGGGTGTTCTCACTGGGCCGGTGGTTTCGATTCCCACGCGCCTCCGGCAACATCCTCGTTCCCCTTCTAAAACACGAAATCGTAGCTTCTACAGGGCGTTCCTGTATGGAGCGATCTTCGCCGTAGTAGGACGGACTGAGGCGACTCTTGCCCCACAATCGTGACTGGAATCGTAAGCACAGAATGACCGGGCCTTGTGGACCCGCTAACAGCGACAGGTCTTAATTTCGGGGGTAGCACCCCACCGGGAAGGATCCGCCTGGTACGTCGAGACGGCAGCCGATCGAGACCGCGCCGGTACATATATGGGGGGGGTGAATATATACCTGGAGTCGTTGCAGCCGACGCATAGGGTCGAATCCCTGACCTGCTGATTACGAATCCTGCGCAAGACTAAGCAAAATCAACAACTTCAAGCACTTGGGTGTGTAGGATGCGGCAAAACGTGTCCTTTCGCGACGCAAAAACGCGACCGCTCCCCAATCGAATTGAATTTTAAAAGCCCTGCGGGAGTTCCTTCTCTGGCACCCCGTTCGCCTCGGCTAGCTCGGAACCTCCTTTGCCTCCCTCTGCTGCGGGTGGCCATTTCCACCTGCTCCTCGATCGGCTGGCCCCGCTCCCGGCTCCGCTGGCTGACCGTGCCTCATATCACAGGATGCGGGGAAGGACCGGATATGGAAGGCCTCGGGCCTTGCCGCAGCGCCGTTAGCCTCGAGATAGTCCACGCCTACCACCGTAATGGCTACATCGGAGTCCTCGGTCACTTCGATGCATCTCTTCCCCCGTAGGTACCACAGGGTAAACTGCAACTCCTCAATGGAACAGCCAGCCAGCTCCGAGAGCACCAGCAGAGACAACCCGGGCTTGTACGGGCAGCTCCGGCGCACGTCGTACAAGGCCCGCACGACCACCTGCCGCAACTCCCGCTCGTCCCCATGGGGGCGGTCAGGCACAGGGATGTCGATCCCCGGTGCCGCCTGGGCACTGCTCCTCGGCGGGGCCATGCCGAACTTCTCGCGGTCATAGGCGGCCCGGCCCACCGGATCGGACAACACCTGATAGGCGTTCACTACTTCCTTGAAGGTCTCCTCATCCCCGGTCTCCTTATTGTCCGGGTGGTACAGGGCGGCCAGGAGGCGGTAGGCCTTGGTGACGATGAGGGGGTGAGCCCTGGGACTCACCTGAAGCACCTCATAGTGATCGCGAAGCCGCGGCCTTCCCATCAAGTGCCTTCCTTTCCCGGATCTGCCCACAGCGCGGGGTCCAGGCGGTGCTTTTGAATGAGCCGGCGGAAGGTGCGGCGGTCCTGGCGTGCCGCCTGGGCCGCCCGCGTGATGTTCCCGCGATGGGTCTCAAGGAGGCCGGCCAGATAGCTCCGCTCGAAGCTATTGATGGCGTGGGCCTTTGCGGTGCGGAAGCAGGCGTCGGGAGTGGCCTCGACCGGTCGGGTGGACCACGGCAGATCTGTGGCCCGGATTTCCTTCGAGGTATTCATGAGGATTTGGTGCCGCACAACATTCTCCAGCTCACGCACGTTCCCCGGCCACTCGTACGCACACATCGCCTCGAGCGCCTCCGGCGTGAAGCGCCAGACGTTGTCGGTCATGGCGTATCGCGTGAGAAAGTATTCCGCGAGCAGCGGGATGTCCCCAACTCGCTCCCGCAGGGGCGGGAGGCGGAGTGTGACCACGTGGAGGCGGTAGTAGAGATCCTCACGGAAGGTCCCTTCGCGAACTTTCGCATCCAAGTCGCCATTGGTGGCCGCCACCAGCCGAACATTGGCCTTGAGATTCCGGGGATAGCCCAGGGGCCGGTAGCTCCGATCCTCCAGGAAACGCAAGAGCTTGACCTGAGCCGCGGGGGTCAACGAATTGACCTCATCCAGGAAGAGGGTCCCGCCCTCCGCTTCGGCCACGAGACCCTGTTGGTGCGATCGGGCGTCGGTATAGGCCCCCCGGTGGTGACCAAAGAGCTCGTTCTCAAACAGGTCGGGCGGAATGGCCCCGCAATTGACGGGTACAAACGGCTTCGTGGCTCGGCCGCTGAGGTAGTGGATCGCCTGCGCGGTGAGCTCCTTGCCAGTGCCCGTCTCGCCGGTCAAGAGGACCGTGACGTCCCCCTTGGCGACGCGCAGGATCTGCTGCTTGACCGCCTCGAAGGCTGGGACCCGTCCGATCATCCGCTCGAGACCCATGGCCTCTTGCAGCCGGTCCCGGACGCGTTCGGTCTCTTCCTTGATGCCGAGGGGAAGGAGGCAACGGACCCTCGCCAGCAGTTCGGAGGCTCGGACAGGATCGACGAGGAAGTCTGTGACGCCGGCAGGCAGGCGGTCAAGCACTTTGGCGAGGTGTGTCTCATCGAAAACCGGGAGCAGGGGTACCTCGGGCATCGATGCCCGGAGCTCCGTCAGGACGCTGAATGAGTTCTCTGTCGGGCCGACGATGGGAATGATGAGGTCCGTCGGGGCCCCGGCGGACCTTTCCACGGATACCGCATACACCCGTGTCGCCAGCAGGATATCGCGGACTCGCGCCGCGGCGTCGGACGCGTGTGACGTGAGGACGAGAATTCGAGGTGGCAAGGAAAGATCTCCGCGTTTCATCGACGAACGTATCGTCCGTCTCCGTTACGACGAGCGATCTCTGTGATTGATCGACGAACGTATCCTCCGTCTTCGTTATGGCAAGGTCCGTGCCAGGCTAGGAACTCAAGACAGAGGGTGCTATAAGTCTGCGATTTGCCGAAGGTTCTCTGTACCCAGTCATCTTACGAGTAAGGACAAAGACACCCTAAGAGGGCGACCGCATCATGCAAATGTTGCGTGGACGCTGTAATGCTTGCAGTGTGTTGGATTCTAAAGTGCGCACCGATATTGGAACATGGGAACTAAGGAGAGGTCCCCAAAAGTGTCTGTGCTGGTGGTGCGCCCAAGAGGATTCGAGCGTCTGCCTTACGCATTTCTACACCTCCCGAGGCCCCACCTGACCATACCCCAGAAGACCTATCCGCTCAAGAACCCGGGAATTTAGAGTGAGCGATAGCGCTCCTAGATGCTCCTAGTACGGGGTGTTCTGGTAGCAGCATGGTAGCAAGTCTTTATACCCCGCTGGCGCTCCATACACACACCGAGCGCAGAGGATGGCCCCGACGCCCGTAATAAATCTTAGTTCGGTTGTGTCTGCCTGTAGCGGATTCCTGACAGGACTCACTACAAGTTAAGAAAAATCAGTGTAATCCTTTTCCTCCTAGCTCGCATCAAAGAAAAGAGTTGGGAACTTGCCCTGGCCCAACCCGGGCACCCATCCCGACGGCCGCAGCGGCAACCACCGCGGGGAAGGATTCCTCATTGCAGATGGCGATCACATCCGTCCAGGCTCAGCCCTCGATGGTGCGCACGTCGTTGACCTTGCCTCCACCGTCTACGCGCTCTTCGGCCAGCCGAAGCCCCCGGAGATGCGCGGCGAGCTTCTCCCGCTCATCGACCCACATTGATCGCAGCGCCAGCCCGCTGCTGCACCCGAACATCTGCCCTGCTGCGTGGCAACGTGCCAGAGCCTGTAGCTGGCCTCCTGACTAAGACGGTCAGCGTCCGGATCATAGAACGGACGCTCGTTTCACTCCCTTGTTGATGCCTGAGAAATTGCCCGTTTCAATTGAAATTCGGCTTCAATTTGGGGCAGAGCAAAGATTTCAGGAAGAATTTAGCCCCCGCAGTTAATCGTGGGCACAGTTTTAGGCACAGTCCGGAGGGAGGTGAGGGTGTTCCTCGCATTGGGCACAGGCGCATAGGCCCTCTGACAAATTTGGAAGGAAGGACCAAGGGCCGAAGAGGGGGGACATTACTCTTCCACGCGGCAGCTACGTGGCAAAAA
>CAYGBT010000092.1:0-7733 GCA_964348275.1 uncultured bacterium
CGTACGAGGCCCTGGATAACACAGATGCGGCCATAATCGTAACGGAATGGGAGGAGTTCAAGCAGATGGATCTGCAACGTGTGAGGCAACGAATGCGGCGGCCTCTGATCATCGATGGACGTAATATTTTCGACCGAAAGGTGATGGAGTCATTGGGGTTTGAGTATAGCGGGATGGGACGCTAATATCGTTAGCCGAGGTCGTCCTTCGGAGGAGAATGTATGGCGAAGATCCTAGTCACGGGAGGAGCCGGATTTATCGGGTCCCATCTCGTCGATGCGTACGTCGCGGCGGGCCACGACGTGGTGGTGGTCGACAATCTTGAGACCGGATCCAGAGACCAGGTGAATCCGGCTGCACGATTGTATGAGATAGATATACTCGATCCGTCTCTCGAAGCAATCGTTGCGCAGGAAAGACCCACGATATTCAATCACCATGCCGCGCAGGCAAGCATCAGTCGCTCTGTGGCGGATCCCGTGCACGATGCGCGGGTGAACATCTTGGGAAGCGTGCGTCTTTTGGAGCTTGCACGCCATTATGGGATTCCAAATTTCATATTTGCGTCAAGTGGCGGGGCTGTATACGGTCATCAGAAATACTATCCGGCGACCGAAGATCATCCACTGAACCCTATCAATGCCTATGGCATTGCCAAACTCACCGTAGAGAGATATCTCGAGTATTACTGGGAAACGCACCAGATTCGCTCTATCTCATTACGATACTCGAATGTGTATGGTCCGAGGCAGAACCCGCATGGAGAAGCGGGGGTGGTGGCCATCTTTATTGGGGCGCTGCTTCAGGGAAAGTATCCCATCATCTTCGGCGATGGACATCAGACGCGAGATTTCGTGCATGTCCGAGACGTCGTGCGATCGAATCTCCTTGCCCTGGACCTCCTCCTTGATGCTGGTGATAGGCGCCTCGGTGAAACAAACGCATTCAACATTGGGACTGGGAAGGAGACCAGCGTTCTCGAGATATTGGACCGGCTTACCTTAATTTTGGGTAGCAGTGCGGAATCTCAGTTCAAACCGGAACGAGAGGGAGAGATCCGGAGAAGCGTCCTGGATGTTGGGCTGGCCCGTGAGGTCCTCAAGTGGGGACCAACCCTTGACCTCGAGGAAGGCCTTCGAGATACTGCAACGTGGTTCTTGGCCCGAAATATTCAGCTGAAGCAGTGAGGAGCGGAGATCGGAAATGGAGGGCCCTGACGATGGGGGAACCGATCGTAGACTATTTTGAGAAGCTCGGAACACTCTTTTCCGGTATCCAGGTGACAGACTCCCAGAAGCAATCAGTGGACGTATTCGATGCTCTTTCCGCTGGGATCGATATTATTGTCACGCAGACGTCATTAGGGCGGAAAGTGATATTCATTGGAAATGGAGGGAGTGCGGCAATCGCGAGTCATCAGGCGGTGGACTATTGGAAGAACGGACGCATGCGGGCCATTGCCTTCAATGACTCCTCGCTCTTGACCTGCATTAGCAATGACTTTGGGTACCCGCAAGTGTTTGCGAAGCCTGTCGAGATGTTCGCCGACCCCGGGGATGTTTTGATGGCGATCAGCAGCTCCGGCCGTTCCGAGAATATTCTCTTGGCCGTCAATGTAGCGCGACGGAAGGGTTGTAAAGTGGTTACGATGTCGGGGTTTTCTACCGATAATCCACTCAGGTTGGCGGGGGATCTCAATTTTTACGTTCCATCAGACTCGTATGGCTGCGTCGAGATCGTGCATCTGGCCCTGTGCCACTGTATCCTCGATACGATCATCAGTCGTCAGGAGCAGGAATAGCTGTCAGGAGATCCGAGGTCGAATGATTCCTCTCGTCGATCTCAAAAGACAAACGAGGCAACTGGAGGGAGAGATCCAGCGCGCCATCACTGAAGTACTTAGCGACTGCCACTACGTAAAGGGGGTATGGATTGACCAGTTCGAAGAAGCCTTTGCCCGATACTGTGGAGTCGAGTATGCCAGTGCAGTTGCCTCGGGAACAGCAGCCCTGCAACTCGCTTTGTTAGCAGCAGGCATTGGCGAGGGGGATGAAGTCGTCACGAGTCCTTTCACGTTTATCGCAACGGCTGAGGCCATTACAGCGGTGGGAGCAAGACCTGTCTTTGCGGATATTTTACCTGGCCCTTTCACTATTGACCCTGAAAAGATCGAGGGGGTTGTTACCAAGAAAAGTCGGGCCATCATCCCAGTGGATCTGTACGGGCAGCCGGCAGATCTCGACGCGATCCTGGAAATGGCCCGGGTTCGCCACCTGACAGTGATTGAAGATGCCTGTCAGGCGACTGGGGCTGAGTACAAGGGATGGCGACTCGGGACCAAGAGTCACCTGACTTGCTTCAGTTTTTATCCGTCGAAGAACCTCGGAGCACTAGGGGATGCGGGGGCGGTTGTTACGAAGGACTTCAAAGCGGTGGACCAAGTCCGGCTGCGAAGGGACCATGGTCAGGCGGGACCGTACATCCACGAAATGGAAGGCATGAATGCCCGGATGGACTCGATTCAGGCGGCAGTCCTCCTGGTGAAACTTCGCTACCTCGATCAATGGAATTCAACACGAAGGAAGCATGCGCGGCAATACGACGAGCTGTTGAGAGGTATTGAGGCGGTTTCGACGCCACCAACCATCGCGTATGCCACGCCGGTGTACTCACTCTACACGATCCGTGCCAGGGATAGGGATCGTCTCCAGGCGTATCTACGCCAAAGGGGAATCACGACCGGAGTATATTACCCGATTCCGCTTCATATGCAGCCGGCATACCGGTACCTCGGCTACAAAGAACACGACTTTCCTGTGGCGGAGTCAGCAGCCCAGGAAGCACTATCACTCCCAGTGTACCCAGAGCTTACCGAGGGTGAGATCAGCCGCGTCGCGGAGGGTATCCGTGACTTTTATCGGGAGAAGCATTAGGGATTGGGAGAGCCCCTTTTCAGTTGACTTTTCTATCGGAAGACCCTACGGTACGATCCTGGCATGAACAGCGATGATGTCGGAGCAGTCTGATGATTCTTGAACGAGCGCGACGAGTTCTAGAGATTGAGGCCGAGGCCGTCGCGGCCCTTGTCCATCGACTGGGCGAGGATTTTATTTGCGCTGTGGAGGTCCTCTACGAGTGCCAGGGCCGCGTCGTGCTGACCGGGATGGGGAAATCCGGTTTTATCGCCAAGAAGATTGCTGCCACATTTGCTAGCACGGGAACTCCGGCGCTCTACCTGCACCCTGCCGAGGGAGTTCATGGCGATCTGGGGATGATCGTGCGAGGGGACGTCGTCGTCGCTGTCTCCAACAGTGGCAGTACCGCAGAGATCATGGAGATTCTCCCAGCCCTGAAACGCGTCGGGGTCAAGCTCATTGCGCTTGTAGGGAATGTGCAGTCCGCATTGGCGAGGGAGAGCGATGTGGCGCTCGACGTGAGCGTGGATGAAGAGGCCTGCTCGTTGAATTTAACCCCGACGGCTAGCACGACGGCTGCGTTAGCTATGGGGGATGCCTTGGCGGTGGCCCTATTGGAGAAGCGAGGCTTCAAGATAGAGGATTTTGCGAACCTACATCCCGGGGGGCGGCTAGGTCGCCATCTCATCCTCCGGGTCCGGGACTTGATGCACGTGGGCTCCGACATGCCTGTCGTCTCCGAGCAGACGTTGATGCGCGATGCGATCCTTGAGATCAGCACCAAACGCCTCGGGTTGACAACGGTGATCGACGGGGAAGGACGACTTGTGGGAATCATTACGGACGGGGACTTGAGGCGTGGATTGGAAAAGCACAGCAACTTGCTAGAACGGCAAGCCAAGGAGTGCATGACTCGTTCTCCGAAGGTCATCGATAGGGACGAGCTCGCCGCTCGAGCCGTCCAGGTGATGGAGCAATATAAGATTACCTCGCTGCTCATCCTTGATCCTTCAGGCCGACCGGCCGGGGTGATTCATCTCCACGACATCCTGCAGGCTGGGGTAGTGTGATAAGCCCGATAAACCCAACAAACCCGACAAACCCAAGAGAGAGAGCGAAGCGAATCCGTCTGTTGTTGTTGGATGTGGATGGCGTACTGACCGACGGTCGTATCATTTACGGCAGTGCTGGATTAGAAGTGCTGGCTTTTCATGTGCGTGATGGATTCGCCTTGAAGGCGGCGCAGGGCGCGGGGATCACCGTCGGACTTGTGAGTGGGCGGAAATCCGAGGCGCTTCTACGTCGGGCTGAGGAGCTGCATCTGGCTGAGGTGCACACCGGGGTTGAGGACAAGATGGGTGTGTACCGACAGTTGCTGATGCGGTATCGGCTAGATGATGAAGAGATTGCCTATATGGGTGATGATCTTCCGGACCTTCCGCTGCTTCAGCAGGTAGGTCTGGCCATCTCAGTCGCCGATGCGCCGGTCGAGGTCCGAGGCGCTGTCCACCTGGTGACGTCGCTACCGGGGGGAAAGGGGGCGGTTCGGGAGGCCGTGGAATGGCTCCTAAGATCTCAGGGGGTCTGGGATCGGGTGTGTGCAGATTTTCAAGGCAACCGAGACTTGTGAGGAGGGGGAACGCCCATGCCTTTAGGACGCTATCTGTTTACGTCCGAGTCGGTCACCGAAGGCCATCCCGACAAGATCGCGGATCAGATTTCTGATGCGATTCTTGACGCGATCTTCAGTCAAGACCCGTACGGCCGGGTGGCCTGTGAATCCCTCGTAACGACCGGCATGGCCTTCGTCGCGGGAGAGATTACGACCAAATGTTACGTCGACATCCCGCAAATTGTGCGAGACACCATCCGCGACGCTGGATATACTCGGGCCAAGTACGGCTTTGACTATGAGACCTGTGCGGTCATCACGGCCATCCAAGAACAGTCCGCGGACATTGCATTGGGGGTGGATATTCAAGGGGCCGGCGATCAGGGATTGATGTTTGGATACGCGACCCGGGAGACCCCGGAGATGATGCCCATCCCTATTATGCTCGCCCATAAGATCTGCCGCCGATTGGCGGAGGTGCGAAAGCAGAATCTTTTGGACTACCTCCGCCCGGATGGAAAATCACAAGTCACCGTGGAGTATGTGGACGGTAAGCCTACGCGGGTGACCGCCATCGTCGTGGCTGCCCAGCACAGCCCTGATATCACGCTCCAACAATTGCGGGAAGATATCATCGAGCAGGTGGTGCTTCCAATCCTCCCCCGCGAGCTCTTGGACCCGGAGAATGTCGTGTACCACATTAATCCCACCGGGCGGTTTGTCATCGGGGGACCCAAAGGCGATACGGGGCTCACCGGAAGGAAGATCATTGTCGATACGTATGGGGGCGTAGGCAGTCACGGCGGAGGCTGCTATTCGGGAAAGGACCCCACCAAGGTCGACCGCTCCGCCTCCTATATGGCCCGCTATATCGCGAAGAACATTGTCTCGGCCGAGCTTGCGGAAAAATGCGAGGTTCAATTGGCATACGCCATTGGCGTCCCGGAACCGGTCTCGGTCATGGTTGACACCAAGGGGACGGGGAAAGTCTCCGATGAGGCCCTGTGCACCCTGGTCCGCAAGCACTTCGAACTTACCCCTGCGGGGATCTTAAAGGCTTTGGACCTCCGTCGGCCAATCTATAAACAGACCGCCGTGTACGGGCACTTTGGCCGGACTGAGCCGGACTTCACGTGGGAGCGGACCGACCGTGCCGGCGTGTTGGCGAGAGAGGCAGGGCGCTTCGGGACCTAAGTTTGGTTCATAGTTGAGCGTTGAGGGTTGAGAGTTTAGGGTTAGTTTGTTGGTAGATTTCGGCCCTTCGCGATGGACCGTGAACCGTGAACTTGCTTTGGAGGAGTCGTGGAATTCGATGTCACAGATCTCGGTCTTGCCGAGAAGGGGCTCAACCGAATTGAATGGGCCCGGCAGTTCATGCCGGTCCTCGCCCAGATCGAAAAACGGTTCAGTAAACAGAAGCCGCTACGAGGCATCCGGGTCTCTGCCTGTCTCCATGTGACGACCGAGACAGCGAATCTGCTCCGGACACTCAAGACCGGTGGTGCTCGGGTGGCCTTGTGTGCCAGTAACCCGTTGAGTACGCAGGATGACGTGTCTGCCTCACTGGTCAAACACTTTCGTACCCCCGTCTTCGCCCGTAAGGGCGAGGATCGTCGGACGTATTACAAGCATATCCAAAGCGTCTTAGAAATTCGGCCCCAGATCACCATGGACGACGGGGCCGATACCATTTCCGTCCTCCATGGCGATCGGACGGAGTTACTCCGGGGCATTATTGCTGGGACCGAAGAGACCACCACGGGGGTGGTTCGTTTACGGCAGATGGAGGAGAAAGGGGTCTTGCGTTACCCTATCATTGCTGTGAACGACGCTGACACGAAACATCTCTTTGACAACCGGTACGGCACAGGGCAGAGCACCCTGGATGGTCTCTTCCGTGCGACCAATATCCTCCTGGCTGGGAGACGGGTTGTGGTCTCGGGGTACGGCTGGTGTGGTCGGGGCGTGGCCACGCGGGCACGGGGGATGGGCGCCCACGTCATCGTTACCGAGATCGATCCCGTGCGTGCCCTGGAGGCGGTGATGGATGGATTTCGAGTGATGAGAATGCGCGAGGCAGCCCGCATAGGAGAGGTTTTCATCACCACCACCGGGAACACCCAGGTGATCCGCGGCGAGCATATTCGGGCCATGCGGGATGGGGTTATCTTATGCAATGCGGGCCACTTCGACGTCGAGATAGATCTTGGTGCACTGCGGTCCCTGTCGAGGAAGCGGCGGGTGGTTCGGGAGCACGTGGAGGAGTTTACACTGCGGGACGGACGCCGACTGTATCTTTTGGCTGAGGGGAGGTTGATTAACCTCGCCGCTGCGGAGGGTCACCCGGCGTCCGTGATGGATATGAGCTTTGCCAACCAGGCCCTGTCGGTAGAGTATGCTGTCCGGCACGCGGGTCGGCTCGAAAACCATGTCTACCCGGTACCGAGGGAGGTAGACGCCGAGGTGGCACGCTTGAAGCTGACCTCGATGGGGGTGAAGATCGACGCCTTGACAGCGGAGCAGCAGCGGTATCTCGGGTCTTGGGAAGCCGGGACCTGATAGCTGTCAGCGATTAGCAGTCGGCAGTCAGCACGAAGAGCCTAAGCTGACCGCTGATAGCTGATTGCGGACTGCTGTTTGCTAGATCCGGGGACGCGACCACACTACCCCGAGGAAGGCGACGCATCCGAAGATGGCGTTCGGAAGCCAGACGCCGAGGACCGAGGGAAGGACATCGTTCCGGGCGAGCGGGAGCGCAATTGAGAAAAGCAGCCAGTAGAAAAACGCCGTGGCGATGCACGTGCCTACGTGGATGAATAACCCCTGTCTTCCCACCCGGAAGGCAAAGGCGATTCCCAAGAGTGTCATGATAAAGTTGGTGACAAGCATGGCAGGTTTGGCCGCGAGATCCGCCAGATAGCGCCGGGCATCTACCCCGCTCCGAGTTAACCGGTTAATATACCGCCTGAGTTCCCCGTAACTCATTTCCTCCACCGGTTTCTCCACGCGCGCCAGGTCCTCCGCTGTTGCCTCCAACTGAATGGGCAGTTCAGGGACCTCGGTGATACTCGCGTCAGTTTCCCCCACCGAGAAATGATGGATGCGCACCCCTGAGAGGATCCAACGCCCATCTTTCCACCGACCTCTCTCGGCTTGTGTCCGCTTGAGCAGCACGCGGTCTGGGGAAAATTGGAAAAACGAGACCC
>CAYGBT010000093.1:0-7529 GCA_964348275.1 uncultured bacterium
CACGGGAGAAGCGCCGTGCTCCAGGGCCCGGAGATTGGCCTTCCCCTCCAGATAAAGGTAGTAAACATAGAGCACGACCCGCACAGCGGGCATGTGTGGGGCACCGATCCGGCCGAGGACAAGGGGAATAAGCTGCCACGGGTGTTCTGCGAAGTCCTCGATGTGCGCGACCTCGTGCAGGAGAACAGAGGTTGCCCACCGCCGACCCTTCAGATGCTGCCGCCACACGAGAGTGTTGCACAGCAGAAACGACTCGATCCCAAGACCTAGAGATCCAATGGGGACGGCCCCGACGTTGGGATAAAGGGGGGCGTAGAGCAATCGGTACCCACGAAACGTCCCAGTCCCGAATCTCGCCAAAACTTTCCCGCAGATCTTTCCCACTCGCCTGGCGACCGGAAACTTTTGTTCACTCATCCTTGTCATCGATACCTCTCTTCCGGGCTTTCCTCATGGTAGCAGGCCCGACTCACCAAGACAACCGCTCGGTCGGCTTGGCTCGGCCTTTCACAGTCCTGAACCATAAGCGCGAACACCGGGGCCAAGCCTTGACGGTCCCCAGGTGATTTGATACTGTCCCCCTGCCTCACGTTCCGGGGGGATCGGGATGCCGATGGTGGTGACCGCCGGTATTATTGCCAGAGAGGGTCACATCCTTATCTGCCAGCGGCGCCAGGGGAGCTGGGGAGAATTCAAGTGGGAGTTCCCCGGCGGAAAGGTGGAAGACAGAGAGGACCCTGCCGAGTCACTTCGCCGTGAACTCAGGGAAGAGCTTGCCATCGAGCCCCAGATCGGATCTCTCCTGTGCCGCTTGGAGCATCGCTACCCTGACCGAGAAGTGGAGCTCTACGTCTTTCAGATCTTGACTTACACCGGTGAGGTCCGTAACAAACAGTTTGAGAGCATCCAGTGGGTCCGTCTGAAGGAACTTTCCGACTTTGACTTTCTGGACGCGGACCGGCCCGTGGTCGAGGCCTTGGTTAAAAGCACGCTGTTGCAGGAGAGAGGGTGAGGCAATCGGAAATCGATCCAGTGTTGAAGCGGACCTTTCAGCGCCGACTTCTCAGATGGTATCGATCCCATGGCCGAGATCTCCCCTGGCGAAGGACCCGGGACCCTTATCACATTCTGGTGTCCGAGGTCATGCTCCAGCAGACGCAGGTGGATCGGGTCCTGGGATTTTACAACAAATTTCTCGAGCGGTATCCGACGGTGGAGAACCTGGCGTCGGCGAGACCGAGCCAGGTACGCGAAGCCTGGGATGGCCTCGGCTACTACGCCCGATCGAAAAACCTGCACTGGACGGCCCGAGAGGTAACCGAGCGCCGTGGAGGGCAATTCCCTCGAACGTACGAGGAGGCGCAAGCGCTCCCCGGGGTGGGTCGCTCCACGGCGGGAGCCCTTTTGAGCTTCGCCTTCAATATCGAAAGCCCCATCCTGGACACCAATGTCAGACGCCTCCTCTCACGGATTTTTATCCAACGTTCCTCCCCTTCACCGCCTCAGACGGAGCGGCGCCTCTGGCGGCTCAGTACAACCCTAATCCCACATGGTAAGGCCTGGACCTTTAACCAAGCACTGATGGATTTTGGAGCGCTGGTCTGCACCGCGAAACACCCCCGGTGCAACACTTGCTGTTTCAAGGACATCTGTCGCGCCTACCCCAGATTGGTGCGCAATAGGAAGACGTAAGCTCCGCTTCGTCCCCGGAAGACCAACCGACCACCGACAGCGGATGGAGGTACCCCAGTGACCATGATGCGGGCGATCATCTTCGATTTCGACGGTGTAATAGTTGATACCGAGCGAGTTCACTTCCAGGCACTGCAGCGCGTCCTCGAGGAGGAACGGATCTCCCTCACTTGGGAGGAGTATACGCAGACCTATCTCGCGATGGACGATAAGAATTGTTTTCGCACCGCCCTCAGTGAGCACGGGCGACCGTCCACGTCCGCGAAAGTGGAGGAGCTAACCGCACGAAAGGCCAGCTATTTTTTCGGCGCCGTGCCTGACACCGTCACCACGTTCCCCGGAGTCAAAGGATTCATCCGCGAGGTCGCGGAAAAGTATCCGCTCGCGATCGCCTCAGGGGCCCTCCGAGAGGAGATCGAATTCATTCTGGGAAAGGTCGGCCTTCGCGAATGTTTCCCCATCGTGGTCGCTGCAGAAGATGTGGTGAAGGGAAAGCCCGACCCCGAGGCCTACCTCACCGCCCTGGCCCGGCTCAATCGGTTGGCCGCTGCAAAGCCCGTGACACCCTCCGAGTGCTTGGTGATTGAGGACTCCCGCCATGGGGTGGTCGCCGCTGTCAGAGCAGGGATGCGGTGTCTCGCTGTGACCAACTCTTACCCGCCAGAAGCGCTTTCCGCCGCCCATCTCGTCGTGAAGAGCCTGGAGGAAATCGACGTGGCACAGATCGAGGCTCTCTTTTGCTGACCATGGAAATGCCCAAAGAGCAGATCCAGCAGATTCGGAGCCGATTCGCCGGAATGGTGGCGTGCCCGGAAGACCAGGCCGATCTGGCCGAAGCCGCCCTCCTGATCGCCGCCGAGGAATACCCCCACCTGCACATCGGGGAGTACCTCGACCGGATCGCGTACATGGCTGAACGAGACAGAAATCAGCTGAGCCTCGAACTCGAGCCAGTCAACCTTATTACGGGGCTCAACCGCTTTCTCTTCGATGAGGAGGGGTTTCGGGGCAATTCCGAAGACTATTACGACCCCAAAAATAGCTTTCTGAACGAGGTGATTGACCGCCGGAAGGGGATTCCCATCAGCCTGTCCATCCTGTACATGGAGATCGTCTGGCACCTCGATCTTCCTCTCGTTGGAGTGGGTCTCCCCGGCCACTTTATCGTGAAATACCGGGCCGAGAATCAGGAAATCCTCATCGATCCCTTTCATCGTGGAGCTCTCTTCACCGAAGAGGACTGCCAGCGCACCCTCGACCGGCTTTACGAAGGAAAGGTCGCGTTCACCCGAGAGCTCATTGCTCCTATCTCCAAGATCTTGATCCTTGCCCGGATGCTGAACAACCTGAAGGGAATCTACCTCCGCCGCAAAGATTTTCCCCGCGCGCTTGCAGTGGTACAGCGCCTGTTGTTAATCCACCCCGATTCCCCGACCGAAGTCCGGGACCGGGGCCTGATCTATGGGGAGATGAAAAGAATTTCCCAGGCCATTGGCGACCTCCGACATTATCTGGAAGCTAGCGAGGAAGGGGATGACCGGGAGGCCATCATCGAGTATCTCCGTCACTTGCAGATGCGTCAGGGCGCGCAAAACTGATGCTCTCGCAGTTCACGCTTCACTGTTCACAGATTAGGGTCCGAAGTCCGAAGTCGCTAAGCGCGGGGAGGGGTTGGGTGGAGAATAATGGCGCCGCCCAGGAAGGTGCCTTCGAGCTTTTAGTCGTCGGTCGCTAGTCAACGCTATGGTCCGCTTCACCGCGGTGAGGGGAAGGCCGACCTCGGAGGAAGGCGAAACCCGCGCCTCCGTGGAGAAGCCCTGGACCGCGAGACACCGGCGATCAACCTCAGAGGTGACAGGCGTCACCAAGCTACTGAATCACAAAACTAGCTTCCATCCCGGTGCGCCAGGCCTAGGAGAGATCAACCCACTTGAGCTGTTTCGCCGACGACGAGGAGGGCTTTCCCGAGCCGCCCCCACCTGTGGCGATCAACGGCCATCGGACTTCGGCGAGCTCAGTCGAGCCGCTCAGCCGAGCCGTCATCGCTCTTCCGGGGGGAATTTTCTTGACCCGCGGATTGATCTTCACTAGCATATGTGCCCGTCCCTCAACGACCTAATGTTGTCCTCAATTTCCGCCGAATGCGGCACAAGGTCCTTGAATACATCCTGAATCCTGGGAGGCCTAATGATGGGCGAACGAGCGCTGAGCGAGGTGGTGGCAGCCTTTGGCGGTGATACATCGCAGGCCGAGGCGGCCGTGGCCGAACGGTGGGAGGCCATGAAGCGGGTCGATCCTGATGCGACCCGCGAGGCGGCGGTAGAACAGCTCGCCTGGGAATACGCTCCCCGACCGATCCAACACGTGTTCCCGGGAGATAACTGGTACTTCATGATCAAGGCAGCCCAGTCCCAGGCTGACATCCTCCTCCTCGATCTCGAAGATGCAGTGGCCACTACTCGGAAGCAAATCGCCCGTACTGTCCTGATCCTTCTGATCCGGGCACTCCGGGGCCAAATCCTGACGAGTGAAGAGGTGGAATTTCTCAAGGCCAACGCCCTGCCGGCGGGAAAGGCGGAGCAGCTCGAGGAGCAGTTCAACCGAGACGGGGTGCGTTTTCAGATCAAGTCGGAATGCCGGTTTCCCGAAGGGCAGATGGTTTTGGTTCGGCCGAATAATCTGCGCACCAAGTGGGCGGCCGCGGACTACTTTGAGGTGATTCGCAAGATCGGGGATCTGATTGCGGGGATCTACCTGCCAAAGGTGGAAGACCCGGAGGACGTGCAGACCGCCGTGCAGATCCTTCGCGCCATCCAGCAGGAGCAGGGCTGGGTGACAGGGAGACACAAGATTTTCGTCCTCACCGAGCTGCCCGGGGCAGTCCTCACGGCGCAAGAGATCTTGGCTGTGGCCCCAGAGGTCGAGGAGGCCAACCTGGGGGTCGTCGACTACACGGCCGCCACCGGGGGCCGCAGCGTAGTCCAGCAAGAGCAGTACACGCACATGCGATACCCGCTCCTGAGACTCGTAGAGGCCGCGCGGGCCACCGGCAAAGCGGCCGGGACGGGCATCACCGTAAAACTGAACGCGGACGACACCGAGGTCGACACGATCCGCGCCATCGCGCTCGGGATCCACCGGAAGTGGAGCGTCCATCCCGCGCACATTGAGGGGATTGCCCGCCACGCCGCGGCGTTTCCCCCTATTCTCCGCAAACGCATCCCGTTCGCCGACATATCTCCCTTCGATCTCGCGCAACTGGAGCAACTGGCGAGGGAGGAGAAGCCCATCATCCCTCCCCTCGTCTTTGTTCCGCGTCCGGTGACACTGTGCCGATCGGTCGTTACGGTTGCAGGCCAGGATCTCAACGGACTCCGGACCGCCCTGGCCTCGCCAGCCGATATGGTCATCGTGGATGCCGAGGGATTATTGGGGCCCGGGGGACGGGAGTCTCAGCGGACGCTCGCTCAGGTTTTGAAACAGGCAAGCCGTCCCTCGCAGGTGTTGGCGTTGCGAACGGATCTCGGAAGACCCGAGGCGACTCAAGAGCTCCAGGAGTTTTTCCCTCTCGTCAAGGAAACAGTCCAAGCCCTTGTCCTGCCTGCCGTCGATCATGCTCGCGCTGTCCGGCATGCGGCCGGTGTCCTTACCGCCGTCGAGCGCGAGGTCGGCCTTCCCATTGGCTCCCTTGCCCTTGGGGCCCAGATCACCAAACCAGAAACCGCAGAGCGAGAGGCCTATACCATCGCCACCGCCAGTCGGCGGATGATGTGGATTTTCCTTGAACTCGCGGGTGTGCAACCGAAGGAGGAATTGTCCGACCCGAAGACAAAGGGATTCTATTACTACCGGTCAGCTCTGGTGGCCGCCACGGCGGCGGCAGACATCGATGCCGTGGATGGGATGAGCGATGCGCCGCACCTAGATGAGGAGTCCCTCTTTGCCGCCAATCTGGGCTTTCACGGTAAGGTCGTCACGCCGGATCAGGCAGATCCTGTTAACGCCGTGATGAACCCTCCGCGCGCCGGTGAGAGGCCTACTCAACCCAAGGGACCCGCCGCTGAGGCGTTCAACGCGCGATGGATCAACTCTGTGGAGCGAGCCCTTGAAATCCTGGAGCTGTATGCGACCGCCGATCAAGAGCGGAACCTGGGCGCCGTGGCGTACAACGATCCCATAACCGGCCAGGCCGAGCTGGTGGATGCGGCGACGGCGCGGATCTACTACCGGCAACTGGAGCGAGCACTCAAGGCCTCGCAGCTCACTGACCCTGAGGCAGAGCGATATATGGTGGCCCGGGAACGACTCCTGCTGGCGCTCAGGCCGGGGGGAATGGAACAGGTCGGCGAAGCAGTCTTCCCGGGGGAAAAGCTACAAGGGAATGCTATCATTGTGAGTCCCTGGATGGTGCAGGCATTCGCCAAGGCCTCTGGCGATCGGAACCGGTACCACCTGGACCGGTCGTATGCTGAGAAGTCCCGGTTTCGTGGGATGGTGGCCCACGGATTGTTCACGGTCTGCCACGTGCTCGCAAGCCTCGGTCGCAGGCTGCCTGCCCATGCCGTCGAGTCGCTCGAAGCCCACTTCCGGGCGCCGGTCTACTTCGGGGACAGCATTACCCCCCTGGCTGAAGTACAGGACGTCCTGGATGGTGGAAAGGCGTTGCTGTGGCTGAGCGCTGTCAACCAAGAGGGGAAGGTCGTTTACGAAGGGGCCGCTACCGTGAAGCCGGAGAAGGCAGGAGAAATGCACCCGGCTCCGCCCGATGAACTCGCCTGGCTCCGACAGTGGGCACAGGACGTGACCCCCTCGGTCCCCGCCGTGGTGTACGACTTTACCGACCCATCGACCCCGCGCCACCAGACTTTCGCCAAGATGATCACGCCCGAGCTGGTGCGCGCCACCCAGGCCCTCTTCGGCCCCCTCTATCCGCACGAGGTGACCCCGCTTCTCGCCCTGGGGGCGATGGCGATGACCTCGGCGGAGAGCTCACCCGGCCACCTGCTGCTCACGGCAAGGGTGCTACAATTCGGAGGACCTATTGAGGCCGGAGAGAACCTGAGACTGTCGGCCACGGCCCCGCCGCCGGACCAGATCCGACGGTCTCAGAAGGGGAAAGGGACTCCGATCGTCCCGATCGATATTCTTGTGAATAATCAGCAGGGCACGGTTGTTATTACAGGACAGGTGGTCAAGCTGATGGAGGAGCCGTAGCCATAATCCTAAAGGCCACAAGGCACTTGCATCACGTCCGCAAGAAGGGGAAGTGAGGACTCAACACAGAAGATCAGGTTTCAGACGAGGTATCCCCATGGCACTGGGTGGATGTGTGCTCGTCTTGGGGGGCGCCACCGGGGTCTTCGCCCAATGTGCCTATCCGGCTCTCGAGCTTCTCGAATTCGATTACGTGAACCGCCCTCAGCCCGTTCGGACTCGAACGGATGAGCATGGAGCCCACAATGTCTGTCTCACGGCGCCCATACGCCACGCTCGCGAGCAGGAGATGAAGGCATCGGGGATTGAGTACGAGTTCGAGGGGCGCCTCTTTGTCTTTCAGAAGATTCTTCGGTGGCTGCAGCTGGAGTCTGCGGCTGAGGCCTGGACCTCTTTTCCCGCATCGAATCGGTCGCGGTAGCCCCCTCCGCCGAACTCCGTCCGTCGCTTTCGCCCTGGAGCCGAGACCAGGCCTCCCCCGAGGTCCGTTTGGTTCCCGCGATGACCATTTCGGAGGAGTCCGTCGACTAGGGGCTTCAACTCAAAGGCCACGATGGGGTCTTTCCCCTCCCCGGTGAGCGTCTGTGGGTAGGCCATGAAATGGACGATGCCGACCTGCATGT
>CAYGBT010000094.1:0-7389 GCA_964348275.1 uncultured bacterium
CACTGGCGCATCAGCAAGTTTCGACGCCCTCTCAGGCGGAGCACGGCGCGGGAGGCCTCTGTCCGAATCGCTCCGCATAGCTTCGCCATTCCTTGACGTCATGCTGGAGGTGAATCCGCTGCGCATGGTATTAGCGCGTTTTTTCACTACCGTCTCTCGACTGGGGTGTGGGTTACAACCAGTAACCTACACGTGCCTCTGTTGAGATTTTCACATTGACTCAGCCATAACCCCGGTCGCCCGCCTTGGGAGTCACGTTCCACTCCCGAGGCTTACCAGGATCCAGCGGTATAACATCCAAATCTGCCCAGGGAGAATTTCCCTGTCCTCCAGAAACTCCTCGCATCGGATCCGACGTTCTTGGCCACGTCTATATCCACCCGAGACCCTCAATCCCTGAAAGGACAAGAACTTGAAGAGGAGTTGCCATTCCTCCTCAAGCCTGGAAATCTCTGGCACGGCCCTTGCGGCTTTTCTGATGATGTGGTGGCTATGTGACGGACGGTGGGATCTTTCCGGCGACAGCCTCATCCGCCAGTAGTTCTCTCCAGTTGACCCTGCAGATCCTCGAGAGGTTGTGAATCGTCCGCGTGGGCGCCTCGTCAGGCACTCCTATCTAAGTCACCATGACAGGGATGAAAGACTCCAAGACAGTTACGGGACGATCCCGGACTGCGGTATGAGAGGCCTCCGCGAATGGAGGCTTTGAGGAGGAAGAATGGAGAGGCGACAGGAGCTGACGACAAAGCTTCATGCACTTGAAAAGCGGTTGAATCATTTGGAGGTGGGGTTCGGAGAGCTGACGGAGATCTCCCTGACTTTGGAGGCGGTCCTTGAGCTATTCATTGGCCGGAGGTTACTCCCTCGGCGGCAGCCCAGCCCCTACCTCAACCGAGCCCTTCAGTCCTACCGGGAACGCATCGGGGAATATGCCATGTCGGAGATACAGAAGCTTCTGAACTCCCTCTCGGATGAAGAGATGGAATCGCTAGACGAGGGAGAGATGCCCCACGCCTAGGCCATCCGACAAGCGCGCACCTCTAGGGGAGGTAAGGATCCCTCTCTTAGGGGATAAAAAGGAGGAGAATGGATACCGAAGGGGAGAGAATGAACTCCGAAGAAGAGAAAGTGTGCCCTTGGTGCGGTAGTCCCCTGAATGATCCATTCGCCTGTGATTTCTGCGACTGGGGCAAGGGAGGTGGACCTTAAATCGGAAACTAACACCTGAAGCTGCTTAGCGATGGTCAGAGTAACTGTCCCGCTCTAGCCCCCCGAAAGTATTCCTAATATATAATCCCCTCTTGATCCGGGACGAGCACCCTTCACCCGCGTGAAACATCCTGCCGAGCTTTATACCGCGAGCCCTGCGCGAGGGCTGGATCCGCGGAGCTCCGATTGATGTGTTCGATCCTGAGCCCCCTCCTCCTGACAGTCCGCTGTACGAACTCGAGAACCTGATCCTGACGCCGCATGTCGCCGGGCTCACCATGGAGACGGCGCGCGGTATGGCTTACTCTGCTGCAACCCAGATTCTTCAGGAGTTGCGAGGCGAGCGTCCGACACACCTTGTGAACCCGGGTGTCTGGGACCAAGTGTCGAAGCGCGTGGCCGCTAGTCCACTCCTACGTGGGTAAAGAAGGGTTTCGAACAAGACCATAAACAACAGGGGGAAAATATAGAACCGATCCGTTCTTTTCGAGCAAGAGGCCCTACCCTTCGTGCTATGGCGGAACCTCTGACCTACAGATTCGTAGATCGAGGCGCGACACAGTTGATTCAATAACTTCAAAGACTGGGGTGTGTAGGACGCGGCAAAACGTGCCCTTTCGTGGCCCAAAAACGCGACCATATCTTGCTTGGCTTTGACTAGGAGCATCTTGGTTGTCAAATGGCTGGTCAGCTGCCCGAGAGGCCGTACTTTTTCAGTTTGTACCGGAGTACCCGCTCACTGACACCAAGAATTTCGGCGGCCCGGGTCTGGATGCCCTGAGCCTCGGCTAGCGCCTCACGAATCATCCGCCGCTCCAACCCCTCTACCGTCGCCGTAAGACTCCCTTCCTCCACAGTTCCCTCCTGCTCCACGAAGCTGAGAGGAAGGTCGCTGTGATCGATCACGTCATCGCGCGTTAAGACCACGGCCCGCTCGATCAGGTTCTCGAGCTCCCGCACATTCCCGGGAAAGTCATAACGCAGAAGGGCCTCCCGCGCCTCACGCGTGAAGCCTCGGACCGGTTTGTTGTTTTTCGCCGCAAAGGTCCGCAGGAAATAATCGATGAGCACCGGAATGTCTTCCCGGCGCTCCCTGAGGGGTGGAAGGGCTATGGTGACCACGTTAATTCGGTAGTACAGATCGTCGCGAAAGCGACCGTCCCGGACCAGGGCTTCCAGATCGCGGTGCGTCGCGGCGAGGACCCGAACATTGACGGCAATGGACCGGCTGGACCCCACCCGCTCAAATTCCCGTTCTTGGAGCACGCGCAGGAGCTTGACTTGTAGGACTGGCGTGAGGTCCCCGATCTCGTCTAGAAACAGACTGCCACCGTCGGCCAGCTCGAACCGTCCCTTGCGGGTCGCCACGGCGCCGGTGAAGGCGCCCTTTTCATGACCAAATAGCTCTGACTCCATCAGGCTCTCTGGGAGCGCTGCGCAGTTCACGCTGATCAGGGGACGAGACGCCCGGGGACTCGCGTAGTGGATTGCCTTGGCGATCAGCTCCTTGCCGGTGCCACTTTCTCCTCGGATCAGGACCGTGGTGTCGCTCGGTGCCACGCGGCGAACCATCGACAGGACCTCTTGCATCCGGCCGCTTTCTCCGATGATTCCCTCCACCCGGTGACGTTCGTGAAGCGCTTCGCGCAGCTCACGATTTTCGCTAAGGAGGCGCTGGCGTTCTCGAACTTGGTCGACCCGATGAAGCAATTCGTCCAAGTTAAGAGGCTTGGTGAGGTAATCCACGGCCCCGGCCTTGATGGCGGCGACAGCCGTCTCGATGGTGCCATAGGCAGTCATGACGATCACGGGGACCTCGGGGTTCCGGGCCCGAAGTGCCTCAATAAGCTCGAGTCCAGAGAGGCCAGGCATCTTTTGGTCAGTGAGCACCAGATCGAACGATTCCCGGATGAACTGCTTCAGCGCTTCCTGCCCGTCTGGAGCCAGGGAGACGTCGAAGTCTCGCTTGGCAAGGAAGCCCCCGACCAGTTCGAGCTGGGTAGGCTCGTCGTCCACCACGAGAATACGAAAGGTTTTGGCCATCTGGCGAAACTCTCTACGTAACGGGGTGGGAATTCACGGGCAGGCTGATGGTGAACTTGGTGCCGTCTCCCGGCCGACTATCAACCTCGATCTTGCCTCCGTGAGCCTCGACGATCCGCCGCGCGATGGTGAGACCGAGTCCCATCCCCTTGGTCTTGGTGGTCACGTAGGGCTCGAAGATCTTCGGCAGGATGTCAGCAGGTACCCCTTCCCCTGTATCTCCGACTGTCAGGACGAGCGCCTGCTGCGGGGCCGAGGCGGCGATCGTCAGCGTCCCGCCGCGAGGCATCGCCTCGATCCCGTTTAACGTGACGTTTAGGAGTACCTGCTTCATTTGGTCCCTGTCCAACTGGAAGGGTGGAAGGTCCGAAGGAACATCCAGGGCGACTTGAACCCCGCGCCCTTCGGCATCCACCCCAACCAACGCGGTCACATCCCGGAGAAGTCCTTCGACCTGGACCACGTCTGGCTTGAGCGAGACAGGGCGGGCCAGCGAGAGGAACTCCTCCACGATACCGTTCAGCCGTTTGACCTCGTCTTGCATCAGATCCACGAACCTCGTGAACTCCGCTTCGTCGTCAGCGGGCCGAAATTCTGCCCGCAGACGCTGAAGCCCCACACCAATGGCGTTCAAGGGGTTCCGCACCTCATGGCCTACGACGGCCGCCAGATTCCCCAAAGCGGAGAGGCGCTCGCGTCGGTCCACTTCGGCCTCCAGGGTCCTTACTTCACGCAGATGCCGCTGTTGGATGTAGAAGATGATACCCATTCCAAGCGCCCCAGCTAGGAGTACGGCCAGTCCCATGACAGCGGCGGATCGGAGATCGCGTCTCCAGACCTGTTCCATCGGCGCCGTTGACAACCCGACCTTCAAGAGACCGAGTCTCGATTTATCCAAATGAAGCGGCCTGACAACCTCAAAGACGTCCTTGCCCCCCTCAACTTTCATCAGCCGGCTTAACGGTTTCTGCTCATTCACCACCTGTTGAACGAGGCGATCTTCATCGCGCTCACCAGTGCGTTCAGGATCGGAATGCGCCAGCACGGTGAGATCGGAGCCTAAAAGGGCAATCTCCTCCACCCCCGGCTGCCGGGCCAGTTCTTGAATCTGTTTCTCGACCCCGATCTCCTTTCTAAAATTGAGGACATAGTCGGCGTCTGCGTGAACGGCAATGATCCCGGGAAAGCTCCGCGCCGCGACGGCGACGCCAAAGAGGCTTCCCTCCCAGAACTTCCGATCCTTCAACGCGGGCGGAGGTTGCACGCCCTCCAGTCGCGGATGACCCCATCGACGCCCCCACATGTACATCATCATCTGTGGGTGCGCTTCGCGCATTTCCTCCGATCCGGGAGCCTCCCGCATCATTTCCATCATCCCTCTTCCCATCATCCTTGGGGGAGAAGAAGGAGGTGGAGGCGTGTAGGGACGCCCCTCGCGGTCGAGAAGATCCACGCGTTGGAGCCGGTTCATAGCACTGATGCGCGTGAGTATGGCGGGGTCAAATGGACGAGAGAGAAGGAGCTGATCTATCAACCGCGCGTTGTCCAAAAGACGCTGCGCGATCATCTCTTCCATGAGGGCGTTGCCCTGTATGGCACTCCGACTGCTGGTCTCGATGGCCTCGGCCAGGGCTAGCCCCTTTTCCTCAAGCTGACGCGTAAGTTCTTGCTGCGTCCGGCGGGCCGCCAATGCCCCATAAAGGGTGACGACAACCAGGAGCAGCACGATCGAGGCCAAGAAGTAGCGAGGGGAAAACGGACTCTTCATGGACACCTCCGGGTCACCATTCTATCACCCCTCATTCTAGCGCAAATGCCACAAACAGAACCGGCCCCCGGGATTCTCAGTCCTCGGGGGCCGGAAATCGAAGGGAAATCCTAGCGGGCACGGCTCAGGGGACCAGCAAACGGGACCACGTTCCCCCACGGGTTGATATGGAGCGTCCGGAGCTCATCGTTGGGGCCTTTGAGCTCCACGGTGTACATGGTGTGATGCATCCCGGTGAAGGGCAGCACCCGCTCCACAGTGAAGTCCTTGAGATTCTGGTCAACGTAATTCTGGGCAATCTCTTTCGCCTTATCAGCCGTGATCGCTTGCATCTGCCCCCGGGTAGCAAAGCCCGGGCATCCGTAGGTGCCGGCGCCAGGACCGTGCTGCCCGCCCATCATGCCCGGGCCCATCCCCCAGCCTCGACCGTAGGCCCCCGGTCCGTGGGCGAAGGCCGCTGTCACCAGCGCCAAGACTCCAACAACCGCTACAACACTCAGTACCTTTTTCATGTCCACTTCCTCCTCTCCTCTTTTGTTACTGTTTATTGTTGCAACCACCTGCGAGAGAGAGAAAGCATACGGTGTGCCATTCTCAACCTTAGATATTTTAATAAGTTACAGCGGACAATTCCAAATAGTTCGACGAATTGGTCGCTGAGCTCGACAATTTTGTCGTCGCCGAAGCCCTTGAGGGCCGGAGGCTTGATGTAGGCCACTGCTAGGCAAGATAGCGTGCGGCGGAGAACACAAGGTGTTTACCAAGACCCTTCATCGCTATTACAATCTATGCCGCCTTGCCAAGGCGATGGCGCGAGTCTCGTAGCCGCCCGAGCGGGCGGGCCAAGGACGCAGAGATTCTCGTGGATAACAAGAGCATGAACAACCGGGGGGCGGGATATGGCCTCCTTTTTCTGAGACAGTCAAGGAGATTTCTGCCTGCCCTCGAGGGCATGAAAAAAATTCTTGATCCTTGTCCCTAGGGCAAGGTTTACCCTGGGAGTCAGGAGACAAAAATGGGTGAACGGACGATCAGCATCCGACAGTTAGCTCAGGAAGCAAGAATCTCTTCGAAGACCCTTCGCTATTGGGAGAGCTTAGGGCTAATCTCTCCGGCCGGTCGGACGCATACGAACTATCGCCGCTACTCGGAGAACACCCAGGAACAGGTACTTTTCATTCGAAAGGCCCAGAGTCTCGGCTTCACGTTGGCCGAGATACGGCGGGTTTTCGAGCTTGCCCGGTCTCGGCAGGCTCCCTGCGAGGCAGTCATCCGGTGGGCGGGAGAGAAGGCTCGAGCACTGGAAGAGCAGATCAGGATGCTCCAAGATCTAAAAGAACGATTGGAGCGGTATCGGCGGCAGTGGGCGGCCGAGAAAAAACCCTCTTACCTTGGCCCGAACGAGGTCTGCCGCTGCATCTCGTCCGTTCCTATTCGAGAATTACAGGCGAGGCTGTCGCCCTTTCCAGAAAAAGGAGGTGAGAAAGATGACAGTCAAACAGGTCGTAAGTCTCTGCCCCGCTTGCGACGCCTGTCCGGTCGTTGAGGTGCATGAGGAGTCAGTCCGGATCGGTGAGTCGGACAACCAGGTCACCCTTACCAGAGCCGAGTGGAACGCCCTGGTCGGTGCCATCCTGCAGAGAACGTTGACCAAGCTCTAACGCACATGGAGCGAGACCCCGCCAAGCATTCCAACGCCCTCTCGGGTACAGTACGGCCTGGGAGGGCGTTTTGATTTTCAGTACGGCTGAGCGTGTCCTTTCACCACCCTGTATCGCCTGCGGTGCAGATTACAACCAGTAACCATCGCTGAAGATTGGTAGTTCTAACCCGCCCAAGGCCCAAATCAGATTCTGATCACAACGTCTGGGGCCCTCGCCCGTAATGACATAGCTGACGCTTGACACCCCTGCCCAGTGCCACGGTCGCTATTATCAGGCCAGCACATGCTCTCACACGCATCGTTGTGCGCCCATCGTCACAGACTGTGCCCTGTTAAGACCATATGAATAGCTGACCGTCGTCATTGTTCGGGCCGTTGCATTGCCATAAAATCTTTGAGCAAAAGGCATCCCTTGGCCACCCATCGCGTTGTTGCGTGGGTGACCGGTGGGTGAGGGGATGGGGAAGATCCCCAAAGGGAGTAGAATGAAACCGGGGTGACCATAGCCCCCCGGCTCATCTCTAGCACAATCGACGGCGCACCACGCACTCAGACGCCCTCCGGGGACTATTGTAGCCCGGAGGGCGTTTTGCTTTTTCGAAGATGGCACATTTTAGAATAAGTACCCGATCAAGCATCCATCGCCATGATAAACGAAAGGACACACCGCATATGTACGTGCCCAATCTGCTGCCGAACGGGACGG
>CAYGBT010000095.1:0-7123 GCA_964348275.1 uncultured bacterium
AGGGGCCAAGCCGGCGGCAGCCCGCAAGGCGAAACCTGTCGCGGCCAAAAAGAAGAAGGTTGTAGCGCGGGCCAAGCCGGCGCGCAAGCCTAAACGGCCTGTTTCTCGGCCGGAGGCGCGGGTCCCCAAATCCACCCCGCCCGTCACGATAAAGGAGGGCGACATGGCCAAAAAGGAACTAACGCCTGAGCAATTCCTCGCTGAGATTCTTACCCCGGAGTACAGCCGGGAGACGGGGCATGTCTGTTGGGACTGCAAGCACTTCAAGCCGGTTCAGAAAGGTTCCAAGTTCCCACCCAAAGACACCATCGGCTGGTGCACGCAGATCCACTGGCCCTTCTTCTGGTGCATTACAGACTTCAACGTCGTCAAGAAGTGTTACGCCATGGAAAAGGGTGTCTATGCGCCCTTTCAACCGGCGAGATTCCCATCATAAGGGTTCGCATGGAGGAAAACGTCCAAAGAGAAGTGGAAACCCTCAAGGGGATGGTGCTTGCCTGGAAGCGGGATTATCTCGAGGGGGTACCCTCGCACGGGGGGGGTGAGTTCCTGGCGCAAGAGTTCTTGGAAGAGGTCGAGAGCCAGGTCTATCCCTTCGTACGGAGGATGTACGAGTGCAACTACCTCAGCGGACCTGAAGCCAAGGAGTTGCTCGACTTTTGTTACAGCCAAGTCGAGGAGGTCCGCGACGCATTGAGGGAAGCGGAGGCCTCGCAACTTCTAGAGAAGAAGGAGGTGGGAGATGCCTGAGAAATGTCGTGTGAATGTCTGCGGGTACGACCCCATGCTCGTGAAAGGATACGTGAAGACGGGGGACCGGGCCTTGTGGGTGCACCTCTCAGACGAACTCGTCGAGGAATACAAGCCGAAGCCGGGCGATCCGGTTTCGGGGAAGATCCTGGCAGTCTATGATGGAGAGGCCAAGAAGACCGCAACCCCGAATGAGCCCTTTGAATGGAAGCTGTCCAAGGAGTCCGCCCTTGCCCTTCTGGTCCCGCCCGACGCGATCACCAAGCACAAGCTGTCAGCGTTTCACTTCCTGGAAATGCTGATTGATAAAGTTGCTGGCAAACCCGTCTATCCAGGCGAAGAGAGGATGAGCGCCAAGTGGTGGCCCGACGAAAAGATGAAGCTCGAATATAAGGTCGCGTACATCGAGTGAGACACCCTCAATGCCCTTTCTCTTGTGAGCTGGCCCATCCGGCCGCGGTGTTTCAGCCCCTCCCCTGATCTCCGTTTCACCAGGGGAGGGGGATTTTTTCTCTCGGTGAGAAAAGTTGGAACGGCACTGGTGACACTGTTGTGTCTTGGCCGACAGGCATGTAACCTAGATTGACGAGTGGGGGGAGATACAATGACCGGCACAGGCGAGGTCGAGCAAGAGCACGAGCCCCAGCATCCGGGCTGGCAGCCGCTCGCAAGGGTTCTCGACACCACGGCGCCTTTCTTTGAGAAATTCCTCTTCCTCCACAGTGTCGAGACCTTTTCATCCAACGTGTATGTTTTATTGGGGGACTATCTGACGATCGTCGATCCAGGGAATGATTACACGGCGTTCATGGACCTTT
This sequence comes from uncultured bacterium, assembly GCA_964348275.1. Taxonomy (GTDB): domain Bacteria; phylum Methylomirabilota; class Methylomirabilia; order Methylomirabilales; family CSP1-5; genus CSP1-5. The sequence continues at coordinate 1,569 of CAYGBT010000095.1, forward strand.
TCAAACTCCAGATCACGCCACCGGACATCAAGAAGGTTGTTCTCACCCACGGGCACCCCGACCACGCGATGGGGGCGTTCGAGCTGTTACGGTATCCGAGCATCATGCAGAGCGGCGGCTTTGAGCTCATCCTGCACGAAGCGGCCCCCCCTCAGCTTAAGACGGTAGTCCAAGACGCTGGTTCCCGCGTGACGGAGGTGCGGGGTGGGGAAATGCTGGAGCTGAGCGGCGTGGAATGGGAGGTGATTTACACCCCCGGCCACACCGTTGATGGCATCTGCCTGTATCACGCCCCGACGAAAACGGTCTTTACGGGCGACATGGCTCTCCCCGAGGCGGTCGGCGCGCCTGATCCATATGCCGGAGGAAGCCTGGAGCACTACTTATTCGGGCTCAAGGCGTTACTCAAGAGGGACATTGAAAATGTTCTCCCCGGCCACGGCTGGCCCGTGGCGCGTAAGGGGAGAAGGGTCGTCGAGGAGACGTATGAAAGTGTGATGATGAAAATCATTGGGGCCGAAACGCCGATTCCATGGGTGGAGGGGGCGACTGCGCTTGCGCAACGTGGGCTCCTGGAAGAAGCTGTCTTTTGCTGCGATAGGGAGTTAGCGCGCAATCCAGGCAGTGTCAAAGCCGTGGAGCTCAAAGGCTCCTCCCTCAACGACCTGGGCCGCAATACGGAGGCCATTAAAGTTTTCGATCAAATTCTGGCCCGAGAGCGTGACCATGTGTTCGCCTTAACCGGCAAGGGGTGTGCCTTACTGGGGCTCGGGCAGTACGCGGAAAGCCTCCAGTATTTCGAGAGCGCCCTAGAGCGACGGCCAAATAGTCGGGATACGTTGGTATACAAAGGGATGGCCCTCTACCTGTCGGGGAGACAGGAAGAGGCCATGGACATCGAGGCGTTTCAAACTGAGTTTGTGGGAAGACTTCAGGAGGAATTGCGCAAGAAGACGGACCCAGGGAGGAGGGGGTAGGCAGACCCGACCAAAACGATCATCATGGAGACACAGGACCAGAAAAAGTGGGATCCGAACTGCCCAAGGTGCCAGGAAGAGCTACGAAGACTCCTTGAACTCTCTCAGGGTGTATACGATGAAGTGGACCACGGGGCGGCCCTCTATCGGTTGCCCTTGCCCGATTGCTGTCACCAGGAAAGCGAACACGTGAGCTGAAATCGCGATCCAGTCCGCCCAGATGCCATACTTCCTGCCGCCCTTTGGCCAGGCGCATCCACAATCCTTACAGACTATCTTGGATCCGGGAAACGACGGACTATGCGCATATAGAGGCTGCCCGAATGTAAGAAATCCCCTGAGCATTCGACAGGGCCGAACAAGTCTCCAACCAGATCGTATTGAGGGCAGGGGACAAGGGGGTATCGGTCTCGAAGACCCCTATATTACAGACAAGGCTTTTGAGGGGAATGATTGCTTGTGTCCATGCGTTGCGTGATATGTCACGAAAAGGTGAGGACAAATATTGATGAACACGTTGGTTCGCATCTTTCCGTGACCCAAAACGAGATACTTGAGTATTTCAAGAAACTTGCAGCCCCATACCAAGTTCGTTTACACAAGGTGATATGCGCTGACGTCAAGAAAAAGAAAATATTATTTAATGTGGAAAACGCGAAACTTTTTGTCGCTTTTGCCGAAAGGTGGCATCACATACCATGGGAGGACTGCTGCAAATGGATGGCATTACATGAGAAAGCACACATCAGGCTGAGGGACCTTTACGTACCTCCGGATGTCAATCCGAATATCGTATCGAATGTTGAAGATTACTATATTGAAGAACACATGATGCCGAGGAAGTATGAGCGAGTCCACGAAGCCCACGTGGGGCTCATCGTTGCGATACGGAAGATGACGGCGCTTCCACGGATCATCGCCTTAGGGGATGTCGGTACCCGGATATCCTACTACCTGGCATTTGCAACCTGGTATGCGTCCGATGTGATAACTTCGGATGAAATGGGCATAGGCCCCTATGAGACTCGTTTCGTAGAGAACGTGGCGAAGGTTTTACGGGAAGTAGACAGCCCGCGCGACTTGTCCACTTCGATGTCCGTGATAAATACCTTGTATCACGATTTTTCCGGATTATTAATGGAGGGGTCATCTCGCAATTCCAACTGATGATGGGATTGACTCTCTTGGAGATGCCACGCGAGTCTACAAGCGGATGTATTACGACACGGAGTAGGAGGCGATGGTGGGTGAGGGTTCCAAAGAGTTGTCGTTGCCGCGATATTGCAATGAGGTAAAGTCGCGGATCGTGGCCCGGGGCGAGGAGATCAAGAATATCCTGGCGACGCTGGATGCCGGTCGACACCTGATCCTCGAGGGCGCCCCCGGGACGACCAAAACGACGATCCTGCGGACGATCACAGAGGTCTGCCAGATCCCCTTCTCCCTCGTTGAGGACAACTTGATTTTCCTGGTCCGCCAGGCCAGCCAGAGCAGAAGGCGTGCGTCCTCATCCTGGACCACAGCCTCTCCATGAAGGGCCCCAAGATCGCCATGGCCGCCCTCGCCGCCGCGGTCATAGTGCTCCACTTCAAGCAGGACTATGGCGTCGTCGTCTTTAACACGGGTGCTCGGATACTCAAGGACATCAACCGCTACAAGCCGCTGACCGTGATGGCCGAGGAAATCTTGTCTTTGAGTGCCAACGGGTACACGAATATTTGGGACGCGCTCCATATGGGCATTCGCCAAATGGAGAGCTGCAACAAGAAGATTGGGATCCTGCTGACCGATGGTGACTGGACCTACGGGGGGGATCCTTTACACGTGGCGCAGCGCTTCGATACCCTGCACGTCATCGGGCTCGAGGAGCCCGTAAGTTCCGAGGCCGCAACTAGTGAGCAGGTCTCTCGCCAGTATTACAGCTCTCGGGTCGAGATGATCGCCAAGGAGGGCCGGGGACAGTTTTCCGACGTCCGCAGCATCGAGGAGGTCCCCCTGGCAAGTACCCGCTGCCTTACCGCCTGACCCCCAGGGCTCCCCCCGTAGCATCTTTTTTTTATACTATATATTCCAATTTTGCATCAACGCGACAACCCATGTTTGATAACGGGTTCCTCCGCGTTTCAGTGCCTCTCCGCTGTCAACCCTAGCCGATTCTCGTAATTGCCTTAATCGAAGGACAGTGGCGTGCTTCCGCACACTGCTGCACGGTGCAAAGACCGGTCCTTCGCCAAGCGCATGAAAGTGCCATAACTATTTGTAATCATTGATTCCATTCCGGAAGGAGCACTTCAGCTCAGCCGGGCTCCGGGAGCACAAAGAGTTGTGCTCACCACCCAGGCCCGGTCTCGTAGTTGGGTGCCTCAGCGTCGGCACAGAGCTTCAGGCGGGGGCCTCAAATCTTGTCTCATAGCTGCTCCCCTCCCGTTTCATTTTTTGCTTGACAAGGATAGAACATTATTTTATCTTGAGCGGGCTATTGTTGGTTTCACAGGGCAGCAGTTACTCACGCTTGCAAAGAAATCCTTTCACAGAGTAAGACCCGGGCGTAGTTGGCAAGATCGTGGGACCGGGACCCTTCTAAGAGCCAAGTCCCGTGATGGAATCAGGGGGACGTATGGCTCATCGCCGTAAGGAAAAATCGGAATACGTTGTCCAGTCGGTCGACCGGGCGTTAGACATCCTGGAGGCCTTCAATTATCAGGAAGAGGAGTTGGGCGTTACCGAGCTGAGCCAGAAGCTCGGGCTCCACAAAAACAACGTTTTTCGGTTGTTGGCCACGCTGGAGTGTCGCGGTTATATCGAACAGGAGCGGACGGGGAACTACCGGTTAGGGATCAAGACCTTCGAGGTCGCCAATATCTTCCTCCACCATCTGGGGCTGAGACGGCAAGCCCGCCCCGTGTTGGAGGACTTAGTCAATCGGTGTGACGAAACGGCGTATCTTGCAATCCTGGATGGCCCCGAGGTGGTTTACGTCCTGATGCATGAGACCTCGCAGACGGTACGAATCGTGCCTCGTCTCGGGCACCGCGTGCCCGCGCACTGCACCGCCTCGGGCAAGATCCAGCTGGCCTACGAATCTCGGGACCATCTGGCCCAGATCTTTGAGGGGCATGCCCTGAAGGCATACACCGCCAGGACTATTGATAACTTTGACAAGCTAATGACCAATCTCAAGGATGTGGCCCGGCTCGGCTACGCCGTGGACAACGAGGAGTTGGAAGAAGGCGTACGGTGTGTGGCTGCGCCGGTGAGAGATTATTCCCATCGGGTCGTGGCCGGGGTGGGGCTCTCGGGACCTGTCTCGCGGTTTTCCTTGGAGCGAATTGAAAAGGAACTGGTCCCTCTCGTAAAGGAGGCAGGGGCCAAGATCTCCCAGCGCCTGGGCTACGAGCTCCACTCCCCCAATCCCCAGGTGGTGGACGAGAGGAGGTGAGAGGCGAACCCGTAAAGATGCTGTCCCAGAGTTGTGGTGCTCTATGGAAGGGAAGCTAACAAGGGAATTCTGGCAGGAGGATGAGAGCATGGCAGAAAAAAGGGATGTCGAGATCAAGAGTCGACAGGATACCTTAAACCTCATCACCCCAGAGATAAGGCCCTGGCCTGTGACGCCACCCCCTCCGCCGGAAGACGTGGTGAAGGTCTACGCCAAGCGGAAGGCGGAGGAGTTCGGCCAGTGGCTCGAGGACACCGTCAGGTTCGAGTACGGATTTGGAAAAGCGGAGGCCATTCAAGGATTCAAGGTTCTCGACATCGGTCTCTGGAGGCTGGGGCACAAGTTCGCCTCCTCCCTCCTCGGCGAGGCCGGGGCCGAGGTGGTCGCCGTCGAGCCGCCTGGGGGGGACCCCCTGCGCAAGCTCACCCCGTTCGGCCGCGAGGAGTACATGCTCGCCGACAAGGAGACCGGGGAGAAGTGCGGCCTCGAGTTCATCAGCGAGATCGTGAATAAGTACGCCATCACGCTGAATGTCGAGACCCCGGAAGGCCAAGAGACTTTCAAGAATCTGGCCCGGCACGCGGACGTTGTCGTGGACGGCATGCTCCCTGGCTACATGGACAACCTGGGGATCGGATACCGGCAGCTTCGGGAAATCAACCCCAAGCTCGTCTACTGCTGGGTCGGTCTCCGGGGGTCGTGGGGCCCCCAGAAGGACAGGGTTTCGAAGTTCGGTCAGTGGGAGCTCGAGCCCTTCGCCTGTGCGACGAATGCGTACGTCCACAGCACCGGCTTCCCCCAGGACCAGCTCCCCCGGGGCAAGGGGGGTGACCCCAGCAGGCACGGCGTATGGCTTGCCGACTATGTGGCCGGTGAGCAGGCGGCCGTCAACATCCTGGCGGCGCTCTACTGGCGAGATGAGGCCAGTGGCGAGGGGCAGTTCATCGAATGCACCAGTGCCGAGTGCATGTTTGACATCCAGGACTTCGATTTCGGCTGGTACGGCTTCAATGCCAGCATCAAGGCGAGGACGGGGGGCTGGGACCCCAACCTCAATCAGTACGAGTGGAACCCGTGCAAGGATGGCTACATGATGATCGGCGGCCAGAGCGACCGGCTCTGGTACCGGATCGGCATGT
>CAYGBT010000096.1:0-7000 GCA_964348275.1 uncultured bacterium
CTGCGCGGGGCCAACCTCCAGGGGGCCGACCTGCGCGGGGCCAACCTCCAGGGGGCCGACCTGCGCGGGGCCAACCTCCAGGGGGTCGAGTTGAACATGGCCAAGGGCCTCACCCCGTCTCAAGTCAAGGAGGCCAAGAACTGGCAGCTGGCCTTCTACAGCGAGGATTTTGTCGAAAAGCTAGGCCTCCCACCCGACCACAACAAGACGGTAAAGAAGAAGCTGGCCGAACTCGAGAAGCAAATGAGGGGGACAGGTGCTAAGTGACAAGGCTGGCAATGTCATCTGGAGCGCACCCTAAGTTCTTGTTATACTCGCTTCTACGAAACAGTTCGCTAGATGCTTGTATGGTACGTACTTATCGCCTTTTTTATCTAGAGTGTGAATCACCGCTGGGTTGAAACCTAGCTAACTCCTCCTAAACGCTGCATCTACACGCCGTTGGATGGCTGCCACAGATACAAGCCTATGGGCTGCCTATTTTTGGCTCGTTCTGCCAAGATAAGAATGCTTTTCCGCCTAACAAGAATGCTGTGCCCCCTTTAGGCCATCTTGTGCGAGGGTGGGGCCCAACGTCCCGTCGCCTCCAAGTTTAGCGGTCCATGGCCGGGGGGATCACCTCGAACAATGTCACAGGAGGGGAATTCACAGGATAAGTTTATACGATTATACTTAAGATTGTAATAAAGGAGCAATCGAGGTGAGGCGAACTAACGAGAAAAAGCCGTTTATGAGGTTGACCGTGGACGTGCCGGAGGAGACCTGGGTCCGCCTGAAAGTGGCTACGGCGGAGGAGCGGACCACCATAAAGGACCTTTTGAATCAGCTTATTGAAGCGTATCTCAAGGAGCGAGGTCGGAAGGGGAGGAAGTAGTCATACCTGGGGAGAATAATCGAGGGATATTTGAGAGGCCCAAAGGGTCAAAGGTCTGATGGATTCGGTACGCATACCAGTATGGGCATATCCACCGGGAGAAAATCGGCCCCAAGGGGCTTGCCAAGGCCGAGTATGAGCGTCGGAAGGTTCGAACGAGGACAGAAGGTTACTGTCCCACTCAGGAACGAAGTAAGCCCCGCCCGACGCTCTTCGTGGATATGGCAGAGGAGTATCTTGGTTGGGCCAAGGTCAACAAACGCGCGTACAATTTCACGAAGGGCGCAATGAAGCACCTTGCAGAGGCTTTCAAGGGAAAGACCCTGGGAGAGATCACCGCAAGGCAGATCGAGGCGTACAAGTCCGAGAGAGCCGCTCGTGTAGCCCCTGCCACGATCAACACGGAATTGGCACTACTTCGCCATCTGTACGTCCAGCCTCTCGCTTGGGGGAAGGCGGCTGGCAACCCGGTCGAGGCAGTCAAGCTGTTCAGGGAACAAAACGAGAGGATACGCTATCTGACTGCTGATGAGGAGGCCCGGCTATTGGCTATGCTCCCGGAGAAATATAAGCCTGTAGTGACGGTGGCCCTCCGCACAGGGCTTAGGATGGGTGAATGCCGGGGCCTCTGGTGGCGGGACGTGGATTTTGAGGCAGGGGTGATCACGGTAGCTGAGGCCAAGGGAGGCGAGGTTCAGCAGGTCCCGATGAATAGCGCAGCCAGGGCTATCCTTGAGGCTCTGCCGAGGAGGAGCCCGTATGTCTTCCCTGATTTACCCTCACGCCTGAGCGAGCGTTTCGTGGAATTGGCTCAGAAGGCGGGAGTTAACGAGCTCCGGTTTCACGATCTCCGCCACACCTTCTGCTCTCGGCTGGTCATGGCCGGAGTGGATATTCGGACCGTCCAAGTCCTGGCCCGGCACAAGGAAATCCCTATGACTCTCCGCTACGCCCACCTCTCCGAGGATTATACGAGGCAGGCTATCGAGCGTTTGATTCCAGAAGCAACTCGCACCAGTACTAGCACCAGCATTTCAGAGTTTGAGGAACTTGTTGAAATACAAGGCGGGGAAAGAGCTGGCGGAGGCGTGTGGGAATCGAACCCACCGGCCCGCTTTTGGCAGGCCCACCGGTTTTGAAGACCGGGAGAGCCACCAGGCCCAATCCGCCTCCCTCTTAGATCGACTGCGTTTCAGTGTAGCAGTCGCCTCCCCCTTACTGCAAGCCTCTTGGGGACGGGGGAGGACTTACATTTTTTGGTTTTGACGCCTGCGAGGTCATCCGGACCAAGAACGGGCGGGAGGTCTGCTTCGCGATAACGGGTAATCATCGGAGACAGAATCAGCGGCCTTCGCGGGGTAACAGCGCCTCGTCCGGGACGAGGGCCATCTCCCGTATCTCGTCCACGCCCTTGATAAACTTGAACTCGAGGCCCTGCCGAACCTCTTCTGGAATGTCTTCCAGGTCTTTGGCGTTCCGGTCGGGGAGGAGGACAACCTTCAAACCAGCCCGCTTGGCCGCGAGTGCCTTTTCCTTGATTCCGCCAATCTGTAACACCTGACCCCGCAAGGTAATCTCCCCGGTCATTCCCACCTCGCTCTGGACCGGTCGTCCCGTGACCAGGGAGAGGAGGGCGGTATACATCGTAATTCCGGCAGACGGCCCGTCCTTGGGAATGGCTGCCGCAGGGACATGGATATGAATATCTTGCTTCAGAAAGAAGTCCTCGGGGAGGCCCAGCTCCCTCGAGCGGCTCCGGATAGCGCTTAAGGCTGCCTCCGCTGATTCCTTCATCACCTCACCAAGATGGCCGGTCAGGATGAGATTCCCCTTCCCGGGCATCCTCGTGGCCTCCACGAAAATGATGTCACCCCCGGTGGACGTCCAAGCGAGTCCAATGGCGACTCCCGGTTGAGACGTCCGCTCAGCCACCTCCGAGTAGAATTTGATGGGGCCCAGGAGGGAGTGTAAGGCTTCCGCCGTGATGGTGGCCGGGTCGGTACGCCCTTCCGAGACTTCTCGAGCGACTGCCCGACAAATCGCGGCAATCTCCCTCTCTAGATTCCGCACTCCTGCCTCACGCGTGTAAGAGGTGATGATCTGTCGGATGGCATCAGCGGTGATGCCGAGCTGTGCCGCCGTGAGGCCGTGTGCATCGATCTCCTTGGGGAGTAGGTACCGCTTGGCGATCTCGAGCTTCTCCGACTCGGTGTAGCCGGGAAGCTCCAAAACCTCCATCCGGTCTCGCAAGGCCGGAGGAACAGGGTCCAAGATGTTAGCGGTCGCGATAAACATCACCCGCGATAGATCCAAAGGAATCTCCATGTAGTGGTCCGAAAAGCTCACATTCTGCTCCGGATCCAGCACCTCGAGCAAGGCGGCGGAAGGGTCCCCCCGGAAGTCGGCCCCGATCTTATCCACCTCGTCCAGCATGAAGACAGGGTTATTGCTTCCAGCCTTCCGGATGCCCTGAACAATCCGACCCGGGAGGGCACCGACATAGGTCCGGCGGTGTCCCCGGATCTCTGCCTCGTCCCTGATCCCCCCGAGCGACATCCGGATGAACTTCCGACCCAACGCGGCCGCGATGGACTGACCCAGGGAGGTCTTTCCGACACCCGGGGGTCCGACGAAACAGAGAATGGGGCCCTTCATATCCTTTTTGAGCTTTCGGACCGCCAGGTACTCCAAGATCCGCTTTTTCACCTTCTCCAGGTCATAGTGATCCTGGTTCAAAATCTGCTCGGCGGCGGCGATGTCGAGACGGTCCTCAGTGCTTTGCAGCCAGGGGACCTCAAGGAGCCAGTCGAGATAGGTCCGGACCACGCTATACTCTGCCGCGGCGGGAGGCATCCGGGAAAATCGACCGAGTTCCCTCAGCGCAACCTCTCGGACCTCGTCGGGCAAGGAGGTCTCATTGATCCGTTGGCGGAGCTCCTCTATCTCCTGGGTCCGCTCATCCCCCTCTCCCAATTCCTGCTGGATGGCTTTGAGTTGTTCTCGAAGAATGTATTCCCGTTGGGCCTTGTCCATCCCCTCCTTGACCTGGGTCTGGATATGGCGGCCAAGCTCGAGCGCCTCCAGCTGCCGTATCAAAAACTCGGTCACGCGCCTCAGGCGGGGCTTGATCTCCGTGATTTCAAGGACCTCCTGCTTTTCCTCGACCGAGAGGTTTAGGTTCGAGGCGACCATATCCGCCAGCACGCCGCCCTCTTCAATGTTGAGTGCCAGGATGGCGAGCTCAGGGGGGAGATTGGGGGAGAGTTCCACGGCCTGCTGGAATTGCCTCCGCAGATTGACCACCAGCGCCTCGATCTCCTTGTCTCGTTCCTCCTTATCGGGCAGCACCTCGACCGTTGCACGGAAGTAAGGGTCGGTCTGGGTGATCTCCACAAGGCGGATGCGTTCGAGGCCCTGCGTCATGATGCTGATTGTACCGTCAGGGAGCTTGATCATCTTGGCGATGATCGCCGCTGCCCCCACCGGGAAGAAATCCTCTGGGCGAGGTTCCTCGACCTCTTTGTTTTTGAGGGCGATGACGCCGATCATCCGGTTTCCCATCACCACTTCATCCACGAGGCGGATGGACTTTTCCTGACCGACCAGGATGGGAAAAATCACGTTGGGGAAAAGGACACTCCCGCGGAGGGGGAGAATGGGGAGCTCTGATGGAATCTGGGGATCGACGCCAGCGGATCGATGCTCTATTGCGTCCTGCGCTGCCATTGTCTGCCTCCCGGGATCCCTGATCACTCGGTGGAAACCTGGACCGTCATAGCCCGGGGATCTGTGTCCTTCGGAATAGTGACGCGGAGGAACCCATCGTGATAGACAGCCTCGACGGCGTCACGGGGAGGGAAAAAGTCGAGGGTGACCGATCGCTCGAAGGCCCCAAACTCGATCTCCATTTGGTGACATCGTTGGGCATCAACGGGGGCGGCGACGCGCCGAACTCCGGAGATTCGAAGGTGACGTCCCTCGAGGTGGACCTCGATATCTTTCCGTTCCGCGCCTGCAATTTCCATCACGATGGTCACCGCCGAGTTCGTCTCGTAGACGTCCATCGCCGGCTTGAAGCTGGATCCCCGGACCAGGGTCGGGCGGCCTCGGTGAAAGAGGCTCTCCATCATCTCCGTCACACGGGCGCGGAGCCGCTCGAACTCGCGCTCGATATCTTCGCCTGGATGTGTCATAGACCTCTCTCTGCTTCCACCAGCAGGCGGGTCATGTTTAGCCTGGGCAAGAATCCACTCGAGTCACCCCATGGAAGCTCCCCTTACCCCCATTACCATAGCAGAAGGCTTGCATGTGAGCAACCGGCTGGACTGCATTGTGGCAAGGGAACGGGGAGGGTAGAATAAGCTCAAACCAGGGCAAAGGGGGATATAGATGGAATGTGACATTTCGGTCGTGGAGGGGATCCGGGTTGGGCATGCCAGCGACGTTGATGCCTGTACCGGGTGCACCGTCATTCTCAGTGAGGGAGGGGCCGTAGGGGGGGTAGACGTCAGGGGCTGGGCCTCGGGCACTCGCGAGCTCGACCCCATGGCTCCCCATCATCTGGTTGACAAGGTCCACGGTGTGCTCCTCGCAGGGGGGTCCGCCTTTGGACTGGAAGCGGCCGCGGGAGTCATGCGATACCTTGAGGAGCGAGGCATCGGCTTTGATGTAGGGATGACCAAGGTCCCCATTGTTCCTGGGGCCATTCTCTTTGACCTGGGTATTGGGGATTTCCGGATTCGTCCGGATGCGGCCATGGGGTACCGGGCCTGCCAGGCGGCAGTTCAGGGGGGGGTGGAGGAGGGGAGTGTCGGCGCCGGGACTGGAGCGACGGTGGGTAAGCTATTCGGTGTCAAACACGCCATGAAAGGCGGCCTGGGCACCGCGATCGTGGAGCTTCCCGGGGAACTCGTGGTTTGGGCGCTGGCCGTGGTAAATGCCTTCGGCGATGTTCGGGATCCTTCAACGGGGGAGATCATCGCGGGCGCGCGAGATCCGGCGACGGGAAGGCTCGCTGACACCTTTCTCCAAATGAAGCAGGGACGCCTCCGGCGGGCCTTCCATAGCCAGAACACCACGCTGGCGGTGATTGCCACGAACGCCCGCCTCACCAAGGGCGAAGCGATCCTGGTGGCCCGCATGGGGCAGGGGGGACTCGCCCGAACCATTTCCCCTGTACACACCGCCTTCGACGGGGATGTAATTTTCGCCTTGGCAACAGGACGGGTGGAAGCAGATGTCAATCTTGTGGGGCAAGCCGGATCTGAGGCGGTCGCCGCTGCGATCCTGCGGGCCATCACGACTGCAACAAGCCTTGGGGGCGTTCCCGCCTATAAAGACTTACACCCGTGACACTTCTCGTGCACGGGTGCTGGAAGATTGCTCCTAATCTCTAACTCTTTTGGCCCTCGGCCTTTTCTTCGGTGCCCTTACTCTCCTTCGGGGTGACGTCGATGGCCTCCTTGCCTGTGGTCGCGTCCTTAAATCCCCGGATGGCCTTGCCCAGGCCACTGCCGATCTCGGGGAGACGGTTCGCCCCGAAGACGATCAAGACGATGAACAGAATAACTAAAAGCTCTGGAACACCGAGTCCGAACATTGGTCCTCCTGCCGTCAGCCTTCAGCAAAATCCTTTGATCTACCCTGATTAAGCATCGTATATCTCTCCGATCCTGTCAACCCAAAACTGGCAACTCATTGAAACTCCAGCCGGCTGGGGGGCTCGTCCTGACAGCCCTTTTCATCATTGACCCCCTCCCTTACCATTTGAGTCGAGGAAGGGGGGAAAGCTTCAAGGGGAAAAGGCCGTATACAAGGGACCGGTTCTATATCTGCCCCCGGTTGTTTACAGTCCTTCTCAATAGCTCTTCTTCGCCAAGTGCCACCGAACCTCTGCGAGGGAGGAGTTCATGGAGGGCCGGCTAGAGGGCGACAGCCTAGAGAAGGGGTCAGACAAGCATTCGGTCGCGCATCAGACCCTCAGTTGGCTTCCTGTAATCTCCGAAATTTCGGTGGGGGAGGTTGGGGGGTTACTGGTTGTAACCCACACCACAGTCGATAGACGTTGTTGCAAGGACATCATTAAACCATCGAGCGCGGAACGTATTGAGATGACCGCGACACCCC
>CAYGBT010000097.1:0-6963 GCA_964348275.1 uncultured bacterium
TACACCTCTTCCTCCAGCCCCTTTACCTGCCCCTGTAAGGCCTCAACCTCCGTGTAGTATTTTTCTCCCTTTTTGGAAGACGAGACATCACCCTTGGGGAACTGACCCGAAATGCGTCTCATCGTTTTTTGGAGGGAATTGAGCTTAGAGGTCTTATCCGAATCGCTCATGATCAGCAATCCTCTCCGCCTTGCCCACCACGGGATGACACCCAGGAACGCCCATCAGCTACGGTTTTGTACGATTCCGGGATCCCGCTGCACGTACCATGCCCGATTTTGTTTCCCTTATATTAATGATGCTCCGAGGAGTGTCAAGTCTTTTTTACCCGCAACTGAAAACCGTAAATCCGCCACAGAAGCCACTCGAGCGGTCTTTCAACCTCACAACGACCCTTAACCGTAACCTCGATCGCCGGATCGGTGAAGGGTGGAAAAGGAATCATAAACCGTCCATGGTTCCTCGTACCAAAAAAGGGCTTTGCGCCCTTCGGCAGGGGAATTATACTACCTACACTACGGAGGACAGTTCAGTGGCGTTGAGTGTCGACGGTCTCTTAAAGTTTTACTATTACCTTCGACTGACCCGGGGCCTCGAGGACCGGGTCATCAAATTGTATCGCCAGGGGAGACTCGTCGGAGGTTGCTACGTCGGCACCGGCGAAGAGGCCATTTCTGTAGGAAGTGCGTGTGCCCTGGAGCCTGATGACGTTATTGCCCCATCCCATCGAGGCCTCGGCGTCCATCTCGTGAAGGGGGTGGAGCCGAAGGAATACATGGCCCAATATCTCGGACGGCGGACTGGCCTGACACGAGGCAAGGATGGGAATATCCACTTTGGCGACCTCCGCCGCGGGATTATCGGCTTCATTAGTCCCATGGCTGACGGGATCCCCGTAGCTACCGGTGCGGCTCTCGCCTTTAAGATCCGCCGAGAGCCGCGCATTGCCGTCGCCTACTTTGGTGATGGAGCTTCCAGCCGTGGGGATTTCCATGAGGGATTGAACTTGGCCGCTGTCCTCTCACTCCCCATTGTCTTCATTTGCCACAACAATCAATACGCTTACTCGGTTCCCCTCTCTCGACAGATGGCGGTTCCTCACGTCGCCGATCGGGCCAAGGCTTACGGGTTTCGTACGCGGATCATTGATGGCAACGATGTCCTGGCCGTCTATGACGCGACCAAGGAGGCCGCTGCCCGGGCCCGCAGTCAGGGAGGCCCGACGTTTATCGAGTGCAAGACCATGCGGATGCGGGGCCACGCGGAACATGATGATGCCTCTTATGTTCCCCGTGAACTCCTTGAGGAGTGGGGTCGGCGAGATCCAATTCAGCGCTTCGAAGGTTACCTCCGCGAGCGCGGAGTGCCGGAAGAACGAATGAGGGAGGTTGAAAACCGCGTGATTAAGGAGATCGAGGAGGCAGTTGAGGTCGCCGAAAAAAGTCCCCTGCCCGACGCGCCGGAGGCCCTTGAAGGGGTTTTCGCCGAATAACGTAGAGCTGTCAGCGGCGAGGAACTAGACTAGAGACTAGAGTCTCGGGTCTCCCGTCCCCGGTCTCAGGTCTCAGGATGCTGATAGCCGACAGCTGAAGGCTAACGAGAATGGCGGAGATCACATACCTGGAGGCAATCCGCGAGGCCCTCTGGGAGGAGATGGACCAGGACGAACGGGTCTTCCTCCTCGGGGAGGATATCGGTGAGTACGGAGGGGCCTTCAAGATTACCCAGGGATTCTTAGGAAAGTTTGGCGAGGACCGCGTCATCGACACGCCGCTGGCCGAGTCAGGCTTTGTCGGGGCAGCCATTGGTGCCGCTCTCATGGGTATGCGTCCCGTGGTGGAGATGCAATTTGCCGATTTCATCTCCTGCGCCTTTGACCAGATTGTTAATATGGCCGCGAAGCACCACTATCGTTTGAGGGAGCCCGTCCCGATGGTCATCCGAGCGCCTTACGGGGGGCGGCTCCATGCGGGTCCTTTTCATTCCCAATGCCCCGAGGCCTGGTTCGTCCACTCCCCTGGCCTCAAAGTGGTGGCGCCCGCAACTCCGTACGACGCCAAGGGACTCCTGAAGGCGAGCATCCGAGATCCCAACCCGGTAATTTTCTGTGAGCATAAATATCTCTATCGTCATGCCAAAGGCGAGGTCCCAAGAGACGAGTACTCTCTCGCCCTGGGTCAGGCAGAGGTCAAGCGGGAGGGGGGTGAGATTACTCTGATCACCTATGGCGCGATGGTCCAACAGGGACTCGAGGCCGCGGACCAGATGAGTGCACAGGGGATCGAGGTCGAACTGATAGACCTCCGGACTCTCTACCCTTTCGACTCGGACACGATCTTCACCTCGGTCAGAAAGACCGGAAGGGTTCTCATCGTCCATGAAGCGCCTCAGGTCTGCGGGATTGGGGCCGAGATCGCCGCCGTGGTCGCACAGGAGGCGTTTCGTTATCTCGACGCACCCGTGGTGCGACTCACCGCTCCTCATACTCCTGTTCCGTTCAGTCCCCCCCTCGAAGATTTCTACCTTCCTAACGCCGTGAAGATTGCCGCAAAGCTGAAAGACCTGGCCTCCTATTAGTTCAGGGTTCAGAGTTCACCGTCTAGAGTTGAGGGATCACGGTTCAGAGTGTAAGATTCATGCGCTGTAAAATCGAATCGGTCGACTCAGAGTTAATCAAGGTCTCTGTTCTGAACCATGAACCTTGAACCATGAACGGAGCAACATGATGGCCGTCCAAGTAGTGATGCCTCAGATGGGGCAGAGCGTCGCAGAAGGGACCGTGATTCAGTGGTTTAAGCAGCAGGGAGAGCGGGTGGAAAATGACGAGGCTCTCCTGACCATCAACACCGATAAGATCGACGTCGAGATCCCATCGCCGGGAGCAGGGGTGCTCTCTCGCATCCTCGTCCGAGACGGAGAAACGGTGCCCGTGGGAACACTCCTCGCGATCATTGATGCCCCCGCACCGGATCGACCGGCCGCCGTCACCCCGTCACCGACGTCACCCGTGGAATCAGTGCGCGTCGTTGAAGAGACGCCTGCCTGGCATTCGCCTGCCGTCCTCGAGCTTGCCGAACGGTACGGCCTCACGCCTTCTGATCTCCAACAAATCCCAGGGACCGGCCGGGGAGGCCGCCTGACCAAGCAGGACCTCCGGGCCTACCTTGACCAACGTGAAGCAGTCATCCCCTCGGGGGCAGGAGAGGAAGTTATCCCATTCACCCCGATGCGTCGCGCGATCGCCGAGCGCATGATACGGAGCAAGCATACCTCCCCCCATGCCACCGCGATCATCGAGGTCGACATGACTGCCATCGCGGAGTTTCGAGACAGAGAGAAGGCTGCCTTTGCGGACCGCTGGGGGACAAGCCTTACCTTCCTGCCCTTCATCATTGAGGCCACGGTCAAAGCGCTCAAGGGGCATCCATGGTTGAACGCTTGGGTTCAAGAGGATCGAATCGTTCTGAAACGGGAGATCAATATTGGGATCGCCGTCGCCCTGCCGGAGGGTCTCATTGTCCCCGTCCTCAAAAGGGCGCAGAATCTCAGTATCGGCGAGATTGCCCGGCAAAGCGACGACCTGGCCCACCGGGCCCGGGAGAAGCGGCTCACGCCGCCCGAGGTCCAAGGCGGAACCTTCACGGTGAACAACCTGGGGGCTTCCGGCATCCTCCTGGGTACACCGATCATCGCTCAGCCCCAGACGGCCATCCTTGGGATCGGGGCGGTCACGAGACGGCCAACCGTGGCGGCAGACGAAATTACTATTCGATCAATGGCCTACTTCAGTCTCTCATTCGACCATCGCGTCATCGACGGCGCTATGGCTGGCCAGTTCCTCCAGGAAGTCAAGGCAGCACTAGAGGGGTTCGACCCAGCTCCAAAATAGCCCGGGCGGGACAGCTGTCCCGCCCGTCTTCATTTCCCCGGACACGCCGGGTCAATCAGCAGGTGCTTCATCCGGTGGGTGCGCAGCCGCAGCCCGGACCCAACGAACCGGAAAAGCCCGAAGCGGTCTGCGTACTAAAGCTCGAGAACTGCTTGATAACCTCCGGGCTTCCACAAGTGGGACAATTTACGGAAGCCTCCCGACTCAATACGAGCTGTTCGAAATAGCTTCCACAGCCCTCACATTGGAACTCAAAAATCGGCATGCCGCCTCCCCATTATTCTCGGTGCAGCTCTCGGATCAAGTGCTTAAGTTCAGGTAAGATCAACCGCTCAAGGGCCAACTGGACGGCCTTGGTGGATCCGGGGAGACAGAAGATGAGTGTCCCCCGAGATATTCCCGCGGTGGCCCGACTCATCATCGCTGCGGTCCCCACCTCCTGAAAGCTCAAATGACGGAAGATTTCGCCGAAGCCCCCCATCGATTTGTCGAAGAGGGGGATCACCGCCTCGATGGTGACATCGCGACGGCCGAGGCCGGTCCCCCCGGTGAGCACGATACATTCCACCCTCGCTTCCACCAATTGCATCACCTCTTGCTGGATGGCCCCAAGGTCATTCTTCAAAAGGCGATAGTTGATCAGTCGATGTCCTGCCTTCCGCATGCGATCTTGGATAAACTTTCCCGAATCGTCATCGGCCTCCTCTCGACTATCGCTGACAGTAATCACGGCAAAGGAAACCTGTCCGATTTTCTCCGCGGCCTGCTTGTGCTCTTCCACACCCATGAGACTTCCAGTGAAAGTGCAACTTTAGGCATCGAAAAGGAGAAGCGGCATTCCTCCACGACCGGTCAAGAAAGGATTGTGGGCTCGCTCCTCCCCGATCGTGGTCGGAGGCCCGTGGCCCGGATAGACCGCCGTCTCATCGGGGAGGGGGAGGAGTTTGTTTCGGATCGACCCGAGGAGGACTTCGTAAGATCCCCCCACCATGTCGGTCCTCCCGATCGAGCCCGCGAAGAGTGTGTCCCCGACAAAGATAAGCCCCTCCCCGTAGAGGCAGATCCCGCCGGGGGTGTGACCCGGCGTGTGGAGAACCTGCATGCGACTTCCTCCCACCGTGATCTCATCTCCTTCGGCGAGGAGTCCATCGGGAGGAGGTGGTGTGGAGACCTGAAATCCGAAGGCAAGGGCCTGCTGGGCCGCCTGCCGCAGCATCGCTTCATCATCCTGGTGAAGGAGCACCGGAGCCCCCGTCTTCGCTTTAAAAAAGGCATTCCCACAGACATGATCAAAATGGCCGTGGGTGTTGACGATGGCGCAAAGTTCGAGCCCCTCCTCTAGAATAACGTTGTAGATCCCCTCATTCTCGAGCCCTGGATCGATAAGGAGGGCCTGGCGCGTCTCCCCATCGACAACAAGATAGGCATTGGTCTCCAGAGGACCAATCGTGAACTCTAGGATCTTCACCGTGTCCTGCTCCGGAGAAACACTTCCCCTCGGTATAGGCAGGTTTCGACAGCAGTAGCCGTGAGAACGTGGGGCTAGCCTCCTTGCGAACCCTGCCCCTCTGTCCGTTGGAGAATAATTTCTTCTAGGGTTTTCGAGACGGTAAAGTAGTCCACCCCGGTGATGGCCGATATCCGCAGCAGTTCTCGCTCGGTCACCTTCCCTTGCTGCCGGTAGATGTCGAGTAACCGCTGGCGAACATCCTGTTCTGCTCTTCTATCCATGCTTGATACCACCTCTTCGTATTACGTAATTGAGGAAGCACAGAAAGCCCCTACCTTGCGACTGGCGCATTCTCACGCAATCCCGCCACCAGGCGCGGAAGTATCTCCAGCACACGATCGATGTCCCCCTCACGGGTAAGCCGGCCCAAGGAGAATCGGATGCTCCCCTCTACCTCATCCGCGGTGCGTCCCATCGCCCGTAACACGTGAGAGGGCTGCAGGTTCCCGACATGACAGGCCGATCCCGCTGAGACGGCAATGCCTTCCAAATCCAGTGCTGCCACTAAGGTCTGGGATTCTATTCCATCGAAGGACAGATTGCTCGTGTGGGGAAGACGAGGACTCTGCTGACCGTTCACCGTCACCCCCTCGATCCCACCCGATATGTTGGCCTCGAGACGGTCTCGGAGCTTGTGGATTCTTTCCGCTTCGCCGGTCATCTCGAAGAGCATGAGTCGCGCCGCCTCAGCCACGCCGACGATCGCCGGGATATTCTCCGTCCCAGCCCGGCGACCCCGTTCCTGTCCTCCTCCTTGCAGGAGGGGATAGAGTCGAACTCCTCTCCGTACGTAAAGGGCAGCGACTCCCTTGGGACCGTAGATCTTGTGACCGGAGATGGAAAGCAGGTCAATGCCGAGGTGCCGAACATGAAGCGAAATTTTCCCGAAGGACTGGACTGCATCAGTGTGGAAAAGAATGCCTTGCTCCCTCGCGATCGCTGCAACCTCGGCGAGAGGAAAGAGTACCCCCGTCTCGTTATTGGCGTGCATGAGGGAAACCAGAACCGTGTCTGGTCGGATGGCTCGCCGGAGATCTTGTGGGTCGAGCATCCCTTGTCCGTCTACCGGGAGATACGTCACCGAGAAGCCCCCCTTCTCCAGAGCGGCACACGTTTCGAGAACAGCTGGGTGCTCTACCGCCGAAGTGATAATATGCCTCCCGCGATCCTGATAAGCCAAGGTCGTCCCGGCGATGGCCAAATTGTCTGCCTCGGTCCCAGACGAGACAAAAACTACCTCATCCTTATCCGTCGTTCCTAGAAGCCCGGCGACTACTTCTCGGCTCTCTTCCAAGGCGGCTTTGGCTTGTCGCCCCAGGCGATGGGCTGCACTCGGATTGCCGAACGCCCCCTCTAGGTATGGCTCCATTGCCTCCCGAACCCGTGGATCAACAGGGGTCGTCGCGTTGTGATCCAAGTAGATGTGGTGTCCCATCTCGCCCCCCTGCAAAAAGGGCCGCCCCGCGGCGGCCCTCAAACTTTCCTCCCATGTGTCAGCGCTCATAACTCGCTACAGGTAGTGTCCCGGGGCGACGGTATCGACCTTGCGCGGTTTCTCCTCAAC
>CAYGBT010000098.1:0-6748 GCA_964348275.1 uncultured bacterium
TTTAACCGGCAGAGTGCGAAGCAGATCCAGGGGGTGACGGCCCGGACGCTGCGGCTACTGCTCAAGTACGACTGGCCGGGGAATGTGCGGGAGCTGCAGAACTGCATTGAGCGGGCGGGGGTGATGGCGGAGGGGGAGTTTATTGATCTGGCGCAACTGCGCCAGGTGCTTCACCCGGGCTTGAAGGCCCCCCCCCAGGCGCCGGGCGAGTCAGGGGGCAATCTGCGGGACATGGAGAAGGCGATGATCCTGGAGGCGTTACGGCAGACGCGGGGGAACAAGACAGCGGCGGCGGCCTTGTTGGGCATCAGCCTGCGGGGACTGCACTACAAGCTAAAAAGGCTGCGAAGTGGAAAGATCGAGATGGAAACTCGTTAGTGGAGGGAGGAGAGGGCAAATGGTCTGTGTGCGATTCAGGATATTGCTGGCAACGATGGCCGTCTGTTCTCTTCTTGCTGCCTCCACGCAACTTTTTGCGGCTGAGTACGTCATCGGCGCGGCCGATGTGTTATTCATTTCCGTCTTAGGGAACAAAGAGCTTGATACGGTGGCGAGAGTCGACCCCGGCGGCAAGGTCTCCTTTCCTTTGGTGGGGGACGTGCAGGCCGCGGGCCTGACAGCCGAGGAGCTTGCAACGCAGCTGGCACGGCGCCTGGCTAGGAGGATAAGAAATCCAGTAGTCACCGTGAGCCTACGGGAGGTCAATAGCTATCGCATCTACGTTCTCGGAAGCGTGGGAAGGGCAGGGGTTCATTCGAGCAAGAGTGAGCTTAATCTCCTTCAGGCCTTGGCCCTCGCGGGGGGCGTCGTACCTGGGACGGACCTGGGACTCGCCTACGTGGCCAGGGGAAGCGAACGACTGGATGTGGACTTCCGGAAACTGCTCATGGAGGGTGACCTCTCCCAGAATATCTCGTTAAAGCCGGAGGACGTGGTCGTCCTGCCGACGAATCCGAGGAATCAGGTGTTCGTCATGGGAGAGGTCAAGAATCCTGGAACCCTTCCGCTGGACCGAGAGAGCCAATTTACCGTCTTAAAGGCCATGGCCCGAGCCGGGGGATTCAGTCAGTTCGCCAAGCCCTCCCGGACTATCATCATACGGGAGGACAGGACTGGAAAGCGGATCATTCCCGTCGATGTCGAAGAGATCATAGAAAATCCGCAAGAGGCGCATGATATTCTCTTGCAACCCGGAGATGTGGTTTTCGTCCCGACGGGAGGTCTGTTCTGAAAAAGGTGGAACCGAATGGTGTGAGGGTGGTGCCGGGTGGCGCGGCGCGGGGCTTCCTTTTGAGAAAGGATGCCATTCGCGCCGTTTTGGTCTGTAGCCTGGCGGTCCTTCAATTTTTTGCGGTCCCCCTTGTCTCTGTCGCCTCCGCACAGGTACCCTCGCCCGCCCCTGGAGAGGTGCCAACCCCTCCAAGCGTCCCGACCCCACCGGAAGAGGAGGAGATTCCTCCTCCGGCCCCACCGGCATTGCCTGGCGCGCCGACCCCAGTAGATATCCTCGATTTCCAGGCGCCTCCTCCAACGGCTCCTCCTGTTGTCGCCCCCGGGCTCGTCGACCGGTTTCAACAGCGGCTCGAACTCGTACCGGCAGGGCAGATTCTTTTCAGCCTTACTGTCGAGGGAGAATACGATGACAATGTCTTCGGGGAGCAAGACGACCGCGAGGATGACTTTCGAATTGTGATCGTGCCGGCTGTTGCGGTAGAGCGTGTTCGGAAAACGTCCTCACTGCGCCTGCGATATAGTCCACGAATTCTCAAGTACATTGATTTTACTGATGAGGACCGGGTAGATCACAGCCTCGTTGCTGCTTGGAGCTGGGATACGACGCCCTGGTTTCGGGTCTCTGTGCGAGATAGCCTGCTCATCACTGAAGATACAGCGGAGGCAGGGGGCAGGGACACAGGGCTGCGTCGGACGATCCGGAACGTGGTGTCGCCCGACCTGGAATTCCGACTGGGTCCCCGGTCTGACCTGCTCGTGGGGTATACCAACAGTTTCACGGATAAGGAGGAGGTGGCAGGGGAGGAGGATGACAGCTGGATTCATAAGGGGAGGATTGCGTTCAGGCATCGCCGTCCTCGAGGCGGGGTGAGCCTTGCCTATACGCTGACGACTGCCGCCTTTGACGAAAGCTCGGACTTTCTGAGTCATGAGGCCAGTCTAAGGGCCTCCCGGCGTGTGACCCCGCGCGATGAGCTGCTCTTTCTGGCTGCCGGGTTATTGCAGGACGAGGACGACGACCCGGACTTTACCATTATCACTGCCGGTGCAGGGGTGACCCATGAGTTTAGTCCCCAGGTGAGCGGCACTTTGACTGGGGGGATCCAGCGATTCGACGAGGACGACTCCGATGCCGAGATCGGTATTGCCACCATTTCGAACCTCACATGGACTTTCCCCAGGGGAAGTCTGAGGCTCGGGGTGGATCAACGGTTCGAGGAGACATCTGACAGTGTTGACAACGTAGGCGTGGTCCAGATCCTGAGGGGGTCTGCATCTTTTGCCTACCAGGTGGGGCCCAGGCTGGACGTTGTGGTTAATGGGTCGGCTGCTCGGGAGGATTTTGAGGAGGAGGACCGGCTCGATATGGTCTACCGCGTGGGAGTTGATATTCGGTATCGGCTCTCGCGGCTCTTTACACTGACCGCCGGGTACACCCGGTTTGATCGAGACTCCGATAAGGGTGGCCAAGATCTGACCAGGAATCGGGTATTCATCGGCCTCTCTGTCGGCTACGCTACCCCTCTGCCGTTCTGACAATCAGGTACACCAACCCTGTGCTAACGATCCGTTTGCCAAACGGGCGTGCAATATTTTCATAACCTACCTGCATCGGTAAATTTCTTGACTTTAAACATGTTGATGTGATCTACTCCTCAGCTTTCTCATAATTGTGCAAAGTCTGCACGGTGTCAGTGGAAAAACTGCTGACACCAGAGAACGTTATTGCTTCGATTTCCCGTCGCCTACCGAGAGATAACTCTGTGATTTGATACATTTCAGCCCCCTATAGGGTGCCTCCAGTTTCGGTGTTCACATCTGGTGGCATGAAAGTGGCACTGTGACCTTCCCGTCGAAAAACCTGTCCATTATTTGTTTCTTTTTTGCATTTAGAGTCCACCGAGGAACCACAAATATAGATGTGCGGAATTGTTGGCTATATCGGGCTGCGGCAGGCCGTCAGCGTTGTCTTGCCTGCGCTCCGACGCCTCGAGTACCGGGGATACGATTCCTCCGGAGTAGCGACCATCCACGGGAACGACCTTCATGTGCGCAAAACCGTGGGGAAAATTAGCAATCTTGAGGGCTTGCTCCGAAAGAGTCCTCTCCGGGGATGTGTAGGAATTGCCCACACGCGGTGGGCGACCCACGGGCGCCCCTCCGATGCCAATGCCCACCCCCACATCGACTGCGAGTCCCGAGTCGCTATTGTCCACAACGGAATCATCGAAAACCATCGAGAGCTTCGTGAGAACCTCACACGAGAGGGCCATCGTTTCCACTCCCAGACTGACACCGAGGTTATTGCCCACCTCATTGAGCGGCACCGGGCAAACGGGCTGCCCGAGGCAGTGCTCCGGGTGGCCCGGGAGCTCAGAGGTGCATATGCTGTCGCCTGCATTGCCGGTGACGCCCCCGATACGCTGGTGGCTTTCCGGTGCGGCAGCTCCCCGCTGGTCATCGGTTTTGGCGATGGCGAGGTCTTCCTCGCCTCAGATATCCCGGCGCTGCTCGGGGAAACACGGGAAATACTTGTCCTGAAGGAGGGAGAGCAAGCGGTCCTGAAACCCGGTGCGGTCACCCTCCGTAAGCTGAACGGTGCTACTGTGCGGCGACCGACCACCACGATTCCGTGGGACCGCGAGGCGGCCGAAAAAGGTGGGTATCCGCACTTCATGTTGAAGGAGATCTTCGAGCAGCCCGAAGCAGTCCGGAACACGATGGGGGACCGGGCGGACCTCGAGAAGGGAGAAATTCAAATCCCCGAGCTGGGACTCAGGGATCGGGATCTTGTAGGGCTGAATCGTCTTTGTTTCGTAGCCTGCGGCACCTCCTTGCACGCGGCATTGGTTGGAAAGTATCTGGTCGAGGCCTTCGCCAGGCTTCCGGTCGAGGTGGATGTGGCATCAGAGTTTCGCTATCGCCAACCCGTCCTCGACGGCCGGGTTCTTACCGTCCCAATCTCCCAGTCAGGTGAGACGGCCGACACACTGGCCGCCCTCCGCGAGGCCCGGGAACGCGGATCAAGAATCGTCGCCATCTGCAATGTGGTGGGGAGCTCCGTGGCTCGCGAGGCTGACGGCGTGCTTTACACTCGCGCGGGCATCGAGATCGGCGTGGCCTCAACCAAGGCCTTCACGGCTCAACTGACCGCTCTTGTCCTCCTTGCCTTGAAACTTGGTCGTGCACGAGGCTTTGCCGATCACGTCCTGGTCCGCCAAGTGCTCAAGGGTTTGTGGGAGATGCCCGACCTCATGGCTGGCTTCTTCCAGCGAAGTGATGAGCTACGTCGAATCGCAAAACGATTCGCTGAGGCCAAAGACTTCCTCTTCCTCGGCCGCGGCATCCATTACCCCCTGGCCTTGGAGGGGGCCCTCAAGCTCAAGGAGATCTCTTACATACACGCCGAAGGCTACCCGGCGGGTGAGATGAAGCATGGGCCGATTGCCCTGATCGATGGAAACATGCCGGTGCTAGCCATCGCCCCGAGAGGGCCGAGTTACGAAAAGATGGCCGCCAATATTGAGGAAGTCAAGGCCAGGGACGGGACCGTTATCGCCATCGCAACGGCGGGGGACAGCGAAATCGGGACCTACGCGGACACAGTCATCCCGATCCCGTCTTGCCTGTATTGGCTTGAGCCGCTGTTGGTGGCTGTGCCGCTCCAGTTGTTGGCCTATCACATCGCCGTTCTCCGCGGCTGTGATGTGGATCAGCCGCGTAATCTTGCAAAGAGTGTAACCGTGGAGTGAGCGGGTGATCAGAATCTTCCGACATTATCTTTCCTGGCAGGTACTCTTCCTAGTCCTCGCCGACTTAATGATCCTCTTCGCGGCCGGATTTGCCGGACGACTCACTCCGCTCCTCGGACTGCCTCCCCTCTGGATGGGGTCCGATCCCATCTTTCCGAAGGTCCTGGCGTTTACAGGATTGGGCTGTGCCGTCCTCTTTGTCGGTGGCGGATATGATTTGTCCCCTCAGCACGGGCGGAAGGAGATTGTGATCCGTCTGATGGGCTGTTTTGCCGCCCTGGCCTTCCTGTTAGGGGCAATCGGATATGCCCTTCCGTATCTCCGATGGGGGCGCCTAGCGCTATTGCTTGCGCTCGTTTCTGCATTGTGTGCGGTAACTATTGTTCGTTTGATGACGCTTAAATTGTGGGATTCTCCCCACTTCCGCGAGCGGCTCCTGCTTCTGGGCGCCACGCCCCTGGCAGATCGCCTCATCGAGACAATTTCCAAGATGGGCTTCCGTGGGTTCGAGGTGTTGGGGTACGTGGACAACCGTTCGGAGGCTGAATTAGGTCTTAAAAACGGGTTGCCGGTCCTGGGCAAGGTCTCGGAGCTCGAGCGTGTTGTGGCAGAGCACAAGGCAGGAACGATCGTGGTTACGTTGGATGAGCGCCGAGGGGCGCTCCCCCTGGCGCCCGCTCTTGACTGCAAACTGCGCGGGATTCGGGTCGAAGACTGGCCGTCCTTTTACGAGCGGCTCACAGGAAGGATCGGGGTCGAGAATTTGCGACCGAGTTGGATGATCTTCTCCGATGGTTTTCACCAGGCATCCTTGAGCCAGACCGTGAAGCGAGCCTTGGATATCTGCCTGAGCCTCCTTTTCTTGATCCTGGGTTTCCCACTCTATGTCGCCATTGCCCTCGCCATCAAGCTCGAATCCCGAGGCCCCATATTTTTCCGACAGCAACGCGTCGGCCAAGGAGGAAAAGTCTTTCGCCTGCTGAAGTTTCGGACCATGCACGAGGGGGCCGAAGGAAAAACCGGTCCGATCTGGGCAACGGAAGACGATCCACGCATCACAAAGATCGGTCGTTTTCTTCGGCGGTCGCGCCTCGATGAATTCCCACAAATTATGAATGTGCTCAAGGGCGATTTGAGCTTTGTCGGGCCCCGTCCAGAGCGTCCCCACTTTGTCGCTATGTTACAACAACGAGTTCCCTATTACGTCCAGCGACTGAGCGTGAAGCCAGGGATCACCGGCTGGGCGCAGATCCGCTATCCATACGGATCGACCGTCGAGGACGCGATGCAGAAATTGGAGTACGACCTGTATTACGTAAAGAACATGTCGATCTTTTTGGATTTTCTCATTCTGTTCAGCACGGTGCAAGTCGTCGTCTTCGGACGGGGAGCTCGATAGCACCACCAGGGGAGCGTGTCATGACGCAACGAGCTCGAGTTCTTCGAGCTAATCAAGCAGGGGTCGACCTCGATTACGTGCAAATCCTTCTCGGCGTCCTCAGGCGGCGAAAGAAGGTGGTGATCGCCACCTTCGTCCTCATCGCCATCCCTATCCTCGGATGGAACATCTACGGGCAGCGGCCCCGCTTTGCGTCCAGTGCCGTAATCCACATTAAGGCGTCCATCGCAAACATTTTTCCCGGGATGCGGGGTCTCCCAACAGGTCCAAACCTATCCGTGCAGATGGCGGTGCTCAAGAGTCGGAGCCTCGCGAATGAGGTCCTTGAGATCGTGCCACAGGAGACCATAGACGAGCTGATCCA
>CAYGBT010000099.1:0-6547 GCA_964348275.1 uncultured bacterium
CTAACCGCCGTCCCACATTCTTCCCGGTGATCTCATCAAAGATCTTGGCGCCTTCTCGATCGAATTCCAGGCCGACTTCGAAGTCCGCCGTCTCCTGAGACGGCCGCGCGCGAGCCGAGGTGATCACATCGCCGGTCAGCAGAGTTTCCTTCTCGAGCAGAAAGGGGATCCGCTGGGTCACGCGTCCCTGCGGATCGAGAATCTTCTGATACAGAATCTCGCTCCCCTCCGGCACCTGTCCCTTGAGGGCTTCCTCCAGACTGTGCTGGTTATCGACCAGCTTGAATTCTAAGAGGGCCGTCTTCCCGATGAGCGCGATGGCGCGTTCCGGATCCTTGATCCCCGGAAGCTGGACGATGATCCGCCGATCCCCCTCTCGCTGAATGAGCGGTTCCCGCACCCCGAACTCGTCCACGCGATTCCGGATCTTCTCGACGTTCTGCTCGACCGCCCGCTCATGAATTCCGGTGACCTCTCGTCCGCTCAGCGTGAGGAGGAGCCCGGTCGTTCCCCGCTGAGCCCGTGCCATATCCGGGTAGCTCGCCAGGACGCGGTCCACGCGCTCCAGGGTCTTTTCCTCCTGCACCGCGACCACGATTTGGTCCGTTCCCTGGCGCTCCAGCGTCTCTACCGCGATCTGGTCCCGGTCCAGGGCCCGCCGGATCTCCGCCACCCGCCGCTCCACGACGCTCTCCACCGCCTTCTCGGCATCCACCTCCATGACGAGATGCATGCCGCCCTGAAGATCCAACCCTAAACTGATTGGCTCGGGCGGCGGGGCAAAGATGAGGGGGCGCACGTACCTCCACCACCCTGGGACGGGGGAAAATCCCGGGATCGAGGGGAGGA
This sequence comes from uncultured bacterium, assembly GCA_964348275.1. GTDB lineage: Bacteria > Methylomirabilota > Methylomirabilia > Methylomirabilales > CSP1-5 > CSP1-5. The sequence goes on from CAYGBT010000099.1 coordinate 850, forward strand.
CGTAGACAAAGGAAAGGAGGGCAGCCACCAACACGAGGCTTGCCCTCCAGGTAAGATGCCTTTTCACCGGAAACGTCCTTCGAGAGAAACCAGTCCTGTCGATCCAGCGGTGCGGGTCCGGGAGGGCCTAGGGAACCGCTGGGACCTTCTCGCGAGAGCTCTGGGACCGTCGCGCGCTCTGCTCCACCTTGTGGGGCAGCGGGCCGGATCCAGGGATGATCCCCCGCTTGACCTCCATGATCGATGGATGGGGGCAGTGAAAACGGTCAGCGATGTGTTGGACCGCCCGCTCCGGGTCGATGGTCTCACCACAGGTGAAGATATCCACTGCCGCGTATCGATACTCGGGCCAGGTGTGGATCGAGAGGTGGGATTCGGCGATGACCACGACTCCACTCACCCCGAAGGGTTTGAACTCGTGGAAGGCCACATCGACCAGCGTGGCCTTACAGGCTTTGGCCGCTGAGACCAAGATTTCCCGGACAGCGTCAACCTTCTTGAGTAACTCCGGATCGCACCCGTACAGCTCCACCAAAAGGTGTCTACCCAGTGCCCTCAATTAACTACCCCCTTTCTTTTGCGATTTCGTTTTCGATCTCACCTCCCACGACACGCAAACATCACGCAAACATGACGCAAACACCCCCCCGCTTATACAAGGTTCTGGCGAAAATGCAAGAAAAAAATGCACCGCTCCCTCGCCGCATGAGAGGGGCCACTCCGCGATCTGCGTGCGGCAAAGCCGTGATGTCGTCCGGTCGCTCCCCTGGGACCTGTGGATCGGCCACAGATGGTCATTTCGCCGCTTGTCGTTGGAGGCACAGTTATTGCAAACTCCCTCAGATTGGATATGGGGGAAACAGTGCCCAAGACACTGAAAACACAAGACTGGTCCCGCGGAACATGCTCCGAGAGAGAGGCATTGCGGCGTCGGAAAAGGAGACAGTGGATGGACCGAGGCCAGCGAACCCGAGAGGGAGGTTTCACCCTGCTCGAGGTCATCCTCGTGGTGATCCTCGTCGGGATCATCTCCGCCGTGGTTGTCCTTCGCTTTCCCACGATCCCCAAGGCAGGCGCAGCCGCGAGACAACTCGTTTCGGATATTCGGTATGCCAAAGAGCTGGCCATCCGGCTGCAGACGATGAGCGGGATCTTCTTCATCGACAGCACCTCGTACCGCGTCTTCGAGAATAACGACACGAACGACCCAGCGGTCGATCCGGTGACGGGAGGAGATTTCGAGGTCACGATGTCTGGTAGGTTCTCGGATGTGACGCTGACCAGCAGTTTTGGCGACACGCTGAAATTCGATGCGCTCGGCACGCCCTTGGACGGCTCTGATACTCCGCTCGCCGCGGCAGGCACCATTACTGTGACCGATCCCGCGAACACCCGAACCGTGACCGTCGAACCGAACACCGGAAAGGTGACGGAGTCATGAGGATTCCACGACTGATTCGAAATCAGCGGGGCGTCACCCTGATCGATCTCATCCTGGTCATTATCATCGTCTCGCTCGCGGTACCCCCCATGATGGCGCTCCTCATGGAGGGGACGCGGCTGAGCACCTTCGGGGTTACCGTCACCCGCGCCAATGGCATGGCCTCGACCTTGTTCGAAGAGGTCCGGTCGAAACGATGGGATGAAAATACGGATGGAACGGCAAGCGCGACCCTCGGGCCCGACGGAGAGAGCCGCGCCGCCTTCGACGACGTGGATGACTTCGATGGGCTGGACGAGTCCCCACCCAAGGACTCGCTTGGGAGCGACCTGGCGGCCTCCGCTGGCTTTCGGCAGCAGGTCTCGGTGTGCTATGTGGACCCGAACGTCGATCTCGACACCTGTCAGGGAGGGACCTCGAACTATAAGAAGATCACCGTGACGGCCACCGATCCCGAAGGGCGAGCCACCCAACTGGTGACGGTGATCTCGAGGTACTAGGGGGAAAGATGTCTCGAGCGCGATTGGCATTCGTCAGAGGAAAAGAGGGATTCTCGCTCATTGAGGTGATTCTGGTGATGGTCCTGGTTGGGATCCTGGCGGCGATCCTCATCCCGCCTCTCAACCTGGGGGTGCAGGGCTACTCTTCCATCGAGACCCGGGGTCATCTCGCTGCTCAAGCCCGGGAGGCCGCCACCCGGATGGTACGGGAGCTGCGCAATATCCAAAAGGAGGGGGACAATACCCCCAACATCACGAGCGCCGATGCGAGCAGTATCACCTTCGTGGATGTTTCGGACAACACCATCACCTTTGCTCTGTCCGGCCCCGCGGTGAACCGGAACGCGGACACGCTGGTCGACAACGTCTCCAGCCTGCAGTTTCGATATTTCGACGGCAGCAACACTGAGCTGACGAGTCTGCCGCTCAGCGGCGCAGATCGCGACAGCGTGCGGAGAATCCTCGTAGTGCTCATGCTTGCGGAGGGCAGCGAGATAATCTCGCTGACCGACCAGGCCTACCTCCAAGGGCTCACGGGATATTGAGATGACCCTGCCGCATTTCGCCAATGAAAAAGGGGTCGCCCTCATCGCAGCAGTGACGACCCTGTTGGTCCTCTCCCTCGTGGGGACAGTCGTGGTTTCCATGGTGGGGACAAAAAGTTACTCTACCCTCCACCAGGCGCAATCGGTCCAGGCCTTGTCCCTCGCCGAGGCCGGAGCCAACCGGGCCCTCGCCTATCTCTCGAAGGAGGGCGGTGCCTGCACGGACATCACGGGGGCACCGCAGCTTACTGATGTCGCCCTGGGCCCGGGGACCTTCGCCGTGACCGCGACCCGATACAATCCCGCGTCCACCACCCTCTCCGCCGCGATCCTGGACACCGACACCACGATTCCGGTCGCCAGCACCGCAGGCTATGCCCCCCATGGGCGGATCACCATTGACTCGGAGCAGATCGATTACACCGCCATAACGGGAACCAGCTTTAGCGGGGTCCGCAGGGGCGCGAACGAGACCACGGCGGCCTCCCACAGCAGTGGCACCCCGGTCAATCAAGATCAATGCACCATCACTTCCACCGGAACCATTTCCGCTGCCTTCGGGGATGCCCGGCGGGTGTCGGAGGTGATCGTCACCGGAGGTCCAGATACTGACCCAGTAACGGTGGTCACAAACGTTCCGGTCGGCTTTTTTGCGAACACGCAGCACCTCACGCATTATGATGGGACGTATGCCTATCTGTTCTACGAGAAAAATGACACCAACATCTATTGGAAGTATAGTTCTGATAATGTTACGTGGAGTGCCGAACAAACCCTTTCTCCTTCAGAAAGAGACGCGGGAATAGGCTGGGATATTTGGTGGGAAAACGATACCACTGGTGTACTCGTTGTTGGACACGCTATTGATACTGGGGATTCATTTGAGATGACTTTTCACAAAATATCTATAGGTGCTGGACCAAGTATAACCTTAAGCGGCGCCGAAACTACCAAGCTTACGAAAGATTTCGCCCGCACGAAGAGCATTGCTCTTACTATGGCAGGAAATCGTGTTTTTGCGATGACAATTGGCGACGATCTCTTGGTTTTAAAGCGCGATACCGACGGTTTTCCTAATGGGACGGGTACATATACGGAATTACAGTTTCCATTCTCTAAATCTAACACTGATCTTTACACAATTATTCCTTATAGCACCGCGAAAATTTTTGCGGTATTCGCCGAGAATGCAGGGGGAACACACAATGATGGGGAGCGATCAGTCACGTGGGATGGCACAACAGTCGGTGACATGATCACGATATTCAGTGACAGTCCAAGCATTGAGAGTGACAGAGGAGTCGCGGGGGTACGGATCAGTGATACTGATTTTCGAGTCGTGATTGCCAGTGATGGTTCCACCGCCGGAAAACTCACCGACTGGCAATGGAATGATTCCAGTTGGACCAGCACTGTCATCGATGCCACCAACACGACGTACAGACAGCCGGCGATGATGCGCGACACGGTCAACGGGGATCTTTACGTCTTTGCCCAGGCGAGTGGGGAAGCCAACACCCCGATTTACCAGTATAAAAATACGGGCGCCAGTTCCTGGGGAACGCGCGTTGCAGCCGACGATGCTGAAAGTACGGCACGCAGTATCCCCGTGACCCAACATAGCGAGCCGCCGCCCGCCTCGTCCCGCACCATACCGTGCAAAGCTGTCTGGGCGTATCGGGTGGCAAACGGAACTAATTTTGATCTGAAGGTGGGGACGCTGTCGCTTGATCCCTCATGTGGCCTGTCCATCGTGGGTTGGCGGGAAGTGTACTAGGCCGTTGACCGTCCGCCGGAGTCCGACGACCGCCTGTAGAATGCAGAATTGAGAATGTAGAATTAAGAGTTGCTGTAATTCAACTCCCAACTCTCCGCAACAATCGGCACCAAACCCTCAACTCTCGACTCTTAACTCTCAGCAGCAGTTAACAATCATCACTCCGCTCTCAACACTCACCACTTGTCCCCCTTCTGATTCCCTCTCGCCGTCCGTGTGACCCTCGTTGAATGAGCTGCGCCTGCCGCCCGTGGCGGCCGGTCACCTCTGAATCCGGAAAGAGGTCGGAGCCTCCCTGCCAGGCCCCTGGCAGGTTTACCTGACCGATTTTCGGTCAGAACAGAGCAGTTCGCGTATGAGGGGTGGCCTGGGGCAGAGGGAGTTCCGGCGCTCTATCTTGTTAAAAACATAGGTGCAGATGGCCGGCTCCTCAGGGGGCGGAAATGGCGGGGCGACATTGACCCCTTGGTACGGACGTTGCACCTTTGGTGAGAAGCGTTGATGCGAATGCTGACGAGGGCCATACGATGACCATGCGGGTTATAACCAATGAAAAAGGGGTCGCCCTCATCGCAGCAGTGACGACCCTGTTGATCCTCTCCCTCGTGGGGACAGTCGTGGTTTCCATGGTGGGGACAAAAAGTTACTCTGCCCTCCACCAGGCGCAATCGCGCAATGCGCATTGGGTGGCCGAGGCCGGGGCCCATCGGGCCTTAACCAACCTCTTCCAGGAGGGAGAGGGATGCGCCATTTCCTTTACGGACGTCCCGGTTGGGGGCGGGACCTTTACGGCGACCGCCACCGAGTATCAGCCGACCCCCACGACCCTCTCGGCGAACATCGATCCAGGCGATACGACGATCCCGGTCGCCTCCACGGCGGGCTACGCCCCGTATGGGCGGATCACCATTGACTCGGAGCGGATCGATTACACCGGCTCCACTGGAACCAGCTTTACGGGCGTGCGGCGGGGTGCCAACAATACCACCCCTGCTTCCCATGCCAGCGGCACCTCCGTCGGACAAAACCAGGCCACGATCACCTCCACCGGCGTGGTCGGCAACTCCTCCTTCGGGGACGCCAAACGAGTGACCGAGGTAGCAGCATCCCTGCCCGCGTGGGCGGCCGATCCGCAACCCCCCGCCCGCGCGTTCGGCTTTGCGGTCGGGGAGGCGGGGACAATTGTCCATTATGACAACACGAGCTGGAGCACGACGAGCTCGCCGACGGGCAATGCGCTCTACGGGGTGCGCATAAACTCGGAAAACGATGCCTGGGCGGTGGGCGACGCGGGGGTCATCCTCCAGTACGACGGCACCAGTTGGAGCACGGTGAGCTCGCCGACGGGCAACAAGCTCAACGGGCTCAGCATGCTCTCCCCCTTCGATGGCTGGGCGGTGGGCGACGCGGGGGTCATCCTCCAGTACGACGGCAC
>CAYGBT010000100.1:0-5705 GCA_964348275.1 uncultured bacterium
TCCCCCACGGTCGGGCTTACACCGATCCCGAGGAGCTCGAGGAGGAGAGACGCCTCTGCTACGTGGGGGTGACCCGAGCCCAAAAACGGCTTTTCCTTTCTGCAGCTGTGCAGCGACGGCTTTACGGTGGAGAGAACTTCAATCTTCCCTCGAGATTCTTGGAAGAGATTGCGCCTCATCTCCTTCAGAGGATCGAGGCCTCGATCCCTTCCTCTGTGACGTATGTTGAAGGCTTTGACGCGGTTGGTCCGCGGTATGAGGTCGAGGCGGACGAGATGCCTTTTGTCGACTTCTACCAGCCGGGGATCCAGGTCAGGCATCCTGAATGGGGGGTGGGCAGGATCCGCGAGCGAATCGGCAATGGGGACGAAATGAAGGTCGTGGTGACCTTTCCCGGAGTCGGGACGAAAAAGCTCAAGGTGAAATACGCCCAACTCACCCGGGCCTGACAGAGGAACGGCTCGGGACAGCATCCTTCGTCGGAAAATTCCACAGTTCGCTGATTCTATTGCAACAATACCTTCGCCCCCTCGCTCCACCCCTCTCCGCAAGAGCCCGGAACCCTTCGGGCTCGCGGCGACCCTGAGCGGTCCGAAAGCCTTCGGACTTCCGGCAATGTCGCTCGGGGCCTGCAGGCGCTGCCTCGAGTGGCCATGCAAGAGAGCCCCGGAGCCGAGGGAGGGGGGGATCCGCGAGGAAAGCGGAATCTGGTTTGCGGGTCCGAAGGCCTTCGGACAGCGAAGCGCAGGTGGGGGTAGCCGTCCTGTTGGTTGGTCGAGGCGGGCTGCGCGGAACTCGTTACCTGACGCCCGATTGATTCAGTGGAATTATTCCGCTGACGAGCGGGACGCCCCTCGTGAGGCTCAATAAATGTGAGGCCTGGAGCGAGGGGGGTGCAGGTGCTAAAAAGGGGAAGTTTCCACCGGAAAATCTTTGCGGGCCCATTGTGAAATGCTATCATCGCTATAGTTTCCTTTGGGGGAACAAGCCATGAAGATCACACGCGAGCAGGTGGAACATGTGGCGAGGCTGGCCCGACTTGGTCTCTCTGACGAGGAGAGGGAAATGATGCGAGCCCAGCTGGATGCGATCCTGACCTACATTGACAAGCTCAACCAGCTGGATACTGATGAGGTCGATCCGACTTCTCACGTCATTCCCATGACCAATGTGTTTCGCGAGGATGCCGTCTCGTCCTGCCTCTCTCAAGAAGAGGCCTTGACTAATGCCCCCGATCGCGAGGGGGCTCTCTTCCGCGTGCCCCGAATCTTAGAAGAGTGAGTTCATGGTTCATAGTTCAGGGTTCAGGGATTTTGGAAGTGACTGGGATCGTCTCAAGGTGATCAGGTTTGTCCATGAACCAAGAACCCTGAGCCATGAACTATAAGAGATGGCTTCGATGGAACTGACCGCACTCACGATACACGAGCTGCAAGGATTGCTCCAGCGCCGCGAGGTGACGGCCGGCCAGGTTCTAAAGGCTTTTCTCAAGCGCATTGCGCGAGAGGAGGGGAAGGTGCAGGCGTACATGGCCGTGACCGGCCGGGAGGCACTAGGGAGGGCGACGCGTCTGGATCGACGCCTGGAGCGAGGGGAGGACGTTGGTCCATTAGCGGGCATTCCTCTGGCCATCAAGGATGTTATCTGTACCCGTGGCATTCCAACGACCTGTTCCTCCAAAATCTTAGAGGGATTTATTCCGCCATATGATGCCACGGTGATGGGGCGCCTGGACCAGGCCGGCATCGTTCTGCTCGGAAAGGCGAATATGGACGAATTTGCCATGGGTTCCTCCACCGAGAATTCGGGCTATAAGGTCACCAGAAATCCCTGGGACCTGAGCCGGGTCCCTGGGGGGTCGAGCGGAGGGTCGGGGTCGGCGGTGGCGGCGGACCTGTGTGCTGGGGCCCTCGGCTCGGATACCGGAGGCTCGATTCGGCAGCCGGCAGCTTTTTGCGGGATCGTCGGGCTGAAACCCACGTACGGTCGGGTCTCACGATACGGGCTCGTTGCCTTCGCGTCATCTCTGGATCAGATCGGGCCCATGACCAAGGATGTCCGCGATGCGGCGATCCTCTTGAATGTCATTGCGGGCCACGATCCGTGTGACTCTACCTCAGTGGATCTCCCTGTTCCAGACTACACCGCTCCGTTGGGGCGGGATGTCACTGGCCTGAGGATCGGCATCCCCGACGAGTACTTCATCGAGGGGATGGACCCGGAAGTGGAGACAGCCATCCGGGGGGCGATCAGCACTTGCGAGTCTCTGGGGGCCAAGACAGAGCCCATCTCGCTCCCCCACACGGAATATGCCGTGGCAACCTACTACCTGGTCGCCACGGCCGAGGCGAGCTCGAATCTGGCCCGGTATGATGCCGTGAAGTACGGGATCCGCGCCCGAGACTCGAAGGATCTCCTCGAAATGTACACGAAGACTCGACAGAATGGCTTCGGTGCTGAGGTGAAACGACGGATCATGCTGGGGACGTACGCCCTGAGCGCCGGATACTATGATGCGTACTATCTGAAGGCCCTGAAGGTGCGCACCCTGATTCGAAGAGACTTTGAGGAGGCGTTCAAACGTTGCGACGTGATCTTGACGCCAACCGCACCGACTCCTGCCTTCCATCTCGGTGAAAAGACTGGCGACCCATTGACCATGTATCTCTCAGATATCTTTACCATTTCCGCCAACCTGGCAGGGATTCCCGGGATTTCTGTTCCTTGTGGCTTCAGCGAGGCTGGGCTTCCCATAGGCCTGCAGATCCTCGGGAAGCCTTTCGATGAGGCGACCGTGCTTCAGGTGGCCTTTGCCTATGAACAAGCCACGGAGTGGCACAAGCGCAAACCATCCCTCTAGGAGTTCACGGTTCATGGTTCACAGTTCACAGATAAAACAAAGCAACGCTGCCAACGATTTCGCGAGGTCTTGCCGTGAACAGTGAACTGTCAACTGTGAACGAGCGCAGCTGATGTTCTACTTCGCGTACGGCTCCAATATGGAAAGATTTTGGTTCAAGAAACGCTGCCCTGGGGCCAAGTTTGTTTCGGCAGCCATGCTCCGAGACTACGACATTACCTTCGCCCGAAGCTCCAGTATGTGGGGTGGTGGAACGGCGGACCTCAAGCCCACGACGGGAGCGGTTGTGGAAGGGGTCCTGTGGGAGATCAAAGAGCAGGATTTGAAAGCCTTGAACCAGTATGAGGGGGTCCCGAGCGACTATATCCGGAAGACGGTGACAGTGGAGACCAAGGATGGGAAAACGCTTCAGGCGCATGTATATTTCGTAGCTCAACCGGGGGGCTACCGACCGCCATCCAAACGGTATATGCGCCTCTTGATCCAGGGCGCCGAGGAACACGGTCTCTCCGATGGATATGTCATGCGGCTCGAAGCCATCAAGACTTCCGGTTAAATCTCGACGACCGATGACCGACAACCAAGAGCTCGGACGGACCTTCCTTGGCGGCGCCATAATTCTCCGAGGACTTGATGTGCAGATGCAACCTTACGCATGGGTAGGCGTTGTCGTTCGTTGGTGCGGGCCACCCCCACCTGCGCTGCGCTTCGGCGGCGGGACCCCGGCCTGTCCGAAGGACTCCGGACTCCTTCGGAGACGCAAGCCAGATGTCGCCTACCTCCGAAGGAACCCCCTCCTCGCTCTTGGGGACCTCGGGCGGACGGGCGAATTAAGGCGGTCATCAGTAAACGGTCATCGGTCATCGAGCTGTGAACGGTGAACTGTGAACAGTGAACTGAAGTACGAGGCGGTGATCGGGCTAGAGGTGCATGCCCAGCTCCTCACCGAATCAAAAATTTTCTGTGGGTGTAGCACCAGGTTTGGGGAGGCTCCCAATTCCCAGACCTGCCCCGTCTGCCTGGGCATGCCGGGGGTCTTGCCGGTCCTCAATAAGAAGGCGGTGGAGTACGCCATTCGAACCGCGCTCGCGCTCCATTGCACGATCGCCCCTCACTGCCGCTTCGCTCGGAAGAATTATTTCTACCCGGATCTTCCCAAGGACTATCAAATCTCCCAGTATGAACTTCCATTGGCCACGGGAGGCTTTGAAGAGACCACCGACCATGGGCAGGTCAGAAGGGTGAGGATTCGGCGGATTCACCTCGAGGAGGATGCGGGAAAGCTCGTCCACCCTGGGACCATGGATCAGGCGGAGTACAGCTTGGTGGATTTCAACCGGTGCGGCGTGCCGTTGATCGAGATGGTGACGGAACCGGACTTCAGCACGCCGGAGGAGGCAGCAGAGTTTCTGAAACAGTTCCGGGCCACACTCCAATATCTGGGGGTATCCCAGGGGAACATGGAGGAGGGCAATCTTCGCTGCGACGCCAATGTGTCGGTCCGTCCGGTTGGGAGTTCGGACTTCGGGGTCAAAACTGAGGTCAAGAACATGAACTCCTTCAGGAACGTCCAGCGGGCATTGGAGTATGAGATCCAGCGTCAGGTCGCGCTCCTGAGGTCCGGTCAGCCGATCATCCAGGAAACCCGTCTGTGGGATGCCGAGCAGGAGATCACGCTCCCCATGCGGGGGAAAGAGGAGGCCCACGACTACCGCTACTTCCCAGAGCCGGACTTAGTGCCGTTGGAGATAACTCCGACCTGGATTGAAGCGATTGCGGCGGATTTGCCGGAACTCCCCGCTGAGAGACGGCGGCGCTTCGTGCAGGCGTATGGGCTGCCGGAATATGATGCAGCGGTGCTCACCACCAGTAAGGCACTGGCAGAGTATTTTGAAGAGTGTGCCCAGCTCCACCGAGACACGAAGCTGGTGAGCAATTGGATCATGTCCGAACTCTTGGGATATTTGAATCGAGAGGGGAAGGAAATCACCGAGAGCCCTATTGGTCCGACCCAGCTGGCCGCTTTGTTGAAACTGATCCAGGAGGAGGTTATTAGCGGCAAGATCGCCAAAACGGTCTTCGAGGAGATGTATCAGTCCGGGAGGGACCCTGAAACGATTGTGCAGGAGAAGGGTCTGGTTCAGATTTCCGACCGGGAAGAGCTCAGTCGGGTTGTGGATGAGGTGCTGGCCCAGAATCCCGGCCCCGTATCCGACTTCAGGGGAGGAAAGGAGAAAGCACTTGCCGCACTGGTCGGGGCGGTGATGCGCGCGACCAGAGGGAAGGCCAATCCGCAACTGATCAACGATCTGCTCCGGGAGAAACTCGCGGGGGGATAACCGACAAACCAGGAGGGCACCTCGCACCGCTACCGCGTGCCGGTCCTCGGTAGAGGCGTGGCCCTGGGGAATTGAACAATGCAGATAGCTTTGATCACGCCCTTCTATTACCCATCCGTTCGTGGCAATTCGGTCACCGTGCAGCGGATCGCGTCGGGACTCCGGGAGCGCGGGCATCGGGTAGAGGTCTACTCGCTCGAGGCGTTTCAGGATCGGCGAGAAATCCCCTTGGCCATCCGAGCCTTCGATCCCGACCTCCTCCACGGCTTCCACGCGTTCGCGACCGGAGACCTCGTGATGGTGGAGGCGAGGCGCGCGGAGGTCCCAGCATTGGTGACCATCACCGGCACAGATGTCAACGTCGATCTATTTGATCCCGAGCGGCGAGGGAAGGTCGTCGAGACCTTGAGGCAAACCTCCGGCATTGTCGCCTTTCATGAAACGATCCAGGAGAAGCTCCTGAAGGAAATCCCTGAACTCGGCGGGAGGATCCGCATCATCCGACA
>CAYGBT010000101.1:0-5469 GCA_964348275.1 uncultured bacterium
GGGACGCTCCCGGGGAGCAAGGCGTGCTCCATGGCCTGCGCTTCTCTGCTGACGACATTAGCAAGGAGCTCTTCCTCATCGGCATCCTCCTTCGGCAGCTTGTCGAGTCGGATGCGCAAACCCCGAGAGAGAAAGGGGAGAGTAACGTTTCGCATTAGAGGTTGCCTTTTCGGTTGTGGTCCGGGAAGGGAGCGGTTTGTCCTATTCCGCGGTCTGTTCAGGGGCCGTGGTTGCTAAGCACTTTACCAACTACTCCTGTCTCATGGCCGACCACCAGCAGTTCAGTCACGCCGTCCTTGCCGGCCAGTGCCCCCTCACATATCAGCTATCCAGCAGTCAGCAATCCGCCACCAGCTACGAGGGCTCGACTGAGGCCTCGACGGTGAGCTTGGCCGAACCGCTCGGCGAAGTCCGACCCAGGAGTAGGCGACTCGGGAAAGCCCTCCTCGTCGTCGGCGAAACAGCTCAAGCGCGTTGGTCTCACCTGGGCCTGCCGCACCGGGACGGAAGCCAGTGTTGTGACCGAGAAGACTAGCGGCGCCTAGCACCTCGGATGTTGTTCGCGAGTGTCTTGTGATCCAAGACTTTTCTACGGAGGCGCGAGCTTCGCCTTCCTCCAAGATCGGCCTTCCCCTTGCCGCTGTGAAGGGGGCAATAGCGATGGCGGCTCGACTGTCTTCGACCCTGAGGCTTAGACCCGAAGGGAGCTCGCCGAAGACCGACGACTAAAGTTACGAAGGGCGAGGCGGGGGTTCCTTCCGAGGCAGGCGACATCTGGCTTGCGTGTCCGAGATCCCGGGACGGGGTCCCGGACCGGGAAGGCCGGGGTCCCGCCGCCGAAGCGCAGCGCAGGTGGGGGTGGCCCGCCCTGGCGAATAACAACGCCTCAGCATGCGTAACGTTGCCTGTGCGCGTCACGTCCTCGGAGAGTAATGGCGCCGGCGAGGAAGGTCCCACCGAGCCCTTACTCTTCTCTCGTTGTACATCGGTCATCGGTCGCCGGTCGTCGGTGATCGAACCGTGAACATTTCCGAAGTGCTAGGGGCTCGATCGGGGGTCATGGGTTGCTCCATCGTCCGGACATTGCTATCTTCCCCACATGGGTAGCAATATGATCGAAGTTCCCTCTGGCCATAGGGCAGGATTTGTTGCGGTGATTGGGCGACCCAACGTGGGCAAGTCCACGCTCATCAACCGCTTCGTGGGTCAGAAGGTAGCCGCTGTCTCCTCCAAGCCCCAAACGACCCGCACCCGGATTGCCGGCGTGAGGACTACGGAGACGTATCAGCTGATCTTCATGGATACCCCGGGCATTCACCACGCCGAGACCCTTTTCAATCGCGAGATGGTCAAGCTTGCCTTGAAGACCTTAGAGGAGGTGGATTGCATCCTCTGGATGATTGATGCCTCCGATCCCCGTTCCAGTGAGGACGAGCTCATTCACAGGCATCTCAGGGAGATCAAGACCCCAGTGGTCGTCGCCCTGAATAAGGTGGACCTCGTCAGGCAAAAGCAATACCTCCTCCCAGTGATAGAGAAGTTTCAGAAACAAGTCCCGGCGACCGAAGTGGTACCCATCTCAGCCACGGAGGGGGTCAACTTGGACCGGATGGAGCAAGTCCTCCTCACGTATCTTCCAGAAGCCCCTCCTTTTTTCCCTACTGGGCAGGCGACGGACCAGCCCCGATATCTTTTGGTGGCTGAGATTATCCGGGAGAAAGTCTTCCACGTAATGCACCAGGAGGTCCCATACGCCGTCGCTATCCAGGTGGACGAGATGGAAGAACGAGAAGACGGAGGGATGGTGGACATCCAGGCCACGATCTATGTGGAAAAAGATTCCCAAAAGGGGATCATTATTGGTGCCGGGGGCCAGATGCTCAAGAAGATCGGCCAGCTCGCCCGCCAAGAGATCGAGGACCTCCTCGGGATCGGGGTCTACCTCGGCCTTTGGGTCAAGGTCCGAAAGGCTTGGCGGAAGGATGAGGAGGCCCTTCGCCGCTTTGGCTATCTACGCGGGTGATCGGTCATAATCTCCTCGTTCTCGAAACGTCTGCCGGGTGGGCATTGATATTGCAACCCCCTGATATTATTGAACCTCAATGTTCGGGATCGAGGAGGGTGTGTGTGGGGCGATGCGGCACCGAGCCCCGAGCTTTTACTTTTGCCGTATAAGGCCCTGTGGTAGCATATGGGCCTCTGAATGGTCCGGGGCGCGGTGGGGTGTCGACTCGCGCCTGATCGGCCGGCCACGGAGGGAGCAATGCGAGATGTGTGTGCGGTAATCTTAGCCGCCGGCGAGGGGACCCGGATGCGATCCCGGACCGCGAAGGTCCTCCATCCCCTTTTGGGGCGACCCCTCGTAGAATACCCGGTGGAACTCTGTCTGCGGCTCGGCGCGAAAAGAGTCCTGGTGGTGGTCGGTGCCCAAGCAGAGGAAGTAAAAAAGGCGCTCGCCGGACGGCCAGTCGAGTTCATTCACCAGGGGGAACCCCGAGGGACGGCCCACGCGGTCTTGCAGACCGAGATGGCGCTTCATGGATTTGCCGGGACCCTACTGATCCTGGCGGGTGATACCCCGCTCCTGCGAGACGAGACGGTGCAGTCACTCATAGACACGCACACTTCGGCGCGTGCGCGTGCGACCCTCCTCACCGCCCGGGTGGCGGATCCAACCGGCTACGGGCGGATTATCCGCGACCGGCAGGGGCGGCTCCGCCGCATCGTTGAGGAGGTCGAGGCACAAGCCAAAGAGAAACGTATTCCCGAGATCAATGCGGGCCTTTACTGCTTCGCCAGGCAGAGTCTTTTCCCAGCCTTACAGCGGGTGCCGGCCTCCCCAGTCAAGGGGGAATTCTTCCTCCCCGTGGTGATTCAGGTCCTCCTCCAGCAGCGGATGAAGGTTCAGACCCTCCAGACCTCTGATGCGACCGAGACCCTCGGGATCAACACCCGGGCCGAGCTGGCGCAGGCGGCGACGATTCTCCGCGAGCGCGTGCACCAGCGCCTCATGGGGGCGGGGGTGACCCTCCTCGACCCGGCGGCGACCTATATCGATGATACCGTCCAGATTGGACCGGACACGGTGATCTATCCGGGCGTCGTGCTACAGGGGGCCACGACGATCGGGGCCGGGTGCGTGCTCTATCCCCACTGCCGGATTCAGCATGCGCACCTGGGCGATCACGTCACCGTCCTGGACGGCTCTATCATCCTGGAGAGCGACATCGCCGAGGGGTGTGTCATCGGCCCGTATGCGCATCTGCGACCGGCCAGTCGGCTCAAGCGGAAGGTTAAGGTGGGGAATTTCTGCGAGGTGAAGAGAGCGGTGCTGGGGGAAGGAACCAAGGTGCCCCACCTGACCTATATCGGCGACGCCCAGCTGGGGGAGAAGGTGAACATCGGGGCGGGGACCATCACCTGCAATTACGACGGCTTCGCGAAGCACGAGACGGTGATCGAGGATGAGGTGTTTGTGGGGAGCAATACGAATCTGGTGGCCCCAGTGACGGTGGGGAAGGGGGCCATCATTGCGGCGGGCTCCACGATCACGGAGCCGGTCCCGCCGGACGCGGTGGCCTTTGGGCGGGCACCCCAGGTCACCAAGGAAGGACGCGCGGCCGCGACCCGCAAGAAGCGGGAGGCGATGGCACCTCCAAAGCCTGACGACGACTAGAGACTGAAGGCTGACCGCACGAGGGCGGATGGCATGTGTGGGATCATCGGCTACGTGGGTTCGAAAAAGGTCGTCCCGGTCCTGCTGGACGGATTGAAACGGCTCGAGTACCGGGGCTACGATTCGGCAGGCGTGGCCTTCCTCCAGCAGGAGGCGCTCCAGATTTACCGGAGTGTCGGGAAGATCAAGGAGCTGGAGAATACCTTGTGGGGCAAGGAGCTGGAGGGGGAGATCGGCGTAGGCCATACGCGCTGGGCTACCCACGGCCGCCCCTCCGAGGAAAACGCCCATCCCCATGTGGACTGCACGGGGGAGCTGGTGCTGGTCCACAACGGCATCATCGAGAACTATCTGCCTCTGAAGGAGAAACTGGTGGCCGAGGGGCACCGGTTCACGTCGGATACCGACACGGAAGTGATCGTGCATCTTATCGAGAAGTATCTGGACGGGGACCTGGAGGAGGCAGTGCGGCGGGCCCTCCGGGAAGTTTCGGGGGCCTATGCCATCGCGGTGCTGTGGCAGGGGGACCCTGACCGGATCGTGGGGGCCCGGTGTGCCAGTCCGCTGGTGGTTGGGCTGGGGGAGGGGGAGTTCTTGGTGGCTTCCGATATCCCGGCGCTCATCGCCCACACGCGCAATGTCCTGTTCCTGGAGGATCACGAGGTGGCCGTGCTCAGCCGGGAGGGGGTGTCACTCAGCACGTTAGAGGGGGATCCGGTCCAGCGTCCGGTCGAGCGGATCCCTTGGAGCCCCATTCTGGTGGAGAAGGGGGGCTACAAGCATTTCATGCTCAAAGAGATCTACGAACAGCCTCGGGCCATTCGCGACACGCTCCTGGGGCGCTACTCCCTTGAGGCGGGGGAGCTCTATCTGGACGGGATGGAGGGGGTGGAGGAGAGCCTCCCGCACGTCCAGCGGGTGATCTTGGTGGCCTGTGGCACGTCCTGGCATGCTGCGTTGGTAGGGAAGTTTATGCTGGAGGAGCTGGGTCGGGTGCCGGTGGAGGTGGACTATAGCTCCGAGTTCCGCTACCGGGAGCTCCTCCTCGACCAGGCCACCTTGGTGCTCACCATCAGCCAGTCGGGAGAGACGTTAGATACCCTGGTGGCGCTCCGTGAGGCAAAGCGGCGGGGGAGCCAGGTGATCTCCATCGTGAATGTGGTGGGCAGCTCCATCGCCCGGGAGAGTCATGGGGTCGTGTATACCCATGCTGGCCCGGAGATCGGGGTGGCGTCGACCAAAGCCTTCACCGCGCAGCTGACTGCCCTCTATCTGTTGGCGCTGTACCTCGGGCGGTGCCGGGGATATGTGGACACTGCGCGGGTTCAGGAGCTGCTGGCGGGCCTGTTGCACCTGCCCCAATTGGCGGAGGAGACCCTGCAGTGCGATGGCGTGGTCGAGCGCCTGGGCCACCGCTACGCGCATTACCGGGACTTTCTCTTCCTGGGTCGGGGGATCCATTACCCCATTGCCCTGGAGGGGGCGTTAAAGCTCAAGGAACTCTCGTACATTCATGCCGAGGGCTATCCGGCGGGGGAGATGAAGCATGGGCCCATCGCCCTGATCGATCCCCAGCTGCCGGTGGTCGTGCTGACTCCGCAAGATCGCACTCACGCCAAAATCCTGGCCAACATCCAGGAAGTCAAAGCCCGCGGCGGCATCGTGGTCGCCGTGGGGACCGAGGGGGATCCCGATCTCCCCGCGCGGGTCGACGACTGGGTGCCCATCCCAGCGACCCACCCACATCTGACCCCCATCCTGATGGTCATTCCGCTGCAGCTCTTGGCCTACCA
>CAYGBT010000102.1:0-5130 GCA_964348275.1 uncultured bacterium
GCTAGTGCTGTTGTCTCTGCCCAATGGCACCTTTTGCTTTTCGGGTCAGTGCATATAAGGATAATGACGAAATATAGGCCCCAATTGTCCGACGACACGCGGCAGACACGTGGCTACATGGCCGTCATCACGGAGTTTCTCTGCTCGCCGCTGACACAGGATATCTTCGGCATACCGGGCGACTGCCGCCCACTGTTGCGGGCCGACCATCACCCACAGTACGAGGACAGGCATCAGGGTGGAGGCTCGCTTCTTCTCGGCTCCGAGTTTGTGTAAGGCTGCAAGCGTGACCCGCATTTCATCGCCATCCGGAATCACCAAGAAGTCCACGTCCACAACACGGCCACGGCTGTCCTTAAACTCGGCGCAACGCACGTAAAAATCGCCCTTCTTTAAGGTCTCGCTATACAGCTTCGTGAATTCGAGGCTCAGCACACTTTGGGTGAGAGGGTCGTAAAAACGATAGATGCCGCCGACTGTCCCCTCATCGATGGCGCGTAGAATCGCCTGCTGGATGTTGGCGCGTAGCTCCCCCGTGATCGACGGATCGTCTCCGGCGAAGGCTGAGTTGCTCCAGGGCAAGAGCACCGCGAAGGTGAGAATCGCTAAAGCCAACGTCCGGAACTTCATGATCTCCTCCTTTCCACGCCAGCCTGGCTTCAGGGGGCCTCCTCGTGAACGGGATTTGGTAGAGTAGAAACGAAAACGCCTTCTCGGGCCATGCTCCGCTCGAGAAGGCGTCTAAATGTTTGGTGCGTCTTCGATTTTGCCTGAAGTGGGCCGGGGGTTATGGTCACCCCGGTTTCATAACTTGATACCCATTCGAGGGCACGAGCGCCGCAGGTTACCCCCGACGCCCGTGCGCAGGCACGACTTGATGCACGATGAGACTTCAGGGCCCCCGTACTATCAATCCGATCTGTCGGATCTTAAGGCTAGGGTGCAGCTTCCTGATTGAGACGGACATTGTCGAAGTAAACGTCCATAGATGCCTTCTTCCGCCCATCCGTACAATTGGCCGCCGTGTTTCTGATTCGGAATCGGTCGGGACCGGCGCCCTGGGGTGGAAGCGAGTCGTCCCATGCTCCGAGATAGGAAAGGGGCATGGATTGCCCGTTCACCGTGAACACGAATCGGTCAAGGTCGGGTTGCCACTCGAGCCCGAGCGTATCAGTACGTTTCAGTTTCCAGCCGCCGAAGACATAAACATCCAGAGCCTGGCTGGGCGAGCAGTTTGGAGTAGTGCACCGCTCGATGGAAGCCAGGATCGCGCGGCCTCCTCGACTATCCAGGTGCTTTTGGATCACCGCTAGGATGTCGCCCGTCCAATCGCCCGGCCCACTGCTCGTGCCGTCGTTGAAGAAAAACCCTATAATCTGGGCGCGGGCACGGCTGCTACGGTCATTGGCAGCGCAGTCTTCTGCGATTGCTTTCTCGACCCGAACGTCGGCCTGCATGGCCGTCACGAGGTCAGAGTTCGTGACCTCCAGGCCGAAATGTCCGATCCCGTGGCCGCTGTTTAACGACGTCTCCCCATAGGTGGTCAGGTGCAGGTGAAGCTTCTTACGGCCAATCTGCCGCACGGCCTCCCTGTTGGGGTTGCGTCCTCCTGTTGGAGTTACTCTGAAGTGTTCGTGCCCACGCCACTTTGCCGGATTGATTTCTTTACGCCTGAAGTCATCATACAGCGCAAGTGAGGCGTCGGTCACCGCGACAGAGGCTATAATGGCCCCGAAAGCTACTATCACGACAACGATAAGTTTTCCAGCAATACTACTGACCCTCTTCATGGCTCCACCTCCTCACCAAGCTTTCTAGTTGTCACTTTGCGGGGAAACAATTGCCGGACCAAAAATAAAACAACCCTCCGGGCCATACTGACCCGCGAGGGCGTCCGAATGCGTGCTGCGCCGCTTGAGTTGCCTGCGGTGGGCCGGGGGTATGGTCACCCCGGTTCCATGCTGCTAGTGCCTACGGGGAACTTTGCGGTCCCCTTAACGACCGGTTACCCACGGTACAACTCGAAGGATAGCTCTCTGGTCTTTTGCTAAAAAACTATGTAGGCCCACCTCGCCTGTCAATAGGTCGTTTGCTTCATTTGGAAAATTATGTGATCTGTTCCTTAGACAAGTGACGGCGGTCAGCTATCGATATGACCGAGAGTAGACCGAATGAGTGAAGGGAGTATATTACACGGAAGATGGGAACAACCTTACTCTTGCCCCCTGTCAAGCCCAAACTGGATGCCTCGTGACGAGCATCGGCCCGCCACCGCCAACGAGTCACCCCCGGAACGGCAATTTGACACAATGGCACGGCCTTCCCGTGCGCACCCGATTCGTTCCCTCGGGCCGAGACGTGCATTTTATTCTAGAAATCAGAGAGTTGTATCCGAGAAGCCAGTTGGCACAAGCTCTGCTTTGTGTTCGAGCTGACGGTAGGATCGCACTGCAGTGAAGAACCCTACCCGAGTGGAGGGCGACGAGGGAATCAAACAGAGCGTCCCGGCGGTAGTCCGGCCGGGGGAGAAAGCAGGCGAACGTATGCTCCGGGCAGACTCCGCCCAATGCAGACCCACCATCGAGAAACATGGCGGGTCGCGCCCGGCACAAAGGAGATGGAGAACATGAACAAACGACTTCTCGTTTTTGCACTTGCGGTCGGTATTGGCCTGTGGGCAGTACCGGCTTTCGCGGTCCTTGAGGATTGCGGAGAGGAGACAGAGACGTTAGGCGAGACGAGCGTTTCCTATGATTCGTGTATTCAGGACCTCGATTACACCGTCGGAGATTCGATTACGATGACGGTCGATTGGATGGTCACCGGCGGCTCCTGCACATTTGAGGATTTCGTGCTCAAAACGAAGAAGGTGACGCCGGGGGATGGGCTGGCAAAAGGGAACCAGGGCTATACGCCGGTCGCTCAGGGAAACAATAGCCCGGCGTTAGGAACACCGCCGGAGATAACCAACAGCGACTCTCGTGACGGAACGGGCGGCTTTGTGGAAGTAACATTTGAATTTACCGAGCTGCATTCCGGCAGGAACGGAGATGTCGCGATCGGCAACGGCCACTACAAGCTAATCCTGGACTGCGGACTAGATGGAATGGCGTATCTGGGCGTCAATGTCCACGTCGAGGATCCGGTGTAGCCAAGCGCGAGAGACACGCTGCCGGTCCAACGGGAGAAGGGGCCTGCTGTCCAGAGACCCTTCTCCCGTTGCCTCAACTTCACGAACTCCCTTTCTTGTTTCTGAAAACGATAACCACCCGTGACCGGGTGGCTCCCACGAGAGCGTCCAGGTGTGACAGGCTGTTCCCCATTTTCCTTCTTGAAAGCCTTTTTGAATAGGTGAGTCTATGTACTTCAGAGGACCGTGCCACCCTCATCGAGAGAGAAGGGAATCACTCGCACGCCGTGTGCGGCCGGATTGTGTGGATAACGGTCATCTTCGAGGGCGGCCTCCTGGGGCTCGGGCTGGCCCTGGACTGGTGGGCGAGACAGCCGCCTTTTGCACACATCTTTGTGCACTGGCAAGCGTTCGTCCTGGGGATCGTCGGTACATGGCCGCCACTTCTGGGAATGTGGTGGTGCGCCCGATCGTCCTGGGGTTCTTTGCGCCGCCTCCAGCACGGGGTGTGGGAGAAAATCGTCCCGCTCTTCACCGAGTGCTCGTCTCTCGAGCTAATCCTCATCGCGGTCGCGGCGGGCCTGGGAGAGGAGGTCCTCTTCCGGGGCGTGATTCAAATCACCCTGGCCGATTGGCTGGGCCCTTCCGGGGCCCTCCTGCTCGCCAGCGCCCTGTTCGGACTAGCTCACTTTCTCACGCCGACCTATGCGGCCCTCGCCGCCCTTTTGGGCCTGTACCTCGGCGGGCTGCTGATCGTGTCTGACAACCTGACACGAAAGGGGACAGACACGAAAGGGGACATTCTACTTTTTTGGTAGATCATTGTGAATTACATGTCTTTGTGGCAGACGGTTCGGATGTCATGCCCGTCCCCGACCAGCGAGTTGCGAACAAGACCCCCAAGCAATATGGGCATAAAGCCGTCTCGGGCCGTTTTATTTTGGGAAGGCTTTTTGTGGTGACGCGCCGTCGACTGTGCCTGAGGTGGGCTGAGCGGCTATGGGATACCCCGGTTTCATGCTGCAACCCCTGTGGAGGCCTCAGATATGTCCTCTTCGTCGCCGGAGGTCCTCAAACCCCTTAAAGAAACGCATCACCATTTCCGACACTTCAGGGGACAACGCCGGAGCGAACGACGCCGGATCGAACATGTTTTTAACCAGTGTATGGATCACCTGGCCCCGCTCTCGGATTTCCCGCAGCTGCTCCACCCGCTTCAGAAGCTCCTGCTCCATCGATTCCGCTTCCTTTACAAATTCGGCGAACTTCGCCTCACTCTGTTGATAGACCTCTTCTCCAAATTGCGAGATATAGTCCATCAGTTTGTGTGCGGGAATAGTCCGATCTTCTACCATTTTCGCTACCTCGTGCCGAAACCGATCTACCAGGGCTAAAGGAACCATCGCCAGTTCTTCGAGCCTCTGCCTCTGCACGAACAATTCCCTCCCTCGGCGGAACCAGGAGCGGCCTGGACTAAAAAACAAAACACCCCCCAGGCCGTGCTCCGCCCGAGAAGGCGTCCTAATGTGTGTTGCGCCGTCGATTGTGCCGGAAGTGCGCCGAGGGCTATGCTCACCCCAGTTTCATTTTCCTACTGCCCGCCTAGAAAAATTTCCCGTAGTATCGAGGATGGTAAAGGACACGTCAATAACGGCGGTCAGCTATTGACGTGATTTGATACGGTGTTGTTTTAAAGGCTGCCTCTGCGAGGAGGCTAAGAATTGGAACGACTTGGTTTGGAGAGAAAAAGCCATCCCGGACCGTTTTATTTCGGGAAGGTATTTTTTTCTGATGCGCCGTTAACTGTGCCGGAAGTGGCTAGGAGCTATACCTACCCCGCGTGCATCCGTGCGTCTCCTGTGTGGACCTAAGTATCCCCCCTCAATGGGCCAGAAATCTAAAGAGCGTGGTGCAACCAGCGATGGTTTTCGCGAGCAGGCCTTCAAACGCCTGAGAAGATTACAACTACTAATCATCTGGAACTCCATATACGTGGTTGT
>CAYGBT010000102.1:5140-5380 GCA_964348275.1 uncultured bacterium
GCAGTCGATTCATGACGCTGGACGCAGAGGCAAGATACTTGATTGAAAACGTTGGTGGCTCCAACGGGATTCGAACGCCCTTACAATCCGCTGAGGGAGCTACTCATTAACGAGTTCGTTGGACTAGTCGCAGCCGAAGCCTCGATTCCTGCCTGAGTTAAGCCAGCCGCTCACGGGGACGGGGGTAGGCTACACAAGGGAGAGGGATCACGGACAGCGTCTTAGGAACGTTCGCCCGGT
>CAYGBT010000103.1:0-5314 GCA_964348275.1 uncultured bacterium
TCGCCGACCGGGTGGTGCGATACTGCGGAGATCCGGTCCTGGTTGTCCGTGCACCGTAGAGTTTCGTTCGTCAAAACGATGCGGTTACACAACCAAAAAGAGAAGCTTTTCTCTTGACGGCGTCTTTCGGCTTTCGTAGTTTAGGCCGGGCGTCATATAGCGGTTGCCCCCACGGACGGTGCGTGACAACTGAGAAGAGGTCCTGATGGATATTCTGGGCATTTCGGCCTTCTACCACGACAGCGCCGCGTGCCTGGTGCGTGACGGCGTGATCGTCGCGGCCGCTCAGGAGGAGCGTTTCACCCGGAAGAAGGGGGATGCTGACTTCCCCGCCCACGCCATCGCCTATTGTCTTCGGGAGGGCGGCATCGCGCCGGACGAGCTCACGGCGGTCGCCTTCTACGACAAGCCCCTCCTGAAGTTCGAGCGCATCCTCGAAACCTACCTGGGCGTGGTCCCGCGCGGGATCCGGTCCTTCCTGATGGCCGGACCGCTATGGCTGAAAGAGAAGCTCTTTCTGGACCGGCAGATCCGAGAGGGGACGGGATACCAGGGGAAGATCCTCTACGCCGAGCATCACGAATCGCACGCGGCAAGCGCTTTCTACCCGTCTCCCTTCGGCGAGGCGGCTATTTTAACCATCGATGGCGTGGGGGAGTGGGCGACGGCCGCGTATGGCGTGGGCCGGGAGAACGAAATTGACCTGTGGCACGAGATCCACTTTCCGCACTCCCTCGGCCTGCTGTATTCAGCCTTCACCTACTACACGGGGTTTAAGGTCAATTCAGGGGAGTACAAGGTGATGGGGCTGGCCCCGTATGGGGACCCCAAGTACGTCGATGTGATTTTGGACCAGCTGGTCGACCTCCAGGAAGACGGCTCCTTCAAGCTGAACATGAAGTACTTTAACTATTTGGATGGCCTCACCATGACGAACGAGGCGTTTCACACCCTCTTTGGGGGGCCGCCACGCGAGCCTGAGACCTTGTTGACCCAGAAGGAGATGGACCTGGCCCGGTCGGTCCAAATGGTCTGCGAAGAGGTGATGCTCCGGATGGCCCGGACCGTCCATCGTGAGACCGGGCAAGAGAACCTGTGTCTCGCGGGGGGCGTGGCGCTCAATTGTGTGGCGAACGGCCGGATTCTGCGGGAGGGACCGTTCAAGCGGCTGTGGATCCAGCCGGCGGCGGGCGATGCCGGGGGGGCGTTGGGAGTGGCGCTGCTCACGTACCACCGGTACTTCGGGGCGGACCGGCCGAACGGGACCCCGCGAGACCAGATGCAGGGAGCGCTCCTAGGCCCTGCCTTCAGTGACCACGAGATCGAGGCGTTTCTCCAGGCCCGAAAGGCCCCGTACCGCCGGCTGGACCGAGAGACCCTGATCCGCGAGGTGGCCGACATTTTAGCGCACGAAAAGGTGGTGGGGTGGTTTCAAGGGCGGATGGAGTTTGGGCCGCGAGCGTTAGGCAATCGGAGTATCCTGGGCGATCCTCGCTCCCCGAAGATGCAGGCCCTGATGAACCTGAAGATCAAATTTCGGGAGGGGTTTCGGCCGTTTGCCCCGAGCGTGCTGCGGGAGCGGGTGGGGGAGTACTTTGAGCTCCATGAGGAGTCGCCGTACATGCTCTTGGTGGCGCCAGTGAAGCGGGAGCGGCAGATCCCCATGTCGAACGAGGAGCAGGTGCTGTGGGGGATCGATAAGCTAAACGTGCCGCGGTCGGACATCCCGGCGGTGACGCACATCGACTACTCGGCGCGGATGCAGACCGTTTCGCCCGAGGACAACCGATTGTACTATGACCTGCTGCGGGCTTTTGAGGCCCAGACGGGCTGCGGGGTGTTGGTGAATACCTCGTTCAATGTGCGGGGCGAGCCGATCGTCTGCACCCCGGAAGACGCCTACCGGTGCTTCATGCGGACGCACCTCGACTACCTCCTGCTGGGGCCGTTTTTGCTGGAGAAGCAGGGGCAACCGGAATGGACGGAGATGAGCGATTGGCGGCAGGAATTTCAGCTCGATTAAGTGACAGGGAACTCAGGCGATTCGGGGTGACCGTGGCCATTCCGCTGGCGCTCCTGGCGGCTGTGGGGGCGTGGCGGGGCCATACGATCCTGCCGGCGGGGCTCGGCGGGCTGGCCGTCGTCCTGGGGAGCCTCGCTCTCGTGGCTCCGGGACGTCTCGGCCCTGTCCAACGGCTGTGGATGGCCGGGGCGCATGCACTCGGCTTGTTCAACACGCGCATCCTCATGGGCCTCGTGTATTTCCTCATGATCACACCCATGGGGGTGATCATGCGCCTGGGAGGGCGCGACCCGCTCGACCGACGGCTCAAGGATCGGCCGTCTTATTGGATCAAGCGCAAGCAGCAGCCGGATCCCAAAGGTGCGATGGAGCGGCGGTTCTGACTGCGGAGATCGATTGTGAAATCTTCGGATGTGCAGAGAACCATCCCCTCCATTGTAGCCAAACACGTGCACATTTTGATCTGTCCGGCGTGTGGTCAAAATCTGAATATACATGATAGTAGCTTTACCTGTTTGTCGTGTGACGGCAAATATCACTGTGACAGTGGCATTCCTTGCTTATTCTGGCCAAATAACTGGGAGGATTCCAGGAGAGATGTTACCGACGCAGTCAAACTATTCTATGAAGAAAACCCCTTTCCGAATTATGAAGATATCGATTCTACATGGACACTCAGAGGGAAGGCGCGAAAGGGGGTTGTTGCCCGGTTGCTCGACGAGCAAATTCCCCCAAGTGCGCTCATGCTCGAAGTCGGGTGTGGTACTGGCCAACTGACCAATTTTCTGGGCATCGCCTATGGAAGAAATGTGTTTGGCACGGATATGTGTCTGAACTCTCTCAAATTAGGAGAAGAGTTTAGGACACAGAATCAGATTGACAATGTTGGCTTTCTCCAGATGAATCTGTTTAGGCCAGTATTTAGACCGGAGAGCTTTGACTTCGTTATATGCAACGGCGTGTTACACCATACTGGTGACCCGTTTGGCGGTTTTCGATCAATATCAACACTTGTTAAAACGGGTGGATACATTTTGGTGGGGCTTTACAACACTTATGGTCGAATTTCTACCCATGTAAGGCGCATCCTTTTTCGGGTTTTTGGAAATAATTTCCATTTTTTTGATTCTCGTCTGAGAGACAGGAGCCTTAGCGATAAGAGAAAGCACATCTGGTTTATGGATCAGTATAAGAATCCGCATGAAAGCACCCATACAATGGGTGAAGTGTTGAGTTGGTTTGATAGAGCAGGTTTTGAGTTCACAAATAGCATACCCAAAAGCACAGCATTTGAACCGTTGTCCCCAGAGGAAAAGCTATTCAAGAAAAGTTCGCGAGGCACTGGGTTTGATCGATTTCTTGTTCAATTGAGCATGGTATGCACGGGAGGACGAGAAGGTGGCTTATTCCTAATGATTGGCCGTAAGAAGTCTTAGGAAGTGATCAAAGGAGGGATCATGATCGAACTGGTGCGAGAATACTGGCTGTTCCTCAAAGTTCGTAAGAAATGGTGGATGGCCCCCCTCTTGATCGTGATGGGTCTGCTGGGTCTGCTGGTCGTGACGACGCAGGGGACGGCCCTCACCCCCTTTATCTACGCGATGTTCTAAGGAAATCCGGCGCCAGCCGAAAGCCAAAAGGTGATTGTGTCTTACGCTCGAAAAGCGTGGAGGAGCGGTTTGCGCGGAGACCGGACAAAAAAATATCTGGCACTTGGATTGATCGCAGCAAGTTTCCTGCCATGGTTTTTTCCGAGCAATGTGCTAGCACTCATCGCCAGGCAGCGGGATGTCCTCCTCGGTTGGTATTCTTACGAACGATTATCAAATTATCTCTTCCTCACTGTGACTTTCTGGTTGGCCGCATACGTTTCTTGGAGCCTCAGGAAGCACAGAGCAAAAGAGGTGGCGTTCCGGATCATCACGCTCCTGCTCGCAGTCTCTGTGGGCACGGTGGCGGTCGATATTGTCGGCCGGCTCTTTCGAACGCCGCGGTACGTTGAGAGGCAGGTTGGCAACCCAACCGAATGGCCAGTGACGCTTGTGGCTGACATCGTCCGCCACAGGCCCCCCAACCAGCAGTACAACGTCCGATACGTCGACGGACCGCCGACTGCCCGCTCGTATCCGTCACGGCCTCCGGGATATCCGACGACGGACCTCACCCTCACGATCGATCATCGGGGTTACCGAAACCTAACGCAGCTTGAGCAGTACGATATCGTGGTCGTTGGGGATTCTATGGCAGAAGGCGCCTATATCTCCGACGACGAGCCCTGGCCGGTGCTCCTGGGGCGGAGGCTGAACCGGTCTGTCTATAACCTCGGAATTGGTGGAGGGGAGCCGACCTATTATTTAAACGCCTTTCAGGCCTTCGGTCTTTGGCTCAACCCCAAGACCGCGATCTTCATGGTATACGAAGGGAACGACCTGAGGGGTGTGAGACCGCGTGGGGGATTGGCCGATCGAATCGAGAACACGATTAGAAAATCGCCGGTCGCCCTGGCTCTGAAAGACACCTTCATCCGCTACCTCGGCCCCATCAATGCTGACGCTCCCATTCCGGGCGCTGACATTTTGTCCTGGATGCCTGTGGCGGTGCCGCCTGGTCCTGGGGCGAAGTATTACGCCTTTAAGCCCAGCATGCTGATGCGGTTGTACTGGACGGAGTTGGCATTCCGGCAATCCTCTGGCTGGACCAGCACCGTGGAAATCTTTCGGAGGATCAAGGCGATGTGCGCCCGGGAAGGAATTCGGCTCATCTTCGTGTATGCGCCGACGAAAGTCCGTGTCGTGATGCCAATTGTCAAGGATCGAGTGACCCCCGAACAGCTCCATGCCTTCGCGTCCTTCAAAAGGGAGAACCTACCGCCGCCGGAAAAATTCGCGAGTGAGCTCTATGCTCGCCTGGATACCAAGGAGACGGTTTTGCGGAAGTTCTTTCGGGAGGAGGGCATCGAATTTATCAGCACCACCGAAATCCTTCGGAAGGCGATGGCCGAGGGTCGGCAGGTCTATTTCACCTACGACCAGCATTGGACGGCGGTGGGGCACGAAGTAGTTGCGAAGGAAGTGTCTCGGTATCTCGTCGAACGTAAAACCTCTCCTCTTCACTGAGCCGTCGAGATTCTCAATCTCACTTATTCTTGAAGGCACTCGATAGGACACATTGAGGTGCAACGAGGTCCACGTATAGCGTTTAGAGTGGATGCCCGAGTCCCTCGGGTTGGGTTAACTAAATGACGTCGCTTGATGTCGGGATCCTTGTCATCTACGGTGTGACTGTCACGGG
>CAYGBT010000104.1:0-5224 GCA_964348275.1 uncultured bacterium
GTAACGTGGACGAGCATCTGGAGCGAAGGGCAGAGTTCTTGAAGGCCATGGGTCAGCCCACCCGGCTGAAGATCCTCGACCTGTTGAGAGATGGCGAGCGGTCCGTCTGCGACATCTTTCCGGCCATCGGCGGGCAGCAATCGAATATCTCGCGGCACCTCCAGATCATGCGGAGGGCTGGCGTGTTGGCGTCGCGCAAGCAAGGGCTTCACGTGCTGTACCGCATCAAGGATGCGAAGATCCAGCAGCTGTTAAAGCACGTGGATGGCGTCTTCGGAAGAACGCGGCCGAGGGGAAGACGTCGGTAAGTGGGGCTCACCGATTTTGTTGATTAATCGTATGAGTATATGATCATATATGTCTTCCAAACCTTCTGAACGTGACTAGCGAGTTTAGTGACGGTTGCTGATCTGGTCCGCGTGGGCTTGTTTCCCCAGCTGTGACAAGTCCAAGGACCACAGAATCACCTATCCGCGATAATCAATCAGCAGGAAAAGTACATTGTCCCTTTTTCTTCCCGTTTGTTGAAGAGCCTGGAGCGCCGGATGATCCATGACGCGATGACCACGGCTGGGGGGATCGAGACCCGCGCCGCCGAACTCCTCGGGATCAGCGAGCGCGTGCTCCGCTATAAGCTCAAAAAATACAGCCTGTCCACCGACTGACCCGGTCCATCAGGTCGAATCCGATCCAACCCAACTCTTAGGCTTCCGCCTGTCGTCTCGTCACAACGGTCCGAGGTTCTGTTTTCGGACCAAAACATAACAAATATCATGTTTTCTTCTGCTCTTGGTCCTTGTAAAGGAAACGTCACGTGCGTAATTTCACAGGCAATAGGCAACACCCTAAAGGGGTGTAGCTTTCCGCGAACATCGTTTGATTTTTTTGGGTTGCCCCTGGTGAGTGTTTGGGGTAATCAACCGAGCTACGGTCCCAAGCGTCACCTAAGGGTTGTGTTTGACACAACGTAATGGGCTGCAAGACCGCCGAAAGGAGGTGACAATGCGGATGCGTAAAGCTCCTTCCTTTATCGTCTCGTTCTTCACAGTCTTACCGCTGGCCCTCTTTCTCACCGCCGGAGTGACATGGGCGCATGAGGTCTTGACCCTTCCCTCTGAGAAGGTATCGGCCGAGGCCAAGGCAAAGGGATATGCAGGGCCCCAGGCGTGTCGGAGGTGCCACTCGGACACTTACAACGATTATCGGGCCTCTGGGCACCCCAAAAAGCTTCGTCCCGCCGGCGAGGCCCAGGCCTGGGGGATTCCTCTCCCCGAGGGATATACATGGGACGATATCAGCTACGTGATCGGTGGGGCCAACTGGAAGGCGCGGTTTGTCGGCAAGGACGGATATATCATCACCAAGACCGGGCCGAAGAAGGACCAGCCCGGAAAGAACCAGTACAACCTTGCCACGGGCCGCTGGGTGGACTACCACCCCGGGGAGAAGAAGCCATACGACTGCGGTACATGCCACACCAGCGGCTATAGCAAAGAGGGTAGCCAGGGCGGGCTTGAGGGTATCAAGGGCACTTGGGCCTTCCCGGGGATCACTTGCGAGGAGTGCCACGGCCCTGGCACCGCGCACGCCGAGGCACCTGCCAAGGAAAACATCAAGGTGGACAAGTCCCCGGCAGCCTGCGGGAAGTGTCACATCCGGGGCACTAAAGAAAAGATTCCTGCCAAAGGTGGGTTCATCCGTCACCACGAGCAGTACAACGAGTACCTCGCCGGCCCGCATGCAGGCAAGATCGGCTGCGTCACTTGCCATGACCCACACAAACGAGCAGAGGTGTCGATCAAAAAGCAGTGTCAGGCCTGCCATCCGAAACAAGGCAAGGAGTTCAAGGGCAGCAAGATGCAGCTGTCCGGCGTCACGTGTGTGGACTGCCACATGCCCCCCGCGGGAAAGAGCGCCGAGACCTTTGGGAAATATGTCGGCGACGTCAAGTCGCACATCGTGAAGATCTCGACGAACCCGGCGGACAAGATGTTTACCGAGGACGGCAAGTTCGCCACAGGGATCCTGACCGTGGACTTCGCCTGCCTGCGCTGCCACGGCGCGCGCGATATGAAATGGGCGCTGGCCAACGCCAAGGGAGTTCACACCCGCGGTAAGTAGCCCGCTTGGTGTATTTCGCTCTCCATTCAGTTCCTTCAGGAAGGGCTCTGGTGTTTGATGACGGAGCCCTTCTTTCTTCTTTGCCGTCGAGCCTAAAGCCACGGTGGGGTCTTTGGGACAACCTCAGCGATGTGGACCAACGTTGTCTGTGACAAGGGACAGTTGAAACAATGATGTGGGACAGGATTGTCCCGTCTGGCTAGGCACCTATCCTACCAATGTCTTTGCACTCTTTCCGCCATATCGTCCGCAGGGCCCTCAAGACCCCCTAGCGGACATGTGCTTATCTTTACGCACCTCTGCGCGATTTCACACACCATTTCGTCTCAACCACGGTCGGCCCGATTCGGGACCGCACCGTAATTCCATGTAAAATTAAAAGCTTACAAGATGGAACCTGTTTCTCGGTTGTTGGCACGCGTATTGACATACTCGTGTGACTGAGGGTGATAATTATGGGAATGATGTCTCAGTGTACCGGCTATTTTCAGGTCCTCTCCTCTTACCCGCGATGTTTGGTTCCATACTGGGAATCGTGGGGCTACCTGTCTATCGGGGAGAATCTTTACAAGTCGTGGCACCCTCCGTGCTCGGCCTGAGGTGTGGGGGTTCATTCCCAAATATTTCGACTCGGACCCGAGCAGATCCCAGCTGCGGTAGTGGGCCCATGCAGCATCGGAGCAGGTATTTTGAAGGCCCAATGAACGGAGCCGGCCGAGCCGAATACTTCCCAAGACCTTCCCGTCGTGAAGCACAAGCTGTCGACTCTCCTAGGAGGGCAGCGAAGTCTGGAACCCGCTCTGGGCGACGACCAGTGCGTAGCTCCCAGCGTGGGTCCACTACTGTTGCCCTTGTTACAGCAGTCTTGGGGGTCCTCTCTGTCGTTGGCTGTGGGGAAGAAAACAATTATCGTCAGGTCAAGCTAGACCAAAAGATCGCGCTGGCCGGGGTTCGGCAAGCCACGGGCCGACCGGTAGCCCAGCCCCACCGAGTGTCCCCCCTTCGTGTCGCCATCGCGAGCATTCTCTCTCCAGCAAAGAACTTAGAGAGCTACCACCATCTCCTCGCCTACGTCGAGAGGAAGCTGGGGAGGCCAGTGCAGCTTGTGCAGCGGATGACGTATGCGGAGGTCAACGACCTGATGAGGACCGGGCACATCGACATGGCCTTCGTCTGCTCGCTGGCCTACGTCCTGGGAAAGGGGGAGTTTGGAATGGAACTGTTGGTGGCCCCTCAGATCCGAGAAGGGACAGTCTACTATTCCTATCTGATCGTCCCGAAGGAGAACCCGGTGAGAAGCCTCGCGGACCTGAAGGGGAAAGCCTTCGCTTTCTCGGATCCACTGTCCAATACGGGCCGTCTCGTCCCCACGTATCACCTCTCGCTAATGGGTGCCACCCCCGACGCCTTCTTCAGTCGGTATGTCTTCACGTACAGTCATGATAACTCCATCGTGGCTGTGGCCGATCGGCTGGTGGATGGGGCCGCGGTGGACAGCTTGGTCTATGACTTTTTGGCGACGACGGATCCAGATCTGATCGCCAAGACCAAGATCGTTGCCCGTTGGGGGCCCTATGGGATCCCTCCTGTCGTGGTCCATCCTGACCTCGACCCCGCTTTGAAGGAGCGACTACGGCGCCTCCTTCTCGACATGCACCGCAAGCTGGGGGGGAGGTCGATCATCAAAGACCTATTCATCGATCGGTTCGTTCCCATTCAAGATGAGGCCTATGACTCCATCCGCCAGGTGGCGGCGCAGGTGAGGTAGGACGGTGAAGATCACGGCGGTCCGATCGTCCTTATGGTCGGCGGCCGGGGGCGTCAGTGTTCGCACGAAGATTATGGGCCTGGCCGCCGGTCCCATCCTGCTCCTGGCGGTGATGGTCATCCTCTATTTGCGGTCCGATTATCAGCGGAGCTTCCGTACTGAGCTCCGGGAACGGGGAAGGGCCATTGGCTTTCACCTTGCCTCCCGGAGCAGAGATCTTATCTTGACGAATAACCTGTTCCCCCTCTACATCATGGCAAAGGAGACGGTGGCACAGGATCCGGATGTCCGCTACGTGTTCGTCGCCGACGCCTATAGAGAAATCTTGGTACACACCTTCGAAGGAGGGTTTCCCGAAGATCTCCTCCGACCGGTGCAGGTCCCGGCCGGCAAGGAAGACCGGATGGTAATGTTAGAGACGGACGAGGGGTTAATCCAGCATATCGCCGTCGCCATCCTTGAGGGCAAAGCGGGCGTCGTCCACTTGGGCCTGTCTGAAGGGCGGTTGGCTGACGCAGTATCGGATCGCATCTGGTCCATCATCAGGGTGGCCGCGGTCGTCCTGGTCATCGGGCTCCTCGCGGCCTATGCTCTGGCCACCCTCTTTACCCGGCCCATTTGGAAGCTCGTCGAGATGACGAAGGCCATCGGGCGGGGTGATCTTGAGTGGCGGACCCCCGCCTGGGCCAACGATGAGATTGGCGAGCTGGGTAAAGCGTTTAACGCCATGAGCGCAGAGCTGGAGCGATCCTGGAATGAGATCCGGCGGAAGGAAGAGGGCCGCACTCGCCTCCTGGAGCGAATCATCTCGGCCCAGGAGGAAGAGCGGCGGCGGATTGCTAGAGAACTCCACGATGAGACAGGGCAATCCCTCACCTCCCTGGGCCTAGGACTTCAGGCGGTGGAGCGGGCGGAACACCCGGGAGAAGTCCAGGCGAGAGCGGCGGAGCTTCGCTCCTTGGTGACCAAGACCCTGGAGGAGGTCCACCTGATGGCGAGGGGGCTTCGCCCGAGCATCCTCGACGACCTCGGCCTCGTGCCCGCCGTGGAGCGGTACATCAAGGGATATCAAGCGACAACCGGATTACACATTGAGTTTTATGTTCAAGGCTTCAACGAAAAGAGGCTCCCGCCCCACCTCGAAACCGCGCTGTATCGGATTACCCAAGAGGCCTTGACGAATGTGGCCAAGCATGCCGAGGCTCGCCACGTGAGCGTCCTCATGGAGCGGCGTAGGCGGGCGGTGGTAGCGGTCATCGAGGATGATGGCCAGGGATTCGACGTAGAGACGATCAAACATTCGCGAGAGGATGGTCCAGGCCTGGGACTCATCGG
>CAYGBT010000105.1:0-5175 GCA_964348275.1 uncultured bacterium
TATTGAGAACTGCGATGGTCACTTGATACTCTTCTTCAGTCGACAGGGAGAACAATGGGGATTCCACGTGGTCCTTCGGCTGCATCCGATTACTCGCCAGGTACTCGCTGACTTGATCGTCTGAAAAGTTCTCGAGGGTTCTCACAAACGCCTCCCCCAACGCATGGCGTTTGACAATGGCGTTGATCCTGTCAAAGACCGTGCGTCTGAAAGGCTGTTTCGTCCGCTTCTCCGCACGCCCGCTTTTGATGTCCTGTAATAGATTCGTTTGACGCATCGT
Source organism: uncultured bacterium (assembly GCA_964348275.1). Lineage (GTDB taxonomy): Bacteria > Methylomirabilota > Methylomirabilia > Methylomirabilales > CSP1-5 > CSP1-5. Next base: position 281 of record CAYGBT010000105.1, read on the forward strand.
GAGTGCCCGTTTCCACCCCCACGCCGCCCCTACACCTAGCCATGGGGGACGCCCCAAAGGAGGACCTCCCAGGGTGTGTCCGCGGAGATCCAGGGGGCATTCTTCTCGAGGTCTCGCAGCCTCTTTTTGAGGTATTTCACCCGGGCATTGAAGTGTTCGTTTTCGGGCTCCGCGCGAAGAGCTGTTTCGGCGTCACGGAGGACCACCCGGATCTCCAGATACTCCCTCTCTAGCGGTTGAGTCTCCTTTCGGAAAGCTTGCCACAGCTCGTCGGGCTCATCGTAGAACCACATCGGCTCACCGCTCTTTTTCAGCCGCCCTTCTTTGATTTCCCGCTTCAAATCTTTGTCCTTTGCCTCCATGTCACTCCTCTCGCATTCTGCCCCCGGGCAGCAATCCGGTTATAGCGTATGTTGGTTCGTGACCTCGACCTCTCCCGAGGCGATCTTCGGGTGATCTTTTGAGATGCGGAAGTCCTCGAAACTGACGGCCGCGACATACCTCCTCGGGATCAGCAGACCCTCCACGTCCTCAACGCTTGTGTCGTCATCCCACGCGGCAGGCGGCATCGAACCCGTTAATCGATCAAGGCTGTGATACCCGTTGCGCCGTCTGCTACTGTAACCGTACAGCAAGGCGTTCATCCCCTCTTCCAGCGCGACGATCACGTTCCCCGCAGTGAACCCCCTTGGCGGAGTGAAGTTCCGCAAGCAGATGGCTTGGCCCGAACCGTACCCCTCCAAAAACGGATGCCGATAGGAATCTATGACGATTGGCCTGAGGGACGCCATGGTGGAAATCCCCACTTTGCAGTCTGGAAACAGGTAGATTCGACCGTAGAAATCCTTGAGCGCGAACTCTCCCGTATGCTTATAGATAAGATACTCGTCGCTCAACCCGATCCTGGAAAATCCGAAACCATCTATCTCCAGGCCACCCTTTTCAGCAACGTAGAGCAGGATCGCGATGGACTTCGCTTGCGTCCCAGCGAACAGTTCCCGATGGTCGAGCACTTGCCTCAGGCGCTCTTTTTCGCCGTTCAAGATCTTCACTCCCAATGCCTTTACCAGCCATTCTCGGAACTTAAGTGCTGACATCAGCCCATCCTCTGGTGGGTCGATTCTTGTCTTTTGTTCTTCCAGCTCGTCAAGCATAGGCCGCAGGGGCCCCGTATCGAGGAACCTCGTTGCTTGATCGTAATATCTCTTCGGTATATGGACCTTCTCCATGATCAGATTTAGAATCTCATTTTCGCTCAGCTTCCGTCGCTCGAGACTCCCGCTTCTTCTCAGGAAATGTGGCATCACCTGAAAGACTATCGTTCGGAGTTTATCGCTCAACGACAGATCGCCCAGCCCAAGCGTTCCCGAGGATTTCTGTAAACACGTGCTCCGGACGTGCTCGTGTAACTCCGGATCGATTTTCTCGTAGTTCGCCACCAACGACCGTAAGCTCAGCGACCGGATGAAATGTCTTCCGTCGACCTTCATCAGGGCTTTCGATCTTTGAGAAAAATGGATTTCCTTTTCAATGGCCGGATCAAACAGGAGAGGCAGGTATATGAATCCGGATCGGATGAGAAGCTCGCAATTAGAGTCCAACAGTTGCCGCATTCTTTAGGTCTCGTGCCGTTCCAACTATTCCGGGATATTTCTCCTGAGCCCTACGGCGAGCCGCTTAGGTGTCATGCATAGGCGCATCAGGTTGGAACGGCACTCGACACCCTTGACCGCCGTCGGGCTGAACCAACAGCCCGAAAGTTCAGCTCACGTGTTCGCTTTCTTGGTGACAGCAATCAGGCAAAGGCAACCGATAGAGCGCCGCCCCGTGGTCCACTTCGTCGTATACACCCTGTGAGAGTTCAAGAACTCGTCGGAGCTCCTCCTGGCATTGTGGACAATTCGGATCCCACTGCTTCCCTTCTGGCTTCTCCATGCTGATCGCCTCGACCCGTTCCTGCTTGCGTCAAACTACATTGATCGGAGAGAAAGCCCCCCTTCCTGGGCCTTGAGCGCACGGACAGCCACGTAGAGGTATTTCTCTCCTTTCTCTGTTACTTCAAGCACTGCATACTCCAGGGCAGCGCGGTCAATATCTCCTCCCTTACAGAGCAGTCGTCCGCCATCGAGTTGGCGCTTGATGTCATCGAATATCTGCTGCTCCTCGATGCTCCACTGTGTTTTGCCGAGGGTTTTCTCACAGAGCTTCCGCAGTGATAGGCCCTCGAAACTCCCCGCCTCATACACGTCAATCAACCCCTCACCCGCCTGGCCCGGCATAATTTCGATGACGAGTGGCAGCACCTGTTCCACTACCTCGGGATGGGGGGCTCTCTTGAGTTCAGTCATAAGTCCCACACCTCACTCTTTGTTGGGTATCGACTCGACCCCCTACTGACTCGCGGGATTCGTTTTCTTGCGTAATTCTTCCTTGAATCGTCCCACAAACTCGGCTTGGAACGCCTCGATGTCCATGGCCTCATCGTGCCTCCCGGAAAGGTAGAGGGCCATGCCTTTGTATACCAGCACCTCCTTGATATTGGGATCTCGCTGTAACGCGCTCTCGAAATAGTGCAGGCTTTCGTCGTACCTCCCCATACCCATCAAGGCGCAGCCTTTGCCTGTTAAAGCGAAGGCATGGTCGCGCTGTTGCGCCAAAATTGTGTCGAAAAATTCAATGGCTTCTGTATTTCGGCCCAGGTCATTGAGGCACGAGGCCTTCAGTTCCAGCGCCTGCAGACTTGCCGGATGGCGGGTCATCTCCTTCTCACAGCAAAATACCGCCTCTTCGAGAAAGCCCCGCTGGGCAAGGGCCGTCGCCCCCTGTATCCATGGGATTGGATCGTCGGCTCCGATGGCTTTCATCATCACACTTTCATAGGTCTCCTCGATGACCTTTCTCCCGGCTCCGGCCACAGGCAGGCCGTGGCCCGGGAGGACATTTTCGACGTCTCTTCGGAGCAGCGCCCTCAGTCCGAACAAGTAGTGCTCCAGGCTTCCTCCGCCGTAGGGGTCCGGCGCACCGACGGCGTTGGGTAACACCGTGTCCCCGGTGAAGACGGTCTTCGTCAGGGGGTGATACAGGCAGATACCATCTATGGTGTGGCCCGGCGTGTGAATCACTTCCCATTCGAGGCCGCTCAGCTCCACCGTTTCCCCGCCTCGCACCTCGGTCACACGTGAGCCCAACTGTTGGACCATCTCCTTCAGCTGAGGGGGGGCCGCTTCGTGCAGGATGAGCTCAAACCCGCCGCTCTGGGTGATACTCGGATACCTTAACAGCTCGAACGCCCCCATCACATGGTCGGGATGTCCGTGGGTGAGGACAATCTTCTTAATGTCCGCCAGCTCAAGCTGGAGTTCGGGAAGGTCCATGAATGCCGTGTAATCATTGCCAGGATCCACGACCGTCAGATAGTCTCCCGTGAGTATGTAAACGTTCGAAGAGAACGTATCGACACTCTGGAGGAAGAGGAATTTTTCCAAAAATGGAGCCGATATATTAAGGACCCTCGGCAGAGGCTGCCAACCCGGGTGCTGGGGGCCCTCCTCTTGCTCGATGTTGGTCACTGATATTCCCCCCTCTCGCCGCGGGAGCGGACTTTATTGGAGTGATTTTATACCCATTGTCAGCAACAAACAAGGATAGAAAAATCCCCCTCCCCTGGTGAAAAGGGATCAGGAGAGGGGGATAAATGGGGAGGAGGCTCCAGGTGGACCCTCCTATTTTACTCTATGTACGCGACCTTGTACTCGAGCTTCATCTTCTCGTCGGGCCACCATTTGACGCTCGTCACCTCTTTGCCCGGATAGGCGTCTTTCCCACCGGCTTTCTCAACGAGGAGCTCCAGGAAGTGAAACGCCGAGAGCTTGTGCTTGGTAATTGCCTCAGGCGGCACCAGGACCGCAAGAGGTGACTCCTTGGACACCTTCCATTCAAAGGGCTCGTTCGGGGATGCGGTCTTTTTCCCCTCACCATCGTAGATTGCCAGTATCTTCCCTGACACTGTGTCTCCCGGTTTTACTTGGTTTTCCGCTTGTAATTCGTCAGACATATGCCACCAGAGGGCTCGCTCCCCTGTCTTCACGTATCCTTTCACGATCATGGGGTCGAACCCACAGACATTCACACGACATTTCTCAGGCATGTCTTCCCTCCTCTTGTGGAAGTTGCTCGACCTCCGCTTCCCTCAATGCGTCGCGAAGCTCCTCGACCTGGGTGTAGCAAAAGTCGAGGAACTCCTTGGCCTCAGGTCCGCTGAGGTAGTTGCACTCGTACATTCTTCGTACGAAGGGATAGACGTACGAGTCGATCTCTTCCAAGAACTCTTGCGCCAAGAACTCACCCCCCCCCTCCGAGGGTGCCCCCCCGAGATAATCCCTCTTCCAGGCAAGCACCATCCCCTTGAGGGTTTCCACTTCTCTTTGGACGTTTTCCTCCATGCGAACCCTTATGATGGGAATCTCGCCGGTTGAAAGGGCGCATAGACACCCTTTTCCATGGCGTAACACTTCTTGACGACGTTGAAGTCTGTAATGCACCAGAAGAAGGGCCAGTGGATCTGCGTGCACCAGCCGATGGTGTCTTTGGGTGGGAACTTGGAACCTTTCTGAACCGGCTTGAAGTGCTTGCAGTCCCAACAGACATGCCCCGTCTCCCGGCTGTACTCCGGGGTAAGAATCTCAGCGAGGAATTGCTCAGGCGTTAAATCACCCTTTTTGACCATGCCGCCCTCCTTTGTCTCGACGGGTGGGGTAGGTTTTGGGGCCCTCGCCTCTGGCCGAGGAACAGCGGCCTTGGGCTTGCGCACCTGGCGCGCCCGCTTGGCCGGCGCAACCCCCTTCTTTTTGGCCGCGACAGGTTTCGCCTTGCGGGCTGCCGCCGGCTTGGCCCCT
>CAYGBT010000106.1:0-5138 GCA_964348275.1 uncultured bacterium
CTCACCACCCCGAGCCGTTCGAGAGCCTCACGGCCCCGAGGAAGATCGAGGGGGAAGATCGAGGGGCGGTCTAATGCTCTATTGTTCGATTGTCACATGATCAAATGGGTTTGTATTATCCGGAAAGGAGAGATTGGTTATGGTCGAGAAGCAGAGGACAGAGGGAATTGCGATCTTCCGCCTAGACGGATCCATCGATCTGTTGCGGATGATGGCCCTGCGAGATGCCATCATCAAGGTGGTAGGGGAAGGGTACTTTCAGGTGATCCTGGATTGTCGGCTCATTCGTTCCGTCAATGAAAAGAGCCTGGAGGTGTTGACCGACACCCTCTGCCGACTCCGGCGCTTTGGTGGCGATGTAAGCCTCCTTGGTCTCCCGCCTGAGGTCGAGGACACGTTTCGGGTCGCTGGCGTGTACCCCTTCTTTGAACACTACGCGGAGGAGGGGGGGGCCCGTCAAGCCTGTCGGCTGAAGCGGCTCGCGATGGTGGGGTGAATATCGGGCATGTCCCGGTTCTTGTCCGGGAAGTGTTGGCCGTCCTACGACCAAGCCCGGGAGGAGCGTACCTGGACTGCACTGTTGGGGCGGGAGGCCACGCCGAGGCCATTCTAGAGGCGGCAGGAGCGGCCTCCCGATTGGTGGGGATCGATCGGGACCCCGAGGCGATCAGCGTGGCCAGGAGTCGACTCGGGCGTTTCGGCGATCGGGTGAGGTTGGGTCGAGGAGATTTCCGGGAGCTCCCTCGCTTGGTCTCAGAATTGGATGTGGAGGGGTTTGACGGGGTTCTCTTTGATCTAGGGGTCTCGTCGTTCCAACTCGACGATCCAAGCCGGGGGTTTAGCTTTAGCATGGAGGGACCTCTCGATATGCGGATGGACCGAGAGAGCGGTGCGCTGGCGGCCCGGGATCTCCTTTACGAGCTGCCGGAGGAGGGCCTCACACGGATCATCCGGGAGTACGGAGAGGAACGGTGGGCCCGTCAGATCGCCAGAGGGATTGTGACCGCACGGAAGCAAGGGTCCCTGGAGACCACCCGGGATCTGGCCGCACTCGTGACGCGGGCCATTCCGCGGCGATTCTGGCCTCGCCGAATCCATCCAGCGACCCGTACCTTTCAAGCGATCAGGATCGCCGTGAATCAGGAGCTTAGTGGGCTGGAGGAGGCGCTGGAGATTGCCGTAGGACTGCTCCACCCTAGTGGCCGGATCTGTGTCATCTCCTTTCATTCCCTCGAGGATCGGACGGTGAAACATCTGTTCCGTCGGCTGGCAGCGCCCGAAGCACTTCCCGGTGTCAGGATCCTTACCCGCCGGCCTGTCACACCGGCAGCCGAGGAAACGGCGCGGAACCCTCGCGCTCGCAGTGCGAAGCTTCGAGCCGCGGAGCGGCGGGAGATGCAGGATGCCGTCTGACGCCCGCTCGGGATGGATGCAACAGGAGCTCCCCTTTGGAGTCCGGGTTCGACGAGGGAAGCGAAAGCTCAAGCCGGATGTTAAACCGATCCTTCTCGTGAGCGGGATCCTGCTGGTCGGTTTGCTGTTTTATCTGTGGCAGCATATCCAGGTGGTGCGTCTCGGTTATCAAATCGAGCGACTCCGAACAGAGCGGGTTGCGCTGGTCCAGGAGAGCAAGGCACTCAGCGTGGAGCTCAGCCGACTCCGCTCCCTGACGAGAGTTGAAAAACTTGCCCGGCGTAAGCTTGGCATGGTCAATCCCGGGCCTGGGCAGGTCATCCTGCTGGAGGACCCGCGATGAACTCTTCCTTGGGGAATTCTCCCCGGGTGCGGATTGCCCTCCTCGGTTTGGTGCTCACCGCGTTTTTGGGTCTCGTCGCCACTCGTCTCTACTTGATCCAGATCGTTCAGCACCACGATCTCGGAACCAGAGCCGAAGGCCAGTATGAACGGCGCATCCCGGTCACCGCGAGGCGGGGGACCATTTATGATCGCCACGGGCGGGCGTTGGCAATCAGCTTGAAGGCGGTATCGGTCTTTGCCCATCCCGGCCTGGTCGAGAATCCTCAGGCCAGCGCATCCCGGTTGGCCCGGGTGCTCAAGCTTCCCGCAGGCGAGATTCGGAGAAAACTCCAAAGTGATCGATCCTTCGTGTGGATCAAACGCAAGGTTGAACCGGAACGGGCGGAGGCCCTCTCGAAGCTGGACCTCGCTGGCGTCGGGCTTGTCCCCGAAGGGAAACGGTATTATCCTAAGAAGAACTTCGCAGCCCATCTCATCGGTTTTGTCGGTGTTGATGACAAGGGATTGGAAGGGGTCGAGCTCGAATATGATCGCCTGTTGACTACCGGGTCACGGTCCTTCCTCAGTCAAGTGGACGCCCTGAGGAGGGTCGTCTTTCGAGAAGCCGAGGCCAGCCACGCGGGCTCGGACCTGTACCTCACGATCGATGAGGTCATCCAACATGTGGCGGAGCGGGAGCTCGAAGCGGCCGTGGGGCGTTCCGAGGCGAGGGCAGGAACCGTCATTGTCATGGATCCCGCCACCGGGGAGATCCTCGCGCTCGCCAATACCCCGTCGTATAACCCCAATGCATACGGGGGCTATCGCCCTGCCTTACGTCGGAATCGAGCTTTGACGGATCCCTATGAGCCGGGATCTGCCTTCAAACTGGTCCTGGCGGCCGCGGCCTTAGAGGAGGGACTGGTGAAGCCGAATGATCTCTTCTACGGCGAAGACGGAACCATCGTCGTGGCGGGGACGAGAATTCGAGACCACAAGAGGCACGGATGGATGACCTTCCGGGATGTCGTGGCCTATTCCAGCAACGTGGGAGCCATCAAGGTAGGAATGAAGGTGGGGGAGCCTCTGTACTACACGTACATCACCAGATTTGGCTTTGGCGTCCCCACCGGAGTAGATCTGCCGGGCGAGAGCCGTGGTTTGATCCGCCGGCCACGAGATTGGTCGCGACTTTCCCTGGGTGCGCTCTCGATCGGCTACGAAATCTCTGCCACCCCCATGCAAATAATTTCCGCCATGAGTGCCGTGGCTAATGGGGGACAGCTCATCCGACCGTATGTGCTCAAGGCAATTCGCAATCCGGATGAGAGTGTCGAGGAGATCCGGCCTCTTCCAATCCGGCGAGTGATCTCGCCTAAGACCGCCCGGACCCTCACGTCAATCTTCACCGAGGTTGTGAAGCGAGGGACTGGACAGACTGCAGCGCTGCCCGGTTACCGGGTGGCGGGCAAAACCGGCACGGCACAAAAGCTCGACCAGAAAACCGGGCGCTATACGCGAAGCAAGGTGGTGGCCTCCTTCGTGGGTTACGTCCCTGCCGAAGACCCCCGGGTTGCCATCCTGGTCCTCATTGATGAGCCGGCCCGCTTCGCCTGGGGAGGGAGCATTGCCGCCCCTGTCTTTCGGGAGATCGCGAAGGAGGTGTTGAGCTATCTCGAGGTGCCTCCTGTCACCCGCAGGGACGAGCGGATAGCTCGGAGGCCGCATGAAGCGCTTACAAGCGTTAATTGACGGCTTTTCCTATACGCTCCTGCAAGGGGATTTGGACCAGGAAATCGCCGCGGTCGATTACAATTCACGGCAGGTGCGCCCTCAGAGCCTCTTTGTGTGCATGCGGGGAGCGCGGCATGATGGGCATGGATTCATCCCTGAAGCTGTCCGCCGGGGGGCCGTAGCGTTCCTCGTAGAGCGAGACGTTCGACCCGCGGGGGGCGGACCGGCACCCGGAACGATCCTCCAAGTCGGGGAATCGCGGCGCGCCCTGGCGCACGTGGCGACTCGCTTTTTTGACTGTCCGTCTCGAGAGCTCTGTCTCACGGGGATCACTGGGACCAATGGAAAGACCACGGTGAGCTATATCTGCGAGGCGGTGCTTCGAGCGGGTGGCCGGCGGGTCGGAGTTGTCGGAACAGTCGAGTACCGGTGCGAGGGGATCTATCGAGAGGCGGAGCGGACGACTCCTGAAGCTCCGGATCTGCAGGCGCTGCTCCGGTGGATGCTTGAGCAGGGCGCGGATGCCGCCGTCATGGAGGTTTCCTCTCACTCTCTCGCTCTGCATAGGGTGCAAGGGTGTGCCTTTGACGTCGCCGTCTTCACGAACCTGACCCAAGATCACCTAGATTTCCACGGGAGGATGGAGGAGTATTTCGAGGCCAAGGCGCAGCTCTTCACGATGCTTCGAGAGAAGGGAGGGGCTGCAGTTGTCAACCTGGATGACCCAGCAGGCAAGCGGCTCCGGGAGACGATACATGGACCGGTGATCACCTATGGTCTCACTGCTGAGGCAGAGGTGACCGCGGTGGCCCCCACCTATGATCTACACGGGATCCGGGCCACCATCCGCACTCCCTGGGGGGTGGGCGAGCTTCACTCTCCCCTCCTCGGCCGGCACAATCTGTACAATCTCCTTGCGACGGTCGGTGTCGGGGGAAGGCTCGAGATACCCATAGCGAGGATCCTGGAAGGTCTTGCGACGGTTCGCATCATCCCCGGCCGGCTGGAGCCGGTCGATTGCGGACAGTCCTTTAAGGTGGTGGTGGATTACGCCCATACCCCCGATGCCCTCGAGTGGGTCCTCCAGGCTCTCCGGGAGTTCTGCGTCGGTCGGCTTATGGTTGTCTTCGGTTGCGGAGGCGACCGTGACCGGAAGAAACGCCCCCTGATGGGGGAGGCGGCTGCGCGGTGGGCCGACCGGATCTTCCTCACCTCCGATAACCCCCGGAGCGAGGTGCCTGAAGCGATCTTGGAGGAGATTGCGACGGGGGTGAGAAGGGTGCCAGGCGGGGTGGAGAAGAGCACGCTGTGTGTTGATCGGCAAGAGGCTATTGAAGCGGCGCTGAAAGACGCCCTGCCGGACGACATTGTGCTCATTGCCGGCAAGGGGCACGAGCGGACACAGGTCGTTGGACAGCAGGTGATTCCCTTTGATGACCGAGAGGTGGCCCGTGAGCTCCTCGGGCAGCTCGGCTACCACCGGGATGGTTCATAGTTCAGGGTTGAGAGGTGAGAGGGAGGCGATTTCGGATTTCGAATTGCGAATTGCGAATTTCGAATTTGAGAGAACCGCGGTTTAAATCCGAAACCCGAAATCCCAAATTCGAAATTTCCCGGTCATCGGTCATCGAGAATTGGTGATGGATCAACTCAGTGTGAAGGAGATC
>CAYGBT010000107.1:0-5009 GCA_964348275.1 uncultured bacterium
CATCCGCCCACACCACCGAAAAGCGTTCTGAAAAGCAAAACGCCTTCCCGGGTTCCCGGAAAGGCGCTGCAAGGCGTGTGCCGGAGGGGGGCGGGGGGGCTCAATTGCCGGTTGGAGACTCGACCCCTTTCGTCCGTCCTACCCATCCAGATTCTTCAGGGATGAGTCAAGAGCAGGTTTGACCCCATCCCTTGCCCGACCATCTCACGAATGGATAGGGCAATTACTACAAGAAATAGCCAGCCGAATGTCAAAATAAGGATATTGACACCCCATACGTCAAAGTCCGTGAACGGTACGTCTCGGTAGATCCACTCCTGGGCATAGGCATTGGGTACTTCATGGACAATCGCGGCGATAACGTTGGTTAACAGGACAGCTAACGTTACAGCCCACTTTCCAGACAGAGCTTGAAGCAAGAGAGATCGCTTTCCGCCCAAACCGTTCAGTGCGTCGAAGAGGAAGATCGTGCCAATCATCGAAAGAAATAGTGTCTTCTGTACCAGTTCCGCTCGAGCGAAGCCCTTCAGAACCAGTGGCGCAAGTAGCGGTACCACGGCTACCACCACGAGGAACTTTAGGAGAGGTTTGAACCTCCCTTCACCTGCCTGCCATGCGGATCGCGGTGAGAGCCTTATGACAGAAAAGTGGATAAGAAAATAAGTTTCTACCACCGACAGAAACGCGAACGGGTATCCAATAACGAGAACGTGGATTATCTCCTCCGCCAAGGAATAGTGAGGATAGACCCACATGCCCCCGACGAATCGACCGTAGAGAATATCGATTATGGATCCGACAAGAAAGTAAGAGAGGTAAAGCTTAAGCAAGTGGCGGCAGGACGTCCTGTCATTGTCTGGAAGTGTCGAGGTTCCATGGAGAGCGCGGTTCACTATACCAAGAAAGAGATAGCTCCCGATTGTAAAATAAGAATACCAATAGGGACTTGCTGCTATGACAGCAGAGCAAGTGCCGTACAGCGCAGCAATCAGTGCCAAAAGTGCGATGAGGGTCTGCAGCATCGGCTCGGGACCGCAGCTCGACGAGTGCCGTTCCAACTATTTGTGCCAACTTTCTCGCTGCACTCGATTACGACCCTTGCAACAAGGCAGGTTGGCAAATTCGGCTTATCACGTTGGAACGGCACTAGTACTCACTCTCCTAACTCCTTCCTCGGCCTCCGAATCGGGACGTGGATCGTCTCCCCATTCCGACAGACGAGGCGGACCTTGTTCTAAAAAGCAAAAGGCCCTCCGGGCTGTACGAGGCCCTAGAGGGCGTCTGAGTGCGTCGTGCGCCGTCGATTGTGCCGGAGGCGGGCTAGGTACTATGCCTACCCCGGGTGCATCCGTGCGTCTCCTGTGAGGGCCTAAGTATCCCTCACTGCGAGGGGGGTGTCAAGCACGTGTCGGGGGCCTCCAAATGACAAATCGCAAGCTTGACCCCACTCCCCTGACATCCCGTGGAGAGAGCTCACCGTCGCCGGTACTTTCCTATCAACTCTGCCTGACCGAGGATGTGTCCTTTCATCGCCCGCTCAAGGTCCCGCTTTGTCGTGGTCGATGGGAGATCGAGCATCGTGTCGAGGGCGTAAAGCTTGAAGAAGTACCGGTGGGTGCCAGAGGGAGGACAGGGCCCGCCATATCCGATCCGCCGAAAATCCGTTGTGCCTTGCTGGGCCCCGTTCGGAAGCGACGCGGTCTTCGGCAGATTCTCCTCCAAGCCATCGGCGGTCGCCAGGATATTCCAGAGGACCCAGTGCACCCACGTGCCGACCGGCGCATCGGGGTCATCAGCAATGAGGGCAAAGCTCTTGGTCCCAGCGGGCGGATCCGTCCAGCGAAGCGGTGGAGAGACATCCAGGCCGTCACAGGTATAATTGGCCGGAATGATCCCTCCCGCCTCGAAGGCTTGGCTCGTGAGTTGTATCGTCCCGCTTGCTCCGAGGGCGACCGCGACGACAAGACTACTGATCAACGTCACGCGCGTCATGCGGGCATCGTAAGCGGATTGAAAAGGGCGGTCAAGCACCAAGTGGAGGCTTGCGGCATCGAGGGTGGGGGGTGGGGGCGAAGGGCGATGCCGATCCCGGTTCTTTCGGTACGGCATGCTATGCGCTACGCGCTATATGCGATATGTCTTTCTTGGGCATTGTCAAGATTCAAGACCTGAGGTAGCCCCGAAAAAACGGACACCGAGTTAAGGGTCACCGCGGCTCGTCTCGTACTCCGCCGGGCTGCAGTAGCCGAGGGCCTGGTGGAGCCGCCGCGGGTTGTAGAAGGTCTCGATGTAGTCGAAGATGGCCGTGCGTGCGTCGGCGCGTGTGGGCCACGCGTGGTGATGCACCAGCTCATTCTTCAAGGTACTGAAGAAGCTCTCGACGACCGCGTTGTCGTAACAGTGCCCCTTGCGACTCATGCTCGGCAGGATCCCATGGCGCGCGAGAAGGTCCTGGTACGCGGTGGCCGCATACTGGCGGCCCTGATCCGTGTGGTGCACCAAGCCCGGCGCGGGTTGGCGCCGCCCGAGGGCCATGGTCAAGGCCGCGAGGACCAGCCCGGCGTGGGGCCGATCGCTCATAGCCCAGCCTACGACCCGCCGCGAGTACCGGTCGAGGAGCACGGCGACGTGGACCCAGCCTCCCCGCGTGGCCACCCAGGTAATATCCCCCACCCACACCCGATCCCGCTGGACGGGGGGCCCACACGCGGCGAGCCGGTCCGGGGCGACCGGATACGCATGCCGCGACTGTGTAATCACTCGGAACCGCCGGACGCGTCGGGTCGTGATGCCGTGGGCCCGCCGCAACCGCGCGACCCGATGGCGGCCGCAGGGGAGTTCCTCGCGGCGGAGGGACTGCCACATCTTCACCGCCCCATACGCCTCCCGCGTCTCCGCATGCAACTGGCGCATCCGCGCAAGCAGCGCCCGGTTCGCCTGCGCCCGCGCGCTCTCGGGCCGCCGGCACCACTCATAGTAGCCGCTGCGACTGACGCCCAGGGCAGCACACAGCCGCGTAATGTAGAACTGGTCCTGCTGCGCGCGGATGAACCGATACCTTACTCCGACTCCCTGGCAAAGTACGCCGCGGCTTTTTTTAAGATGTCCCGCTCCTCTTTCACCCGTGCGAGTTCCCGCTTCAGCCGGGCAAGTTCCTCCGCGGGCCCGGCGCGCCGGCCGGAGCCGGGGAAGGCAGCGGCGCCCTCCTTAGCTAGCTGCGCCTGCCCCTTGTACAGCCGGTTCCGCGGGATCCCGAGTTCCCGGGCGATCTCCGTCGCGGGGCGCTGGCCCTGCTCCAAGAGCCGGACCGCCTCCCGCTTGAACTCGCGCGTGAAGTGTTTTCGGTGTCGCATGAGGCACCTCCTCGGGGATTGTGTCCCCTTTTGAGGTGTCCGTCAAATCGGGGGTAGCTCCACCCGACCCCCCTGCCCTTCCGTTAGGGTGGTATCTGGGAAAGGCAGCTTTTAGTCAACCAAAGATTTGGCCCCATCCACTTGGGGAGTCCGCCCGGTTTTTTCTTGACAGGGGGATGAAAAGAGGAAATCCTCAACGGACAATGCGTACCGTCCCCATGTTCCTTGTCTTGCTCGCCCTCGTCAGCCTCCTCACCATCGGCTGCGCGCCCGTGGTCGTGGGCGAGCATCCCCCAGCCGTGGTTGGCCCGCGGACCCTCCATGTGCCACCCGGCCACTACCCGCCTCCCGGCCACTGCCGCCTCTGGTATCCCGGTCGTCCGCCGGGCCACCAGCCGTCCCCCGTTCCCTGCGACCGGCTAGTCGTTGACCCCGGTGCTTTCATCCTGTACAACGACGCCGCCTGGGATGCGGACTACGACTGGCCCGCGCACGAACGCCAGCACCCCGGATCGGTGCCCCAGATCATCATCCAACTCACCATTAAACGCTGATCACACCGTCGGGGCAAACGACACATCGCAGGCGCGACCCCTAGGGACGTAGCACGGAGGGAAAGGGGTAAGGTGTCAGGAACTTTTTTTTTGGACATGGGATCAGTCCGCGGAGGGGGAAATGTCAAAACGCGAAGAGCTGACGCCGTCCCGTGGGCCGAGACTTCTCATTTTCGGAATTGTGAAAACGTGGGGGGAATGGGGAGGGACAATCCGTGACCTCATCCACTTCCGACGGCAACAGCGAAGTAGGGGTGTTGGATTGCAAGACCTGACCCCATCCCCATCCCCAAGGTGGTAACTGGATGCCCGATCCCCATCCACCTGCGGTCATCGTGGCTATTCCGCAAGATCAGATCCACTGCCCGCCGGGCCTGGCCAAGAAGGGATGCGTGCCCCCGGGCCAGCAGAAGAAGTGGGGTCCTCCTGGCCACGGGAAGAAGTCAGCAGGTCGGGGTCAGGCTTGGCATTTGTCATTCGGAGGCGACACGAGGCCAAAGCCGTCGACAAGATCAAAGCGATGCCGCGATAATTGAAAACTGGCTGGAATCGTGGTGCCGGGAGCGGGAGTCGAACCCGCACGGGCGCGAAGGCCCAACAGATTTTGAGTGTCCACTTCGGCACCGCAAAATCAATAACTTCAAAGACTTGGGTGTGCAGAACGCGGCAAAACGTGACATTTCGTGCCCCAAAAACGCAACCTATCCGCAACCGACCTCGAGGCAAAGTCTCTTGGATTTACCAGTCTAACGATTTACCTGGAGCAGACGGCGGGGAATTGAATCGACGACCTGCTGATTACGAATTATCCCCAAGCCCAACCTGAGAAGACCCAAGAGGACCTATTCGCACAAGAATCCGAGGATTTTGACTAGGTGATTGTGCTCCTGGTTGCTCCTGGTACGGCGTGTTCTGGTGGCAGCGTGGTAGCAAAACCCCCCACGTCCCTCCGAGACCATAAGCGACGCGTGGTCGATAAAGAACCTTGCCGTTCTATATGCGTGAGGCGGCCATCGCGAATAATGTACTTATCCCCTTTTTCCCTCACACGTGTGCGGGGTCAGACCAAGCTACGAAGCTCGCCCGACGGAGTCGGTGAAGA
>CAYGBT010000108.1:0-4842 GCA_964348275.1 uncultured bacterium
TATTGAAAGTCGGGGATGCCTACCATCTTCAGTACTCGGACAATTCCTTTGATGTCCTCCTGAACAATTACATGTTTGACTTGATTCCAGAGAGGGATTTTTTGGCGATCCTTAGCGAGTTCAGAAGAGTCCTTCGAAACGGTGGCCGTATCGTATTAGTCAACATGACAAAGGGATCGCGTTGGTTCAATGCAGTCTGGGAATGGCTCTACAAGATTCGGCCTTCACTCCTGGGTGGCTGCCGAGGAATAGAGCTTAAGCCTTACTTGGAAAAAGTGGGTTTTGAGAAGATACGAAGGGAGTATGTAAGCCAGATGTTATTTCCTTCTGAGGTCATCTATGGTGTGAAACCATGAAAAAGAACTATATCGCCTAACCAACCATTTCATCCGACCTCCTGCGTCGGCGGGTGAATTGCGCCGTTATGGATCATCTATGAAAGGAGTATAGTTCATGTCAACCGAAGACGAAGTCCGCACAGCGTCAACGCACTTCTACGCCGGGTTGAACCGCATGGCCAATGGGGATGCCAGTCCATTGGCAGACATCTGGTCGCACAGTGCAACCGTGACGGCTATGCACCCGATCGGCGGTCGGCAAGTCGGCTGGGATGCTGTCAGGGCATCGTTTGAGCAAGTAGCTCAACTGGCCTCAGACGGGAAGGTGGAACTCAAGGACCAACTCATCCACGTCGCTGGGGATCTGGCCTACGAAGTGGGCGTCGAACATGGACAGGTCACGCTAGCCGGACAGAAGGTAACCATCGAGCATCGAGTCACGAACATCTATCAGCGAGAGGCCGGAGCGTGGAAGATGACCCATCACCACACGGATACTTCGCCGGCGATGCTGGATGTTCTCAGCCGGTTGCAATCCGCGTCGGGGCAAGCTAAGTAGTAATCTGGTGGTTGCCGGATACGTACACAAGGCACCCGGTCTAACACCTATGAGGCCCCCGGTTGTAAAGGGCAAAAAACTCCGGTGACGAAAAAATCTTCGTCTTTCAATCGACGTCACTCTCGAGGGTAATTGCGCTCTGACTTGGTTTCTAAAGTTCGGGTGCTGGGCTCAAGCGCCCTATAGGAAAAGGGGATAAGTTCAATTTTACGCATCCCGACTTTCGCCAAATATATGTTGCGAACATCCTGAGGAACAATGACAGCGGTCAACTATTTGGCATGATATTGATGCGGTGTGCATTTGAAACCTGGACTCGCACCGAGGCCAAGTGGGACAAGTATCTGTTTCAAAAAGCAAACAGCCCGTCCGGTCTGTTTTACTCCTAAGGGGCGGCCATGATCATAGTCGGTTAAACGTTGTGCGGGAGGGGGCCTGGAGCTCTGGTCACCCCGGATGGATTGTCAGATAGAGATGCGACGTTTTATTATTTTCCCGGCGTGTTCGCTGTCGTGAATTCTCGCGCCTGGAGCATCGTCAGTATCAGTGTGCCCACAATGAACCCACCATAGGCGCCAATCCACGTCGCCATGCCCGTGGGCTTGCCACCCCAGAGGTATGTCGCCATGGGCATAAAGGCAGAGGCAAGACCCACCAACAAACACAGGCGGGCAACGAGCCGCGCAAGGCCCGGCTTATCGTGCACATACTGAGCCGTCCGCTCATTGTACCCTGCGATGAGATGCATTTTGTGTTTGATACCGATGGCGTACGCAAATACAAACAGCGACACTGCAATGCCCTCCAAAACGATAATCTCTATCAACTTTTCCGTCACGGACGACCACCTCCTTTGATCAGGGCCCACCGGTTTTGGGAAAAGAAAAACACCCTCACGGGCGCTGCCTTCCTCGAAAGGGTGGTGCAATCATTGTGCCGGAGGGGTGAGGGGTGAGGCCCTGCCCAGGTCCATCACCGTACCCCCATTCACATATTCAAGCCTGACCCCAAATCCCTGTCCTCTAAAGGTTGGGGATGTTGATTCGGGATATCGTGTAGCTTGAGACATCCTCCTCCGGCTCATCGCCAGCCGCGCCGGTCAGGGGCAAGGCAAGGTTCGTTACAAATATCTTGTTTTTCACGATCACGAGACTCGCCGGAAAGAGCAACCCCCGGGCTGAACCATCTTTTCAAATGCCCAGGAATTCCCCGAGCTCCGCGACCACCCGTCCGTCCCCATTGAGTGCCACTACCTGGTCCGCCTGGTTGGCCGCGACCCAGAGAATTCCATCTTCATCAAACGCAATGCCGTCAGCGCCGTTGATGCTCTCAGCGAACGTAGTGCTGGAGCCAGCCGAGCCATCATTATTAACGTCGATACTCAGGATGCGGTCGTCACCTGTGTTGGCGACAAAGAGGACCGATTCATCCGCGTTAAAATCTAGGCCATTGGCCCCGAATGGCGGGAAACCTCCCGTCTGTAGCATCGGATGATTAATAAAGGAGCTGACGGCGCCGCTAGAGGAAATTTTGTAGATAGTGCCCTCAAAGGAGTTAGAGACGAACAGATCTCCTTCGGCATTAAACGTCAACGCGTTGGGAGCCGTCAAAGTTCCCGCCGGGACAAAATCCGTGACAGTCCCCGACGAGTTTGCGGGAAAAATTTTCACAATTCGTCCATTCGTGGCTCCGCCGTTCGCAAAGTCAGCGGCAAAGAGCGCCCCGTTCTGGTCAAAGGCCAGCTCCAACAAAGCAGCTACTGGGGCGGCTCCGGCGGTAACCTCAATCGTATCGATGAGTCTCCCCTGCCGATTGAAGATGTGGATAAACGCAGGATCAGAGAAGCTGAACGTGCTGACATAGATATTTCCCGAGGCATCAGCATCAATTCCTTCAGGAAATCCTCCGCCTGATGCTGGCAGCCTTGCGAATTGCTTTGCCGCATGTGGCAGCACAACGACGCCATCACCTGCCGATGCAACACCTGTCATTACCAGAGTGACAAACAAGAGGACAAGACACCCGAGGAGTTTTTTCATCGCTTCGTCCTTTATGCACGGCAGGTTTTTGGTTTTGACGAAATGTCGCCTCGGTGGCGCCGGAGGCGGGCGTACGTGATTCTCTACCCGGGGGTCTAACGCTGGAATCTCCCGACGGGGGATAAGTATGGATCAGAGGGGCGGGTGTGTCAAGCACGACGGGAAATCTGTGGTCGAGGAGACGGAGGGGGGGTAGGGCGGTGCGTCGCCCGGTTCTTTCAGTACGGCATGCTATGCGCTACTCGCTATATGCCATATGGCTTCCTTCGAAATGTCAAGATTCAAGACCCTGAGCTAACCCTGAATTAAGGGTCCAAAAGAGGATTTACTGGCCCAACCTGGTACTAAAAATGCAGATATAGCCACTGGGAGGGAGACTTGTGGTCCTGAAGGAACAACCGAGGATCAGACAGTGGATGAGAGAGAAACCAACGGCTTGTGTGGCGAAGAACTCGACTATGGAGTCCACCTACTTCTCGCTTCGATGATGGGAGTCTCCGGTTTTTCTGTGGCCCGCAAGGACGAACGTTACGACGCAGATTGGACCTTGGCAGTCCAAACTGATTGCCGGGAAGCTAGGCCCTGGCTGAGCTTATGGCCTGCGTGAACTAGATCTGCGAACGGACGTGAGCGATGCCGGAGGGGCAGCGCAGGGCGATACCACCCCGGTTCTAACTACTCGGACTAGTCCGTCCGCGGAGGGATCCGCCAGAGGCGCTCGGCGTTCCCGTGCGCAACAGCGTGGGCAACTTCATCCGGTAAATCAGACATCGCTTTTCTCCAATACTTCACCTGATCCAGATAGAAGTCACCCCAGTGGTTCTGCCATACATTATCAAGTCCAAAAATAAACCTGCCCGGATACTGCATTATAAGCTTCTTCCACTCAGGTGCCAGGGTATCCCCGCGAAACAGATTGACCCATGGTTGGGCGGAGGCGCTTACAGCTATAGGATTTGTATGGGCAGTTAAGAAATGGATATTCTGATGTTTTTCGATCAGCCGATGAACATCCGCACTACTTAACTGGCCCTTGTGAATCAAGGCAAACGGATGGTCGGGGTGGGCATCCAACATTTCCTCCAGCGCCTCCATGAATCGCTTTCTCATCCGGCGTCCAAGGGATGCGAATTCAATATGGACCACAAACGGCCACCCCTTCTCAATGGCGGCAGCGAGTGCTGCCTGAACCCGGGCATCACTAGGGTAGACGATGACCTCGGGGGCGACGTGGCCCTTTTTTGCATGATACAATAGCACTTCAGCCATGGCGCTGAATCGTCCGCTGTCGACCTCGTTATGGAGTGTTTTGTAGTACTTCTTGCTATTCCTATTATACGCTTCGCTTTTGGTTCGGACCGCTGGAATAATTCGATCAGGGTGCTTGTTTGCGAAATTCGCGATCTCTCGCGGCTTCCGCCCCGACCTTGCAGCAAGAATGGTGCGATACACTCCTGCCTGATCCATAAGCTGAATGATTAACTCAAGATTCCCAACCTCGTGGTCAACCTGGCTGTGCGCATCAATAAAGTAAAGTTCCGATGCAGACAGCAGGTTGCTCGATAGCAGCAGGGGCAACGCGGCGATGATTGGAAAGAAGTGCCTGAAACCCAGTACGATTTTCATGGCATGTATCCTTCGATGGGATTCGATGGAAGGTTCAGGCATACGTGCTCGCGAGCGAAAAAACGCCTTCGCGGGATGGGGTACGCCCGAGAAGGTGTCTCGATTCGTGGGGCGATGTCGATTATGCCAGAGGGGGGCGAAGGCCGATGCCGACCCCGGTTCCATCCCTCCGTCTACTAAAGAGGGTCTAAGCAATTCAATAGAGTCTGACCCCTTGATTATGCCCATCCGCCCACACCACCGAAAAGCGTTCTGAAAAGCAAAACGCCTTCCCGGGTTC
>CAYGBT010000109.1:0-4824 GCA_964348275.1 uncultured bacterium
CGGATTGTCATCTACGACTAGGATCGCCGGCATCGCGCCACCCGTGCAAAAGCCTTAGCTAAGATTGCCGACTTCCTAAGTGGACTCAAAATTAAAACGCCCTCCAGGCCATGCTCCGCCCGAGAGGACGTCTGATTGTTTGGTGCGTCTTCGTTTTTGCCTGCGGTGGGCCGGAGGCTATGTTCACCCCGGTTCCATGGTCCTACTGCCTACGGGGAGCTTTGCGCTCCCCTGGTCAATCAGTCGGGCGACAATAGGAAGGGTCGCGGAGGCTATGTACCTTCAGCATGTAACGAGCCAGGGATGACGTCAAGACTCTGTCACGGCAGATTTGTATCTCACGGAGAGTTTTTTGCGGAGGCATGATTTACGGCATGGGCGATGGTGTCCGGCGTCAGGTACATAGAATGGTAGCCGGAGGAAGGCGGTGAAAAAGAATGCCCCCCCAGGTTTTCCCCAGGGGGCCGTTCGGGTAGTGGTCACCCGGCAGGGCCGCTTTACGTTCGCTCCACCGCGACCTCCTCTGTTTCGTTACCTCGGCCTCTTCCAACCCTCGATGCCTTCCAACATTCTCTTTACGAGTTCTACTATCCAATCCAGGAGATTGCGCAATTGCTGACGGACCTTTTGCACCGCCTCCTGGAACGTCTCCCCAATATTTAGATCGCCACCGGTTCTTTGATACGTTATAACCACAATGATCATCAGAGCTGCTATGCTGATGACCAGCGTGAAAAATCTCACTCTGCGCCAAACCATATTCCGTCACCTTCTGCCTGCCTCAGGCTCCCCTACGGTGCGCTCCAGATGTTCTTCCGGGCTTTGTCGTAGGAGCCACCCAGCCCAGAGGGGCGGCCGCACCGGTGTATGTGGTACCCAGTGATATATAGCCCGCCGCCTCGGTGGGTGCCAGGTCACTTGCAGGACCAATGGATCCCGACTACCACCCAGCTCCAAGTCTGGGTACCGGGGTACCACGACTCATACGGACATTGGACTCCCGGCCATTACCAGACTCAGGTAATTCAAAGCGGCACATGGACCCGTGTTTGGGTGCCAGGGCACTGGGAGTAGGTTCCCCGTGTTGTGGTAAGACGAGACCGCATCGTGTGACGACCTGGAGGTCGTCGTCGATGAGGGCCGGATCGTAGACGTCAAGAACGCCTGTGTCCTGGGGAAGGCGACATACCTCAGATCGGCATCTCCGAACAAACCGAATCCCGAATCGACCACCCTGCCGTCCTCGAGAGCCCCAAAAGGGCGTAGGCCGCGCAGAACCGGAAAAGCAAATTCCTACGCCTTAACCGCCCTTGTTCACCCAGCCGGCGTTATGGTTGTGGCAGTTGGTGCACTTCTGGGGAATCTTGTGGGTGTGGTCCCCGCCGCTGTCGTCCCGGCGGTGGTGTTCGGTGCGCGTGTGGCAAGTGTTGCAGGCGCCGGTGTAAGGGGGCGACGACGATACCCAGTGTGTGGAATCGGTGTCGATGTTGGTGTAGAACGTGTTCTTGCGGACGCCGTCCCCGGCAGCGGGCGGATCCGACTCGATGCAGTTCGTATCATCCGGGATCCCGCTGTTGCATTCCCACCCGTCTTGATACATGTGGCCTTCCGTGGTCGGGCCCGCGATGATGGGCTTGCGGATGCGGGCAATCCCGTCGGTGGAGTTCGCTTCGATGACCTTTATGCCCTTCAGCTTCAGATTTGTGTTCGACGTTCCGTCGCCGGCGAGCAGCGGCGAGTGGTTGTAGTGGCAGTCGAGGCAGTTGGCCTTGAAGTCCCCGTATTCGTCGCACTTACTGAGTTGGGCACAAGGGTAATCCTTGTTTTGGTGCACCGCGGCCTCGGGCGCAGTAACGCTTTGTGGATTGGTGTAGCTTCCGTCGTGGCAACTCATGCAGACGACGTCAATCTCGTCTTTTGTGAGGTTGCCCAAGGGCCTGAAGCCTCCGTGGAAGCCGCCGCCGACCGGATCGACATGGCACTCCATACAGGTCATCCCGCCGATGAGCTGGGCATAACTGTTCGGAGGCGACAAAAAGAAAGG
This sequence comes from uncultured bacterium, assembly GCA_964348275.1. GTDB lineage: Bacteria > Methylomirabilota > Methylomirabilia > Methylomirabilales > CSP1-5 > CSP1-5. Next base: position 2,045 of record CAYGBT010000109.1, read on the forward strand.
CCAACCGCACAGCAGCAGCAAAACGAGGGATGCCGACTTGAAGTGCTTCATATTTACCACCCCGCGGCCCGGAAGACTTCCACCCGCCGGGCTCCTTGGTTGTTGGTGACAAACAGGTCGCCCGTTTTCTCGTCCCGAACGACGTCCAACGGAAGCCTGAGCTGGCCGGGTTGATCCCCTTCGGTGCCCACTTCGTCGATCAGCGCCCCGCTGCTCCGATCGAGAACGAGGATCCGGCTCCCCAGCGGATCGGCAGCAAAGATCCGTCCATCGGGGCTCGTCGCCATCCCCTGGACCCGCGCGAACTTCGTCGTCTCATGGGTGCTGCCGTTTCCGTTGATCTGGAACAGGAGCTCACCGTCGTAGTTGTAAATCAGGATGCGTGCCGGCTCGCTAATCGAGTACCAGCCACTGGGATCGCCGTAGTCGCCCACCAGCACTTCCTGGCGCGTCTCGTCCACCGCTAGCGACACTGGGCTCAGCAGCTGACCGAACTCGTCCGTCGGGAAGAAGGCGTCCACGAACGTTCCATTCAGATTGAAGATCTTGATCTGTTTCTCCTTGCTATCGAGAACGAACACGAGCCCCGCCTTCGGGTCCACGGCGATGTCGATCGGGTTCTTGATGAAGCCCGCCTTGCCCGGCGGGGAGTGGCCGAGGTTGTATCGAAACTTGAGATTCATGTTCCCCTTACGGGGTCCCTGCATCCGGTAGACCTCGACGTTCATCGTCTTGGTGTTGCCGACATAAACAAGTCGGCCCCAGGTCGCCAATCCGAAAGGAGCACCCTCCTCCGGCAATTCGTACCTCCAGACGGGTTGCAGGCTCTCCTTGTCTACCGCCACGACCGCGCCGAACAGCCTGTCCGTCACCAGCACCTGACCATGGGGACCTGCCGCGATCCGCCTCGGATTCCGGATCGTCTGCGGCCAGGCTGAACCGGTAAAGGCGAGGGCAATGCCGAGCGCGAGCGTGATCCAGCGTGCGTATGATGATCCCGGCCGGGATAACCTCGCGAAGCCATGTCCCATCTTCATGGGGCTCAACCCCCCTCCCTCGGAGACGTCCCTTTCAGGCCACCTTCGGAGGCAACGGCCTTGACCGCCTCGCGGACCCTTTCCAGGACTTTCCAGTCTTGGACAGATACTTCCCCTTGTCATCGTCAGGCCCTTCCCCCAGTACACGATCCCAAATTCACAAACTCTTGATCATCTCCGGGAGGGTTTGCCACTCCTCGACCGGCACTCCCCCGACCTGTAGTGCACCAACGAGTGTGCCGCTGCTGGGCCGGGGGCTAATGGTTACCCCGGTTCCATTTTCGTGCTGCCTGCGAGGAGCCTTGTGCCTCCCTTATCGGTCACCCACGGTACAGTCGATGCGTCGCGGAGACTATCTATTCAAAATTTGTGCTGACGCAGGGAGGAGTTCAAGACGCCTCTCGCGACAATTTCGTGTTTCACGGAAAATTTTTGCTGGGCCTGATGGCCCTCATTGGCGAGCCTGTCTGGCATCAGGAAACTGGGAAGTGGAGCCTAGGGAAGCAGAATGTTATCTCGGTCCCCGCTCCGTTCGAGATGTATCTGACTGGTTGGTGCGCCGTCGATTGTGCCGGAAGTGGGCTAAGGGCTATGCCTACCCCGGCCCTCGACCGTAGTGCCCACCAGACCCTGGCGGTCCCGTCCACTCTCATTATCGTTCCTTCAAGGCTTGACCAGAGTGTACATGACGCCTATTCCACATGGTGTCATGTCCTTTAGTTCGAAATCTGCCTTGAGTGCGCGACCGACAGCGTCGGCACAGTTTTCTTGGTCGATAATTTCGATGTCAGCGTCTGGGCTCACAGCACTTGATACGACACGATGAAACGGTAGGCTCTCGTTGCAGACGATGATCACGACCTCTCGTGAGGGGCCTGCTGGAGGCTGCGCACCCACCCAATTCGGTCCTGTGATCGAAATAAAAACCAAGAGCGCAATCGACACCGCAATCACAACATACCTTCTCATTTTTGGATGTCCTTTCAGGAATCCCACGATGCATCCTTTGCAAGCGCCTACCAGAAAGGTTTGGTAGCTGATTATTAATCCCTTTTCGGGAAAAAATGGCGAATTGTTTTCTCCGGCAATTTCCTCACTTCATAGGACATTGCCTCCGCTCAAAATAAAACGCCCTCCCGGACCGTGCTCCGCCCGAGAAGGCGTCTAAGTGTTTGGTGCGTCTTCGGTTTTGCCTGCAGTGAGCCGGGGGCTATGGTCACCCCGGTTTCATTTCTTGCCCCGATTCACTAGCCACATCTGGGAAAACTCAGGGGGCAACTCTGTGCCTGTTTCAAAAAATATGCGGGCCAACGGACCTGTCAATGGCCGTTTGCTTCATTTTGAAGATTATTTGATCTATTCGTTGGTCAGGTGACGGTGATCACCTATTGGTATGATTTGATGCAGTGATGTTTGGAAGGCTGGTCTCGTGAGGATGCTAAGAATTGAAGCTGCTTGATTTGGAAAGAAGGAGCCATTCCTGGTCGTTTTATTTCGGGAAGGAATCTCGTTACTAAAATGCGCTGTCGCTTGAGCAAAAAGTGGGTCCAGTAAATCTACTAACGCAGCAAGCCTCGGGTATGGAAGATTTCGTGCATGGAACCGGGGTGAAACACGGCCCGAAAATAGGCAAACAAAGCCCCTCACGGCGTCATGCTACGGGGGCTTTTCTATTGGCTGCCCTCCTGGCCCTCCTCCCTGCCCCTGTCGCATCCCAGGCTGACTCAACCAGCGTCCAAGTCG
>CAYGBT010000110.1:0-4753 GCA_964348275.1 uncultured bacterium
GTTAGTCCAGAGGCCAATGCCACCGGGTGGAGTGGGGTGAAATCCCGTGGCAAGGGCATGATCGCCATCGGAGCTGGCGGACGGTATCCCAACGCACTATGCGGTCGGAAGCCGTTGTACTCCCGGCGCCAGCGCTCGTAGGTCTGCCCGGAGATCCCGACCTTCTTGCAGACCTGAGCTGTGGCCTCGCCCTTGGCCACCTCGACCTCGGCCTGCCGTAACGTGTTTATGATGTCCTCCGACCGATACAGTTTCCTGCTCATCGTCACCCCCCTTGCCAGCCCGATCACAGCCGAAAATACATCGAAAACTCTACCTTTCAAACTGGACCGATTTTGGGGGGGCACGTCAATCAAAGGCCCAACTCTAACATTCGCACTGGACCGATCTTGCGGGGTCAGGTCACGGCAACGCTGAATTGAAATGAGTTATTGGCGTCATTAACTTTGGCGTGCTTGCGTGAAAAGGGTCTGCAGCTATGCAAAAATTTCATGAAAGGATTGTTCCTCTAATCGCCTAACAGTTTTACCTTTATTCCCTACACCAAAATCTCGTGATGAAAAATTTTCTTATCTGTTCTGTACTTACACAGTAAGAGATCCTCGTCGTGACGATGACAAAGAACTCCAATAGTTCCTTTAAAACACAAGACTTGAATGATTGTACCCGGTGCTTTCGGTGTTAATGGCATACGTTTTGTACGTCCGACCCTCGTGTTTTTTCGAGGGGACTGACGCGGTCCTCCGAGCGGTGAAGGGAACGAAGCCGCGCTGAACATATATTACTAACAAGATGTGGCTCTTGAGGTGCGACGACTGCAAAGTGCCCGTAATTCCTCAGCCCTGTGAGTTGGTCCAGGACGGCCAATGGTGGGTGGTCGTGTACCGCTGCCCGAATTGTAGGGGTGAATTATACCGCTATACGCCGGTTAGATGGTGACTTTCACGGTAACATTGAGACCTAGAGGAGCACCAGGGAATCTCGTCGTGCAGGTGGAGGCCAAGTCTGTGATTCTCCCTTCGCAGTCGTCTGGAGACTGCCCGAGAGATCCGGCGACACGTGGTCAGACAGACCGAATACGCTCGAGGGGATCACGAAGTGGGGGTTCGAGCGCGAGGGGAGGGACCGGGACGTGTCCTAGATGGTAGTACGTATAACCATCTTACGGGCGTCGGGGCCATCCTCGGCGCTCGTGATGTTTGTAGGGCTCTTGACTACCATTAGCCTATTGCTTCCTCTTGGCCTTCCTCTTTCCAGGGCGCCCCAGCATGTCCCCCTCTTCCTCGCTCCCGCGCCCTTCTCCGCCTCCTTACGGGCCTGCCCGAATTGCGACCGCTTGAGGGTGCGCCGCACACAAACCAAAAGGGGCCAGCCCAAATTGACTGGCCCCTTCTGGCAGGCGACGGTTACAATTTGGTGACAATTCGGGGGATGCGAGACTTACGGTAGGACGTAACGTGCGGAGATTGCTGGTGGGCCTGGCAGGACTCGAACCTGCGGCACGAGGTTTAGGAAACCTCTGCTCTGTCCATCTGAGCTACAGGCCCATCCGTGTTTTTATAGGAAGTTAAGCTATCCGCCCTCATCTTCTGCTTGAAGCTCTCAGGGGCCGCTTGCAGCGGATCTTGCACACTGAGCTTTCGGACAGCCTCATGCAGATCGCCCTCGCTCACGATGTTGTAGCGATCAAAAACGGTTCTGGTCTTGCGACCGCTCAACTGCATTGCCACCCGCTCAGGGATGCCAGCACGGACCATGTTTCTGACGGCTGTCCGACGCATATCATGGGGTATTCTACCAGGGCATCCAGCACGACGGCAAGCCCGCTGCCATGCTCGACGAAGGCTCTTGATCCTTTGCCCAGCCCGATGGAATACCCAAGGAATAATGCAGCCTTTCTGCTGCTGCGTTCTATCTGTGTAGGCCCTCTGAGCCTCCAGGAGTGACCGTAGCTCAGGAGTGAGTGGGAAGGTGCGCCCCTGCCCTGTTTTGCTCATGGTAGGCTCAAGCCTCACTACCCCACCGGCAAGATCGACCTGACGCCACTGGAGGGGCAGGATCTCACTGTGCAGACGCCACCCGGTCAGATACGCGAACTGGACCGCCGGGCGGACCAGCACAGGCAGATAGCACATGACACTCTCATAGTCGTGGCGCTCAAAAAAGCCCTGCCGGATGTTGTCCTCCTTGAGAAGCTTGATGGTGGGCACACGAGACATCCGCTCCTGCTCCTTTCCTATTACACAAACCTCTGTTCGGGGGTTGCTCCTGCCATGTTTATTCATGTGTTAGCCCCAACGGGTATCAGGCTCATATTGAAATCTTACACTGGTTAGCCGCTGAAATGCGTCTATGGTCATGACCAGGAGCGTCGGGGTCGATCTGCCATCCTCTCTCCATCATGTAGGGGCCATTTTGACCGGCTCGTGGTGAGCTGGCCCACGCTGACGGACCCGACGTGGGGCCGGCTCATCAACCGTGTCGGCTTCGAGACGTGCTGGAACGGGCGTTAAGCGGTCCTAGGATTGACGAAAGCCTGTCACCCGGGACTCAAGTTGTCATGCAGGGAGATTGTGGATTTGAGGCACGCTAGAGGCTATGTGGGGGCCTGAGCGGGCAATGGGTGAGGTGAATCGAGATGATGTCAGGTCCGTGATCTCCCCTCTACCTATATATCGCAGGGTGTTTCACCGAACGTGAGGCATGATGGGGGGATTAGCGATAAAACCTGATTTTGCTAGATGCGTGCATGACGGGCCGGTGGAGCTGTCATGGGGGATGGGCCACCCGAATCACCTAGATCAGCCTGGGACTAAGTAGGATGGTACAGGCACCCTCTTCTAACAGTGGTGAAAGCGAGAGACGAACCGGCACCACCTTATAGCAGGCGCGAGTGAACGTCAACCGCCTGCTTGCGGGGGCCTCCTAGGGTGCGGTCCAGATGACCTTGCCGTCCTTGCCAAAGAGAGTCAGTGACGGGGAACCGGCATGCGTGGAGCCAAGCAACACCCGAATCATCCCCTGCTTGTCGTTGAACCGCAAAACCGCCTCGTCGTTAGACGTCATGAACATTGCGAGGTGAGCTTTTGGGTCCTTACCCGAAATGGTCAAGCGCGGTAGGCCAGCAGGCCCCAGGCCTAGCTTGCCCCGGGGACTGAGGTTCTCATCCCGCAATACAAATCGTTTCGCCTCAACCACGTCATGGACTTCCGTCGGTGGTACGTGCACGCCCATCAGCACCACGGTGGCGATCACGGCCAGGGCCACCTTTCCCGCCCTCTTCAAGCGGCGGTTCTCTCGTTCCAGACGGTCCAATCGTCGTGCCAGGGTTTCCATTATTGGCTTATTCATCGCTGCCTCCCGTCTCGGGCCCACTTGGACGTCTCTTCGCTTCAAACTCTTCTCTCTCGTTGTGAACGGTCTTCCAAGTGCCGTCAGACTGCTGCTCCTCGACATGGTGAGTCTTTACCGTGCTCTGAGGGTCAGACCTATCAACGATCAGTGATTCGCGTGCAAGGATACCGTGCTATGACTGCTTGATGCGATTTACTATGGTTACCAACCATCCGGGAAAACCAGGCCGATGCTGCCGGAGGCGCATTCCCGGGAGAGCCTCCGCGCGAGCCTCACCAAGGATGTGGATCGTATGAGCTGTGCCACCGCATTTCGGACAGCACCACCCTTAAGACTCGGACTCCGAGACATAACCACAGGTTTGGCAACTTATCTTCTCCTTGGCCATCGCCGCCTCCTTTCCATCTCCCGCCGTACCGTCTTGACCTCCTCGAGCAGCACGGTGTTGAAGCTATCGTGTCGGATACAGGTGTAGGGTTCCGATGTCCTGACAGTCTGAACACTCTTGATATCCCGATCCTTTGCACTCTGGGCACATTTTTTCTTGAACCAAACCAATACCCTGGCATACCTCACAGGTCACATACCCAGGACATCCGGCTTCAGAGCCGTGGTGGCTCGCCATCTCATCCCCCGACGCGCACTTGACTGTTTCAGAACTAGGGCGTCCATTCGTTGTTGGTCAGCAGCCCCTTCCGCACCCATCGGCTGAAGCCCTAGCGCGTGAGCACGTCGCTTAGGCCACCTCCGAATACAGTGTCCCCTTCCTCTAGTGTTTGTGGCCTGCCACAGACGATCCTCCCACCCTCACGCGAGATTCGCACGAACCATGAAATGCTGCCTTCGGAATGAATGGCTTCAACCACCAGAATCTCCCTCCGGTCTGGATATGTACTTGGACGTGGTTGGTGGCCGGTGATTTCTTCCAAGACTTGCTCCATTTCTTCCGGAGGTGCCTGATACTCCGTCATCCACGCCTCACCGACGATGACTACAGCTGTGCCTTCAAATCGTCGCACCGTATCTTTGATGGTCTCGTGGACAGATTGGGGAACCTCGGCTGGAAACTCCACCATTTTGATTCGGTCGTCCGCCTTGAAGACAAATAACGTGAGCGGCACCCCTCCCGTTTTCACAAGTCTTTCACGGGCACGCTCCATGATCTTCTCGGCTAGGTGCTTAAACTTGCTTTGCTGCATTACCATTCCCGAGCGGCTCACCTTATCTCAGCTCTACCGCAGCCGTTGCATTAGTTCAAAATCGGTTCCTCAAAGGTGACGACTTGGCGTAGAACGGCTTTCTTGTCTCTCAGGAGTTCTGCCAAGGTCGCATCCTGTCATCCATAGCCCTTCATGTTTTCGTGGGACGCTTTCTACCTGGACCCCGTTTTGCCCTCGGC
>CAYGBT010000111.1:0-4715 GCA_964348275.1 uncultured bacterium
TGGTTGTAATCCGCACCGTTGTCGAGCGTCCCCCCTTACAAGAGCACGAAGACAGCCCTTCTTTGCCCCTTAATCAGGCCGAGAGGCCTTGCTTCCTTTAAACAGAAAAGGGGGGGCAGAACCTGAGAAAAGACCGAGAGACTCCCTCTCTAATAAACAACCCACCGGTTCTATACTCGCGCCCAGTTGTTCATGGGTTTTCCGAAAGCCCCGCGCAAGGCGTTACTTACCTCCGCTCCCGGATTTAGGGGTTCTCAGTGTTAAGGACCGACGATACGTCTACCCGTGTAACGGGTGGCCCTGTTGGCAAGCTTTTGGCGATAAGCAGGCACTGGTCGACTGCTTCCCCGTCGCCGAGCGCGGCAAAAGCCTGGGCAGTGCGGCGTAAACCCCCATTGGATTGTTGCAGACGCGCGCGGATGAGCGCAACGAAGTAACTCTCGCGCGCCCTGTCTGCGGACCCCTGCCGAAACCCTGCCGCCTTGCCGATGCACAGCGCGGCGTCGCCGACCTCGATCATGCTTTTCCAACTCCCACTTCTGAGCCCCGCAACATTCGCGTAGTGCCAGGCCCACTCTGCGCCGCTAATATCGTTCTTAGCGAGCGCTTCATGCACATTCCGAATATGCACGGTCCGATTGGCGCGCTCGACCGTGTTACCCGAAATCGATCCTGCGTCGGACTGTCCGCATGCTGTGAGCGCGACCAGCATCATGATCGCAGTAATCACGGACTGAATATGTCTCCATCCAGGTCTGCTCGGTTTCATAAGACCAAATCCGTTTCCCATGGAGCGACCCTCCTTTTTCTCAACCTTCTCAACTCTAGCAGCACCAAATCGAGAACCACCCCCCTCGGATACATCCTGATAGGAGCACGCTCCGTGCCACTCAAAATTCAGCGACAGTCCAAAATGAGGAATGGCTTCAGAAAGGCTTCAAAATCAAGACGTTGACTCGCTACTCGATGGAAAGCGACGAGCTACCAAAGTCAAGGTATGGATCGGCGAGATGCTACGATTGGAGTAGGAGAGCGGGTGAAGGAAAGGCGTAAGGTAACGAAAAACTGGAAGATTCCGGGCGTGTAATCGATTGTTGATAGTAATGCTACGGGTGTTTACAGATTACAGAGATCGACCTACAACGAGACGACATTATCCACATCGGCAAGGATGTTAGCGAAGTCCTTTGGTCCTATGAACTCTGCATTCTTACCAACCAAATCCTGGTCGGTGACCCCACGGGCCCGCGCTCACCCCCCTCAGACCGTAATGGGAATGCTGTATGACATGCTCGTGGCCAACAACTCCTGCACGGGGGGCCAGCCAGCTGGGATTGTATTCTTGGCGATGGTCTCCTTCATGAGGAGGACACCATCCCCGCGCAGATGGATGCGAGGGTCGTGCCCGGCCTCCTTCGCCCCGTTGGCGTCAATGAATGCGAACCCTGCTCGTGTCGGATCGTCGATCGCATACGAGCCGATAAAAAGAAAGCGTGCCATCGCTACCCCCCTTTCCTTCTTTCCTTGTGGTCCACATGAGCAGACATGTGGCCGGGCCGCAACTTGTAACGGGTCATCTTCTTGATGAGCCATTGCCGGCTAATACCCAAGGCCCGCGCCGCCTCGGACACGTTTCCCCCGTGGCGCGTGAGCGCTTCGCGGATCAGGCGCTCCTCCACCGCTTCCACGGCCTCCTTTAGCCGGCCCTCTCGCTCCTCCGGCCCCGGGCCGGGTTCGACCCTCCGGATGCGGTTGCTCAGCAGATCGGGCGTGATCCAGCCACCTGGGTCCACCAAGTTGGCGGCCCGTTCGAGCTCATTCTCTAGTTCTCGGACATTCCCCGGGAACGGGTAGGCCGCCAACAGATCCAGAGCTGGCGCATTGATCCCTGCAATGTCTTTCCCCAGCTTACGGGCGAAACGGTCAAGGAAGTGTTGGGTCAGGGCAGGAATGTCCTCGCGGCGCTCGCGCAGCGGCGGCACCCGGATGGGAAATACTCGGAGCCGAAAGTATAGGTCCTGGCGGAAGCGACCGGCACGGACCTCAGCATCGAGGTCCTTGTTTGTGGCGGCGATCAGGCGAAAGTCAACCTCTTGACTTTCAGTCGCGCCCACTCTACGGACCTCTCCCTCCTGGAGCACACGGAGGATCTTCGCCTGCATGGTCACCGACATGTCACCGACCTCATCTAGAAACACGGTCCCGCCATCGGCCAGTTCAAAGAGACCCTTCTTATCGCTGGTCGCCCCGGTGAAGGCCCCCTTCCGATGCCCGAAAAGCTCACTCTCAAGGAGGGTCTCGGAAAGGGCAGCGCAGTTCTGGGCCAGGAATCGGTGGTCACGCCGGGGCCCGTTATAGTGGATCGCGCGGGCGAGGAGCTCTTTCCCTGTGCCGGTCTCCCCCTCGATGAGGACAGTAGAGCTAGAAGGGATGACCTTTTCGACCAGCTGGAGGACGCGGGCCATTGCCGAGCCACGTCCCACGATCTCGCCAAAGGTATATTTCCCCTCGACCGCCCGGCGCAGCTCCAAGTTCTCTTGGCGGAGGCGATCGGTTACCTCACGCAGGCGCGCCTTGGCCACCGCGATGGCAACCTGGGTCCCCAGGGTCTTCAGAAAGGCCAGGTCCCTCTCAGAAAACTGGGCAGGGCGCGTGCTCCCCACATCAAGCACGCCAACCGTCGCACTTTCGTAAATGAGGGGAATGATGAGCTCGGCACGGACCTCCTCCCCTGAATCAGAGATCCGCCGGACGTACCGGGGATCCTGGTGGACGTCCGGAATCCAGATGAGGTCTTGCTGCCGGGCTGCCTGCCCAATCAGCCCATCGCCCACCGGGATCCGAACGGTTTCGACGTAAAGCTCTCGAAATCCGAGCGCATAGCGCGGAATCAGGTGCTTCCCATCCGGTTCTAAGAGGAAGACCGCGAATGTCTGATAGTCGACCAGCTGTCTCGTAACCTCACCGATCTCGGACAGAAGCGTTCCTAGGTCCTCAGTCGAGGCGAGACGGCGCCCGACCTCATAGAGGGCGGAGATTGGCGGGGCGGAGGGTTGGTCTAGCGGATCAGCCATGTACGGCCCATTGGACAACGCGTACGGGAAGGTGCTGGCTAGGACTTTGCTGCATCATCTTCGACCAGCAAAACCGAAAATCAAAACGCCCTCCCGGACCATACTATTGCCGAGAGGGCGTCAAAATGGTTGGTGCGCCGTCGCTTGTGCCGGAGGTGGGCTTGGAGCTATGCCTACCCCGGCTCCATGCCTGTTTCTCCCGTTACCATTACTGGTTTCTGGAGCGAATTTCCTTTGCCCGTTCTTCAAACCTTTTGGCTTCATCCACCCTTCCAGTCTCCTTGTAAAACTCTGCCATGTTCTCCAGCACGGTCGCCACAGCAGGATGGTTTCGCCCCAGTGCTTTCTCCTGTATGGCCAGCGCCCGCTGGTACAGGGGCTCCGCCGCGGCGTACTTGCCCTGGGCTTCATACAGTCCCGCCAGATTGTTCAGGGATGCTGCCACGCGGGGATGGTCTGGTCCCAGGGTCCTTCTGTTTATCGCTAGGGCCCGCTTGTACAGCGGCTCGGCCTCGGCATACTTGCCTTGCTCTCGATACAGCGCCGCCAGATTGTTCAGGGTTGTCGCCACAGCGGGATGGTCTGGTCCCAGGGCCTTTTTCCGTATTGCCAGGGCTCGCTCGTGTAGGGGCTCGGCCTCGGCATACTTGCCCTGGGCTCGATACAGGGCCGCCAGATTGTTCAGCGAGGCTGCCACAGCGGGATGGTCCGGTCCCAGGGCCTTTTCCCGTATTGCCAGGGCCCGCTCGTGTAGGGGCTCGGCCTCGGCATACTTGCCCTGGGCTTGGTACAGGGCCGCCAGATTGTTCAGGGATTGGGCCACATCAGGATGAGATGGCCCCAGGACTTTTTCCCGCATTGTCAGCGCCTGCTTGTATAGCGGCTCGGCCTCGGCGTACTTGCCCTGGGCTTGATACAGGAACGCCAGATTGTTCAGGGACGTACCAACAGCAGGGTGATCAGGACAAAAGGTGTCTTCTGCAACTTGTAATGCTTCTTTAGCTACCTTGGTTGCCTCTGAATACCGCCCCTGTTGATAAAGCTTGCCAACCTTAGATGTTAGCTCGTCCCACAATGCCTCCTGGGCATGAGCGGTTAAAAGCGTGGCCACCAGGAGGAAACAACTAAAAAGCAAAACGCCCCCTCGGGCCGTGCTCCGCCCGGGAGGGCGTCTGAATGTTTGGTGCGCCGTCGCTTGTGCCGGTGGTGGGCTAAAAACTGCTATGGCTACCCCGGTTCCACCGTCCTCCTACCTTCTGAGAGGTAACGGCTCTCCACCCGATTCGATAACTACGCGAAAACCGAAGGGCCCCCACTGGAGGACAAATTGATGAGGATGGTCATACTTTTTTCTGATCTGGATCAACCAGCATTCTTACTAGTACAGTCCCCGCTGTCAAGCCCAAACTACAGTCCTCTTAAGGGGACGAAGTGAGGTCGAAGAGAAGAGGGAACCTGGGGCGCGCTAGATCGCTACGCCGGTTCCTTGCCTCCTTCCCCTGCATAGGGCTCAAATTTCGCCCGGTCCGTGGGCGGTGCGGATTACATCCATAAGAAAGTTGGCCGTGTCAACGGAAGAGTCCCCCCCGCGCTCTTTGGGTGTCAGACCATACATCCATGCGTGCCCAAGGCACACGATGC
>CAYGBT010000112.1:0-4695 GCA_964348275.1 uncultured bacterium
CGTCAGGTTCTTGGCACCCTCACCCGCCATCGCGTGCTTCTCCATGTCGTGCGCCGCTCCCCCATACGCTCGGATGCGGAGGGGCAAACCACCTCCGCCCCAGAAGGGCTACCCCTTCAACATACGTCAGCAGAAATCGTGCCATAACCTATGGATGCCCAGGATAGAACTTGACAAGCCCTCCGGACGTCGGACTTGAGACATCGCCCCAGCAACGGCCTCTATGAACTTCACTTCGTTGGCCGTTGCGTTCATATCATTCATCGTGATCACGTTCGAGGCATACCAGCATGCCTGAGTAAGATAATAGCAGATCCGTGCGTCGGGATCGCTCAGGGCTATGACCCGGGGAAGCTGCGTCATGTTCCGGATAGCGACGATGAGCTTCACATGCGCCTCATAAGCTCGTCTATACCTTTCCGGCATCATGTATTCTTCGATGTAATAGTCCTCGACGTGGGACACGATGTTCGGGTTCACTTCAGGCGGTGAGTACAGTTCCCTCAGTCGTAAATGTGATTTCTCATGCACTGCCAACCACTCGCAACATTCCTGCCATGGTACGTTACAGCAGCTTCCAGCGAACCCGATGAAGAGTCTCGCGTTTTCAATACCCAATAATATTTCTCCCTTACGCACGTCAGCGCACGTGATCGCGTGTAACCTGACCCGAAACGGCGATGCCGCTTTCTCAAAATATTTCAGTATCTCGCCTTCACTGACCGGCAGATGGACGCCCAGATGTTCATCGATACTTCTCCTGACCTCTTCCTTGCATATCACGCAACGCATCGCTGCCGGCGGCCGCAAGGGCAAAATGCCACACAAACCCTGCACCACATCTGGAATCGTCAACCTCTTCAAAACAAGGGAAGCCACAACCCCGGTGCGGTCGTGGCTTCCATCAACATCCGTTATATCCTCGTGTCGCCTTTCGAATCGTAGAAAATGTTTGTGACCCCCTGACCCGCAAACAGCCTTCGGTAGCAATCAACCATCACACCGGCGACGATCTGATTCGCCATAATCACCGACGGATTCGGCTGGTCCACGCACGCCGCCATTCCCCTCGCATCCGAATCGACCTGCCGCTTTCCCACGATATCGTACAATCCGAGTACCTCAGCCGGTGTTCCGCCACCTTGTGCCGGATCATACATTACCACCTGGCCAGCGTCAGCGCTGGTTCCACCACTGATCAGGACTTTCCCGGCCTCCTGGCACTTTTCGCTGACCGCAATTCTCGCTTCGAAGCTATCCGTGCAATCGAAGATCACGTCATAGGGGGAAATATCAGTATCCCTTGTAAAGGACACCGCCCGCCCCTGCGCCTCTATGCCAAAGAAATCGTTCAGCCTCTCCGCCAGGATCTCTGCCTTGTTCAACCCGATGGCGTCATACAGGAAGACCTGTCTGTTTAGATTCGTAATCTCCACCACATCAGGATCAACGAAGGTCATCCGCCGGAAGCCCGCGTACCCGAGCGCCAGGCCCACAAAATTTCCCAGGGCGCCGGCACCGACGACACAGATCGCGGGATTGATTATCGCCGATCTCAACCTTTTTCGTCGGTATTGGATCACCTCTTCGGAAACTTCCTGCCCCATCAGGATGTTCTTGGTCTCATCCAATATGAAACCTGCGGCAATGATATCCAACACCCCATGATCAAAATGATCGCCCGGAAGGTTTGCGGGGGAGAGAATCTCCTCGAGGTCTTGCCATTCTCGCCCCGTCATATAGGTGAAAACCTTCACCCCCTGCTCGCCGTCTTTTTCATAGCAGAACCCTCTGACAATCGGAATCCCTTTCCGGAAGCCTTTTTCCAGGAGGAGCTTGTTGGCTAGCGCATAGTGGCACAAGTCAACAATCAAGTCGCATCCGACAAAGACATCATCCAGGACCGGGTGGGTATAGTACCCCTCGACATACACCAGGTTGAGAGCCGGGTTGATCTTCAGTGCCACGTCACGCAGCTTACCATCCAGCCCCGGAGCGAGGACCACGATATTATTCACGCCGAGGGCCGATGCGGACAGGAGATACAGGGATGCCAGCAGATCATCGTCACCCACGACGCCGATCCTTGCGGTCTCCAAGGCGGCCTGGTTCCAGCCCTCTATCCGCAATTGCCGATCAAGTCTTCCCGTAAGCAGCATGGCTTCTGATATTAGATTTCAGCTTCACACTGTACAACACTCAAGGGTCCCAGGACTACGACCCGGTGGAGATTTTCTTAGAGCACCGAGAGCAGACATACCCCTTTTCCTCAGATTCTATGACGGATATAAAGTCTATGAAACCCCTCCTCATCGTTATCTCCTCGGACGCCGTCATACAGTCTCGACAAACGACTTCCTTGTCAATCCAGGCCCCCACTGGCGGCTTCTCGATCTTCGAGTCTACAAATGGTTCTGCAGTGTAATGTTGAACGTCCTCTGGTGGTTTTTCTTCCTTCATTTGCAGCCCTCCTTGCTATCCACAGAAGTTTGTGATTCACTCTGTATCTACAGCGAGCTTACCGTCTAACCTATGTGGCCTCCTTTTCAAAGCGTTCTGGGGTCCAGGTCATGGGCTGGATGTTCGTCTTGACCTCCTCGGCGAGCACCTCCACCTCCCACCGCTCCAGGGAACGACCGGTGTCTACGAAAATTATTTCCGCTTCCTTGCCTTCCTCGGTTGTTTGGCCAGAAAGGATGCCCCGCGTTCTGTAGTGGATTGCCTGTTCATGCCACCCATTATCCCCAATAACAATGGCATAACAGAAGCCCCCATAAATAGTCTCCAGTATATTGGCTTCCCTGATAGGTACATCCGTTATCAGCGACACATTGCCCTTGGCGAAGTCGTCCTCAGTACACCGATCTTTGACTAACAATACGAGGTTCTTGATCACGACTTCCTTCTTCGCCACCGGCTTTCGCAAGAGGGCGGTGACATAACGCAGCACGGTGACTTGATTTTGCTCATCCGTGCTGGAGAATCGCTTGTATCCGAGACTGCCGTGGGAGTGTATCCATCCATTGATGACCTTGTCCGTAGGAAGCGATTCCTGGTAGGCGGCAATACTTTCGGGCGCGATGCTCGTGTACTCAACGAGGTTCTGATTGTTCTTCGGCAATCCGACATCGACGATCACTTCGGGATCGTCTCTGTCCGCAATCGTATATCCGTACCATTCATAGCTCCCTTGGTGCACCGTGCGGACAAGCTCGTTGATCTTAAAGGCCTTGGCCATGGCGTACTCGGCCGTCGCAATGGCTTGTGGTAATGTGGCCAGCATTCGCTCATAGAAGTCCGGCCGTTTCAGTTCTGACAGGCTCTTGAATCTCACCTCAACTTCTCCCTCACGTAACCATTGTCCACTACGAGTTCTCCGGTAAAGCTTCCGGGGAGTCGGTACATGTCATCTAAAAGGACTTGGTGCAGAATGCTGATCAAGCCTCGAGCCCCTGTTCCCTCGTGTTCAGCCCGGTGAGCGACTTCCGTTAAGGCGTCCTCTGTGAATTGCAAGTCGATGTCCCATGCTCTGAGGTCGTTGGTATACGCCCGCAAGGGGCTGTCTTCGCTTTCGATCATGATGTTCCTGA
Organism: uncultured bacterium; assembly: GCA_964348275.1. GTDB lineage: Bacteria > Methylomirabilota > Methylomirabilia > Methylomirabilales > CSP1-5 > CSP1-5. Next base: position 3,591 of record CAYGBT010000112.1, read on the forward strand.
GATCAGGCACCGACAGGGGATCATAGACCACCCGTACAGGGAACCTCCCCATGAGCTGTCTTTCCATACCGTAGGCCACGAAATCACCGGTCAGGAGGTAGTCTTTCCAATCCCCTTCCAGGCCTTGCGAGGCCATCCGCTTGTGCACGATGGGTTCGAGATTTTCGTACGCCCCTCCGACAATGAAGAGGACGTGTTTGGTCGAAAGAGAGATTCTTTCCTTCCCCAGATCGATGGTATTTTCCGCGCCCTCTACCAGCTTGAGGAGGCCCTTCTGAACGCCCTTTCCCGAGACGTCTCTCTGCACCACGACTTCGGTGGCCACCTTGTCGATCTCATCCAAATAGACGATCCCCATCTGCGCAACGTGCGGATTTCCCCCAGCCGCGATCAACAGGTCGACCAGTATGTCACTCGCGTTCTGGCCCACGTAGCCGACTTCGCTGAATTTCGTGAGATCCTCTACGACGAACGGAACCCCGATCAGCCGGGAAGCAATTTCACCGGTGTAGGTTTTGCCGCAGCCCGTAGGACCGACGATTAAGATGTTCGCCTTTGGCGTTTTCGTATTGCGCAGTGCCGTGTCGATGTCCCTCCCGTTCTCCCCTATGGCCTGCTTCAGCGCGCTGCCAAGCCGCTTGTAGTGAAACGCTATGGCCGTCGAGATCACCTTTTTTCCCTTCTCTTGTCCAATAACAAACCTATCCATGAACGCCTTGACATCGGAGGGCGTCTTGTCAAATTCGATGATTTGATGGACCGCTTCGGTGGTCTGATGTTCCCTGAGTTCCTCGAGTTTTTCCCTGATCTGCTGTTTACTCTGTTCCGAGATTCTGTCCGCCATATTTCTTCACCCTGATTCACATGTTTCTCACCGGAACGTTGGCCTTCATGTCCCTTCCGTTGCCCCGCCACGTTCCAGGAGGAGTGTTGCGAAATGATATCGTGTGAGTTCGTCAGGCTCGAGAAACGGGTTCAGATCGAAAAGGGCTCTGCAGAGAAGGATTTCCTCGGGTGAACTGACGAAATGCAGATAGGGATTATGAGCGGTATTGAGAACTGCGATGGTCACTTGATACTCTTCTTCAGTCGACAGGGAGAACAA
>CAYGBT010000113.1:0-4664 GCA_964348275.1 uncultured bacterium
CAAACCGGACAGAAGGTGATTTCCACAGTCCGGTGCCCGTTTCCCATCCGGCGAACTGACCTGCCCCCTACATCTCCAAAACATTCCTTCCAGTCAACCATTGGTCCCTCCTTCAAACAGGAAAAAAGCGCTAAGGCCAAACATATGCGTTGGACCCTTTCACTATCGTGTAGAGCCTCTCACCACTGGCAGCACTTAGAAACGAGTCCTTCGTACCGTTTAATAATTTCTCCATCGATGTTAATGTATCCGTCATTTACCAAGGGAGAGAGTCTTCCTGTTTGAGCGAATCGTCTAACTGTCGAGATTGAAAAGTAAGACTCCTCAGGTCTCACGATCATTAATCGCGCCTCAGGCCAATATTTTGCAGCTCTTCTCCCTCACCCTTTGAGGGCATCGTCTAGTCCTTTCCCGGATCGAAACTTTACTTCGATGAAGGACACGTCCCCATCCTTAATGACATCAAAATCAGGCATCGTCCGGACCTTCTCCGCTTCAATATGTCCCTCATTCATCTTCGGCAGCCCTCTCTGAGGGAGACCTTGAAAAATCCCGCATAACCGAAACGGTGAAAGAAATAGCCTGCTTCCTGTAGCATTTCGCTTACGATCGTTTCGGCAAGTCTCCCTCTGAGGACACTTTCAGCATATTTCATCATCCGATCCTCATCTGCCCGCCTGGATAGGATGTAGTCTCTTTCAGCCTCTCCTAAGCCACGTTCCCTTCACAAAAATAAAAACCCTCCGGGCCTGCTGAACCCGAGAGGGCATCTAGCTTTCTGTTAAGCCGTCGAGTGTCCCGGAGGTGGGCTAGGAGCTATGCCTACCCCGGTTCCATCGCTGCTTCTCCCGTCGCGATCATCGGTTTCTTGAGCGAATACCCTTTGCACGTGCTTCCAACCTTTTCGCTTCATCTTCCCTTCCGGTCTCCTTGCAAAGCGCTGCCATATTCTCCAACACGGCCGCGACCTGCGGATAACTTGGCCCCCAGGCCTTTTCCAATATGGCCAGCGCCCGCTGGTACAGGGGCTCCGCTGCGCCGTATTTGCCCTGAGCTTCGTGAGGTAGCGCCAGATTGTGCAAGGAGACAGCCACAGCGGGATGGTCAGGACCAAATGTGTCCTCTGCAACTTTCAATGCCTCCTTAGCAACCTTGACCGCCTCTGGATACCGTCCTTGTTGATAGAGCGTAACAGCCTTAGCATTTAGTTCGTTCCATGATGATTCCTCGGTACAAGCGGTCAAAGCAAACGATACGCCCAGTATCAGAATCAGAGCAATTTTCGCCGTCCTGCTTGCTTGCAAAAAGCAAAACGCCCTCCCGGGCATGCTCCGCCCGAGACGGCTTCTGACTGTCTGGTGCGCCAACAATTGTGCCGGAGGTGGGCTGGGAGCTATGCCTACCCCGGTTCCATCGTCCTACTACTCCGAGGAGCGTGCTGCTCCCCTCATCCTTACATTACCCACCCGACAACCCGAAGGGTTACCGGGAGGTGCCTCTCTTGTACCCCAATTGGCATCGCCCCTGTCAAGCTCGAACTGGGTGTAAGTCCGTATCTCAACATCTCAACTGTCGCACTTTTCCGAATCTCAACTGTCCTGGCGGAAGGCCTTGAGGTAGTCGGTTTTGACCTGATAGGTCGCAACCACCTCCTTGCCGCACTCGATCCGGAGGGTGTCCCCCTTCAGGACGGCCCAGACCCGTCGGCCAATGTAGCGATCGGGAACCCGGAAGAACTGCCCGTAGTAGCTGATATGGCCGGTCCGCGTGACCTTCCAAGACTCCTCATGGATCAACAGGAGCTCGAGATCCTCGGGGGTTGGCTGGCGCAGCGATCGGACGTAGTGGTCCGCCGGGCAGTCCCCGGTGAGTCCCTTGTGCCGGTGTTCCCAGTTGTACCACTCGACCCACGCGGCCCAGGCCGCATTGAGGGCGTCTAACCGGCTGTGGTGGAGGTTCTCCAGCACAAAGTCCCGTTGGATGAACCGGAACTGATTCTCGATCTTCCCCTTCATCCGCGCCTTCCGGGCATAGCGGAGTTCAATCCCCAGCCGGCGCAGAAAAACTGGTACTGGGCATCCCGTGGAGCTGATGGGGGCGGAACTCGCTCCCCCGGTCTGAAGCACCCCTTGCGGCAGCCCCCAGCGGGCGAGGGCCTCATGGAGGACGATGAAGACATTGATCTTGTACTCGTGGAGGATCCAGCGGCCCGCCAGGAGGAAGCGGCTGTGATCAACTACAAATCCTCGGCACCGGTTACTGGTTCTACCCCGCACCGCAGTAAGGACATGGTAGTGACGGGACATCCTTTCATCTTGTCATCTTGTGGGGGGCGGATTGATCTGGCGTATAACGGATGGCAGGTCCGCGAAAGGTCGCGGAGTCCGCCTTTGGATGAAGCAGAGCAGAGCTGCGAATGGCAAGATAGACGAAAGCCGAGCCACGGTCAGCTAGGTTCTCTGTAGGTCAGAGAACGCTGTGCCTCAAAGAGCAGCCGGAGTTCCGGAAGGTCTGGGAACAGGCGATCGTACAATTTTATAGGATAAAATTAATAATAAATAACGCGCCTAGCTTTCCAATATTTCCTGGACCAGTAATAGGAATCTAGACTAGATTTCATAACACCTCTAGATGTCGAGGCATGAATAAATTCACGATTTCCGGTGTAAATTCCGACATGCCTGGTAAAGATGCCGATTTTGAAGAAAACTAGGTCACCATAAGTAAGTTGCTCTTGGCTTATTTCACGCCCAACTTCTCCTTGTAATTCAGTTGTCCTTGGCAATTCAATGCCCAATTTATCCGTATAGGTTAAATAGACAAACCCTGAACAATCTATACCTTGCTTAGAGTTTCCACCTATTTGATATGGCGTCCCTTTCCATGACTGTAATTGTTGATTAAGTAGCTTACTTACTTTGTTCTTTGAATACGTCGTCTTATCGGGAAGATCTTTATATTTTGGACCAACAGTATATTGGCCCAATCTTGGTGAAACGGGGTGGGGCGCTCGGACCGCAGCCCGCGGCCCAGCACACGCCGCGAGCAGGAAAAACAGAGCGGCTCCTTGGCCAACCCAAAGGAATCGCCACTTAGGGGCACGGGCGAGCTTAGCGTCGAAAGCAGGGAGTCCCCAGTCCCTGAGCATACTCAAACCCTATGCCAGGTAGGCGGGCTGATCTTTACCATTCCCGGGTCTTGAGCTCGTGGACGTAAATGGTGGCCGCCTCCACAGAGTCTGCCTTGATCTCGTTGGCGTAGATTACGGAGGCGGAGAGGACCGGCACTTTGATCTCCCCTGGCCAGCCCTGGGTCCCTATTCTGCCCATCTGATAGATCTTACCCCGCACGTACCCAGCCTTGATCTCGTTAGCGTAGATGGTGTGGGCCTGGACCTGCGCGGCCTTGACCTCCTTGGCGTAGACCGTCTCCGCAGCGGGCGTCACGCCGACAGTGGGAGCTGGAGAAGGTGCCGGCGTGGGGATTGCGGCAGGAGGCGAGGTGGCCCGGGCTTGCTCTTGTGCTTGGATGGCATCGCCGATGATGGCGCCACTGACCCCCCCGATGGCCCCGCCGATGAGTGCCCCTTCCGCGGTGTGGCCGGTGGCGCTGCCGATGATCGCACCGGTGCCCGCCCCAATGGCTGCCCCGGTCACGGTCCCCTGTTCGCGCTTGGTCAACGGCGTCGAACAGGCCGCTAGCAAGACAGCCAGGGTCAGTCCAATTATCCTCGCTCGCGGCATTTCGGAAACGCTCACCGAAAGTCCCCTTCTCCGAACTGCAACCTCCATCCAGTGGACCGGGGGTCCACTACGATGGTCTTGTCATATCGGCCTACAAGCCGGCGCCCGAACTGAGTGTCCACATAGGCCCGAGCCATGATGCGGTGCTGCCCGGTATCCAGATTGGCCGGTTGCGCCTCATTCGGCCCAAGCCAGACGGTGGGAGTCGAGTTCCGCCTCCCCGGATCGGTATCGACGTACACGGCCACCCGCCACCGGGTCGCGTTCACCAGCTCTCCCCGGGTGGGATCCCCTTGATACTCTCCAGGTACCGATACGCCGGCCTGCTGCTGGGGATAGCCTGCAGCCCCAGGCTGTGAGGGCGGCGGTACTGGGGCGCCCTCGACGCGCTGCTGCTCCTGTTCTTGAATTGCCCCGCCCACTACGGCCCCAGTCACGGCCCCGATGGCCCCCCCGATCACGGCCCCGGTCCCAGTCTTTCCGGTTTGGCTCCCGATGATGGCCCCCGTCCCGGCCCCGATGGCCGCGCCCGTGAGCGCCCCCTTCTCCCGGGTCGTCGCCGGGCCGCCAGCGCATGCACTTGCCAGTAGCAAACTTACCAGTAGTGTCCCGATCTTCCTCATCTTCTCCTCCCCTTAAAAATCCTTCGCATTCCTCGTTCGACGAGGGGCAACCCTCCTTCCCATTTCGTGAAGCTGATGCGCGGGCCCGGTCCAGTGGAGCATCCCCTGTCGCGGGCTCGGACTGTGTTCAGGGATCGAAGCACCCTTCCGGTTCTATCCTCGGGGGAATTTTCCGGCGCCAGCGAACCGAGGTTAATCTCCTCTAAAGCAAACTAGTGCTTGGCCGTAGCTTCGGGCGCAGGCACATCGCCGACGAACTTCACTCGCTCTTTCCCCCTGACAGCGTCGGGGGTAATGG
>CAYGBT010000114.1:0-4580 GCA_964348275.1 uncultured bacterium
CCGTCCGACTTGGTCGAGATCTCTTGCCGGACTGGCTTGCCCTTTTCAAATTCGGTAATCATATCCGGCTCAGATCCGGGGTGGCGAAACTCTAGCTGTCGCTGAATCTTCCCCTGGTCGTAATACGCAATCAAATCCGGTTTCCCCCGCCCTTGGCGGTCTTCTTCCCGTCGGACGAGATGTCCCCCGCTGAAGTGATAGGTCAAGGTAGGCCGCCCGAGTCCTTTGGTGTCCTCCTCCTGCCTGGAAAGCTGTCCGTTCGCATAGTGAGCCCACAGGTCCGGTTTGCCGTTCCCGTCGGTATCCACTTCCCGCCGGAGAAGTTGCTCGTGCTGGTCGTAAAAGACCCAGAGATCCATCTGGCCATCCCCGTTCTTGTCCTCCTCCCGCCGGATGAGCTTACCGCCTGTGTAATGGCTCACGAGGCGCGGCTTGCTGCTCCCTCCGGTAAACTCCTCCCTCCGCGTGGTCATGCCTTGCGCGTCATACGTGACCCGGAGCGTCATCTTGCCATCCCGCTTTCCCGCCTCTTCCATCCGCGCGAGCTTGCCGTCCGTGAAAAAGAGGAACCGATCCGGTTTTCCATCTCGGTTCAAGTCGCGTTCATACCGCTCGGGTTTGTCCCCTGTGTAAGAGCTCCAGAAGTCCACCTGGCCGTCAAAATCGGTGTCCTTCCAGACCCGGGCGACCCGTCCGGCAGATCCGAGGAAGTACCAAATATCTCGCTTACCATCTCCATTGGTATCCACTTCCTGCTTATCCAGATTCCCCTTCAGATAAAAAGACCACACATCCACCTGCCCATTGAAGTCCCGGTCCTCCTCCTGCCGGTCAAGTTTGCCCTCCTTGTAATAGATGCGCACGTCGATCTTCCCGTCGTTGTTGGTGTCGAGCTCCTGGCGGGCCACTTTCCCCTGCTCGTCGTAATAGAAGATCGCCTTCGGCTTGCGAGGCGCGGCGCGTGCCGTGCTCGCCATGAGGAGCAGGAGCGAAAGGGGGAAGATCCATCGAGTCTTCTGCATACGCCAGGTTTTCCTCCACTTGTTGTTCATTGGACCGTCACGGTGAAGATCAACGTGAGGGGCTGTCCGACCAGGGCTCGAAACTTCTCTGGAATTGGCGGAAAAGGCGAGGCCCGATTCATAGCCTCCACGGCGCTCATGTTGAGCTGGCGGTCGGTCGACCGTACCACCTGGACTCCGTGGCTTGCCCCGGCCCGGTCCAAACGGAAACGCAGCGACACTTTGTGCACCCCCCGGACCCCTTTGGGGTACCGCCAGGCGGCAAAGACACGCCGCTTGATGAGTTCGAAGTATTCCGTGAAGTCGGGATCGCTCGTGTCGATCAGGTCCACGGCTGCCCCGGCGGTTGTCTGAGGCTTCCCCGCTCTAAGAAAGCGCTCCGGGACCACCACGGGACCGGTTGGCTGCTGGAAACCCTCGAGCGCCGTTTCGCTCAGCTCCGTCGGGACCGGAGGTTCAGGGCTCCCCGGAGCCACGGCACTTGGGTCGGGGAGTGAAGAGATCTTGGGCTGGGACACCGCGGGCAGTGTGGGCAGCGGAGCGCTGAGCGATCGAGGTATCTCACTTGGCGCTTCGACCGGGGGAGGCTCGGCCTGAAAGGGTTTCACCGGCTTTGGTATGAGTCCCTCATCGGCGAGCAAGGCATCCGGAGAAAGAGGACTCATTGTCGGCCGGGTCTGAACCTCCTTGGGTACCGTTTTTGGGATCGGTTTGGGGGTTTGCGGCTGTCCGCGGGCCACTCGGGGAATGGACTTTGGAGTGAGGAGCGGCTTCTCCACCGGCTTGGGCGGAGCGGGTTGAGGCTTGGGCAAGGCGGCGGTAGCCTGAGGCCGCCGGCGAGGTTTCTTTTGAGCCTTCCGCTTTCTCTCTTGCCGAACCGGCTTTTGCTCGCGCGCTGGAGCAGGGGCTTGAGCCTTCGCCTCGAGGACACGGACGCTGATGGGAGGGCGCTTGGCCAAGGAGACCGCCCGAGGGGCAAGGAGGTAGATCAAGAGCACTACAACGAGATGCAGCGCGACGGAGGCCAGGACAAAGGGATCCAAATTGGTCGTCTCGGGCATGCCAGGAACCGGCTGCCCTGAGAGACGCCGCCGGAGACGGGTGTAAGCCAAAGCGAGCCGGCTCTGTTCCCAGCCCGCCATCCATGCCTCCAACCTTCCGGGTAGCCTCGCCCTGATGCCACGAAGGCCTTGCGTGCTCGTCTCGCGCGCCACCGCCCGTACTCCTCGTTACCGAAAGCTAGACTCGGTGAAGCGCAGGGTCCAGCCGCTACCGCGGGGGTCCACCTGGATGGTCCGGTCGTACCGTCCCACCGTTCGCGGGCCGAACTGGGTGTCCACAGTAGCCTTGGCGATCACCCGGTGGGGACCCAAGTCCAGGGAGTGCTGGCGGGACTCCTGGGGATTCAACTGGAAGGAGGATGCACTCTGCAGGGCCTGAGGATCCGCGTCGACAAAGACCTCGATCCGCCATCGCGTGGCGTTAACGAATTGCCCCGCTGTCGGGTCTACGGTGGCACTAGTCGGGGTGGGAAGGCCTGTTTGCGGCTGCGGTGATCCCGCAGGCGGTCCAGGCGGCGGGTATACCGTCTCCCCTCTTTGGTTCTCAATCGCCCCCCCGACTATAGCGCCAGTTAAAAGACCTAGCCCTGCCCCGATGGCGGCGCCGGTCCCGGCCTTGCCAGTGGCACCTCCGATGATGGCTCCCGTCCCTGCGCCTAAGGCGGCTCCGGTCACGGCCCCCTGTTCTCTCGTGGTGAGGGGTCGCTGGCTGGCACAGGCGCTGAGCAAGGTAACGGCTGCCGTGAGCGCAATGAATTTCCGCATTACCTTTCCCTCCTTCCGCCGCTGCATTGATCAGGGACCCGGGCTAGGTCCGTGGGATTCCTCAAACATCCGGAACGCAGTCTGGATTCTTTCGAGGAGGTCCCTGACAGAGAGCGGGCTGATGATTATCCGGGTGTGTTGATATATTCTACTCGGTGTGTGCGTTTAAGGGAAGTCCTATCCCAGGTCACTACTGCCCCTACATCACCTACTTGATTTGACGGATTTGCGTGGGCTTTATTTCACGCTTGTGGTCCAGGATCAAGGATTTTCCCGAGTGCCCCAAGATTGACATTGATGTGGTATCTGTTTGAGCAAACGGTCACCGCGTTCCTGAAATTCCCCTCCACCCACGGGACGATGTTTCCTCCGGTGCCTCCATAAGGCCTTAAAAAGAGGGCGCCTTTGGCGAGCAGCTGTTTGTTGCGCATGGTCCAATTGGGCTTGTCTCCTGGCGACTCGGGTTGGGCTCCCGTCTCCATTAGAGCTTGAGCGGGAGTAGAGGGGAGTACAGGTGAGACTCAACGGGACAGGTCGTGGTGCCGAAGGGGGGACTCGAACCCCCACGGGTTACCCCACACGCCCCTCAAACGTGCGCGTCTACCAGTTCCGCCACTTCGGCACGGTTTTTATTGTAGGCTCGACGGATGGGATGTCAACGGCAAAATCGGCACAAAGCAAACGGTTCATGGTTCAGAGTACAGGCTAACAAATCTGTGTCTTCCATGAGCCAATGAACCATGCACCCTGAACCATGAACTGCAAGCCATGAACCATGAACTATGAACCTTGAACGGGGTAGCAGTTATCGGTCGAGGCAGGGGGGTTTTGTTGGCGGGAGATGTCTGGCTATCTCGCGGCAAAGTGCCCGGGTATCAATTGGCTTCGCAATGTAGCCACAACAGCCAGCTTCGAGGATCCGCTCTCGATCCCCCTTCATGGCGTGCGCGGTCAGGGCCACAATCATGATGCCCTTCGTCCGGGGATCCTGCTTCAGGGTCCGGGTAAGGTCGAGCCCGTCGAGTCCAGGGAGCTGGACGTCCATGAGAATGAGATCCGGCAGGCTCTCCTTCAGGACCTCGAGTGCCTCCCCCGCGGAAGCGACGCAGTGCACCCGGTATCCGCTGGCTTCAAGGACGTCCCGGGCCAGTTCCATATTCATGGGGTTATCTTCGACGATTAAGATCGACCCCACGGGTCGTTTCTCCCTGCGTTTCATTTAATACAAAGCGCTTGCAACACTTATGCCACAGAAGTTGTTCCCCCCGGGCCGGAGGCGGGGGGACAAATATCTCATTGACTTTTGTCCGCAGGACTGGTAAGGAAAAACAACCTTTTGCTATACGAGAGGTTCAAAAGGCGATGTCTCTCGAAGAAAGATTCAAGGAGCTTAAACGGCGAAAGGAAGCCGCTCTCGCCGGTGGGGGTCCCGAGCGGATCGAACGGCAGCACCAGGCCGGCAAACTCACCGCGCGGGAACGGCTGGATCTGCTGCTCGATCCCGGAAGCTTCACCGAAATGGATATGCTGGTCACCCATCGCTGCACGGACTTCGGGATGGAGAAGCAGAAGATCCCGGGGGATGGGGTGGTCACCGGTTACGGCACCATTGAAGGCAGGCCGGTATACATCTTTGCGTACGATTTCACTGCCCTTGGAGGATCATTGAGCGTCACCAATGCTCAGAAGATCTGTAAGGTCATGGACCTCGCGGTCAAGATGGGGGTCCCCA
>CAYGBT010000115.1:0-4544 GCA_964348275.1 uncultured bacterium
CCTCACCTATGGGATTGCTGAGCGGCGGGGTTTCATCACCATTGTGGGAGAGGTCGGCACGGGGAAAACCACCTTACTCAATACCGTACTCGGTCGGCTTGATGAAAAAGTGCGTACGGCGTTCGTTTTCAATACCGACGTCATCTTTGACCAAATGCTGACCTTGGCCCTGTCCGACCTGGGACTGGTTAAACCAGAGGAGAAGATGCCGAAGATGGAAGCGCTGCTTCGGCTCCACGAATTTGCCATCCGGCAACTTCGGGAAGGCGGCAATGTGGCGCTCATAGTGGACGAGGCCCAGAATCTCGACCACGCCACCATGGAAAGCGTGCGGCTGCTCTCTAACCTAGAGACGCGAAAACACAAGCTGATTCAGATCGTCCTGTCCGGACAGCCCGAACTGGACGTCAAGCTGAACCAACCCGAACTGCGGCAGCTCAACCAGCGGATCAGCCTGCGACGCTATGTCACTCCACTGAGCGAAAAAGAGACATATGAGTACATTCAGCATCGCTTGCGTGCGGCAGACTACAGGGGTCCTGCACTGTTTAGCCGCCAGGCCCGGCAAATGGTCTGGGAGTACTCGAGTGGAGTCCCCCGAAAGATCAATGTGCTGTGCGACAACGCGCTCCTGATTGGATACGCTCTAGGGCAAAAAACCATTGGGGCGAGTGTCATTGAAGAAGCGATCCGGGATCTCAACTGGAGTCCCTTTTCTCACTCCGGGCAAGCCCAGGCAGCAGCGACTGTTCATCCTGTCCCCCGATCACAGGCGAAAACCTCGCACTCGCGACTCGCCACCGCTGCGAGTTATGTGTTCGCCGCCTGCAGCATAGTTCTTGTGGGTCTCGTCCTCAGAATGTCCGGCCTCAACCTGCAGGGCAGCGGACTGCCTCGGGTTTCGACCTCAGACCGGGCTGGGATCCCAAAGGAGCGGTCGGTTTTCAATCGGTCTCCGATGCTGCGTCAGCCGGTCTCTCATGAACAACCGGCGACTCCCCATGAGGGCGCGAGAGTAACACTTGCCCACGAAACAGTTGAGACGGCAGACGGGACGGTTCCTGAGCCAGCCGATGGCCAGGGGGCATTCGCTCCTGGGTCGGCGGAAATACAGGATCAGGAGCCGATGGTCATTTGGGAGTCGTCCCCCAACGAAATGGGTGAATCCCAGGGCAGGGAGGCCGAGGTTGTGGTTGTCAAGGGAGGGGACAATCTCTCCCGGATCATCTTCCAGACCTATGGAAGATACAACAGGACTGTCCTCGGTACTGTCCTGCAAGAAAATCCCGAGATCCAGGACCCGGACCGGATTACGGTGGGGCAGGCCATCAGATTGCCGGAACAGCAATAGACATGGGAGATTGCGATGGGCAAGATATTCGAAGCCCTTGAAAAGGCCGAAAAAGAGTATCGAGCGAAGCATCAGGAAGCCTCGCCAAAGCCGCTGCCGGGAGCGCAAACGAAACCTCCCAGGCAGGTCTCAGCCCCCCCGGCCGTAGAACGGTATAAGAAGCTCAAGACCAATCTGTTGACCCAGCATCCTGACGGATCAACCAAGACGATTCTCTTTGTCGGGACTGCCCACGGCGATGGGGCCTCGACGACGGCACTCAACTTCGCGACGACCCTGGCCGGGAGTTCCCAGCTCAAAGTTCTTCTGATCGATGCGAATCTCAGGACTCCCAGCCTTCACCAGGTATTCAAAATCGACCATGTTCAAGGCCTGTCGGATCTCATCACCAAAGATGGTCATGGAGACCTCCCCATTACTGTGGTATCCGGGAACCTCCACGTCATCCCGTGTGGTCGGCACTATTCAGAGCCCTCTACCCTTTTTGAATCCCATAAGTTTGATCAATTTCTGAACAGGATGAGGGAGTGCTACGACTACGTGGTCTTGGACGCACCACCGGTCCACGGCTTTTCAGAGTGTCTGGCCCTCTGCACCAAGGTGGATGGTGTGGTGCTGGTGATCGCATCTGGCAAAACGCGTGAGCACGTCGCCCTCAGCGCCAAAAAGCAGGTGGAAGAGGCCGGGGGAAAGCTCCTAGGCGTGGTCGTCAATAAGAGGAGATATTACATCCCCGACTGTATCTACCGGCGGCTCTAAACAAAACTCACTCTGAGGCGGCTGGAACCTGTACCGGAGCAACAAGTCATGCGGGATACCATGAAGCAGTCCCCGGAAGCGAAAACGGAAGGGGACGTTGAACGCGTGGGTGAACGAATTGAACGGCCCTGGGGGGCCTGGACCCTCCTGGAAACCGGGCCCGGCTATAGGGTGAAAAGGCTCGAGGTCCTTTCGGGGAAGCGTCTGAGCCTCCAGAAGCACTTCTGCCGTAGTGAACATTGGGTTGTGGTGCAAGGGACCGCGCGGGTGACATGTGGCAACAGAGTTTTTCGCTTGAAAACAAACCAATGGACATTCATCCCGTCAGGGGCTGTCCATCGCTTGGAGAATCACAATTCCACGCCGCTTCTGGTCGTTGAGGTACAGACTGGCAATGACCTGCGGGAGAGCGACATCATCCGCCTCGAGGATGATTTCGGTCGGGCGAATACGTATGGGTCAAAGGGGCATTCAACGGACACAGTAAATGAAGCCGTCCCTTTCTGATTTTCGGCCTTCTCGGTCGGCCTGAAAGAATTATCGCGGACTACTGCTCTAAGCGAGCTGTGAATACGGCTCACCTGCTCGGGCAAGGAGCAAAAAGCGTGAGCGGCTGGGCCACCGGACAACAGGGCGGGATTTCGTAAAGTAGCGCTTAGGCCCGTAGCTTACGTGAACAGGCAGCGTATGTAAGTGAGAGGGCGAAGCCATGTCAGGAGAAAACGGGAAACTTGCCTGGCATGCCATCCGGACGCGCTCGAGGCATGAAAAGCTGGTTCATCAGCAGGTCACCTCTCGGGGCGTCGAGGCGTTTCTGCCTCTCGTGGATCGTCGCCGCCGATGGCAAGATCGGTGGAAGACCGTGAGCTTTCCCCTGTTCCCGGGCTACTGTTTTGCCCGGTTCTCCCATCAGGACCGGCTGCGAATCGTCACAGCCGTCGGCGTGGTTCAGATTCTGGGCGTCAATGGGCATCCGACGCCGGTCCCCGATCACGAGATCGAAGCGGTCCGCCAGCTCGTTACGAGCACCCTTCCCTTTGATCCCCATCCGTATCTCAAAGAAGGCATGGAGGTGGAGGTGGTGCGGGGACCCCTTGCGGGGGTGCGCGGGATCCTGGTCCGGAAAGGGGCCCGCGCGCGTCTGGTCGTGGCGATCAACCTGATTCAGCAGGCAGCTTCCGTCGAACTGGATGCCGCCGACGTCATACCGGTGGGATAAGCGCAGTTCCCCTTCAACTGGAAAATACTTGCCTGTATTGCACCGAAAAGCACCTAGGAGAATAGACTGGCCATTTCCATCATGGTTCCGTGACGTCTTGGGTGGTAGCTAGGGTTGGGGAGACATCGGATGAAACGGAGAGAGAGAATTTGGTTTCTTGTTACTCGAGTAACTGTCCTCGCGGTGCTGGCGGCTTTTCTCGTGGGCTGTGGCGCACATCGAGCCACGCTCAACAAGGAAGCTGAAGCAGTCTCCCAATACAGCACAATTCAGAAACCTCCTGAGTACCGAATCCAGGCGGGCGATCAATTGGATATCAAGTTCTTTTTCAACCCTGAACTCAATGAGACCGTCTTCGTACGACCCGACGGAAAGATCTCGCTCCAGCTGATTGACGATGTCCAGGCAGCCGGATTGAAACCCTCAGATTTGGATGATGTTCTCACCCAAAAGTACTCCCAGGAGCTCAGGAAGCCCGTAATCACGGTCATCGTCAGATCATTCACGGGTCAGCGGGTCTACGTGGGGGGCGAGGTCGGGGAGCCGGGCCTCGTGAATCTTACGGCCGGCATGACCGCCCTCCAAGCCGTGATCAATGCAGGAGGTTTCAGGGAGACAGCGAAACCCAGCGGCGTCATCGTTATCAGAAAGGGGGAGGACAATCGGCCCGTTCCGATACGAGTTGACCTGAAAACAGCGATTGACGGAGAAGTCCCGACAGAGGACTTTCAGCTTCATCCCTATGACATCGTTTACGTGCCAAAGACGTGGATCGCCAAGGCAAACAAATTTGTAAATCAGTATATTGAACGGCTCTTCCTGTACCGTGGAGCAAGCCTCGGCTTTTCGTACGAGCTCCATAGTGCAGATAATGATTAGGTCGTGTTTTTACTTCTCCGAGTGAAGACAGAGCTTTGAACTCACCCATCTCGACCACATAAAAGTTATTCTGCCCCGACATTTCCGCCCTCATGTGATCCTGCGCACCAAATTGTAGCTATTTTTTCCGATGGTTCCTTTTCGCCGCCAGATTCTCCTCAACGCTTTCAAGCTTTTTGACCTGCTGATCATGGCCCTAAGATGGTCAGTTCCGTCCTTCCTGTAACCTTCTGCACCCCAAGCAATGTCACCGCTACTTTAGGCAGCCCACTCCGCAGATTTTTACTGGCGCAGATCAGAATTCGCAGCCGCAGTCTAGGTTACATACTCATCGTC
>CAYGBT010000116.1:0-4478 GCA_964348275.1 uncultured bacterium
GGAGTGTGAGTGGTCGAGTGCGATACCGCCCCCCGCCTGACGGTGCCCGAACTTGTGCCCGCGATTAACTAAGAGGGCTAAATCCTTCCTGAAGTCCGTAGTCTACCCCTACTTTCAGGCCTAATCACAATAGAAACTGGTACTTTTTCAGGTACCAACAACGGAGTAAAACGCGGGGCGTAATCACAACCGCATGCGGTGTTCTCCTGTTGGCGAATTGGGTCGACCGCCAAGGCTAAGCGGCCCCACCATCTCGTATCCTTCGCCTCACGCCTTTCACTTTCGTGTCCCTCATCTTCCCGCCGAGCGTCTTGACAAGCTTATCAAGGAATGGTGTTTCTCCATTTTGGAGTTGGCATTCACCCCGACTCCGTCCCTGCGTCTCCCTTTCGGGCTTGAGTATCCCCGACTGGGCTAGGGGCGTCAAGGGCTCCAAGGCAGTCGATAAGGCCCACCTGGCATCGGGTTTGCACAGAGTTTGGGGGATCTTCTCGGGAGAGAACGCAGTGCAAAAACGCCTTATCCTGTACATCGACGACGATCCCGCATGCTGCGAACTGGTTGAATCGATTCTCACCGACGCGGGATTCGAAGTCCGTTCGGCCCCCGATGGCTTGTCGGGGATCACACTGGCGCGGTCGGCACAGCCTGCCGTCGTCCTCGTGGACATGATATTGCCCGGACTTGGTGGGATCAGGACGTGCCAGCAGCTCAAACAGGATCCTGCTCTCGCAAGTACCGTCGTGGTTGCCGTCACAAGCTCGCCTGACTTGCGGTACATCGAGCAGGCGTTTCGCGCGGGGGCGGAGTTCTTCCTGATGAAGCCGTTTGCGGGTGAGATGCTTGTCCAGGTAGTCGAGTCAGCCGCGCAGCGAGCCCAAGTGGGGGGGTACCGTCGAGCCCATCCCCGCTTCCCGGTGGAACTTCCTGTGCAGTGCTTTATGGGAGAAGTTGGGGGGAAAGCGGTTAACGCCAGCGTCGGGGGCCTCCGGGTATACCTGACCGAAAAGCTTTCACCTGGAACCATATTTCAGCTTCAACTAAAACTCCCCACAGAAACGGTGACCGCCGAGGCGAAAGTGATCTGGCAGGATGATGAGGTAAGCGATCGGAGTATCCGCCACACCCACGGCGTTCAAATCCTGAGCTTTGTGGAAGACTCCGGCTTTCTGCAATATAAACGCTTCTTAAGACAGATCGCCGCGGGGAGTCCAGCATAGAGGCGCCTCACCTTCCCCACAGCCTCCGTCCCACCTCCCTCGCCTCCCCCTGGATGTTGAGAACTCCAAATCCTCTACCCGCTTCGGATGATCTATGAATCGATTCCGCGTCCCCTGTAGCTCCTCGGTGATGTTATTCCGCCGCATCTCGGAGCGGCTTATCAGAAGCAAAACGCCCCCTCGAGCCGTATTAGGCCCAAGAGGGCGTCTGAGTGCGTGGTGTGCCACTGAAGGGTGCCTGGAGTGGACTAGGAGGCGCTATGGCTACCCCAGTTCCATGGACGAAAGCCACCATACCCGAGGCTTGCCGTTCCAGTGGATTTACTAGGTCCACTGACCCGAGATGGAGTGGAGCGGCGACCCCCCTAAGTCAGGCCGGAGGCCGCGGCACCGTCTTGATCTCCTCTAGCAGGTACGCTTCGCAAACCAGCTACCTCTGCCACGAAGCCGGACCCACCTCGGGCCGAAGCAAGAGCGCATTTAGTAACTAGATGCCTTCTCGAAATAAAACAATCGGTGATGGCTTCTTCCTTTCAGATCAAGCAATTCTAATTCTTAGCATCCTCACAGGGGCAGCCTTCCAAAACCGCACCGCATCAAGTCATATCAATAGCTGACCGCCGTCATTGAAGCTTCCGTTGCTGTTGTTTATAATGATCGAAATTTTTCTAGGCGGGTAGTACGAAAATGAAACCGGGGTAACGATAGCTCCCCAGCCCACCAGCGGCAGCTTTGGTGGCACACTAGACACTCAGACGCTCTTCCAGGCGAAGCACGGCCTGGAAAGAGCGTTTTATTTTTCGCAAGGGGAACTCCTCGGTGTCAAATGCCGTTTAGATGGAAATGGTGTGTTCCGTCATTCGGGAAACAAAGGGCGTAGGAGGTTGACATGAGTGACATCACGATGCAACAAGCCCGCGCAGCGGTAGACGCAGCTCGGGAGAAGTCTCAGCAGCTCGGTGTCAAGATGAATATCGCAATCGTAGACGGTGGCGCGAATTTGAAAGCCTTCGCTCGAATGGACGGAGCCTGGCTGGGGTCCGTCGATATTGCCATTAAGAAGGCCAAGACGGCACGATTCTTCGACATGAACACGGGAGAAATCGGAAAACTCTCGCAGCCGGGTGGTAAACTATACAACATCGAACATTCCAACGACGGCCTGATCACGTTTCCCGGCGGAGTTCCGATCAGAAACAGTGCCGGCGAGATTATCGGTGGCATTGGGGTTTCCGGCAGCACCGTCGAGAACGACCACGAAGTGGCGCTAGCGGGAGCGGCCGCAGTTTCTTAATCAAAGAGTGGCTTCATGCACCCTTCATCCCCCTTGCCCAGCCACGGATACGTATGCCCTCTCCAGAGGAAACGGGGATGGAACCGGGGTCGGCAGAGTCCTTCGTCCACCTCCGGCATAATAGTTGCAACGCCTTTTTGGGTATATTGCAGCCCGGGAGGGCGTTTTGCTTTTTCGGAGCGAGAGCACCAGGAATTGTACGGTTATCGATAAAGAACGATTTCCCGCAAATAAGGTCGGCGCAGTTCGTTGGGCACGGGCTTCAGTGATCTTGCCCCGAGTGGGGAGAATTGCCCGTTCGGCCGTTGGTTTCGGCGTCGCCTCCTGCGCTCTTCTTGGTTCCGGTGTGGTGGCTGTCGGGGCCGAAGAAATCCACGGGCCGTTTGCGATCCGGAATGTATCGCCGATTCAGCTCCTTTTCTTCCAGTTCGTACCAGAGCGGGCAGTGCCACTGGGCCACAAGCGAGCCCTCTTGCGGTTGGACATTTTCGAAACCAATTCGTTGGCGGCAGATGCGGGACGTAAGAACTTGAGGGGTCGGCTCGACCTGGAGATGACGTATGCGAATTTTCAAGCGCGGCTCGGGCTCGGCGAGGACTGGGAGGCAGGCATTGATCTGCCGATCATCGCCATGCACAGCGGGGTTATGGATGGCTTTATCGATTGGTTTGAACGACAGATCAATTACAATCGGAGCATCCGGGCAGAGGAGCGGCGCCGGGACGCGGAGAACGAGTTTACGTACCGAGTCTCCCGCAACGGCCAGACTATCCTGCGCGGAGTCGAGAACCGCATTGGGGTAGGAGACGTCGCGATCCAGGTAAAGTGGGCCCCGCCCCCATTTCGCGAAACCCCTTCGACCCCAGCGGTGGCGCTGCGACTTGCAGTCAAAGCCCCGTCTGGTGATGAAGACGCCGCTTTGGGAAGTGGCCGCCCCGACATCGCGGTCGGCCTGGCTTCAGAGAAGACACTCAAACGATGGACACTGTTCGGGAATCTCAATGTCACCGTGCCCATCGGAGACCGTTTTGACGGTCTAACTGTCCATCCGATCTATTCGGGAGGCCTCGGATTCGAATACCGCTTCAAACCCCGGCTTGCGCTTGTCGGGTACCTCAGCGCCAATAGCGCGCCCTTTCACGACACGGACCTAGACTTTTTCGATGACTGGACCGACTGGTCGGCCCTCGGTCTGAGCTGGGCTCCTAGCCCGGCATGGCGTCTCCAGGGGGGGATCATGGAAAACCTATTTACCTCGTCTGACGCCGGAGCCGATTTCGGTTTCTTCCTCTCGACGTCTTATCGCTTCGCCCTGTAATTCACGTAACCGTCGGGGAGGTATGGGGGCCAAAGGGAAGGGTGGGGGGGCCGTTTGGGTGCCGATCACCCGGCGGCCCCGATCTCATTTCCGGTTGCGTACAGGTTGCGGATTCGCGTCACGATTTGCGCGATTTTGAACTGTCCTGCATACCCAAGTACGCTAAGTCGCTCTACCGTTTACCTGCTCCCCTCAAGCCAATCATGATATATCCATCTGTCCATGAACATGCGCAGGCTGTCCGGTAGGGGGTCAGGGGACGCGACGCACCAGGACATCGGCTTTGCGTTTGCTGCATGCTTGACACGAGATTCCGTGTCCCTGATACTGAAAGGTGCATACACATCGTTTGATTTGTCAGCCGTGTCCCGGCCTAGCCAACTCACGCTGGAGTTCATCTCTTGTATCGAATCCTTCCCCCCGCAGAAATAATTCGACATCTGTCCGAGGCAGGTTGTGCCCTTCAGGAGATGCGGTTTTTAAATACCAAGGGTCATTGCATCATTGATGCTCCTTCCGAAGATCAGTCTATGCTGGTTTGCATTCTGGCAAGCAAGGACTCATTGTAAGATTCAAGCAAGGGCGGCACATAGCGCCTAGCACGTTGCCCGTGGCAGTGAGCAGAGAGCACGACCATGAGCATTCG
>CAYGBT010000117.1:0-4446 GCA_964348275.1 uncultured bacterium
TGTTGCCGAGGTGGCAGGGATTGGCATCACCAAAGCTGATGTCGCGCGTGAGGCCGAGCGGATCCTGCCTCTATTTGGGAGCTTCCATAGAGGAGTGTCTGCGGAAAAGAGGGAAGAGGCCAAGGCAAAAGCCCTTGAGAACCTCATTGAAGAGGCGCTGAAGGTTCACTATGCCCGTGAGCACGATATTACCGTGGCTGATGCGGTTGTGGACGAGAACTTTCAGCAGGCCAAACGTCGCTTCCGTTCCGAAGAGGAATTCCGTCAGGCGGTGGGAGGGGATGTCGCCGGATATCGCGCCAGCCTGACTCGGCGGTTGCTTGCTCAAGAGGCCGAGGAATTTGCGGTCGATGCAAAGGTCAATGTCCGCGAGGATGAGGCGCGCAGTTACTACGAAGAGAACAAGCGCCGTTTCATGCGACCCAGGCAGTTCAAAGCCAGCCACATCCTGGTCAGGGTTGATCCGGCCGCCAATAAGGAAGAACGTGAATTGCGGAAAAAGAAGGCCGAGGACATTGCCAAACGTGCCAGGGCCGGGGAGGACTTTTACAATCTGGCGTACTACAACTCCGACGACCGGACCAAGTGGGTGGGCGGAGACCTGGGCACTTTCCACGAGGGGCAGACGGTGAAGGAATTCGAGAATGCGCTCTTGGAAATGAAGGTCGGGGAGATCGCCGGCCCCGTCGAAACCCTGTACGGCTATCATATCATCAAGCTGTTCGAGGTGAACGAAGCCCGTCAGATGACTTACCAGGAAACAAAAGGAATGATCCGGAAGACCCTGGAAAGGAAGCAGCGAGAGGCCATTTACCAGGCGTGGATGTCCTCATTGAAGGAAAACTATCCCGTGCAACGCTTCATCAAATAATCCCCATGCGGATAATTTAGATAGCCGAGTGGCAGTGACCCTGCTCGCCCTCGTCGGCCTGACGGCGGAGCAGGTCAAGTCGCTGACAGTCTAGGAGTATGCGACCGGGCCGAAAGGTCTTCAGGTGGTCTGGAATCTTTGGGTCTGCAAGTCTCCTGTCCAAGAGCAAAGAAACAAGCTATAATTCCTGGGGGGGATGCCATGGATACTGTAGTGGCTGAGAGGGAACCACGAGGAGGATTGAGCATCGAAATTGTACTATCAGCAACTCTCGGATCTCATTCACACACCGACAGATTAGCCCGAGATCAGGCAGTATGAAATGGCCGAACTGGTGGGAGTGGGAACTCGAGATCACGCCCCACTTAGAGAAACGAATGGGGGACCGGGATTTCACCGAGATCGATCTTCGCGAGATGCTCCAGAGAGCTCAGCGATACCGCGCCGATGTCGAGGAGGGCCGTTGGGTTATTGAAACACGCCATCGCCGGCGGAGGTGGGAAGTGATCGTGGAACCCGACCCGGAGGAGCGGCTGCTGGTTGTGATCACCGCCTATCCCATAGAGGGGTAATTCATGAAAGAGCGCTACTTAGAGGTTACTTTCCGCAAGGGCAAGCCGTTGGCTGCCTATCTGTACCTTCCGCGGCGTGGCGGTTCAAAGAGCGCGCGAACGGAAGAGGTGGCACCTGGAGTGCTAGTCGACTATGCGGCGAGTGGTGAGCCGATCGGGCTCGAACTCACAGCGCCGAGTCAGGTGACCATCGAAAAGGTCAACGCGGTGCTCGAGCATTTGGGTCTTACTGCAATGGACCGAGAAGAATTGGCGCCCTTACAAGCTGCATAGTATTCCGGCGAGCAATTCTCTCCTCAGGACTCAGCAGCCCTAGGCCAGGGTCAGGGGTGTCAGACTTGCCTAACTTCTCGGCGGGGACCGACGAACGGAACACCCCTATGGTGCCCATGTGGTATCTCGTGGCCACTGCAGTGGTGTGCGGAGGACTCGTCATGGTGGTGGAGGTACTGGGCTCACGTGTCGTGGGGCCGTTCTTCGGGGTCAGCCTGTTTGTCTGGACCTCGCTCATCGCCGTGACGCTCATCGCACTGGCGGCCGGCTATGCCGTTGGCGGTTTTCTCGCCGATCGGCGTGGAACGCCGTCGACATTGTACGCGATCATTTTCGCCGCCGGGTTGCTGGTGCTGTTGATCCCGATGCTCAAGATGCCGGTCCTCAAGCTGGCCATGGCGTTGGGCCTGCGTACCGGCTCGTTCACGGCCACGCTCGTGCTCTTTGGGCCGTCGCTGTTCCTGCTGGGATGTGTCTCCCCAATATTGGTCAAGATTGCGACGCGCGAATTGGCCAACCTCGGGCGCACGGTCGGTGGCTTTTATGCGCTGTCCACCGTGGGCAAGTGTGGCCGGCACGGTCTTCACGGGTTTCTTCCTGATCGCCTATTGGGGCGTTGATCGCATCTTTCAGCTCGTGGGCGGGTTGCTCATCGGCTTGGCCATCGTCTATGCCATGCTGTTCAGGCGTCGCTGGGTGGCGGTGACGGCGCTCGTCATCCCCTTGGTTGGCGTGACCGACAACCGCGTGGTGACACGGACCATGCCGAGCGGCACTCACGTGGCCGTTGTCGATGTCGTCGAAAGCTATTACGGCACCCTGAAAGTCGTTGACTACAGCTACGGAGCCAAACATACGCGTGAACTGATTATCGATGGCCTATTGCAAGGCGGGATCGATGTGGTCACCGGACAGTCGGTCTCTGGATATACGTATCTGCTCGAAGTCTTGCCCCGTGCCCTGCGGCCCGGTGGACGCGATTGCCTGGTGCTGGGTTTGGGTCCGGGGATCATTCCCATGCGCTATGAGGCCAGCGGCATCCGTGCGGACGTGGTCGAAATTGACCCGAAGGTTCTGGAACTCGCACGGCGTCATTTCCAATTTCGGCTGAACGGTGAGGTGTATCTGGAAGACGCCCGCTATTTCTTATCGCGTACCGACCGCTCTTACGACTACATCATTCTCGATGTGTTCACGGGTGACACCACGCCGGGGCACCTGTTGAGCCTGGAGGCTCTGTAGGCCGCCAAGAAGCGCCTAGCATCTGGTTGCATCCTGGCCCTGAACTACATAGGCAGGATCAAACACGACACCTTCATTACGGCGTCTGTGGTAAAGACTTTAAAGGTAGTCTTCGATCAGGTGGATCTCTATCCCACGTTCGATCTCGATGCGCATTTCGGTTACGGCAATGTGGCCATTCTCGCCTATGATGGTTCGCCGCGGGTTGCCCGAATCCACCCTGGAAGATTGAACGAAGTACACCCTATGGTGTGGAAAAAGGTGATGTTCGGCCTCCATCGCGTGTTCAGGTTTCCCCCGGAGACGCCCGCCATGGTCCTCTCCGATGATTACAACCCTGTCGAGTTCTTCGACATGAATCTGAAAGAGATGCTCCGGCGGAGAATCATCAAAACGACGCATTGGGATGTGCTCATCGGGAACTGACGCCCGGGCCAGATTGATCGTACGTCCCGCCGAGCAAGTTCCAGAGAGATTGACGACGATGATGCTGTGTTATGCGTGAGTCATATCCACTCGCTGTTAATGCTTTTGGTGACACGCTTGGCAGAGCTCGTCGCTGGGCAGACGCGGCAGGGGGCGCTGGGTGGCGTGGACGTCATGACAGGTGATACAGGTTATCACCAGTACAGGTTTCAATGAAAAATCACTCACCTTCACCTTCAGAGGTAGCGGTTGGGCGAGCGGAGCTTTTACGGGAATCTCAATTCTGTGTTCGCCCCGTCCTACACGATCGGCGTGGCACCCCACGCAGAGGCCGGGCTCGGGAGCGATCAGCGTGCCGGTCTCGCTGTCGGCGTGACAATACGTGCACGCCGAGGGGAGGAATATGGGACATTCTTCTTTTTTTCTTACGTGCTGCACGCTGCGTATCTTCACGCAGTTCTGAGGTATTTCACGCATTCCTACCCGCGCATCATGGCTGGCTCGATTTGGGACTAAACTATAAATCCTCTTAAAATCAATTAGATAGAAGACAAGCCCTGTGCCCCGCTATTTGGCACGCGTATTGATAAGGGCAGTGTGGCAGACGGTCCCCGAAAGCCCTGCCGACGGAGAAACTACCGATGTTGCAGCGGCAGTGGAACGGTTCAACGGGGACCCGACTCTTCGTGATCTTTGCGGCCCTCCCCTGCCGGGGTGGGCGACCGAGCCGACCGTCCTCCGTCAAGGGGCGTTCCGACGGCGGGGCATGGGAGGCCGAGGTGTTGCGCCTCGAGCCATTGCGCCTCGTTTACTGCAAGGTGGAGGGGACTCTCCTCAGCAATCGTCACGGAGTCTTCGTGGACAGCGGGACGGGGGAGGTCAAAGAACGCCTTCGGTCACGTGTTCATGTTTCGCACCGGGGCCGTAACCGAGGAGGGAGACTCCGGAACGAATGTTCGGGATCTCTGGGGGCAGTGTCACGTGCAAGGCGACTCAGCCGCGCCTGTGTGAAAAAACGGGGGGACCTTGCGGGTCCCCCCGTTTCCATTTAATGAATACGTT
>CAYGBT010000118.1:0-4345 GCA_964348275.1 uncultured bacterium
GAAGATGCGAAATCCGGCGGTCACCAAGCGGGGGAGATGTTCGAGCATGCAAACGTCCCGCCCGCTCAAGACCCCCTTCCCGACCGACTTCATCGCCCACTCGCCTTGACGAAGGAACAGGTCCTGCTGGCAGAGGTCCGGACATTTCACCCCCCAGGTCTTTTCGTATTCCAACAGGAAGCAGTAATCGGAGATCCCCAACGCTAACTTTCCGTGGATGAGAATCTCCAGGTGCAGACCCGTGCTCTTTGCCATCCCCTCAATTTCCTCCAGGGAGAGTTCGTAGTTTGGCGTCACCCGAGCCGCCCCGTAGTCTTGAAGGACGGCGGCCCCGGTATCGGTATAGACATTGGCAAAGCCGCCGATGTGGATCGCGAGACGGGGAAACTCCTTGTGGAGGATTCGAACCACACCCAGGTTGTGTGCTTCCACGGCATCCACCCCCTCCTCGGCTGCCACGGCAACCGCCTGGCGGATTTGCGGGAGGAAGTAGTTCCGTGGGGCCGCGTAGGTGGTGAGATACACCTTGCACCCCGCCTCCCGGCAGTGGCGTATCCCGGCCCGAAGATCCTCGAGCTTCTCTAAAAAGTTAGCCTCATAATCCCGGCAGAAGGGATTTCCCAAATAGATCGCATCGTACGGACTCAGGTCCGATGCGATCAGATCTTTTAAATTGGAAATCGAGGTATTCAGCTCGAATAGTTCACGGTTCATGACTCACCGTTCGCCGCTCCCAGAAATTCGAATTTGGAAATTCGAAATTGGAAATTCCCGGAGTCACCGGTTAGCGCCCGACCACTACCCACCGCCTGGGTAGCGCAACCGGCGGCACCTCACCCGCCGGTCGTCGATCTTGGGCTCGATCGAGGGCGATGCGAAACCGTTGGACCAAGGAAAAGACCTGCTCCGAGGGGAGGCTCCTTCCTTGGAGTTTGATCACGTCCACCCCCGCCTCGAGGTAGGGACCAATCTCTGCGAGCCGACTCACCTGCCGGGCCGGAAGTATGCACTCGTCCATCTTCGGTCCATTGAGGTAGAGACCCCAGGGATGCTGGCAGACCTTGAAGCAGACTCCCGCTCCCCCCCGTTTGATCGACCCGGTGAGACGCTCACCGTCGGCCGGCATCTCCGGCATAGGTGAGGGATTCGTCCGATAATAGCTGGGCATCCAGCACTTCCCCAGCTGGTGAAATTCATCCACCATGTGGATCATGACCTCGATCTGGATCTTCACGCATGGCCGTATTTCGGCCACCTCTGCAGGATCTAATGTCCCCGGGAGGACAATGCAGCTCGCCCCAATCTCTTCGAGCAGGGTCACATCCTGCACATTGAGGGCACCACACCCGATACCGGCGGTCAGTGGTAGGTCGGGATACGACCGGTGAATGTGCGCAAGGATGCCAGGGTCGTTCAGGATGATCCCCGCGACCCCCCACTCCTTAAGTTCTGCGAGATAGCCAAGGAGATAGTCGATCTCTTGCCCTCGGGGGATGGTGTTGAGGGCGAGTTGAACTGCTGCCCCCCTCTGGCGGGCGAGGGTCAGGACCTCCTGGAGCTCCCCGGGGCTCAGCTCCCCTTGGGCCCCACCCCGACTCCACCCCTTGAGCCCGACATAAAGGGCATCCGCCCCAGCCCCCAGGCTAGCCTTGGCCGCCTGCACGCTCCCTCCGGGAGCCAGGAGAATTCCTCGATTGGTGAGCGACATGGAACCCATCGTGCGTTCAACCCATCGAACGGGTTTCCGCCCAGGATATCACCTGGTCTCCCCGTCGTCAACAAAAAATTCACCTCCCGGCCTGGCCCCCCACGATACGGGTGATCAAGCCGGAGACTTCCCGAAGCCTTCGCCCACAGCCGGCCAGCCGCCGGCGAGGGAGAAGGGAGGCAAATCCGATCACCCCCAGGGCCAGGGTTACATCACCCCGATGGTCAAAGATGGGGACCGCGACGGCGTTGACCCCCTTAGCGACCTCTCCAAAGCTCTCGGCAAAACCCCGATGGCGGACTTCGGCCAAGGTTTTGTTTATCTGGGCTACCCGCTGCCCCCTCCGGCGGTCCGCCTGTTCTAGGACACCTCGCGACCAGAGCCGATCCAGCTCCTCCTCGGAAAGATAGGCGAGAAAGACCTGTCCAAGGGCCCCCTGCCCGAGAGGGAGAGCCTGACCGATGGGAATCGTGACGCGGAAGGCATCCTGGGCCTCGACCCGATCCACGACGATGACTCGATCGTGGTACCGCTGGCCCAAAAGGCAGGTCAATCTGAGCTCTTCGTAAAGGTCCTGCAGAAAAGGCTTGGCCACCTCAGCCCGACTCGTGGCGGCCGAGGCAGCACCCCCGAATTCGATGAGGGCGGAGCCTAGGCCGTACTTTTTCGTCCCGGCGTCATAGCCCACCAATCCATGCCGACTGAGCGCCTTGAGGAGGTTGTAGCAGGTGCTCTTATTGAGCTGAAGCGAGCGGCTCAGCTCTGAGACGCCCCAAGGGCGATGGTTCCGGTCCTTGAGAAACTTCAGGATCCGGACCGCGCTCTCCACGGCTGGAACCCGATCTCCCGTCACCGATGCCTCCTAGCCGTTCTATATGGAGAACGAAGTTCTGCTAATTAAACACCGGGCCAACCAAGCTGTCAAGGGGAAAAGTTGAAGGGATCCAGCGTGTCACTGGATCCCCTCTTCTTTTTGCTCTTCGCTTCTCTCGGCTGCGCTTTGGCTAGGACTTAGCTTGCTCTGCCTCGCGCTGCCTCAAAAGCCGCCGCAGGAGCTTCCCGGTCCCGGGCCCCCCAGGCCCCGGTGCCCGCGGCATCTTGTCAGTGAACTCCACCTCTCGCGGCAGTTTGTATACCGCGACCTTCCCGCGGCAGAATTCAATCAGCTCCTGCTTGAGATCCTCCGAACCCTGCTTTCCCTCTTTGAGCTGGACGTAGGCCTTGGTCTTTTGGCCCATGGTCGCGTCTGAAACGCCGACCACGCCAGCATCGGCCACCGCCGGATGAGTGACCAGAACATCTTCGATCTCTTCCGGGCCGATGCGATACCCGGAGGACTTGATCAGGTCATCCTCGCGGGAGAGGAACCAGATGTATCCATCCTCGTCCATAGTGACCATGTCACCGGCCCGGCACCATCCCTCCGTGACAACGGCTCGCTGCTTCTCGGGATCGCGCCAGTACATGGTCCCTGTGGGGCCCCTGGCCACGAGCTGCCCCGTCTCTCCCGGCTTACAGTCCTTCCCTTCCTCGTTGACCACCTTGACCTCGTATCCGGGGACGGCCGGACCGATGGAGCCGGGCTTCACCTTTTTCGTGGCCGCGGAGGAGATGAAGACGAACATCATCTCCGTGGTCCCAAGTCCCTCGAAGATCTCCTGGCCGAACTTGGCCTTCCAATCGTGGTAGGTCTTGGCCGTGAGCGACTCCCCCCCACCGGTACAGATCCGGAGGGCACTCAGGTCATACTGCTTTTCGGCGTCCGGGACCTGGAGCATCTTTCGATACGCCGTAGGCAGCGCCGAGAGGATCGTCGCCTTATGATTCTGGATCTGTTGCAACATCCCCTCGGGGGTGAACCGCGGAAAAATGGAGACTGCCGCCCCGAACCGGTACGGGATCGTGGCCACGGCAGAGTATCCGGCGGCCATGGCGATGGGGGCGGCGCTCAGGATCACATCGTTCTCTGTGACGCTCCAGCAGTGCTTGCCGAAGCCGTCAGGAACGATGAGTGCCTCCTCCAGAAAATGGGCCGTTCCCTTGGGGAGGCCCGTGGTCCCCGACGTGTACAGCAAGACCGAGACATCCATCCGATCGCGGCGGACCGGGTCACACTCCGGCTTGCCGCCGTCCACAAGCTCCTGGTAGAGGAGATACCCTTTCTGCTTATACTCGGCCTGCTGCTCGGGGGTACCGCCGACCACGATAATGTGCTGCAAAGTCTTGAGATCGGGTCTCGCCTTCTCCAGCTCCTCGAGCATCGCGCCAGCCACCACCACCGCCTTGACCTCAGCATTGTTGAAGACGTGAGCGATCTCGGCCCGGGAGAACAGGGCAGAAGTCGGCAGGAAGATGCCACCGATCTTTAAGACCGCGAAATTCGCCACCAGGGCGGGTGGGATATTCGGGGCGCGCAGGGCCACGCGGTCCGCTTCCCCGATCCCCAGGGCCTTCAGGCTGCTGCCGAGTTTGTTGACCATGCCGAGGAGCGCCTTATATGGGATCTTTCTGTCCTCAAAGAGGATGGCGGGCCGATCCCCTCTCCCCGAAGCGACCTGCTTGTCCAAGAGCTCCTCGGTGCTGTTGAATTTTTGCGGGTAGGCCTGGTACTCAGGGAGCTTATAGATTCGGCTCGGC
>CAYGBT010000119.1:0-4096 GCA_964348275.1 uncultured bacterium
CGTTGTGGATGAGGGCGAGTTTCCCATCACAGGAGGTGATAGGTTGCACCCCCCGTGCCCCTCCGACAATCTCGAGTCGGGAGTGCCCGAGACAGACCTTTCCGACCTGAGGCACGTGGCTGATTTCTGATAACTGCCTCTTGACCTCTACTACACCATCCACATACAGACCCACCGCGTCTGGCCCCCGGTGGCGGGTCCGGGCAAGCATGGTCAGGGCTTCCCTGGTGCTTCTGGGCCGTTTATCAACCAAACCGATTATCGAACACATGCTGCTTCCCTCCCCACGCCAACTCGACGCTTTGGTGTAAGAGTTCCTGAATAAAAGTAAAGTTTACATCAGTTCACCGAATATTGAAGAAATACGAGGCGGGATAAATAGCAGGGTATGTTTGAAGGATACGTTTGATAAAAAAAATTATATATATCTATTTGGCTTACCTTGGTCAAAACGAAGTATTCAGGATCAGGCAACATCACCCAACCTCACGTTGAATCAGTGACAAAGACCTCAGTTTTTCGGCGAATTACTCCCGATGACTGATAATGTCAGCGATATTATCGCATTGACACACGGGATCACCTGTGGTACACAATCATTATCTCTTCAAATTCAGCCGCTTTTTGTGATTCTCGCCTTCGTTTGTTAAGCCCGTAATCAACTGTGTGTGATTCTTGAATTTCTGCTCTCCATTTACTCATGTATACTATTATTGTTAACTAATAATAAAGTTTAGGCACCATTGGAACGAACAAGCGCACAGAAAGGAGGTGTCTGTGGCTGATTTTCATCAGGGCGGGGTCATCACCACGTTACACCGGCTTCGGCCGTCTAACGTAGAACTACTGGAAAGGGAGCTGGAGGATTCTCGCCTGACGAAGCCGATTGCCCTGGTTCTTCCCTGCTTGTATTCCGAGCTGCACGGGGAGGCCTTGCCCCGGATTCTCACCGTGTTGGAAAAGGTCCGGTACCTCCGGGAGGTGGTGGTAGCGCTGGGAAGGGCAAACGAGGAGGAGTTTGCCCAGGCTCGGTCTTTTTTCGGACGGCTCCCCCAGGAGACGCACATCCTGTGGCTGGATGGAACCCGAATGCAGGAGCTGTTTCGTAAGCTGGAGGACGCCGGTATCGTGACCGGGCCGGAGGGCAAGGGAAGGGCTGCCTGGATCGCCTACGGGTACGTCCTGGCCCACGACCAGAGCGAGGTGATCGCCCTCCACGATTGCGATGTGCTTACGTATAGCCAGGAACTCCTGGTCCGCCTCTGCTATCCCGTGGCGAACCCCAAACTCGATTTTGAATACTGCAAGGGATATTACCCTCGGATGAGCGACAAGCTGCATGGGCGCGTCACCCGCCTGTTCGTCACCCCGCTCCTCCGGGCCCTCGAAAAAGTCGTTGGCCCACACCGCTTCCTGACCTACCTGGACAGTTTCCGCTACCCACTGTCCGGGGAATTTGCGATGCTTGCAGACCTGGCCCGAGTGAATCGAATTCCGGGCGATTGGGGGCTCGAGGTGGGAACACTGGCTGAGATCTATCGGAACTGCACGTTTACCCGAATCTGTCAGGCGGATCTGGCAGACGCCTACGACCATAAACACCAGCCCTTGAGCCGGGAGGATTCCACAACGGGTTTGATGCGCATGGCGATTGATGTCGCCAAGTCCATCTTCCGAACCCTGGCCGAGGAGGGCGTGGTCATTTCTCCGAACCTCCTCAATAGCCTCTCGGTTACCTATCTCAGGACAGCCAAGGAGATCACCAGCCGATACCAGAATGACGCGCTCATCAACAGCCTCTATTTCGACCAGCATGAAGAGGGGAGCGCGGTGGAAGCCTTCGCACACGCGCTGCGGGTCGCAAGCGAGCAGTATCTCATGGATCCATTGGGAACCGTTCTCATTCCCAACTGGAATCGGGTCATCTCGGCGATTTCGGATATCTTCGACCAACTCCTTACGGTAGTCGCCGATGATAAAGGTTAATGCTAACAGGACAGGTGAAATATCTCATCTTCACTGACCTCGATGGCACTCTCCTTGACGAGGAGACCTATCGATTCGATGCCGCTCGCCCTGCCCTCAAGCTGCTGGAGGAGAGAAATATTCCGGTCATCCTGTGCTCCAGCAAGACCCGGCTCGAACTCGAACACTACCGGCGTCTGTTGAAAAACCACCACCCTTTCGTTGCAGAGAACGGTGGGGCCGTTTTCGTCCCCAAAGGATACTTTGCCTTCCCTGCTTCTGGCAGGATCCGTGACGGGTACGAGGTGCTGGAGTTTGGTCTCTCGTATGAAATCCTCGCCCGCGCCCTGGAGCGGTGCCGTAAAGAGACCGGCGTCTCCGTGACGGGTTTTCACGAGCTTTGCACGGAGGAAGTTGCCCGGCTCACCGGCCTTCCTCTCCAAGAAGCGCACTGGGCATTGATCCGGGAATACGACGAACCTTTTCTCGTTCACGAGGAAAATGATCGGCCCGTGGTGGAGCAATGGGTGCGCCGCGAAGGATTGCACATCACCGGAGGGGGACGGTTTTCTCACCTGACCGGCAATCATGACAAGGGCCAAGCAGTCCGGACGCTTCTCAATCTATTCAGGCGCGAAGGGGACTGGCGTGCGGTGGCCCTGGGAGATGGCCTCAACGACCTTCCCATGCTCGAAGCGGTGGATATCCCGATACTCGTTCAACACCCTGATGGCACACATGATCCAGACGTGCGAGGCCCAAAGATCCTACGGGTAGACGACATAGGCCCGGTGGGATGGAACCGGGCACTCCTTGAACTGTTGACTGACAAGACCTGTGATATCGCAAGTGCACAACAGTAAACAGGGGGGATAATGAAGGCTTTTCGAAAGTTCGAATCAGCAATGCGTCCCGAGCTTCGCGACTGGACTAAAAGACTCGATCAGGTGGACATTCTCGTCGGGATTCCTTCTTTCAACAATGAGGACACCATCAGCCACGTCGTCGAGATGACCGCACGCGGATTGGCCGAGCACTTCCTGGGCCGACCGGTCGCGATCCTCGTGTCGGACGGCGGCTCCCTGGATGACACCCGGGAGCGAGCGGAAAGCGCTCCTGTCCTGCCGGGAATCGAGCGGCACGTGACGATTTACCGCGGCATTCCGGGCAAGGGAACCTCGTTGCGGGCGGTCTTCGAGGCGGCGACCAAGCTCAGGGCCTCGGCGTGTGTCGTGGTCGATTCAGACCTGCGGAGTATCACGCCTGAATGGGTCAAGTTCTTGGCTGAACCCATCCTGAATCGGCAAGCTGATTATGTTACGCCCTACTACATTCGTCACAAGTACGATGGCACCATCACCAACCACATCGTCTATCCCATGGTGCGAGCCCTGTACGGCAGGCAAGTCCGTCAGCCGATCGGCGGGGACTTTGGATTCTCCAGCGAGTTAGCGGCGTTCTATGTTCGGGAGGATGTCTGGGACTCCGACGTGGCGCGGTTCGGGATCGACGTCTGGATGACGACCACTGCCATCGCAGAAGATTTCAAGGTGGCCCAGACCCACCTCGGAACAAAGATCCATGATGCGAAGGATCCCGGCGCTGATCTCGGACCGATGTTCACGCAGGTGGTCGGCACACTGCTCTACATGATGGGACGGTACGAGAACCGCTGGATGCGGGTGGAGGGAAGCACCCCCGTCAACATCATTGGTGAAGCCGAAACGGTGATGAAGCTGGAGCCGTTAGCAGTCAGTCTGAACAAGCTCAAAAAGGAGTTTCATGAAGGGTTTAATCACTTTTCAGGCCTCTATCGCCAGGTGCTCGACCCGCCCAATTTTGCGGCCCTACGAGAAGTCGTCAAAGTCCTTGAGGAGGCGGATGAGGTTAAATTTCCTGCCGATCTCTGGGCCCGCATTCTTTACGACTTCGCCTTCATCTTCCAGCTCTGGAACCGGAATCGGCGACGCCTCGTGTCCATGCTGGTTCCCTTGTACTTTGGTAGGACGGCCGCGTATTGTCAGGAGGTCGCACCCATGGAGCCCGAAGAGGCAGAGCAGGTCGTTCAGGCACAGGCCGAGGTCTTCGAATTGGAAAAGCCCTACCTGCGCGAAAAGGTTCTCCTCTGGAC
>CAYGBT010000120.1:0-2249 GCA_964348275.1 uncultured bacterium
CCACTCTTTCGCAGACGCGGTAAGACACAGCGGGATGGACGAGCGAGTTTTCGGGTTTCTCTTTGGTCAGGAGCGAGACACATGAGGAGATGCACGGAATGTCTATCGTGCAGGAGGAGGTGTTACATGAGACAACATGTGGTATTCGCAATCGCCTGTGGATTGCTATTGGCTGGTTGCGCAACCTTCGAGCAGGTGACGAAGAGCCTCCAGACGTCGTCGCGGTATGGATATGTCGACAAGAGGGGGCAGATGGTTATCAAGCCTCAGTTCCAAGACGCCAGGCATTTCTCCGAGGGGCTGGCACGGGTAAAAATCGCTGGAGAGTGGGGGTACATCAACAAGACCGGGAAAATCGTCATTCAGCCCCAATTTGTCCAGGCGAACGATTTTTCCGAGGGGCGGGCCGGCGTCAAAATGGACGGTAAGTGGGGCTATATCGACAAGAGGGGAAGGGTTGTTATCAAGCCCCAGTTTGTCGAGGTGACGAACTTCTCCGAGGGCCTGGCCCGGGTGAAGATCGATAGCAAGTGGGGGTATGTCGACAAGAGGGGAAAGATCCGGATCAAACCTCAGTTTGCAAAGGCCCGGGACTTCGCTGAAGGGCGGGCCCGCGTAAAGATCGACGGCAAGTGGGGGTATATTGACAAAACCGGGAAGATTGTCATCAAGCCCAAGTTTGCCAAGGCCAGGAATTTTCGAAACGGCCTATCCCCTGTAAAAGTTCGCGTCCCGTAATTGCTCTGTCGTGAGCGTACGCCAAATCTCTTGAGGCTTGATGCGGGAGGACTGTTCGTGCTCCCGGCGCCACATGCAGACACGAGCCCGCCGGGCTACGACTGTCGAGCACCCTCCTCGTCATTTCCTCAGAAACGGATACGCACAGACAGACTCACAGCGGGGTATACCCCGTGGGTGAAACGGGCCTCACGTGCAGGTGACCCGGGAATAGTTGTGTGACCATCGCAGGGATGCAGAGCGCATTTCCCCAAAGGGAGATCCCTTCCCGGTTGACGGCTTTTTTTAATTCGTGACCCCGCCCCGCTGGGCTGCCTTTTCCCGTCCCTCATCATAAACTGAAGATCAGGACCGCTCCCCCTGTGCCAGCAAGTCAGGGCAGAAATGACGCCTTGACACAATGGCATGTCGTTGACCTTTCCTAGCCGTGTTCTCCTCGTGCCCGAGGGGCTCATTGTAACTGAGAAATCAATTACTTGCGTCTCCGACATCGGTTGGCACACCCTCTGCTTTCTTCCCGGAGCATTCGGTAGGATCGCACTATAGTGAAGACCCCGACAGAGAGGGGGTCACTATGGCGGGTCTAACCGGTTGAAAAGGAGGTAGAGGACATGAGCAGACGAATAATTGTGTTCGCTCTCGGAGTGCTCGTCGCCCTTTGGACATCACCGGCTTTCGCGGTCCTTGAGCCGTGTGATCCGCCTGAGGATACCGAGCAAGTAGGCACAGCAACGACCATCACATTCGACTCCTGTTTTCAGGATCTCGACTACACACAGGGAGATCCCCTCACGTTGACGTTCGATTGGATGGTCGCTAATGGGACTTGCACCTATGACGGTTTCGAACTGAGGGGTAAGGGGTATACACCGGTCTCGAAACGAAACAATCCTGCGAAGAGTAGTCCTGCCCACGGCAGCGCCCGTATCTTACTTTCTGGGGACTCAGGTGACGGAACGTACGGCTCTGTGATAGTTGAAGTTACGTTTGATGCGCTTCACTCTGGCAAGAATGGAAAAGTCGCGGTCGGGAACGGCCACTTCAGGCTAAAACTGAATTGCGATACTGATGGTGACCTCGCGAATGACACGATGGCCTCTCTGGGGGTGAACGTCCATGTGAAGGACCCGCAGTAGCTCGTTGCTCGATACGCTCCGCGAATCCACACAAAGGGGGCTCTCCCAGGGCCCCCTTGCTGCTTTTCTCCTAGGTGAGGAACTGTCTTCCGTTCGCCCGAGAGTGAAACCTCCTCCCGCACCATTTTACTTTGGGGAGCGCGTATATTATTGTTCGCGGCCTCGACCCTCGATCCTATGCCCGAAATTATGCCCACCACCCCTCGCGTACCTCACGCTATCCCACTCCAGCCAGGATAGGGTAGAACACCAAAGTTTGCGAAACGCAAGATTAGTCGTTTCGTATTTCGACGTCCGAAGTTCGAGCTTCGTAACGGGTTTCGAAAACATTCAACGACATTAAACTGCCAAAAAAGAGCCCCGGAATGTTGCCGA
>CAYGBT010000120.1:2273-2645 GCA_964348275.1 uncultured bacterium
GGCTGGCATCTCGACGGGCTGAGGTGTGCGTCGACCGGGCTGACGCCCGGCCAAAGAAAGGAGGCACCGCCCATGGGGTGGAGTCCCCGTTTGCCGCAGCTCGGCTCCGCACGGATGCCGCCAAGCGCTTCAACACTGTGAAGAATGCGACGGCCGTCATTTGGAAGATGCTGCTCGTCGCGGAGCGCGCACTCCGCCGCGTGAAACATCCGGAGCTGATGCCGGTAGTCTATCGTGGGAGAAAGTTCATTGATGGAAAAGAGGAGAAGACGAGGATGGCCGCCTGACTCTTTTCCACACCTATTGACAAAACCTCAGGGGTAGGAGGGATAGCGGTGCAAAGCGGGACCAAGTATTGAACCTCTTGCCCTC
>CAYGBT010000120.1:2655-3792 GCA_964348275.1 uncultured bacterium
GAAGTTCGAGCTTCGTAACGGGTTTCGAAAACATTCAACGACATTAAACTGCCAGAAAAGAGGACCGGAATGTAGCCGAGGGCTCTGCCCCCGGCTAGCTGTTCTCGCCTGTGTCGGTGATCGGGTCCACCTTGTGGACTGACAAAGCCGGTGCACTGGGCTCGGCATTTTCGGCCATGTCTCCACCGATTCACGAGGTCTTTGGGGGCACTAACATGGCCAGCACCTCATCCATGTGGTCGAGAATCCAGAGGTGCCCGGCGTTGGGAATGAATGTCGCGTGGCAGTTGGGGAGCGCCCGCGCCATGTAGCGGCCCATGGATGGAGGCACGCTGGGGTCGGCTTCGCCATGCCACAGGTGCACCTGCATGCTGATCCGCTCCAAGGGGAACGGCCATGGGCGCGCGAAGAGGGTGAGCTCATGCGCCGGGCCGCGTGCCCCCCGCCGGAATGCTTCGGGGAAATCCTGGCAGACGAAATCGCGGACTTCGGGGCGGGCGACGATGGCTCTATCGACGTCCGCCATCTTAAAGGTGAGTCGCTTGATGAGCTTATCGGGAGAGCGGCGTACCAGGAATGCCAGGTATCCCATATTGAGCCGAACCAACCAGGGTGCATGGCGGGCCAGAAAGAAAATGAGGCGGTTGGTCCGACTCATCCCCCGGGTCGCTTGCGGCGCATCGAGGGGACCCACGCCGCTGATCACCCCGACCGCGGTCAGTCGCTCTGGGATCTTCCAGCCGCAGGCCAAGGCGTAGGGACCCCCCCCGGAGACACCGGCCACGGCAAACCGAGTGATGCCTAGCGCATCGGCGAGCGCCAGGACGTCGTCCGGCCAGTCCGCGAGGGTTCGGCCGGGCTGGAAGTCGGAGAGGCCGTAACCGGGGCGGTCTGGCGCGATGAGGCGTAGGCCGGGCCGGAAGGGAGAGCCAGGGAAAAGCCCCCAGGAAAGCCTGGACCCAGGATTGCCGTGAAAAAGGAAGATCGGATTGCCGTCGGGGTCGGCGTATTCGGCATAGCCGAGCCGCCGACCATCGGACAGTCGGAGAACGTTGTCCTCGCGCAGAGCCTTTATCATTCTCCTGCCCTGATGCGTCGCTAGTAGTTATGCACGATACCAGGGGCACGTTGACACAT
>CAYGBT010000121.1:0-1684 GCA_964348275.1 uncultured bacterium
GTCTCCTGGCAGCTGGAGAAAAATGGTGTCCCCTTGCCCGACATCGAGAAATGTGGCCTCGATTGTCGATCGTCCCAAGGGAAAAAGTTTCCAGCCGACCTGCCCCAGAAGAAGCAACGCTGTGATGCCAAGAGCAAGCCCCCTTCGCCGCACCACTGGAAAGACCATCAGTCCGAAGAGACTATAACTCGTTAGCACCATCAGTAGTGTGGGGGTGTACAGGCGGATGGAAGCGAGGGGGAGGCTTGAAAAGACGGACGCCGTACCGATCATTCCCCGTACCAACGAAGACACCCCCGCTCCAACGAGGGAAATCCCGTCTGAAAGGGGAAGGAGGAGCAGGCTGTAGACCATCCCGACGGCGGTAAGGCAACCACCCAGGGGGACCATAATCAGGTTAGCCGCGATGCCAATCAGAGAGACCCGGTTAAAGTGAACGGCCAGGAGGGGAGCAGTCCCCAGAGTCGCCGCGGTCGAGGCTAGTATGGAGGCGACGACCCATCGGGAGAGGCGCGGGAGGCGTGACACGTCAATCCGTTGGAACGCAATCAGGATAGCGCCAGTCGCTGTGAACGTCAGCTGAAACCCTGCATCGAAGAGGTAGAGAGGATTCCAGAGAAGGAGGAGAAAGGCTGCCAAAGCGACCGCATTGCACAGATCTCGCTCCCGCCCCACGATGATGGCCAACAGGTATATGCTGGTCATCAAGGCCGCCCGGATAATCGGTGGACTCCCTCCCGTGAGGAGCGTGTAAAAGAGCACCCCAAGGACGGTGAGCAGACTTGATGCTGACAGGGGAAGCCGAAGGCAGCGACTCAAAAAAAAGAGCAGACCGGCAAGAAAGCCAACATGAAGTCCTGAGATGACCAGGATATGGTAGGTACCCGAGCCGAGGAAGACCTCTCGAACCTCCGCTGAAAGACCGGACCGATCTCCGAGAACAATCGCCCGTAGTACCCCCCCTTCTCTGCCGGGGAAAGTGACGCGCATCTTGTTCAGCATGGCTTCTCGGATATCGGAAATACCTCGGATAATTCGGTACCCTCCCTCTCGATCCAAGATCTGGACCTCACCTCGATCTCGACTCCACCCTTCTAACTGAAATCCCCTGGTCAGGGCATACCGGCGATAGTTAAATCCCCCAGGATTCCAATATCCTCTCGGATGGCGAAGCCGGAAACGTCCTCGGATCCGATGGCCATACCGATATCCCTGCACCGGACCAATGATGCTCAAACGAACTCCCCCCATCGCTGGGTACCGGACCCCTTCCAATGTGATGACCTGCGCCTGCATGAGGAAACGGACTCTTTCCTCTCGCCGCCATCCACCTGTCGGAGGAAAGTATTCAGGCGGGGAAGCAATGATCCCCTCGAGCTCCACCTTTTCCCTCAACACCGAAGCCGGCACCTTGGCGAGGTGATAGTGTCCCTGGGGCCGAACGACCTGCACGTAGCGAAAAAGGCCAAACAGCAAGAAACCGAAGAGAAGGAAGGTCGTGGCGAGGGTACCACGCTGGGCTCGGAGGGCCAGACCCGCCGCCAACAGGAGGACGAAGAGAGTAGGAAGGAGATAAAGAGGCTCAAGGGGGAGATGGGGACCGACCAGCACGCCAGCCCCATAAGTGAGAACCAATGGAATAAGAGGACGTCGGAAATGAGGTGTCCTTTTACCTGTGGTCGGC
>CAYGBT010000121.1:1784-3621 GCA_964348275.1 uncultured bacterium
TCGCTTTTTTTACGGCTTCCGTTGGTCTCCCCTTTACAATTGCTTAACCTGCGACTAGCATTATTGAGAATTGGCGCGGAGGCAGCCGTGAAGCTCATCGATCGGTATATCTCCCGGGAACTCTCGGTCTCCTTGGCCCTTGGCCTCGGACTCTTCACGTTTGTGCTTCTCACCGACAAAATCCTGCATCTGATGGATCTCATCGTCACCAAACGGGTCCCCGTCAGCATCGTCGCGCGTCTCTTCTTGTACATCTTACCTGAGCTATTCATCTTGACCATCCCGATGGCCCTTCTCCTCGCCGTCATTGCGACGTATGGCCGGCTCGCCGCGGAACACGAGTTCACCGCGCTCAAAACAGCGGGATGCAGCTTCTACCGACTGACTCGCCCTGCCTTCATTGTCGGAATCCTTGCCTTGCTCTTCACCGCTTTTAACACCTTCTACGCGGTACCCTATGGAAGCCAGGCCTTTCGAAACCTCCTCTTTCTCCTGACACGAACGCGGGCAACCGTTGGAATTCAGGAACGGATTTTCAACGATGATTTTCACGGCCTGATTCTATACACCGACCACATCTCCGAGGCCAAAGATTTAATGGAAGGGGTCTTTGTGGTGGATACCCACGACGAGGAGAAACAGCGCATTATTATGGCCCGTCGCGGACGCGTCGTGCCTGACGAGCGCCAGAATGTCGTCCTGCTCGAGCTCCAAGACGGATCCACGCATATCACCTTCGATGACCGGTCGGATCTCTACCAAATCCTCAGGTTCCAGACCTTGAATCTAGCCCTCTCCGTCACCGATCCGCGGACCATCGGGGCGAGTGAGCGACGACCAGACGAGTTGGCAGTCTCTGCGCTGTTGGCCACCGTTCGCGAACTTCGGGCGAAAGGGGAACCGACGGCAAAGCTGCTCGTCAGTTTCCATCGACGCTTTGCGGCTCCCGTTGCCTGCCTTGTTTTCATCCTCCTCGGCACCCCGCTTGCAATCCGCGTCCGCCGGTCGGGGCGTGGAATCAGCCTTATCCTCACATTGATCCTGGCGATGATCTATTACGTCCTGATGATTTCCGGGCAGGGTATGGGGAGGAAAGGTTTGATACCCCCATTTTGGGCAAGCTGGCTTCCTAATCTTGTCCTGGGCAGCCTCGGCCTGCTTCTGTTTATCGGTTGTAATAGCGATTCGTGGCTACCTCGCTTCCTCATGGCAAGAGGAAAACGCCGCCCTGTCACGCCCAAGCCTATGAGGATCCGATGACTCGCATTCTGGATCGGTATATTGCCCGAGATTTCGTAAAACTCTTCTGTCTCGCTCTCATGGTGCTC
Organism: uncultured bacterium; assembly: GCA_964348275.1. Classification (GTDB taxonomy): domain Bacteria; phylum Methylomirabilota; class Methylomirabilia; order Methylomirabilales; family CSP1-5; genus CSP1-5. The sequence continues at coordinate 3,113 of CAYGBT010000121.1, forward strand.
CTGGCTATTTCGATCATCGTACATCTCTTTGAGCGGATTCACCGCTACGTGGCATGGGGGGCCTCCGCCGCAGACGTGATGACCTACTACTTTTACACGATCCCCCGCGAAACGCTTCGAATCGCCCCCGTGGCCCTCATGCTCGCTTCCTTTCTCAGTGTGGGACGACTTAGCCGGAACTTCGAATTCCTGGCGATGCAGATGGCCCGGCTGCACCCCCTCCGTGTCGTGCTTCCCGTCATCCTCCTTGCCTTGGCGATCACGGGTAGCCTACATCTCCTCCAGGAAGAGGTTACCCCGAAAGCCAGTGAGACCGCTTTCCAGATCCTGCAACAGCGCATCCGAAAATCACCCAAATTTTATCGCACACGGAGACAGGACATCTGGTATTTGGCAGGATCGGATCAAATCCTCCATATCGACCTCCTCCGAACCGGAAAAGGCGAGATGCGAGGGGTCTCGTTTTTCCAATTTTCCCCAGACCGCGTGCTGCTCAAGCGGACACAAGC
>CAYGBT010000122.1:0-3563 GCA_964348275.1 uncultured bacterium
CGAAGGCTCGGGCGAGCCGACCGATCTCGTCCTCGCCTAACGGCGGGATCGGCTCGTCGAGATTCCCTTGTGCGATCCGCTGGGCCCCATGTGCCAATGTCTCAAGAGGCTTTGTCACGCTCCTGGCCACTCCCCAGGCGAAGAGGAGCGCTACAAGGATCGTCAGTGAGCCGACGACCACAAGGCGTCGCTCCATCGCGACCGCTGGCGCCAGAGCCTCTCGTTCGGACTGGCGGATGCTCAACCCCCAGCGGGCGGTGGTCAACGGGGCAAACGCGATGACCTCCTGCTCTCGCTCAGGCAGTCCGTCCTCCTCGTGACAACTATGGCACGTGCCGACCACAGACTTCTTTTCCTGTATCAGGCTGACCAGAAAGCGGCCGTGATCACTCTCTTTGAAATCCCGCCCGGTCTTCGTCGAGGCGAGCACGATCCCTTGGCCGTCAACGATCTCCAGATAGGTGGTTTCGCCGAACGGAATCGGGTGGATCAGGGAGCGAAAGCGAGGGCTTGCCGCGTCCACTGCCCCGCCCACAGCTCCTACGACCTTCCCATGCCAATCCCGGACCGGTACCACGGCATAGATGCGCTTCCTGCCGTCGGCAATCAGGTCCGACACCTGCGGTTTGCCCGTCTGCAAGGCCCGGCGGATTGGCGGAAGCGACGAGAGGTCCTTATGGAGGGCAGCCTGACGCTGGGGCTCGATCCAGAGCATCCGACCCCTTTGGTCCACAAGGAAGACCCCCTCAAACAGGACGGAACGAAGGTAGGCCTCCCTGAGTGCCACTTTCAGCGACTGAAGATTGGCCTCCCCGAGACCTCCCCGGGCCTCCAGGGCCAGCTCTTGAAGGACAATGAGGTTCGACCTCAGAATGGTGTCGAGATGATCGGCCACCGCATGGGCCAACCCTCGGCGCTCCTGGAGAGTTCGGTTCGAGAGTTCGCGGATCTCCCACAGGCTGGACAGTCCGAGGATGCCCGCCAGGGCCGCCATCCCCAAGCCCACCAGGAGGATAATGCGCCCCTGAAGACTCTTTCGAAACAAATGAAACGGGTTCATCAGATCTCTTCGCAATCCTCCGCAGCTTGCCCGCTTCCAGTTCTTGCCGCGAGGCTCTCCTCCTCCTCAAGTTCTAGAGCCGGTGCCACGTCCATTTCCGCACGACGGGCGTACTCCAAGGGATGCTCCATTTGCAATCGCTCCTCGCTGATCTTTCCAGTAAAGATGCTTGCATCAAAGGGGAAGACGTCGGGATTCATGTGCGCGTTATACACGTGCCAGATAATCACCACCAAAAACGCCAGCAGCCCCTCGTTTGAATGGGCGACCTGAGCTGCCGGGATCACTTGGCCGGGGAGGAGGTTGGTAAAGAACGTGGGAAAGTAAAGGATAAAGCCGGTCGTGATCATCACGACTCCTCCCAGCACCAGACCCCAATACTCGAACTTTTGTCGATAGTCGTACCGGTCGAACTGTGCCTGCTGTTCCGAAAGGCCCAGATAATACCGGAGCGTGATGATGGCATCCTGGAAGTCCTTTTTGGTCGGAACCAAATTGAGCTGGATTCGCTTCATCGCCGCAAGTACCAACACGACGGCGACGTGCGAGACTGCCGCTACGGCGAAGAGGATGCCGGCGGTGCGGTGAATCCAACGAACCCGGTCGATTCCGCCCAGATGAACGACCAACCACTGGGCCCACCCCGCCTCGAAGAACTTCTGCGGGAGGCCGGTCAGAGCAAGCATCAGGAAAAGCACCATGATGATGAAGTGCTCCACCCGTTGTCTCAGGCTGAATCGCGTCACGTATCTGTGCGTTGCGTGTTCCATCAAATCAGTACCCAATATTTCGGATTGGGAATTGCGGATTTCGGACTTCGGATTTCGGATTGGTAAAAGGCGAATTCATGCACCGCAAATTCGCAATCCGCAATTTCCACCTCATCGGTTCACCACCACTCGCCAAACGTGAAGGAGGACTTGGAGGACTAACCCCACGACGATAAAGGGAATGAAGATCTGATAGAAGAGCTTTACGTAGTAGACCAACGGAGCCTTCTCGGGACTCGGCTCGTAATGCGAGAGCCAGGCCCCGGGAAAGTTCTCCGTGGCGTCCGGGTGGCACTTTCGGCAGACCTTCAGCAGGTTCACCTTCATGACAACAGACCGTGGATCCTTCACTGATAGAATATCATGGACGCCGTGGCAATCGGTACATACAGCGGTGAACGCGGCTGGCGTGATTTGCTCCTCTCGATAGAAGGAGGCGGTCATGCCGTGAAAATCCTTGAGGTACGTCTGGAGAACGTTGGTCGAGAGCGCGTACTTTTTCATACGCGACTCGTCGGTATGGCATGAGGCACACAGCTCTGGGGTCTTCAGGTGAAAGGAGGCGGTTCTGGGATCCTTGATATCATGCGACCGATGGCAATCGGTACAGACCGGCACATCCACGTTTTCTTCCTGCACTAACGCTTTCCCGTGGACGCTCTGGGCGTACTCCCCAAAGATCTCTCCGTGGCACCGGGCACACGTCTTCGATATCCTGGACCGTGGAACATTCGGGCTTGCGACGTCGTGGGCCCCATGACAATCCACGCAGAGCGGAGCCCTTAATTCCCCTTTGGCGAGGACGGTGTAGTGCACGCTGTCCAATGTCTTGGTGTAGTTATCGAAGTGGCATCCCTTGCAGCTTTCGTAGTAGGCCAGGGTAAACTCACGCAGATTTGCAAACGTTCTCTGCGGGTGGGGATAGGTCTCGATGTCACTATGGCAGTCGGTGCATTGGAGCAACTCCCCGTGGATGGAGCGAGCGAACTGATCCGCATCGACGAAGAGGGATCGTCGTTCACCACTCTTGAGGGTCAGCTCTAACGCGCTGTCGTTATGGCAGCCGAGGCAAAATTCGACCTCTGGGGGGAGGGATCCCGCTTCTACGAGGGCAACTGCCGAGAGAAGTAATACCGGGAGGACTGCTCCTCTTTTGATCCATCGTATGGAAAGGGGATTGCGCGCGCTCGCCCGCCTCCACTCCTCATCCATCATGATTCACTCAAAAACGCGAGCAGGGTCAGGCCGAGGAGAAGGAAGCCGATCCCAATCGCGCTGAACCCGATGATCCGCCCGAAGTTCCTGAGCCAGAGCGGCGGAGGATCGGCCTCGACGGCCAGAAGGCCGCCTTCCTTTGCTAAACGCTCATACTCCACGGGACGTGCCTCTCGTAGCTCTTCGACGCTCTCTCGTCCGGTGAAGATCACGAGATCAATTGGGAACCGATCAGGACGGAGGTGGCTATTGAAGAAATGAATGGCAAAGATGAACCAGACCGCCAGGAGCGCTTCGTCGGCGTGGATGAGTAGGGCCACATTGAAAAGCCAGCCTGGGAGGACGCGGGCAAAACTGGAGGAGAACCACATCACGTATCCCGAGGTGCCGATAATGGCCATCCCCCAAAAGACGGCCCAGTAGTCGAACTTCTCCCAGTACGAGAAGCGCCCAAACTGGGGGCGCGGACCCATCCCGAAGAACCAGCGGAAGTGTTGGAACATGTCGAGGAAGTCCTT
>CAYGBT010000123.1:0-3521 GCA_964348275.1 uncultured bacterium
TCCTTCGGAGACGCAAGCCAGATGTCGCCTGCCTCGGATGGAACCCCCTCCTCGCCTTCAGCGACTTCGGACATCGGACTTTGGGTCTCAAAGCTGACTGCGGACGGCTGACGGCGGGTTGTTTTTTTGGTTGCCGATTGCTGGCTGCTGACAGCTGACAGCTATTGTTGGAAGGGCACTTAAAGATGAGAGAGCCCGTGGTTGAACGGGTCCTGAATTTCATACGCGAGCCGCAGCAGCAGGAATTCAATCAGCTGGCCCTCGATGTCTTCGCGTTTCAGTATCGGAAGAATCCGACTTATCGACGCTTCTGTGACCGACGAGGGATTAGGCCGGAGTCGGTTGGTGCGTGGGAGGAGATTCCCCCTGTCCCTACCGCGGCCTTCAAGCTCGTCGACTTGACGTGCGCTCCAACCGAGCGCGTGTTTTTGACCAGTGGAACGAGCCAGGGAGCGGACCAAAGAGGACGGCATGGATTTCCCTGGCTCGAGGTCTACGATAGCTCCCTCCTCACTAATTTCGCTGCCCACCTCCTCCCGGACGACATACGGCCGCGGATGCTCATTCTTGCGCCCTCATCCAACCTGCTCCCCACCTCATCGCTCTCCCATATGCTGGAGGTGGTCCGAAAGGCCTACGGCGGGGAAGGGAGCGCCTATTTTGTGGGAGAGACGGGGATCAATCTCACCGGGCTGCTCCGGACCTTGAGGGAGGTCGAGGCACGACAAGAGCCAGTCTGCCTGCTCGGGACCTCTTTTGCTTTTGTCCACCTGCTTGACGTGTGTCACAAGCAGGGATGGCACTTCCAGCTTCCTGAAGGAAGCCGACTCATGGATACCGGAGGCTTCAAGGGTCAGTCACGCGAAGTGGCACGAGAAGAGCTCTTGCGCCTCTACGGAGAGGTCCTTGCGATTCCCGAGGCATTTTGCATTAACGAATATGGAATGACCGAGATGGGCTCCCAATTTTACGATAATACCTTGAGGAAGTGGATGCAGGAACGCTCGCGAGTCCGGTTCAAGGAAGTCCCTCCCTGGGTTCGGACGCGCATTCTCGATCCGGCAACACTCGACGAAGTCCCGCCGGGGGAGGTGGGGCTACTGACTCATTACGATCTGGCGAATTGCGGGTCGGTCATGGCGATTGAGACCGAGGACCTGGGATATGAGATCGAAAGGGGATTTCAGGTGCTGGGACGAGCCCCGGACGCCGAGGCCAGAGGCTGTTCCTTGACCATAGAGGAACTCCAGGGAAGGCGATGAGGATCGCTGGCTATCATCTCCCTTCGCATGTTTCCGGATTTGAGACCGAGACCCTCGCCTTTGGCGAGGTGATGCTGGAAGTTCCCACCCTGACTCCGTCGCTCCTCGCCGAGGTGATCGGACACCTGGAGAAGGCCCGGGAGCGGCTCCAGAAACGGAGCGGGCAACAAATCGCCGGGGTCCTGTCCGAGGTCTTCAGTCGGTGGCAAGATCGTGCGGATCCTTTGCGTCGGGTAGCCGAATCGGCGCTACCTGCCGTTACCCGATTTTCCCCCGCCATGGTGAACCATGGGCTCGATCTGCTGTGCCAAGGGTACAGGGCAGATGCTTTTCACGAACTTCTCCGGGGGGCCAAAGTCGCGGGGCCGGTGACAGGGTTTGTTCAAGACGCGTCGCATCGCAGCCAGGCTTATGGTCCTACGATGACCACCCATGTGCTGGCGGGAAACATCCTCGGGGTGGGGCTTCCTGGACTCATCGCCGCCACCCTCCTCGGATCGCCTTCTCTGGTGAAGACCGCGTCGGCGGATCCACTCTTTTTCGCCCTGTGGGCAGCCGCGGTGGCCAAGCAGGATCCGGAGATCGGCGAGTGCTTGGCGGTCCTGTGGTGGAGCGGGGGACGGACGGACCTGGAAGTCGTGGCCTTCGACCGAGCTGATGTGGTCATCGCTTACGGCAACGAGCAGACGATCCATGAACTTCAGGGGCGGGTCCGCTGTCGATTCCTTGGCCATGGTCATCGCCTGAGTTTCGGTGTGATCGGCCGAGGCGTCCTGTCGACGGCACAGGAGATAGCGGAACGGGCCGCCTACGATGCCTCCCTCTTCGACCAGCAGGGGTGTCTCTCTCCCCATCTCTTTTACGTGGAGGAAGGAGGCAAGCTGAGCCCGAGGGAGTTTGCCCAGCTTCTCGCCTCGGCCATGGCAAAATGGGCCGACCGCCTTCCTCCTGGTTCGCTGACCCGGGATGAGGCGGCGGCAGTCAGGAAATTCCGGGCCGGTTACGAAGCCCAGGGACTGGCTGGAAAGGAGATCGCCCTCTTCACGCATCCGCAGCGGTTGGACTATACCGTCATCTATGATGCCGACCCGAGGTTCTCCCCGACATGTCTCCACCGAACAGTCTTGGTCAAGCCTGTGGCGGATTTATTAGAAGTAGCAGGACTGCTTAAATCGTGGCGTCCCTATTTGCAAGCCGCCGGGGTGGCCGTGACACCGGAACGCATTGGGATACTGGCAGGTCAATTGGGCCAGGCAGGAGTCAACCGGATCTGCCCCATCGGCAGGATGCAGGTCCTCCCTCTCACATGGCACCAAGAGGGCAGGTTCCTTCTCGGGGATCTCTTGCGGTGGACCGACTTGGAGGTTTAGGCGGCATGTCCCGCCCGAAAGGGGTCCTTGCTGAAATGGGGAAATTTTTGGATCGCCTGTTTGCCGCCTTCCGGCGATCTATCAAGGTCCCAGAGCCGCCGCCCCGACGAAGTCCCTGGATCCTGGTAGCCCATGTTTCTCCCGAGCCTGGTCTTCAGTGTCATTTCTGCGGTCGGGAGGGGGTGCCGGCAGCGGGAGCCTCGGTTCGCCAGGAGGGAGGCCAGTTTGGCCTTGTCCAAGCCCGCCACAATCCTCGGCTCCAATACGTCGTCTGCGGCGAATGCCTGAAGTGGAACAGGATCAGCTCGACCTGACCGCGCACAAATGTGGGAAATCGATCAATCTATCATTGAGGCGGTGGGGCAGAGGATACAGCAACTTAGCGCAGTTAGGAATGCAGGGTAACGCAGAATCGCGCAAATCGTGACGCGAATCCGCAACCTATACGCAACCGGAAATGAGATCGGGGCCGCTGGGTGATTTGGGCACCCAAACGGCCCCTACTCCACTGGTCTGGTTGTGGCGGACCGCTGCTTCAACCAGAAGGATGTACCGGGAGCCGCCCTGTCCTTTCCAGAATCTACAGTGTCTTGACAACCAGCCTCCCCAAACACCATGAGCGTCGAGGATGCCCCCGACGCCCGTGGACCACCGCTAGTGCTGTTGTCTCTGCCCAATGGCACCTTTTGCTTTTCGGGTCAGTGCATAAGAGGCCCCAATTGTCTGACGACACGCGGCAGACACGTGACTACATGGCCGTCATCACGGAGTTTCTCTGCTCGCCACTGACACAGGATAGCTTCGGGATACCGGGCGAGTGCCGCCCAACGTTGGGGGCCGACCATCACCCACAGTACGAGGACAGGCATCAGGGTGGAGGCTCGCTTCT
>CAYGBT010000124.1:0-3507 GCA_964348275.1 uncultured bacterium
CACGGGGATATCGCCGCCTGCCACCCTGTTCTTGTCCCACGGTCACTCCCCTTGGAAGGCTCAGGTAGACTTTCTGCCGGGGGCGCGGAGCAAAGAGGATGCCAAATGACGACACGCTTGTATTACGATAACTTAACGATCTGTGAGTTCTTCTTCGGCCCTTTTTGGACGGGGCACATTGCCCGTGAACGGAAACGTGAAACTCCCCTCTTCGACACCTCGCAACTGGCCTATGGGGGTGTAGACAAGCAAAGGGGATCCATAGCGCTAGCCAGATGTGTGGGAGTGACTGTGCGGACCCATCAGGTTTTTGTTGGATCAGTTGTTCCACTGAAAGCCCCGCGCGGTACTACGCTGCAGCGTTTTTGTTGGTAGCTATCCTGCTCGTCTTTTTCTCCTCTATTCCAGCCCTCTCCTCCCACCGCGGTCTCGACCCCCACGGCTGCCACCGCGACCGCGCGTTTGACCCTCGCCAGCGATGGAAGGGTGCGGTTTGACATCCGATAGCGGGGTCGTGGATATTTGAGGCCGATTCAGGAAATGCTTGCGTGAAACCGGGATGAGGATAGCCCTCGGCCCACCTGCGGCACAATCGTTGGTGCACCAGAAACCTGGACGCCTTCGTGGGTTTACTACGACTCGGGAGTGCGTCTTGCTTTTTCGGATGGAACAAGTGTCGAGAAATCTTGAGGAGGCGTAGCCAGGGCCGATGAGCGCATCAACAATTGCCATCCTACTGATCCTGGCCGGGATCGCAGCTGTGGTGCTGTTGTGGCCGCTCTTTAGGAAACCGCGGGTGCATATGATCGACTCGATAGACCTAATGTGTCTCCAAGATGTCAAAAGGGCCGGACTTATGGGTCGACCGCGGTGGACGCCGTGGGTCATCAGGGCGATCATACCGATTATAGCGATTGCATTTGTCTCCCTGCTTTCAGGTGCGTTTAGAGGGAGCTACAGCATAGCCGAGAAAGCCGATCCGAGGCAAACGGTCACCGTCGAGGAACTCCTCTGGTCTATCATGTACGATTAGGAAGCCACGAGGCGCGTGCTGGTGTGGAAAGGTCTATATGTCCAACGAGGAGGTGCTGGAGGAGATTAAGGCGGTGCGGCGGGAGTTGGACAGGGAAAGGGCGAAATAGGCTGCACAACAGATTTTCCCCCAGGTGACTCTCACAGCCCAGCATATCCCTTCCGAAGCATCATTCCACGCCCAGCTGTACAGACTTTTCCACACCAGATCAGATCAAGAGCTGACCGCCGTCATTGGTCCCTGCAACCCTAAAAGAGATAGTGACTACAATAAAGTGAGAGAGGCTCTGATGGAACCGGGGTGGGCACAGTTCATAGCCCACCAGCGGCAGCTTCGCTGGCGCACCAAACACCCTAACGCCTTCCGGGCGTAGCACGGCCCGGGGGCGTTTTAGTTTTGAGCAAGCATAAGGCCTGTAAGAAGGTGGAGGAGATTCAGTGGACGCGAAGGAGGACAGACGGCGCCATTTCCGCTGGGCGGTAGAGGAGCCGACCGCGGGGCAGATTACTGCCGTCTACGAGGCCTCCCTCATCAATATCAGCTCGGGCGGGGCCCTGATCGAACACTTACACCTCGTCCGCCCCGGGACCACCTCGTTCCTGACACTCTTGATCCACGGGCAGGAGGTGAGCCTGAAGTGCCGGGTGGTCCGATCGGTGGTCCATCATCTGGAGGTCCGACCCGACGGAGAGCGCGACCTGATCTATCGGACGGTGCTGGAGTTTCTGGACCCCTCGGAAGATTCCGTGCGGCTGATCGGTGAATACATTGACTCGCTGAGGGGGAAAAGGTGAGGACGGCATCTTCGTGAACACCTGGCTGGTGAAGCACGGTTACGCCCAGGTGATGACGGTGTCGCCAAATGTGAAGCACGAAGAGCTGTTCCTGAAGCGCCAACGGGAGTCGAGGGAGGCAGGACGGGGGTTGTGGAGGTGAGACCACGATTGGCGATTGACGGCCTCTGCCGGGTTTGACTCACTTTCAGCGTTTTCTTTTATCCCCCAAAGCCCTTTGCAATGAAGAGCTCCGAGGTCAAACGATCCTGCAGTTCGAGGCTGGTGAACTGCAGCCCATGCGGGTATGAGGTAATCCCTTCATGGGGAGATGCCTCCTGAATGGGAGATTCCTGAGACCAAACGACTTCCGCCTCGGCAATCACTGCCACATTCGGGAGCCCCAGTTGAAGGCGAAACACGGTCCCGGGTGCCAGCTCCTCGGACAGGAAGAGCTGGAGGCCGCGGAGGGTTGCGTTCACCGTGTGGCCCACAATGCCCCGCGTCGTCGCCCCCTCCCCCCGAATGATGCACCGGACAGGCCGCTCCATCGGGAACCGGGGATGGCCATGGGCTTCGCCAGGAAGAACTCCGCCCCGGAACGATAGGCCTGCTCGATGTGCCGCAGCTCCGGCGACGCCGTGATGCCAACTACGGGGACATCCGCGATGGCGCGCTCCCGTTTGAGGCGCTGGCACGTGCTGACCCCGTCGAGCCCGCGCAGTATCATGTCCAGGAAGATGACGGCAGGCTGTGCCCCCGGGCCAGTTCGATGCCTTTCGGGCCATCGGGGGTCGAAATGACTTCAAATCCCGCATCGGTGAGCACCGAGCTTACCAATTCGCAGAAAGCGGGATCGTCGTCAATGACCAAGATAGGCGTGTCTGCACTGCGTCCTCCACGGGGCATGTCCCAGCCACGAGGTAAGTGCAAGCCCGATGCTAGGGGGGCCTTATCGACTGACTTGGAGCCCTTGACACTTCTTGCCCGGTGAGGAATAATTAAGCCCCTCAGGGGACGAAGAATGGAGCCGGTATAAGGAGGGAGATTACGGGCCTTAGAAGGCGGTTGTCCGAGATCCGATGGACCTTCGGGGATTACCTAGCCATTGACAGCGGAGGGAATTGTTGATGCAGAGGCTCGAGGAGCTAGCGATGGCCCCTCTGTCGCTGGTGGATCGGTTTCGGCAGGAGGTGCCGAAGATGCTAGAGGATCGGACCATTCCCGTGCACGAACTGTTCGATCGCATCACGCAATTTCGGGACCAGATCTGTCAGGAGGGCGAGGCTAGGTTCGCCCAGTTTGTGAAGGAGGCGGAGTCGATCGAGCAGGAGCTTTTGAGGCAGTTGGCGCAGCTCCGGGAGACTCGGGAGAGGGCCCAGCTGATCCGTGAGCTCGTTAGATCCATGTTCCGCCCGGGGGCGAGCTGAACCCATCACGTCTGCTACTGCAACATCCTCCACGACAGGATACGAGGAGGCTTTGTCTCCCCGCCCACCGATGAATAGCTCCCTGTGTGGCATATGTCGACTCAGGACTTGCATTCTCCTTAACGGACATACGCTAGAAAAGGCCGGCGGCCTTGTGATGGGGTGATGCAGCTACGCTGGGAAGCCGCATTTTGCCGCGGTCATCCGCTCATTGCGGGCTTCACCAACGAGGCGATGAGGTCCTTCAACATCCCGGCCCGCTCTTTCAGGT
>CAYGBT010000125.1:0-3432 GCA_964348275.1 uncultured bacterium
CATTTTTCGGCATCGGTCAAAAGGACGTCACTATGGGACGGATGGCTTCCGGCGGCCGACCCTTAAATATGCACAAGGTACGGCTACGAGTTTAGGCATAAATATTGGACACGATGCCTCTCGGGTCGCGGCTACGGTTGTTCTGATGTGGCGGACATTGAGTCGGACTGCAAGCTTGATGGCAACCTTCCGTGACAGGGGGAGTCCGTCGACCTCGCAGGAGGTCGTATGACATCTTTGGAGCAAGGTGTTGCATATGACCGTGGTGCCGGGTTGCTCCTATTCCCAGTGTGCTCGGAAGGGCCGTAAAGGGGATCTATGACGGGAGACCTCCTCAGTAGGCTCGACCTCGTGATCAGCTGGTCCGCCGTGCTAATCGGTGTTGCTTTCTCGCTTATCCCGGGGACTCCAATCCGATGCCGACAGACCGCAGCGATTTTGAGTATCGGATTGTCTCTCCGCTATATCCTCTGGCGAGTGTTGGTGACGGTGAATGAGGCGACGGTCCTCGAGGCGGTCCTGAGTTACACACTGTTAGTGGCAGAGATGTATGGTCTCAGCTTCCTCATGGTTTTTTACATGCAAAGTTGGAGGCGACCCGCCCGCGCCACGCCTCCCCCGCTCTCAGCCCCGGTGCCCTCGGTCGATGTCTTTATCACGGTGTACAACGAGCCGCTCGACATCCTCCACCGGACGGCGGTGTGTTGTACCCATCTTGATTATCCCTCCAAGCGAGTCTATATCCTCGACGACGGAGGGCGCCGGGAGGTCCAGGAATTAGCCACCCGGCTCGGTTGCACCTACCTGCACCGGCCCGACCGTGTCGGCGCCAAGGCCGGCAACCTGAATTACGGCCTGGCCCACTCGAGCGGCGACCTGGTGGCCTGCTTCGATGTCGATCATGCTCCAATCGCTTCCTTCCTGCGCGAGACGGTCGGCTATTTCCGGGATCCCACGGTCGCCCTGGTCCAGACACCCCACAACTTCCTCAACCCGGATCCCTTCCAGCGCAGCCTCCTGCTCTCGCGCCAGGTGGTCAACGATCAGGATCTTTTCTTCCGGATCGCGATGCCAGGCCGGGATCGGTGGAATGCCGCCTTCTTCTGTGGGTCCGCCGCCGTGTTGCGGCGGAGCGCCCTGGGCGAAGTCGGCGGGTTCCGGACCGACACGGTCACCGAGGACCTGCATACCTCCCTCCACCTGCACGCCAAAGGGCATCGATCCGTGTACGTCGATCGTCTCCTGAGCCGCGGCTTAGCGCCGGAAAGTTTCGCCGGCTACCTCAGCCAGCGCCTGCGGTGGGCGCGCGGCGCCATGCAGGGATTGCGTCTCGACAATCCCCTGTTCCTGCGGGGGCTCACCTGGCGCCAGCGGCTGCTGTATTTCTACGCCATCTACTATTTCTTTTTCCCTCTCCCTCGTCTGATTTACACCGTCGCCCCGCTCTGGTTCCTTCTCCTGGGGCTTAAGCCGCTCCTCGCGGATATCCCCGACCTGGTGAACTACTTCGTCCCCCAATTCCTCGTGGCCGTCGTAGCCTTCGATGTCTTTGCGGAGGGGCGCCGCAGCAGCTTTATCTCGAACGTCTACGAACTCGCCATGAGTGTCTGGCAGCTTCCGGTGATCCTGCATGCCTTCTGCTTTCCGAAGGCCGGGCAGTTTCGGGTCACGCCCAAAGGCGAGACCCGCACGGTGGGGCATTTCCGCTGGCTGCTGGCCTTGCCACTGCTGTTGCTCGGGTCGCTACTCCTCGGGGGCATCGTCTGGGGACTCGCCCCGTGGCTCCGTGGGCAACCGGTGTCCCCCCACACTATGGTGAATGTTTTATGGGCCGGGTTTCACGGCATCACATGCGGCTGGGCCGTTGCCGTTGCGTATGAAAGGCCCCAGCGGAGAGAGGCCCCCCGCGTCGCCTTATCCCTCCCGGCGCATCTCGACACGAAGAATCAAGTGATCGACGCGACGATCACCGAGCTGAGTGAAACGGGAGCGCTCGTCCACACGCCCCAGGTCCCGATTCCAGATGACGTCGAGCTCGGCATTGCTGTGGCCTCCCCCGCGGGCTGCCGGCTCCCGGCGCGGATCGAAGGACGGGAGATCTTGGGGCCGCACCACCTCGCGGTGCGGCTGGCCTTCAATGGGCTCTCCCTGGCGGATCGGGAAGCGGTGATCCGGGCCATGTATAGTCACCCCGAGTTTCTGACGGATGTTTCCCGTCAGCCGCCGGGGCTGCTGCGAAACCTCCTTACTTTTCTATCGGGTCCGCTGCGGGTTTTCTTTGTGGAGCGTGCCCTTTACCGCCGCTATCCGCGTTTCATCAGGCGCTGGCCCTGTTCTCTCACGTGGGACGAAGGGATGCTGCAAGGGCGGACGTCCGATGTCAGCGAGGCCGGCGTCCGCGCCATCTTGCGCCGGAAGCCGCCGATCGATCCGTCAGCAGTCCAGCTTCAGCTGCGCGTGAACGGCAAGGTGATAAGTTTTCCGGCCACCATCCGGTACTGGCAGCGGACCGTTCGGGGTTGGATTGTGGGAATCGCCATTGAGACATACCTGCCCCAGGATATTGACCGGCTGCGAGAGGAGCTTTATGGATTTCGGCCCTCTGATCCTGGAGTCCCGGGGACGTAAAGGGGATACGCGCGTTCTGGTCCGACGTGGCATGAGAACCTGGCTGCGGGGCTTGATTATCGGTATTGTCTGTTTTGCGGCTTCCCCCGCCGCGGCGCTGGATTGGGAGACGCTGGCGGGGTACAGCAGCGATTTCGGCAACTCTAGCTTCGCGTATGCCGGCGTGGGACTCGAGGAACCCGTCTCCAACCAGATCGCCTTACGCCCCCGGCTTTTATTCAGCTATCTGACCTACGAGTTCGAAGAGGAAGGAGAAACGGTCGAGGCGGAAGCCCCTGCCGTCACCATGCTTCTCGGGCTGAAGTATCAGTTCAGGCCTGATATGTCACTGTCCCTCTTTGGGGGTGGCCAGGTGAAGAGGACACGCTTCGATCGGGACAACTCGGATACGCGTAACGATGATGGCGGAGTGGGCCAGTTAGAATACTATTACCAGCTCTCCCCAAAGGCTGACATATTGGTGCTGTATACCTACACCTCGGCGGAGCATTTCAACTGGGGGCGCGTTGCCGCCAAGCGGGAGGTCCTTACGCTCGGACCGGAAGGCGACACTATTCTTAGCGTGGGTCTGGAAGGGATCGGCATGGGGGGTGAAGACTTTACGGCAGTACAGGGAGGCCCCTTACTGGAAATTCGTCATCGCCCTCTCAATGGCAGCTTCCTGCTAAGTTTTGGCCCCAAATACTTCTCTGCAGAGGACACGAGCGAAACGAGGCCGTACCTGAGTTTGGGTTTCTACTTCCGTTTCTGAGACGCAATCATGCAAGGCACAGACCCTCGAGCGAGCCTAGACCGCGCTCACCC
>CAYGBT010000126.1:0-3273 GCA_964348275.1 uncultured bacterium
CGACTGCGATATGCGATAACAGTATTTCGGAGACCGCGAGATCGGTGACCAAGGAACTGGGGTCTGCCAGGGTGAGCACGTGCGTGTGGCGCGGCAAGATGTCGCCAGGCTCCGCGAGTCGCGCGGTCACGACGCCGGAGAACGGGGCTGCAACCTTGGTGTAGCCGGTCCGTGTCTCGAGAATACGCTCCTCGGCCTTAGCAACTTCGAACGCGGTCTTCGCGCGAAGGTACTCGTCCTCCGACGATACCTTTTCTTGGAGCAGCCGCCGGAATCGCTTCATATTCGTTTCGGCCTCGCGTCGTACAGCCTTGGCCTTGTCCAACTGGGCATTCAGGAGAGCGGCGTCAAGCTCGAGTATAATGTCGCCGGCTTTGACCCGGTCCCCCTCGTAGAAAGGAAGGCGGGTTGCGCGTCCCTCCTCTTGGTTATGTATCCGCACCGTCTGGCGGTGACGCAGCGAACCGGTGTACACGCTGCTCATGCTCAAGGTCTCGGCGACCACGGCGGCGGACTCCACCAGATGGGCTGGGACGTGCCGCTTCTTCGCCGACTGCGGGCTGGAAACGCTCGCGGCATCTTGCGTACATGCGCTCATACTGAGGAAAAGCACGGCCAGCAGCGCAAATCGCTTCAACCCACACGGCTCGTGAACGTTCTTTCGATACCGTTCGAACATCACAGTTTCAAGCCCAACCTTTCGCGGGAAACACCCCGGGGTGCAATATTATCATTTCCGTTCGGTCGTGCGTCTGGAAAAGTCGGAAATCCACTAACTTCTTGATTTAATTGGTCAAAGCCGGCCTCTTTCCGAAAACAAGACGCCCTCCCGGGCTGTCCTCCGCCCGGCAGGGTGGGTGGTTATATGGGGCGCCGTCGATTGTGCCTGCGGTGGATGAAGAACTATGCCTACCGCGGCTCCGTGTCAATTACCTGCCGAGAGGTGAGTGTTGAAAGCTGAGGGCTCGTCCCAGAATCAGCTACGCAATAACATAGTCAAATCGCAAATGGCAAGCCTGCCCCCGATCCCCTGCTAGCCCTAAGCGACGCCCCCCAAAGGCGAGGCGGAGTCGAAGCCCCTCGACAAGCTCGGGACCGTGGCCCTGGTTCCAACAGGAGGGGCCGTGAGCACGTCGAACCGGCCCGGAGGGCGGATATTCACCTCTTCGTGAATAGTCCGGGCTAGATCCCTGGCGTGAAGCCGAGCACGATGTCAAAGCGTGCCGCTAGCTCGCCGATTCGCGACCCTTTGATGGGGAGAAAGTCGACGATCACGGACGCGCGGCCCTTGGGGTCACGAATGCTGTTGAGGATAAAGTCGCGCGCGTTTCCTGGATGGCCTTTGATGTAGCATTGCGTGGTGAACGTGTCCCGCCCCTTCAGCTTGACGGCAAAGTGAATGTGCGGCGTGCGCCCGGGGTACGAAACGGGCTTGATGGTCCGAAAATAGTACTCGCCGCTCGATCCGGTCAAGAAGCGCCCAAACCCCTGGAAGTTCGCGTCTCGCCTGTCGCGGTTGGCGCTGCCGGGATGGAGGTAGGCGCCATTGGTGTCTACTTGCCAGATCTCGACGACGGCGTTCCGCAGGGGTTCTCCCCGCGGGTCGAGGATTTTTCCGCCCAGATGCGTGATCTCGCCCACGGCAGGCGTGATCGCGTCGTTGATGACCAGCAGATCGTTATCCGTGTCCAGCGGAAGTTTGTTGGGATA
This sequence comes from uncultured bacterium, assembly GCA_964348275.1. Classification (GTDB taxonomy): domain Bacteria; phylum Methylomirabilota; class Methylomirabilia; order Methylomirabilales; family CSP1-5; genus CSP1-5. Next base: position 1,711 of record CAYGBT010000126.1, read on the forward strand.
GAACGGACCGGCAGTTTGCCACGGCGTCCGCATCAATGCTTCGGCAAACGCCCCAGGCACAGTGAACGCCACCGCGCCCACGGCGAGTCCACGAAGGAAACCGCGCCGCGTACAGAACGAGTGAATCATCGTCATCGCATCCCCCCTCCACATTTTCCTGCTTCATCTTTCTCTCGGTTCAATAAAAGAATCCCGACCGCTTTTCCCCGGGCCAACTGTAGGGATTAGCTAGGTTCTTCTTTATGCCAGTAAAGGATGAACGCTGTGAATCCAATGAATATCAAGAACCAGCCCGACCACCTTAGAACAATCAAAGCGGTGCGCCCTTGATTCTCTTCTGGCTTATTTCGTTCAGGGGGGTCCCTGAAATATACCTGGTGTTACTTCTATAATTGGAAACTTGAAGACATGTAAATTGCGCATATCTTCACCGTGCTCCCGAACTTGTGCGAGTCGAGCCGTACTTGATGCGACCGGCCGGTCACGCACGTACAAAGTCAGAACGGCGAAACTGGAAGTGGGCTGATCGAAAATTCGTCTTCCGAGAGGTTGCCCTCTGATGTCAAACCATAGTGTCTTAAGAACATATCCTTGACTATCTCTCTATCAAACGGTTCAAAACGATGTGATTGCCGTTCGCTCGTCTCTGTGACCCAAGGCCATTGGGAATGACCAACCCCAGAAGCCGTGAGGTGTGCTTCGACGCTTGCGCCATTCCAAGTCAACGGATTTGAGAACGAGCCCAGGTTCCCAGTAAATTGCGAAAATATGCTCAATTGCATCCAATCAACCGTATCAACGGTTTGGTGGACTCGATGATCAATGTTTTGCCCATTAGCCTCAATTTCTAGTTCAGTGTCTCGAAGAAGGTGCTGAGTACTCCACATATTTGCTTTGTACAACAAGGCATTATCGTGTTTTGGTTTTCCCCGGATTGTTAGTCGCCAGCTCCGTTGAAACACCTGGAGCGTCATTGCTGCCGATTCCAAAGGAAATGAGTACTTCACGAGAGCAGTGATTGCTCCGGTATCAATTCGGCTGTTCTCTCGCCACATATTGCGAATGAGCTGGTCTTGTCTTTGCAAAGCCTCAGATTCCGCCTCGCGTTGCGAGAGAAACTCTCCGAGGAGCGATAGCGCCGCGTCCGCTGCGATGCCTATGATGACGAGTTTTGCCCGTCTAGTCACGTTGCCAGCTCTGAAGTCGGTAATGAGTGCCAAGATGCCATAGACAGCGGCGGCGATGCTTCCACAAATTGAAAACAATGTTGCCGTAAGTATACGCTCCCAATTCGACGAGACGCCCCGTAGGCTCAGGAAGCAGCATCCCGTGCTGCGGGCGCCTCTTTCCTTTGGTGCTCGCTCGATTTTTCCGGAGGGGAGGCAGGGGCTCTGGTCGCCGGCGCTTCTGACCTCTCCCCTGCCACCAGCCAAGTGCTACGGACTCCGTGCTCCCTTTGTCCCACCCCCTGTCAAGTCTAATCTCCGGCAAACAGCCTGAACGGTACTCAAATCGCAAATGCCAAGCCTGATACGATGAAAAAGGCTGCACGCTCGGAATGGG
>CAYGBT010000127.1:0-3196 GCA_964348275.1 uncultured bacterium
GTTGAATTTTTGCGGGTAGGCCTGGTACTCAGGGAGCTTATAGATTCGGCTCGGCGAGAGTTCCTTGGAGGGAAGATATTCCTGAGGGATCTTTCCCATGACGTCTCCTCCTTTCCCGATGCACTATCCGATGACCCTGAGCCGGAACCGCTCCGTCTCACGAGGCTCCCAACCTTCGATGATCTCGGCCCCCGTGTCGTGCACTGCTTCCAGAGTTTGGGAACCTCCTTGTTCTGATGATCGTAGTGCTTCGGCGGCTTTTCCTTCATGCCATACGACATTCGACTTCCGAAGGGTATCCCCCTCTGCTCAACGCCCCTGACCTGTCTGGGAATTACGTAAGCCTACCATGCTCTCTTCGCGCAGGTCAAGGCCATCCGCCGGCATAAACAGGTCACGGCCGCTGATCTCAGTGCGGGTCCATTCCACGGATCGTTGCCGTCCTACTACCGTTCCAACTATTTTCTACCAACTTTTCGCTGTACATGCTCACGACTGTTGGAAGAAGTCCCGCCCCTCAAGTTCGGCGTATCAAGTTGGAACGACACGAGAAGAGCTCGCCCCCCCCATAGCGGTATCCCACGGTGAGTAAGGGAGCAGCGGGTTCAGTCAGCGCGACCGTGTTCCTCACAGGGTAGTTTCAGCTTCATCATGTAAAAGGTCTCCTCCTCCTCATAATTCGCGTAAAGCACTTTCATAATCTTAAAACCGAATTTTTCATACAGTTTTATCGCTCCTGTTCTTACAATCTCAACATCTAACTCAACTTCTCTAAATTTCATTTCCTTGAACTTATCAAGGGCGGCTTCTATTAATTGTGTAGCAATACCCTTTTCCCGATGGTCAGGATGCACTGCGATTCTCATTATAATGGCCTGCTTTGCAAGTTCAACGCAACAGGCACTCAGGAAACCCAATATTTCTTTGTCTTCGAAAACTAAAAAAAGGTCGTTCAATGCCGCCTTAAACTTCGCGTAATCCCATTGCATCGCAAATGAAACTCTCTCAATCTCCAAGATTCTATCCAAATCGCTTTCCGTTGCGAGTCTAATGGACCCATGAGAGTCTAGCTGGTTCCTATCCATGGCGACTCCTGCACACCCTTTGGCCTTCGCCCAGCGAGGATTGAGAAACAATCGTCGGGTGGATTGGCTTTCATTGGATTCCGATCGAGAGGCGGATACCCTTCTGGGCAGAAACTTCGCTTTAGGCGGTGAGGCAGCGAGTAATCGCCAGCGGGACCCCGTCAATGCTGTGGACGCGGGAGAAGTGCCCCCGTCCCTCCCGCGCGATCATCTGAACTCGGGTGGCGTAATACTGCCGAGACATCCGGTCCTGGTACGTCTCCTCACGGGTCTCAGGCTCCTCCAGCCCGATCACGTGCAGCTTATTGAATAGAGGCGCCACAAGTAAGGGATCGCCCCCGCAGGTCCAATCCCCATCGGTCAGCAGGATCCCGATCTTCTTCTTGTAGCCCTCCATCTCCCCTATGCCCATTTCAAGGGCCTGGCGGATGTTGGTATAGCCGTGGGGATACAGGGAGAGGATCTCCTCGGCTATGAGGGTGGGTGCTTTGTACTGGTTGATCCCCTTGAGAACCTCAGCATTCGTGCTGAAGACGACGACGCCATAATCCTGTTTGAAGTGGAGGGCGATGGTCGCAGCCGTGAGAGCAGCCATGGCAATCTTGACACCCTTCATGGAGTAGCTGTGGTCCAGGATCACGACGCAGGCCTTCTGCTCCGCTCGGCGCGCCATGAACATCAAGTTGTCTTCAATGCGGTTCGTGGGGTTGTCGGTCATCCGGTCGACGGTGCCATCGATCTCGATTTCGTCCGAAGCCCCATCATCCTTAATCCGGTAGAGACTGCCAGTTTTGATCCCTACGTTGGCTATCTGGGAAGCCAGTTTCACAATGAGGCGGCTGGCATAGCGCCTCGCGATCTCCTTGAGCTCGGGATCAAGCATGTCGTGGATGAACCCGTAGAGCTCGAGAACCTCGGGGCTCTGGAGGATCTGCTGGGCGATAGCCCGGTTGCTCTGGAGCAGGGAGACCACCTCCTCCGGAGCCGTGCGCACCATGCGCTGCAGCGGGGGCAAAGGTTGATCCTGAACGCTCGCCATGGCCTGCCAGTAATCCTCAACCACGCGCTGGTCCTTCGGAGCCGCACGATCTGTAGGGCTTTCGCGGCGGTCCCTTGGGGCTCCGTTCCCTTTTCGTTTCTCGTCCCCCGCCGAGCCTTTTCCTCGCGGATCCTGTTGCGGGCCCCCGCCACCCGGTTCCCACTTCATGCCGTACAAGCCGAGCACCTTCTCGTCCAGCATTTCCTTGAGGATCGCCTCGGCGGTCCGCTCCGTGGTCTCCTGGAGCCACACCTTGCCGCTCATCGCGGAGAGCATCGCAGATGTGAGGATCTCCCTGGCGTTCCGTTCGCCCGCCTCCCTGAGGCGCAGGGTGATGGCCACCATGTCCATGGCCCCCCGCACCGATGCTCCCTGCTTGATCTCTTTATGGTAGCGCGTCTCTCGGGCGACCTTCACAGCAATGTTCACTAAGTCCTCGTCCGTGCACCCGGTCTTACGACGCACAATCTCCTGCTCTTCCTCCTCGCTCTGGTAATCCAAGCGGATTCGACAGAACCGGTCGTAGATCGCCCGGCTGACCCGCATCGTCCCGACATCATCGAAGGGGTTCTGGGCGCAGACCACCCGGAAGAGCGGACGGGCTTTCACCATGCCGTACCGGGGAACGTGGATCTCTGCCGCCTCCACCGCAGTGATCAGCACGTTGGCCACATCAGGGGGCATCCGGTTGAATTCCTCGATGTAGAGGATACCGCCCTCCATCGCCCGGGTCAGCGGTCCCTGCTCGAAGTACTCCTCCTTGTAGTCGTCGGCGATGACCTTGGCCGGGTTGAAGTGACCAACGAGCTTCGAGGGGGTCAGGTCGACATTGCCTTCGACGAGGTAAAACGGGATTTGACAGACCTCAGTGATTGTCCGCAGGATCGTCGACTTGGTGGTCCCGGGGGGCCCCTCGAGGATCAGGTGACGGCCTGCATCCAGCGTAGCCAGGATGTTCTTGAGCTCTTCGCCCCGGGCTACGATCTGCGACTTCATCTCCGCATAGTATCGCAGCAACGTCAGGTTCTTGGCACCCTCACCCGCCATCGCGTGCTTCTCCATGTCGTGCGCC
>CAYGBT010000128.1:0-3169 GCA_964348275.1 uncultured bacterium
ATCAGCGGCAGCCAGCGGGCAGCAGTCGGCAGTCAGCAGATCAAACTTGAGCAATCAGCAGCCAGCCGCCAGCTAGGCAAAGAGGGGGACGTGGATTACAGACGATATAAGGCGTGGGAGCTTGCAGATCAGCTGGCTCGCACGGTTTACTCGGCTACTGCTTCGTTTCCGAGGTCCGAGATGTTTGCTCTTACCGCACAGATGAGAAGGGCTGCACTGTCAGTCCCTGGTAACATCGTGGAGGGATCTGCAAGGAAGAACCAGAAAGAATTCCTCCGTTTTCTTTATGTGGCTTCGTCATCATTGGCCGAGCTGCGTTATTACTTGGACTTCGCAGGGACGATCGGGTACCTCAAGAATGGGGCGCGGAAGGACCTTACAAAGAGGTCTAGCGAGACAGCGAGGGTACTGCAAGGCTTGATTTCTCGCGTGGAGAAGGATTTACACCTTATAGCTGACCGCTGATTGCTGTATCCATTTTTTTTGCTGACTGCCGATAGCTGGCTGCTGACGGCTGATACCTGATAAGCTGATAAATTGCTGATCGCTGACTGCTGACAGCTTGGAGAACCCGATGGATCCAAAGGAGCTGCAACGAATCCGAGAAGTGTTGCGGGCGTGGGAGGAAGCCACGCTGAGAAAGGCGCTGGAGAGGGCCCCCGAGCGCCAAGATCAGTTTGAAACGCATTCGGGGATTCCGGTGGAGCGCCTCTACACTCCTCTCGATCTCGGCGAGTGGGATTACCAAACGAAGCTCGGCTTTCCCGGGGAATACCCCTTCACGCGGGGCGTTCAACCCACGATGTATCGGGGGCGCCTCTGGACGATGCGGCAGTACGCCGGCTTCGGAACGGCGGAGGAAACCAATCGCCGATTTCGTTATCTTTTGGAGCAGGGCCAGACCGGCCTGAGCGTTGCCTTCGACCTCCCGACCCAGATCGGGTACGACTCGGATGCGCCCGAAGCCCATGGAGAGGTGGGCAAGGTGGGAGTCGCCATCGATTCCTTGGAGGATATGGAACGCCTCTTGGACAGCATCCCCCTGGACCAGGTCACCACGTCGATGACGATCAATGCCACCGCCGCAATTCTGCTGTGTATGTATGTGGCGGTCGGGGAAAAGCAGGGGGTCCCACCGGCGAAGGTTGGCGGGACTGTGCAGAACGACATCCTCAAAGAGTACATCGCCCGGGGGACATACATCTTTCCGCCGGCCCCCTCCATGCGGCTCATTACCGATCTTTTTGCCTTTTGCGCCGAACGGATGCCCCGCTGGCATCCGATCAGTATCAGCGGCTATCACATCCGGGAGGCGGGGGCCACGGCGGCCCAGGAACTCAGCTTCACGCTCGCCGATGGCGTGGCCTACGTCGAGGCCGCGGTCAAGGCCGGTCTGGATGTGGATGCCTTTGCCTCCCAGCTCTCCTTTTTCTTCGCCTGTCACAACAACTTCTTTGAAGAGGTGGCAAAATTCCGGGCGGCACGGCGCCTCTGGGCGTTCCTCATGCGGGAGCGCTTCGGCGCCAAGAGTCCCCAGTCTTGGATGCTCCGGTTTCACACGCAGACCGCCGGGGTGACCCTCACCGCCCAGCAGCCGGAGAACAATGTGATTCGGGTGGCGCTGCAAGCCCTGGCGGCCGTCCTCGGGGGGACCCAGTCGCTGCATACCAACTCCCGGGACGAGGCGCTAGGCCTGCCCACCGAAGAGTCGGCCCGGATTGCCTTACGGACCCAGCAGATCATCGGGTACGAGAGCGGGACCGCCGATGTGGTCGATCCCCTGGGCGGTTCCTACTTCCTCGAAAGGCTCACCGATCGCCTCGAGGAAGAGGCGCGCCACTACCTCGCGAGAATCGAATCGCTGGGGGGGGTGCTCAGGGCGATCGAGATGGGGTACATCCAGAAGGAAATCCAGGAGGCGGCCTATCGGGAACAGGCGCAGGTGGAAAGCAAAGCGAAGATCGTGGTGGGCCAGAATGAATACGTGACGGAGGATGACGTCAAGATCCCCCTCTTCCGAGTGGACCCGCGGATCGAGGACGAGCGCCGCCGTCATCTGCAGGAGCTCCGCCGACGGCGGGATAACCGCGCCGTGGAACGGACGTTAGCGGAGCTTGAGGGGGCCGCCCGAGGAGACGCCAACCTTCTCCCGCCCATCCTAGCGGCAGTCAAGACCTACGCGACCATCGGCGAGATCTGCACCGTGCTCCGCGGGGTCTTCGGCGAACACCGCGAGACCATCACCGTGTAGTTCACGGTTCAGGGTTCATGGTTCACGGAAGATTACATACGACATGGGATTTGAATTCGAGAAATTAAAGGTCTACAAGGAGGCAATGGCTTTTGCCGATGACGTCTATAACCTGACAAGGAGTTTCCCGAAAGGAGAGTTGTTCGGGATTGTGGGACAGATCCGCAGGGCGAGTCTGTCGGTCCCACTGAACATCGCTGAAGGGAGCGGGCGATCAAAGCGAGAGTTCAAAGTGTACCTCAAGAGGGCTCGGACCTCGCTGTATGAGTGTGTTCCCCTCTTAGATCTTTCTCTGAGACAAGCATTCATCGGCGCCGAGACCCATCATCGCTATTACGAGAGAATGAACAATCTCTCGAAACTTCTCTCCGCGCTTATCAATTCGGTTGAACCGGACAGTCCCCTCCGTGAACCGTGAACTATGATTAAACGAGTAGCTCACATCGCGATTGCTGTTCGTGACCTTGAAGTGGCGAGTAAGTTCTTCGAGGAGAACTTGGGCGTGCGACGACACGCGGTAGAGGTGCTAGACGAGGAAAAGGTCAAGATTGCCTTTTTCCCGGTGGGCGACAGTGAAGTGGAACTGGTGGAAGGCATTGGTTCGGATAACCCTGTTGCCAAGTTTCTGGAAAAGCGAGGTGAGGGGATCCACCATATTTGTCTAGAGGTGGAAAACCTTCAGCAACAACTGGATTTCCTAGCCTCGAAAGGGGTCCCCCTGCTCGACCGCACTCCCCGGGACGGGGGGCAGGGGACGAAGGTAGCATTCCTCCATCCTAAGGGGACCCATGGGGTGCTGATCGAGCTAGTGGAGGTACCCGCCTCCTCCTGATGTCTCTGAACCGTGACCCGTGAACTGTGAACCGTGAACCCCCCTGCGGATGGTACCCGAGTCGCCTTCATCCATCCCAAAGGCGC
>CAYGBT010000129.1:0-2958 GCA_964348275.1 uncultured bacterium
CCGCCGGAAGCCATCCGTCCCATAGTGACGTCCTTTTGACCGATGCCGAAAAATGACCATCATTTTAAAATCCGACCTCTCCTTGCGGACGCTTTGGCGGAAGACGTGAGGGACAGGGGGAACACATTGGGAAGGATCCAAGCGGTGCTTTTGAATGAGCCGGCGGAATGTGCGGCGGTCCTGTGCTGCCGCCTGGGTTGCTCGCATAATGTTCCCCCAATGAGTCTGAAGAAACCCGGCCAGATAGCTCCGCTTGAATCCAACGATGGCTCGGACCTTGGCGGTGCGGATAGTGCTACCGGCATGGTCCCCCCCAGGTTGGAAGAAACCTGCTCGGCGCTGCCTGCTTGTTGGGGTGCGAGGAGCCGGTAGCTGATGCAGCGTCCTCTGCGGGGCATTACGAAGCGATACGCGTCACACCGGGAGTAGTATCTTTGATAAGACAACCTTTGCCTCGGGGTTAAGGACCAGCCATCGGAGGCCGTGGCGGTACCGGCCGTCCTTCGGGTGGACCTCTGCCCCCACGACTTGCGTCCGTCCTTGGAAGTTCAGCTCTCCGATCCGCATGAAGACTTCGGCGCGGCTGTACAGGGGCAGGCGCCTGGGCAGCCAAAGCTGCGCGCCACCCTGGCTGACATCCTTGATTTCGCCAATCAATGGTTCCGAATGGCACGAATCCGCAGTGTCTAAGAGGCGACATCCGACAGGGACTTTGACGGTCATGCGCGACTCCCGCCTGGACTCACCTCGGCGGCCGAGGGGCACCCTGATGCCAAGGGGGACCGCCTCGCCGGCCTCCATAGTCGTTGCCTCAGCGGCGGAGGACGGGAGATGCATCAGCCCCCGCTGGATGAGCCGTTCCTGCGTCTGCTCGAGCAAGCGGAGAAGGTCCGGCAGCATGTCAACTGGCACAGTGATTCGTTCCATCTTCGGCAGGCTGTCCGCACCGGGGCGCGCAGCGCGCCGGTCCACCCGAAGCTCCACATGGGGTGCCTGGTGGACTTCCCGGAGCGACAGGCAGACGTCCTCAAATTGATTGCGACTGATCTGGCAGAGCGTCTCCTTCACGGCCTCTCCCCCCTGGTCGTCCTAAGACGCGAGCGCGGGTTCGGGAAACGAGTGGATATAATTACCGATCGCGTGCTGCGTCTCCTCCGAATGCTCAAGAAATTCCAAGCTGGTGCGATAGATCAAGGTCTGCTCCCCATTCGGATGCCGCTCGAGACGATGGACAGCCGATCGGACCACGTGACACCGCAGACTCACGTCGCGCCCGAGCAGGATAAGACGCAGATAAGAACGGCTACCGGGTCGCAGGATCTGGGAATGCTCAATCAGCGCCCCTCCCAGACTGACGTCCACGAGCGCCGACTGATCAGCGGTGATACGCCCCGCGACGCCGCCCCCCGTGGAAAATCGAGGATATCGCCGCCTCTCTAGCTTTTCTTGTTTCGCCACCACTTCTCCGTTGCTCTCGTAGCTCGGTCCGCAGCGATCTCAGTCAGGTACCGTTTAAACCGCATCCGACCGGTGTTTTCCACAAAGCCTAGGAACTGGACGCCATGGGGGATAGGCCGGTTGCCGACCTCATCATCATTGTCCTGCCAGATGACCTTCCCCTCCGCCGTCACTGCCTCCCGGGGCAGACCCAATTGCATGCGAAAGACCGTCCCCGGTGGTAGGGTTTCTGGCAACCAGGTCAAGACGCCACCGAGACCGACATTTCCGGTGTGGCCCACGACCTCCCGAAATATCTTCTCGTTCTCCTGAATGACACACCGGACAGGCAGTTCCGCCAGGAAACGGCGATGCAGTCGGAGGCGGGTGAGGAGACCGCGCCGAGTCGTTTTCGTTGACATCCTCACCACGTCCATCGGACCTCCTTTAGAAAGCGGTCACAGTTCTGAGGCTTACCTCAGGTCGCTGACTTCCACTAAAGAATCCGAATCTGCCGCCCGGCCCTCCGATGATCCGTATGGAATCCTCAAGGCTTTGAAAGCCACCATAGCAACAGGTATCTGGCAGTCGTGCTATACCATTCTTGGGCGAACTTGATTTATTCCATCATTGCCTGGCAGGAGACACAGAAGGTCGCGGCGGGTATCGCTTCCAATCGTTTTCGAGGAATGTCGTTCCCGCACAGCCGACAGACGCCATAGGTCCCCCGCTGGAGTTTCTTCCAGGCCTGATCTAGGGCCTTGAACCGGGACGTTAAGATCTCACACGTCCTCGTCTCCTGTTCTTTTAGGAGTCCCTGCCGTGCCCGCTCCAACACATCTGGCGAATTGCTGTGGGACACGCTCTGCCCCTCCGAAAAGCGGTTCATCGTTTGATGGGCCATCCGCCTTAATCGCATTCGAATGGCCTGTCTCTCCGCTGTTAATCGGCGAGCCAACGCTTCCTTCTTGCCCATGTTCCAACTCTATCCGTTTGCGTATATTTGAAGGGCTATACCAACCTCCAGGGCCTTGTTCGGGCAATGTCCGTGCCAGGCCCGAAACGTGAGCAACGAACCGGTATAACTTGTTGAATTGATGAAGGTGGTCTGAAGCTAGAGGTCTTACGACGGGGGAAAGGAAAGGTCGTGAATGGGGGATCGTTGCACGCAAGTCTTGCCTATGGACTGCAAGAATTTCATGCCAGCCAATCCCTTGTCCCCATGAGGCATCGAATCGTGGATCTGGATCCTTGACGCCACCCTGTACGCGAGACGATATTAAAGGTGGCTAGCCCGGATTATTCACGAAGAGGTGAATATCCGCCCTCCGGGCCGATTCGACCCTTTGATTCACTCAGGGTCCCGAGCTTGTCGAGGGGCTTCGACTCCGCCCTGCGTTTCCCGGGCGTCGCTCAGGGCTAGCCTTGAGTCCCGCCGTAGCGGCGGGATCGAAACCTCCAGGTGAGGCCGAGGCCGCCCCTGTAGGCGCATTATTCACGAAGGCACTCCGCTCGTGAATA
>CAYGBT010000130.1:0-2878 GCA_964348275.1 uncultured bacterium
TGGAAAAGGCCGCCTCTAAAATACACTGGGTCGACCGATAGTTCTGCTCGAGCCGGATCACCTTGCACAGCGGATAATCCCGCTCAAAATCCAAAATGTTTGCCAGATTAGCCCCTCGCCACCGATAAATCGACTGATCGTCATCCCCGACCACCGCCAGGTTCTGGTGCCGCTCGGCCAGCAGCCGGATCAACCGGTACTGGGCGTGATTAGTGTCCTGATACTCATCCACCATGATGTAGCGCCACAGCTCCTGATAGCCACCCAGAATCATTGGGCGCTCCAGAAAGAGCCGGACGGCCTCCATCAGGAGGTCGTCAAAATCGAGGGCCTCGTTCCTTTGCAGCGCCGCCTGGTATCGGTAATAGACCCTGGCCACCCGCTCTTCGAGGTAATCAGCCGCCTGGGCGGCAAACTCTGCCGGGGTCAGGAGATCGTTCTTGGCGCGGCTGATCCTGGCCCGGACGACCCTGGGATGGATCACTCTCTCGCTCAGATCCAACTCCTTCAGGCACTCCCGAAGGAGAGCGAGCTGATCGCCCTCATCGTAGATGAGAAACGAGGAACGGAGACCCAGGTGTTGCGCGTTCTTTCGGAGGATCTTGACACACGTGGCGTGAAAGGTCCCTACCCAGACGTTCTGCCCTTCGGCACCTAGGAGCAGGGCCACCCGTTCCCGCATCTCCTCGGCCGCCTTGTTCGTAAACGTCACCGCCAGCACGTTCCAGGGACGAATCTGGAGTCCACCGATGAGGTAGGCGACCCGGTGGGTGATGACGCGTGTCTTCCCCGATCCGGCACCGGCGAGGATAAGGAGGGGGCCCTCGGTATGGAGGACCGCCTCCCGCTGCGGCGGGTTCAGCTCGACGAGATACGCTTCTGCACTCACTGACACTCTCAGGGGAGATCAGAGCAGATGCTTGCTGATCAGGGCCCGATTGTAGGCGCGGACGATGTGGGCCCGCGAGATGATTCCCAATAATTTCTTCGGGTCATTTGGATCCACGACCGGCAAGTGTCCGAGGTCCCGCACGTGGAAGCGGACGAGAACATCATGCAGGCTATTATACGGAGTGACCGTGACCAGATCTTTCGTGGCCAGGTCTCCAACCTTGGCTTCCAGGTCTCCATTGCCCAGGGCCTTTTGCACGTCCTGGGCCGTAACGACTCCGGTGAGCTCTCCGGATTGGTTCAGTACCGGGAACCACTCATGGTGCTCCTCGGTGGACCTCTGCAGGAATCCCTCGACGGTCATCTCCTCGGGCACCCAGAGGAGTCGATGGGTCATGGCCTCGTGCACTGGCGTTGCCGCCATGACGTCCACGTCCCGCCCCGCCCGGAATCGGATGCCCCGGCTCACGACCTTCAGCGTGTAGATGGTCTCGTTATGCCATACGTTGTATATCAGGGTACTGACCACCGTGCTCGCCATCACGGGCAGAATCATGGAATAGTCGCCGGTCATCTCAAAGATCAGCATGATAGCGGTAATCGGGGCCAGGGCCGCCCCGCCGAAGACCGCCCCCATCCCGACCAAGGCATAGGCCCCCACACCCGCGGTGTAGTTTGGAAAGAGGCTATGGACAATGTGGCCGTACGCCCCACCCAGCACCGCCCCGATGAACAGGAGTGGGGCCAGATCCCCGCCCGAGCCGCCCGAACCGAGCGTCAACGATGTGCCCACCATCTTGCCAAAGACCAGGACCGCCATGAGCAGGAAGGGGATTCTCCCGTTCAGGGTGTCTTCCATGGCCGTGAAACTCGTCCCGAAGATCTGGGGGAGGAAAAATCCGATCAGCCCAACAATGATCCCACCCACCGCTGGCTTCCAATAGGGGGGAAATCGCCAGTTATCGAAGAGCTGCTCGAGTCGGTAGATAAGCCGCACGAAGGCCACCGCGATCAACCCGGCGAGAATGCCGAGCAGGAGGGATAACGGCATCTCTGTCACGGTCAGGAGGCGGTATGCCGGGACCGCGAAGGCCGGAGAATCTCCCAGCATGGCACGGGAGACGACGGCTGACGCCACAGAGGAGAGGACGACCAGGCTGAAGTCGAGTCCAACATACCCCATGAGAATCTCCAACGCAAACATGGCTCCAGCGATTGGCGCGTTAAAGGCAGCGGCGATACCTCCCGCGGCCCCGGCCGCCACCAGCGTCTTAATTCGCTGATCGGACATCTTCAGGAATTGGCCCACGATGGAACCGATCCCGCCCCCGATCTGAACCATGGGTCCCTCACGACCCGCCGACCCGCCCGAGCCGATCGTGACGGCAGAGGCCACCGTCTTGAGGAAGGCGACCCGCCTTCGCATTCGCCCCCCCTCGACCGCCATGGAGGCCATCACCTCGGGGACCCCGCCCCCTTTCACCTCGTGAGCCACGTAATAGATGAGAGGACCAACGATGAGGCCCCCAATCGCCGGGAGGAGGATGACGTAATAGTTCCCCAGGAGGGTAAGCACCTCGCGACCGGTCTCGAAAAACAGGTGCTCGCAATACTCGAGCAGCTTAATGAAGGCAACGGCCCCGAAACCGGTCATGAGCCCCACAAAGATAGAGACGGCAGCGAGATAGGCCCCTTCCGGGATGCGGGGGTGGTAGGCGAGTTGAAGCAGGGTGCTCCGGAGATAACCAGTCGGTCTTCTTTGCTCTTCCCTCCCCTCGGGCATGTGCTTCTCGTCCTCCATGCCTTCGGACCGTCCTGGCCCCTTCTGCTCACGCGTCCGACAAGCCCAGCTGTAGCCCGGTTCACTCGACGGTCACACTCTTGGCCAGATTCCGTGGCTGGTCTACGTCACAGCCTTTGTGCACTGCAATATGGTAGGCCAAGAGCTGCAGCGGAATGACCATCAGGATGGGGGTCAGATGTGGGT
>CAYGBT010000131.1:0-2718 GCA_964348275.1 uncultured bacterium
GTATCGATCCCGATATAGCGGACCTTCACCCGATCTCCGAAAACACAGCAGACCTAGATGGTATCGCCGTCAATGACCCGGACGACTTGGACGGTGGCCGAGTCACCCTGGGATGCGCCAGGGGAAGAGAAGAGGGCAAGAAGGGCAGCCAACAGAAAAGCCCCCGCAGCATGTTACCGCGAGGGCTGGTGTTTCTCCAGCTTGAAGTTACCCTTCACCCCGGTTCCATGCAGAAAATTTACCACACTAGAGGCGTGCTGGGGTAGTAGATTTACTGGGCCTACGTTTGGCCCAAGCGGCAGCGCATTTAGTAACTAGAAGCCTTCCCGAAATAAAACGACCAGGCATGGCTTTTTCTTTCCAAATCAAGCAGTTCTAATTCTTAGCATCCTTACGAGACCAGCCTTCAAAACGAAACCGCATCAAATCACATCAATAGCTGACCACCCTCTTGACGCCTCCTTTACCACAGTCTATATTGATAGAAATTTTTCTAGGGGAATGTACGAGAATGGAACCGGGGTAACGATAGCCCCGGCCCACCAGCGGCAGTTTCGCTGGCGCACGACAAATTCGGACGCCTTCTCGGGCCAAGTACGGCCCGGGAGGGCGTTTTTGTTCTCCTGGCTGGAAGAGGGTGAACTTATAAGAAAAAGATGGTGGGAGCATACAAGATGAAGGCCAGAGGGGCAGGCCCTATGAATCATTACAGAAAAAGGAGGAACAGACATGAAGAGACTCCTTATGAGTTTAGCTATCCTCGGCTTGGTCATGGTCTCGCTCATCACGCTGCACGGCCCCAGCGCATTTGCACAGAAAGGCGAAGTGCTCAACTGCACGCAATTCGTTCCGATGGACGAGGAATGCATGAGGATGCTCCGCGACGAATGCACCGGGACAGCCTTGCGTCACGGATTTGAGGAAGGGGTGTTACGGCCTTTCAAGACCCAAACTGATGCCCCACCAAGAGTGACATGCCTGAACTGTCAAATAGGCAAACTAGCCTTAAGCGCCCCAGGAGGAACTCCGGGTTTAACTCGGCACATTTGCGTGGGCCAGAAACCTATAGTCAAGTAGCGCCCAGCTAAACCCACAGACCAGTTACCGTCTTGCGCCCGGAGTGGCGTTCTGGTAGGGGCTGCTTTTGAAGGAGAGAGCACCGAGCCTGATTCCCCACCTTCGTCGGCGAACAAGCCCTACGTCAGCCCACGCGAGCCAACGTCGGCAAACAGTTCCCCAAGTTGTAGACGCAGCACAAACGAAGCACCCCACGAGCGTCGGGGCAGCCTCGGCGCTCGTGGTGTTTGTGCGCGTGGCGAGGCGGGTCGAGGCTTGCTACCATGCTGCTACCACAACACCCCGTACCAGGAGCACCCAGGAGCACCATCGCTCCCTCGAAATTCTCGAATTCTTGCCCGGATAGGTCTTCTACGGTATGCTCAGTTTATTCCTGGGGATAATTCGTAATCAGCAGGTCGTCAGTTCGACCCTGACCGCCGGCTCCAGGTAAATAGAGAGGGTGCCAGATCCAGGAGTCACGAAAGGGCACGTTTTGCCGCGTCGTCCACACCCAAGCTGAGATGTGACAAAGAAAAGCACCGGGGTTCCACTCTTCCCGGTGCTTTGAAGTTGCGAGGGGGTACTATTGTATTAGCGAATCCCGCTTTATCTGGTCTAGGCGGATCTCATATTCCCTCTTGTCGATCCGTCCTGCCTTAAAGTCTTCTTCTACCTTATTTTTTTGGCTCTTCAGGTGCAGTTCATAGCCACCTCCTGTGGCCCCAGCGCCCACGACCCCGCCGAGCACGGCGGTTCCCGCTTTGCTCGCACAACCCACCATTGTTAGCAGCACCAGAGACATTACCACCATTGATAGCCCCTTCATAACCGCCCTCCTTTATGTGGGTTGCGCCGTACTATCTCTAGCAAACGGTACCAGCACGTCCCTCCATCTTTCCCGGAGCTATTTCCCTCGCAATCACCCTCTCCACAACCCGCACGGTCCTCACTCTCGGGGGCTTCATTTGTACCCCTGGAGACAGCCCACATGTCAACCGAAAAGTAGCTTTTTGCCCCCGTGTTGCCTAACGAGTCCTGGACCGGACATACCCCCTCCTGCCAGATCCCGCGTTTTGCTGCGTCCAGCAGGTCAGCTCTTGCTACCATGCTGCTACCACAACACCCCGTACCAGGAGCACCCAGGAGCAGCGTCGGTCACTGGGAATCCTCGGGTTTTTGTGCGGATAGATCCTCTTGGGTGTGCTCAGGTTTGGCCTGGGACGAACTACGAATCCGTAGGTCAGAGGTTGGAATCCCCTTGGGCGCACCACCAAATTAGCTGGGGGACCTCATCAGATCATGGCCGCCGGAAGGTAGGGCGAATGCACGACAGACATTTTTGTCCATGCTAAATCGAGGTTTCATGAGACGTCCCCCTTTTCAGGTCATCTTACCGGTGAGCTCTCATTCATCGTGACCTAGTTTATTGGGGGCAGGTCAACTCAGATTATGCCGTGACGACCGTATCAGGCACGGCCTTAGGCCGCTCTCACTTACGATAGGTTGAGAAAACGTAATCGTTGGCCTTTTGACTCTCGTGACAGGAAAAGCACTGGTCGCGCATATTGGTTACCGAGCGTTGGTTGGGGTCGCCCAGTTTAAAGTCCTCGAAGCCCCATCCTTTGGTTCCAGTGAATCGATTGGGATCCTTCTCCATCA
>CAYGBT010000132.1:0-2694 GCA_964348275.1 uncultured bacterium
AGACGCCCCACTCCGGAATGAACTGAAACCCGTCCGGTGGTTCGGCCAGAGCCGTAGCTGGCACCAGCGTTAGGAACCCGAACAACACAAGGATGACGAGCTGCGTCCTCCTCGTAATTGTCCTCCCCCCAATCACGGTGCACGCAGTATGATCCGCCGTAGGTTGCAATTCACGCGCCAAGCCGTCTTGATTCTCCCCCTGCCGTCAGGACATTCGCCTATGAAGAACTGTACGTGCAGAAGTTAAACCCGGACCGGCATGGGTCTTGCTGCAATCTCGGAAGGGGGACTGACATTACACGAGTTAGTGGAGGATGGGATCTCGCGATGAGGAGGATCAGGAATCGAGTGAGAGGACTGTTGGTGCTCTGCCTGGTGACTTCTCTGCTCTTCTCTTCCGGCTGCGCCGCCCTCCTGTTGGTGGGCGCAGGCGGGACAGCCGGCTACCTCATCGGGAAGGGGGAGGAGGGGGATACCGCGCAGAAGAAGGAAACCGCTGAATCCGGGGAAAAATCTTCGTCGAAGACCAACGATCAGCAGGAAGGGGCATTCCTCCTCAAGGAGGAAGACTGAGCAGGGGTTAGTTCTGGGGCCTGAAGACACACCATGAGAAAGACAATTTTCCTTCTGCAGCGCTGCTATTATTCGTCTCAGCAGGATGCGCGACCCTTCGGGGGATAGGGAAGGATGCCGAAAACCTTGGGAAGGGGGTGAACAAGACGGCTTCCGAATGGGTCCCTGGTCGCTCTCCGTTCTGTAAGCCCCCCTTTCAGAAGTTTTTCAGTCTGACTATGCCTTTTCCGATAGGGGAAATCGACCCGACTTATAGTGAATTCCGAACTGCGCCTGTTCGGTGAGCTGACATTTTCTTTGGCGTCCGTCAAACAAAACTAGGGTGGTCGGCGTCAAAGAAGATAAAGGAACAGCGAGATATGCGCCGACTCACACTTGGCCTTCTCATCGGGAGTCTGATGCTGGGCGGGATGGTTGTGCCGGCCGAGGCGCGAGGCTGGCATCGCCGCCGGCACGGGCACCACTATAGGCACCATGTCCGCCACCACGACCATCATTCCCACCACAATGGGCATGGTTACTTCCTCGGTGGCTTCCTGGCCGGTGCAGGCACGGTCCTGATCCTAGACGCCCTCGTCACCCCCCGGGTCGCCTATGCTCCCCCCGTGGTCTATCAGCCGAGCTATTACAGGGGGCCGGTCTGCCGGAACATCTGGGTCCCGCGGCGGTGGGATCTGCGTTCCCGTCAGGAGAATGGCTTCACCACGTACTATCACGTCTGGGTAGAAGGCTACTGGCAGCGACAGTGCTACTGATGGCCTCAGATCAACGATAAGGCCACCTCTTCCGAGGTGGCCTTTTTTCCTTGTAATTTCGGTCCCGGGCACACCTTCGAACCTCGGTGAAGATTTCATCCATAAATCTTCGACGAAAGTTACTGAAAGTTACTGGTTGTAAGGCGGGCGAACCTGCCAATTGCTTAATCAGCCGCACATCACCAAGGTCAGGAAATTCAGACATTCCTAACGTGCTGCTACACAGGTGGTACAGCCTTGGCAGCGGGATTCAAACTCACGTCTCCACCTCCTTGGGCGGTTCCTTGAGTTGTGACCTCACTAACGCCGCGTAACAATTGGCGTCGTTTTGTAGGATGTGTAAGAATCCCAGGTCAGGGAGGCGATTTTTTTCACATCTCTTTCACATCGAACCTCTGATAGCGGCTAAGTAGCTGAATAATTGGTTGCCTCAGCGGGATTCGTACCCGCGTTTCCGCCTTGAGAGGGCGGTTCAGGCCTCAATGGATTGGCTAACTTACAAAAAATAAAGCCCTCGAAGTGAGGGATGTGTGGGCATTGCGGGTCATTGAGGCGATTTTTGGTCACATTTGGTCACACTGGTGGACCTACGAATTCGTAGATCGCGGCGCGCCACATTAAATTCAATAACTTCAAAGTCTTGGGTCTGCAGGACGCGGCAAAACGTGCCCTGTCCTGACCCGAAAGAGTACCACATCCGTAACCGACTTGACAGTCTCATCCCCCACTCATCTACCACGGGAGTCACGTTCCACCCCTATATATGCGCGGGGTCTCCCCTGTCTGCATTCCGCCTCGTGAAGGTCTCCGTAGTGCCACGGAGTCCGCGAATAAGATGGCAGGCCCTTGGTACACCAAAGATATACGTGGTTCTCCGTAACCTAGCCATGAAGATAGACTTTTCATGGTCTTCGTCACATTTTACCTTGACGATTGACAGGACCGCGAGTATGTTTCGAATGCATCAGGACGGTAAGGTCCCGAGGCGGTGGACGAATAGACTCGGGATAGCCATAGCAAATTCCCGGCCCACTTCCGGGAGAATCGCTGGCGGACCAAGAAACCAGATGTTTTCTCGGGTGCAGTACGGCTCGGGGGCGTTTTGAATTTGACAAAACCTCCTCGCCAAGGACACCGCTATGAGTAATCTAACGGATCGGCGTGTCTCACCCCGTATTCCCTGCGATTTCTCGGTGGAGTACAAACTTAGAGGTGGCCAGTTCCAGAAAGGGCGGACGACCAACATCGGGACGAGAGGAATGCTCCTCACGATGGAGGGGACCGCTCCTCCCGTCGAAGCCGAGTTGCTCTTCCGCTTCCACCTCCCCCTCACCAAACGTCCGATCCAGGCTATGGGCAACGTGAG
>CAYGBT010000133.1:0-2664 GCA_964348275.1 uncultured bacterium
AGATAAAGAACAGGATCGCGCAGGCAATCAGTACCTTATGCGCGGTCTTGGTCCGCATCGCCGACCTCGAATATCGAATAGGGTCCCGAGGGTCGCTGGTATGATTGTAGCACTGATGGCTCGGGATGCAAGCCAGCCAGGCTGTATCAGAGACATCCGGCCTGGCCTGATCCATCGGTTGGGCGTGAGGTGTGCTACCCTTTCGCTGGTCTAGTCGGGGCCCGGTATCTGGGGAGAGTGGTTCTTGCCTATGGCACGATCAGCACGACCCGATATTGAAAACTTTCTATCAGAATGTGCCGTCGTTTGTACGGCCGTAAAACCATCTGGTGTCTCCCCTCCGTACCCGCGATGCGCTGTTGATTCTTGCGTCATATCACGCCGTCGTGTGTGGGATCATGGCAAGACGAGAATGAGAAAGCGATCGTATTTTGGCGTGGAGGTGTTCCATACCCCTACGAGAGTCTCTTAACAATTTTGTCCTTGCCGGATTGACATGATTGTGTTGAAAAGGACGAATGCCAGCAGGGTCCGTGTTGCTTTCATCAGCGTCGATCTCACTGCTGTGACACACACTGGTTATTTTCGTCGACGCCAGGGCGGAAGGGACAAACTCAGCTCACCGGTCAGGGGCCATAAGGCGGAGCAATCCGGTCCAGCAATGCCCCCGTCTTTTGGAGGTCGCAAATGGCGGGCCAACGGGGCGTAGTGGACGTGTTGGCGCTGCAGCGGCAGACCCACGCGGCCCACCTCGCGCACCAGCTCGAGCGTCAGCTCGGCAAAGGCTATCAATCGAAGTCGCCGATGGCGAGACTTGACAGGGGCGAGTGGAGGGAGTAGCATGAGTCAATTCCGAAAACCGAACAATCACCCGAGGGGGGGGCATGGCATCCGAAAACATCGTTCAGGTGAGTGATGCTGAGTTCAATCAGAGGGTGGTCAACGGTCAGGGACTTACGATCGTCGATTTCTGGGCAGAATGGTGTGCTCCCTGTCGCATGATCGCGCCGATCCTTGAAGAGTTGGCTCACGAGTACGCAGGAAAGGTGACAGTTGCCAAGCTGAATATCGATGAGAACCCCCAAACGGCGGCTCGCTTTGGCATCCGCAGCATCCCGACGCTCCTCTTCTTTAAGGGGGGAGAACAGGTCGATCAGGTGATTGGCGCGGTTCCCCGAGGGGTCATCCAGTCCAAAATCGGCGCTCACCTCGACTAAGAATTCTTCTCTGTTAAATGCAGTCCTCTGCGTTCTGTTGTTCCTTCCTTCACTATCAGCTCGTGACCGATATTTGTCGAAGGGGTTCAAGAGGCATAATAGGGAGGGCGGTGTTGTTAGCAAGTGAAATGTCCGCTCACGTTTGACAAATGATCTGACCGCTTGGGATCAGGCGGCGATCTCGCTGGAAACGGCCAGGGGGCGTCCCTGGACGTCGTAGCGGCCTAGGAGGCGGGTACCCCACCAGACGGTGTGGTGACCACTGAGATGACGCCGGACCACGACACGGAGCCCGGCGCAGGTGCGTCGGCCCCGTTGCTTGGCGATCTGCAAGCGCAGCCCCCCGAGCCGCACGGTGTTGTCTTGGCTCACGCTCCGCTCCTCCTCATGACAGAGGATCTGCTCGAGGTCGACAGCACCCAGAGGGACGAAGGCGCTGTCCGGATCTCGTGGTGCCCGCGCGAAGGTGGCATTGTAAGTGGGTAAGAAGGAGGTCTCCAGGTACCGGTTGGCCGCGGTCACGGTCCGGATGCGGGCAACGCGCAGTTCGTTGACGAGGCGATCCTGGAGGGTGCGGTTGACCCGCTCACTGCGGCCCCGGGCCTGAGGAGAATAGGCCAGGATGTGCTCAATGCCGAGCTGCCGCAGGGCGCGCCCAACCTGCGTGAGCTTGGAGGGATCGGGGGGACCACCGGCCGTCGGGGTGTGCACCGCCCAATGGGCCCGATCGGTGTAGAGGGCCATGGGGATCCCGTGGGTCTGGAGCACCGCCCGCAGCGCCGTCATGATCGCCGCGGTCGTCTCTTGCGGCTCGATCCGCGCGTAGAGCAGGCGATTGGTGGCATCATCGACCCCGGTGATGAGCGTCTGCCGCGCCTCGGGGCAGAGGGCGAGCCAGGGGTGACGACTGCCATCCAGATGCAGCAGTTCCCCGACGCAGGGCCGGGGCTCGCGGCGACGGCGATGCCGGCCGCGGGCGCGGCGCTTCGGGACGAGGCCGGCCTGGTGCAGGGCTTTCTTGACGAAGCTGTAAGAGAGCCGCACGCCGTGGTCCCGTCGCGCGATCTGGTGAAAGTGCCGGACGTTGAAGCCCGCGTACCGCTCGCGGTACAGGCGCAGAAAGCGCTGGACCTCGGCGAAGGGGGCCCGGCGGGGCGACGGGATACCTCGCCGCCGGTCGAGCAGCCCGTCGTAGCCAAAGGTCTCGTAGCGCTCGCGCCACCGGCGCAGGGTGCGGGGACTCAGACCGAGGATATCTGCCGCCTGCAGCCAGGTGAGTTCGCCACTCATGGCCTTTAAGATGACTTGTTGTATTGTCATAGCCCGCTCCACAGCGCTGGGGGGATAGTGCATGGCCACCTCCTTTCGGCCATGCCCTACCACCACCGCGCTCAGGAACGGACATTTCATTTGCTCTCGAGAGCGGTCAGATTATGTACTCTCTACA
>CAYGBT010000134.1:0-2492 GCA_964348275.1 uncultured bacterium
ACCGACGTCTGCTGATCGATCTTGGTTGCTAAGAGTCCCCGGGCGAGCATGGTGGTTCTTTTCCTGCACCGCTTACCTGACGAGCACGGCGCACGATGGAATGGATCTGATACTCGTGGTGGTCTCAAAGTGGGAGTGAGCTTAAAGCCACCTGTAGATAAACTCTGGAATGTAATATTTCCTCTTATTGAGGACCACGCCTAGAAGCTTCCCTCCGGCCTCTTCCACCTGCTTTTTGGCACTCAGGGCAACCTGCCGGTGGGTCTTGCCGGACTCGATCACGAGAATCACGCCATCCACTTTGTTGCAAAGAACCCGGCACTCTGAAAAGCCGTGGACCGGCGGTCCATCCAAGATCACGAAATCGAAGGTGTCCCTCATGCTCTTCAGAAACTCGTAAAACCATGTCGACTCAAAAAGGGTAACCGGCTCAGAATAGTGCCCACCGCACGGAATGACGTGGAGATTCCCCGGCCACACGCTGACGGGGGGAACCTCCCCGCCGTTGGTCACAAGACCACACAGGCCGCGGAGAGGGTCGATTTTGAACACATCGTGCAGGCTAGGGGTCCTGAGATTGACATCGATCAGTAAGACCTTGAGCGTGGGATTCTTGGCCAGCGTGGTCGCAAAATTCACGGCTGTTGTCGAGGTTCCCTCCCCGTGGGTGCTGCCCGCGAAGAGAATCGTCTTGATGGATTCATCAGGATAGCGGGTCAGCAGATTGGTCTTCAGATCGTCAAACCGTTTCGTTGCCTGGTGGGTCGACACCCGTCTCGGAGGTTCCGCTGGCCCCGCTAGTACCGGTTTGCGTGACATCTCCTGGCCCGCCTGATATTCTCTTTCAGCCCATTCAAGGGCTTCGTACGTTTTCCCCATCTGACCCTCGGATCACTATTCCTTGTCCGGCAGCGTGATGACCTGTCCTACCAGGATGAGGTCCGGATTCTGGATGCCGGGATTCCGACGGAGGACGGTACGGAGGAGGGACCTGTCGTATTTTCCGTAGGTCTGGGAAATGATCCTGAAGAGGTTATCCCCTTTTCGGACGACCACAACCGGTGTGTCCCTCGTCAGCGATTCACCCACCTCGGTGGTGGATGGCTTCGAGTTGGCCAACGGTATCTGATTCTCGGTTCCCGCCGATGCTGCGATCGATGTTGGGTGGTGACCGTGGGGCGCCGTGGAAGTTGTCTCGTCCGGTGAGTCGGGTTCTTTTCGAAGAGGCGTTGAGAGCGCGCGCCCTCGCGCAATCGCCAATTCCTGAGCGGAGCGCGTCTGACCAGCGCGGGCCGAGAGCTGTATTGCGGGCTTAGCTGGGAATGCTGTCCAAAAGGGAATGAGTGGGTCCCCGTGCCAGTTGGATCGGGACGCTCCAACGAGAAGCCCCACAAGAAAGGTGATACAGGCGGCGAACACTAGGCTGGCAGCCGTGGCGAACCGAGCGTATGAGGACTTCCCTTGTGACCGGGGAGGGATTTGAACAGGGATTGTCGCGTCGTTCTGCCCGGAGCTCGAGAAGGGGCTCCAGCTCAGATCTTTAATGGCCTCCTCCAGCACGCTCGGCTCGATCGTCTTTTGCTGCAGGCCATATGCAATCAGGAGGGCGTTGTCGCACAGCACATTGATCTTTCGGGGAACGCCCCCCGAGTACTCCCAGATCATTTTTCGGGCCCGCCGGCCAAACAATGCCGGGCCGCTGTACTCTGCCACGCGGAGCCGGTGCTCGATGTATTCGTAGGTTTCGTCTTCGGTTAGTGGTTTAATGTATCGCTTGAGACTGATCCGTTGAGTAAGCTGTCGCAGTTGTGGCTGGTTCAGTTTGACGTCCAGTTCGGGCTGCCCGGACAGCACAATCTGGATCAGTTTATGCTTGCGCGTCTCCAGGTTGGACAAGAGTCTCAGGCTTTCCATGGCTGAACGGTCGAGGTTCTGGGCCTCGTCCACCAAGAGCACCACATTGCCGCCTTGGGCCAGCTGGTGGATCGCAAAGTCGTTCAGCCGCCGGACTGATTCCACCTTGGGCAAGGTCTCCTCTGGCCTAACCAGACCCAGGTCGGCAAGGCCTATGGTCAGGGTTTCGTCAAAGGCCACGTCCGTGTTGAAAATGAAGCCCACCCGGGTATTCTCATCGAGCCGCCCGAGGACGGTGTTGAGCAGGGTAGTTTTGCCCGTGCCGACCTCGCCCACGATGGTAATAAACCCTCTCCGTTCGCGAATCCCATAGGTGAGGGCCGCAAGGGTCTCTCGATGCCCCGGGCTGAGATAGAGGAACTTGGGGTCCGGCGTCACGTCAAAGGGTTTTTCGGCAAATCAGAAGAAGGGACAGTACATAAATCAACTCAGAGCGATTTCCGTGTCCGCACGCCTATGTCTGGAATCGATGCCAAGACTGGTAGTTGGAGGAAATGTTGTACATCCTCGGCCTTTGCCAGGTCGTCGTTCAGATATTCAGAAAAGAACGCGAGCCCGAAGGCTCCGGCTCCTCCCAC
>CAYGBT010000135.1:0-2491 GCA_964348275.1 uncultured bacterium
GAGGTGGACAGGCTGGTGGCCTTGTGAAGCGATGACAGATTATCCGCGATCGAAGAGCTGAAATCCGCAATCAGCAGGAGGCGACACCATGGCGCAAAGGCACATTCTGTTTACGGTCAATCACGCCCCTTTTGGCAGCATCTTCTATACCGAAGGGCTGCGGGCTGTGGTAGGAGCAACGAGCGGGATTGACGAGCACACGGTGGACGTGGTCTACCTCGGCGAGGGTGTCTACTTCGGCCTCAAAAAAGTGAACCGGGCCGATACTGCCAAATATATCCATACGCTGGTACAATCCGGGTGCCGGCTCAAGGTGGAGCGTGAATCGCTGAGCGCACTTGGCATTGCACCGGAGGAGCTGGCCGAGGATATAGAGGTCATTAGTCGAGACGCAGTGCGGGAACTCCTGACACAGGCAGACTTCACTGTGGGCTTCTGAGTCACGATGAGGAGGTGAGTCAACGTGGCCAATCTCTACCTGATCGACCGTCCCTTCGGTGAAAATGGGGTGAACCTGGCCCTGGGAGACACAGAAGCCTTGACCGTGCTGATCCAGGACGGCGTTTACCTGGACGTCAGCTCGCTGCTGAAGAACGATCGGCGTGTCTTCGCGTTGCAGGACGATGTGGAGAAACGAGGACTAGGTGAACGCCTGACGAAGGGAGTGAAGCGCATCAGCTACGGTGAACTCGTGGACTTGATTGTCGCCCACAAGGTAATAAACTTTGCGTGAAGCGACCCGGAGGGCGTCACTCAGGGGAGGCTGGGAAGGGAACGTGAAGCTCGAAAGCCGTCAGGGTTTTCATCCCCTGACTGCGGTCGCTGTACCGAATGTGACGAAGCTGAGGGAGGGAAAGGTGAGATGACAGCCGAACGCAATGATGGGACGGGGAGGATACAAATGACAGGTGTCGGCATTCCCTCCGTCTCACAGACGGAATTGTCGAAGGATGAAGTCAACCGTTACCGCCGACATCTTGTTCTGCCCGATGTGGGGAGAGAGGGGCAACGGCGTCTCAAGAACGCCAAGGTCCTCTTGATCGGCGCTGGCGGTCTAGGCTCGCCCCTCGGGCTCTACCTGGCGGCCGCTGGCGTGGGAAGGATTGGAATCGTGGAGTTCGATGTGGTGGACGAGACCAACCTGCAAAGGCAGATCCTCTATGGGACAGCCGACGTAGGGCGTTCCAAGTTGGACGCTGCCCGCAACCGATTAACTAACCTGAACCCGCACGTTCAGATTGACACCCACGAGGTTCGGTTGTGCAAGGACAACACGCTTGAGATCTTTGAACAATACGATGTGATCGTAGACGGGACGGATAACTTCCCCACGCGCTACCTGGTCAACGACGGCTGTGTCTTGCTGGGAAAGCCGAATGTCTACGGAAGCATTTTCCGCTTTGAAGGCCAGGCGTCGGTGTTCTGGGCAGAGCAAGGACCGTGCTATCGATGCCTCTACCAGCAGCCCCCACCGCCGGGCCTGGTGCCAAGTTGCGCCGAGGGAGGCGTGCTGGGCGTGCTGCCGGGGGTCATCGGAGCCATTCAGGCCATCGAGACGGTCAAACTGATCCTGGGCCGAGGGGATTCCCTTGTCGGCAGGCTATTGACGTTCGATGCGCTGAGAATGAGGTTCCGGGAGTTCAAGCTCAGGAAAGACCCGGACTGCCCTGTTTGCGGTACGGAGCCCACCATCCATGAGCTGCCGGACTACGATATGGTGTGTGGGATCCTTCCCGTAGAAGACCCGCATCGCCCCATAGAGGAGATCTCGGCGCGAGACCTGTGGAAACGGATGCAGGAGACCAACACCCCCGTTCTGCTTGATGTGCGCGAACCAAACGAGCTCTGGGAGGAGCTAGGGTATATCGAGGACGCCTACCTCATCCCCATTCGCTCTCTTCCGGAGAGGTTGGACGAACTCGAGGTCTACCGGGACCGCGAGATCGTTGTGATATGCGCTTCAGGGTGGCGTTCGGAAGTCGCTGCCCGGTACCTGGCGGAGCGCGGCTTCGCCAGGCCGATTAACTTGGCCGGAGGCATGGTGGACTGGGATGAGGAGGGTCTCCCCTTTGTCCGGGCGGCGGAAGGCACGTTCTCTGCGTTGCTCCAGCGCAGGAAGTTATAATTGGTGGACCATGGGAGACCGCGGTTGGAGGCCAGGCCGGCTATAGGAAGGAAGGGGTCGCCATGAGTGAAGACAAGCCGGACAGTCTCATTGACATCAGAGGAAAGATCTGCCCGTATACCCTTCTTGACACGAGGAATACCCTGAGAGAAATGGCCCAGGGGGCCGTGCTGGAGGTGCTCTGTGATTATGAACCCGCGGCGAAGACCACCATTCCCAACTTCTGCGCCAAGAAAGGATATCCGTTGGAGGTGGTCGAGGAAGGGGTGGGCCTCTGGCGGCTGCACATCACGAAGACCGACTGAAAAGATGCCATGAGTCCCCCACATCACAGCGTCTATTTCTACATCCTGGAAGCGCTGACGC
>CAYGBT010000136.1:0-2370 GCA_964348275.1 uncultured bacterium
CCCTACGAGTCCGCCAACAATAGACCAGAATAACAATCCCATGAGATTCCCTCCTTGCCTGATCCATCGATCACCCACGCGACAACTCGTCGGGGTGCCCGCTGCCTATTTCTACCCCCGCCAGGTCTACCCCTTGTCAAGCCCAAACCGCGCATGCGCCGTGGGATTGTCAAGATGTAAGAGCCTGATCCCGACCAGACCCCGACCAGATCCTGCTCACACACTCAGCATGGAGAAGCTGGACACCGGGCCTTGCATCGCTAGCAGCATTTCCCCTTCATTTTCTGCATCATTTCCTGGAAAATTTCCATCGGGCTCCCACCCGCTTTCATCTTGTCCATCATTTCCCGGCACATCGCCATCGGGTCGCCGCCTGCCATCATTTTGTCCACCATTTCTTGACACATCGCCATCGGGTTCCCGCTGGCCAGTATCTTCTCCATCATGCTGTGACACATCGCCATCGGGTCCGCCGCCTCTTGGCGTGCCCCTTTTGCGATGAGTTCCGCCCGGATGGCTTCTTGGTCCTCCGAAGACATCTCGGTATACGCTCTAAGGAAATCTTCTTTTTTCATTCGGTTTCCTCCTTCTCGTCTGTACGGGCCTGGCACGCAAGAACGTCCTGCCGACGCACTCGCCTCCGAGAGTCAGGGCACCCGTAACCCTTCTGCCGTTGCAGGGGACGTCGGCACCCGCGGCAAAAGGAGGGTCCATACGATTTCCCTCCTCAACTCCGGTCGCGGAGCCTCCGCATCTCCTCCTTCAGTTCCCGGACTTCCTGGTGCAGATCCTCGGTCTCACTCGCGTGCGGGCCACCGTGGCCCCCCATGCAGCCGAACCCCGAGCTCCCGCCCATCATCCGCAGGCAGGCGAGAACCATCACGACCATGATGACTAGGCCGACCAGCAGAAACATCCACCAAAAGCCATCCCAGAACAGCATCGTATTCACCCCTTCGCTTGCCCGTCATCCGACTGCCTTATGCGCCGCACCCACACCCCCCGTCCGTGGCACTCACGGGAGATTGCGCATCTTGGGTGAGGCTGGGCGTGAACTTATCCATCTTGGATGCGGCACCCCGCCGCACCGTCTTTCCGACTTCCACCGCCTCTCTGATTTCCGGTCCATCGGCGCCGTTTTCCAGGGCTGTTCCCACGTGATAGTCCAGGCACGGTTGACGGTTTGCGGTCACGGATGCCCCCACGGCGATTAACTCTTTGGTTCGATTATCGAGCTCCATGGTGTATCACCCCCTTTCTGACCCTATAGACGAGGGTGGGTCGGGAAAGGATACACCCCTCAATGGGCTTTTCGAAATTCGCTCAACGCGCCCTTCAGGTCGCAGGCCAGCTCGTTTCGTTCATCCCGATAAAAACTGCAATGGGTCTCCAGCTCTTTCCGGAGCTTTGCCCGGGCCCGGTGCAGCCGGATCTTGACCGCGTTCAGGCTCGCATCAACTATTTCAGCAATCTCCCGGTCCGTCTTCCCTTCCAGCTCACTGAGGACGAGCACGGTGCGATACTCTGCGGGAAGGTTCTCGATGAAACTCCGAATGCACTCGTTCATCTCCTTCCGAATCAACGATGTCTCAACCGAAGGCGTCTTTTCGCCCGTCCAGACATCTTGATCCTGAGTCCGGATTTCACTTGCTCCAATGACAACCGTCGATCCCCTGTTCTGACCAGTCGCTCGAAAAGAGGGGCTTCGCAGCCTGTCTAATGCGGCATTGGTGGCGATGCGATAGATCCAGGTGGACAGTTCGGACTCGCCCCTAAAATCCTCCAGGGCTCGACCGACCCGGACGAAAACCTCCTGCGCTACGTCCTCGACCTCGTACGGACCAACCAGGCGGGTGAGGTACCGGAGTATGCTGGGCCGAAAGCGGTCATGGATTTCCTGGAACTCCAATTGATCATCGCTCATCCGAATCCTCTCCTTTCCGGGCAAGGGCAATCTCAGCGAGCTGCCGGTTCCCCGGTCCTGCGCTCGTGAGTCTCACCCAAAAGGAAAAACGCCTCCCAGGGCCATGCTTCGCCCCAGAACGCGTCTGATTGTTTGGTGCGCCGTCGATTGTGCCGGAGCTGGGCAAGGGGCTATGCCTACCCCGGTTCCAACGTTCCACCTCCTCGTTGAGACGTCAAAATACTTCTGCAGGCTGCATGCAAGCAATGACGGCGATCAGCTATCGATATGATCTTGATCATCTAAAATAAAAGGGATGCTGTGAGTCGGAGGAAGGTCAGGCGAGCAGGTTAAAGCCCCGGGAACGATTACATCCATAAGAAAGTTGGCCGTGTCAACGGAAGAGTCCCCTCCGCGCTCTTTGGGTGTCAGACCATACATCCATGCGTGCCCAAGGCACACGATGC
>CAYGBT010000137.1:0-2171 GCA_964348275.1 uncultured bacterium
GCCAGAGGTGTTTGTGGAAAGGAGAGCCTCGGAGGGTGCGTGGCGATCCAGGGCGCCAAAGATCTGGCGCTTGAGGTCTAAATCTTCGGGCACACTCTCATGCACGAAGTGCGTATCTCTCACCGCCTCCTCCAGGTCGGTGACGATCCGGATCCTGGATACCGCTTCAGCAGCCACTGCCCTGGAAAGGAGCCCGGCCTCCAGCATGGCCCCCTGGTTTTTGGCGATGCGGGCCCGGGCCGTCCTGAGGGTCTCCTCGTGGCGAGCGTACAGGTGCACCTCGTATCCGGCCTGGGCGAAGAGTTGGGCAATGCTGCTCCCCATCACCCCAGCCCCGATCAGGGCAACCACCTTGATCTCGTCTATCCGCATCATCTTTCAGCTCTCCTCTCAAGCTCCCGGGGCACTTTTCGGCAGCGCTTGATTGAGATTGGCGATTGCCATCGCCTTGTCACATTGTCCGCGGAATAGGCGACGGGTGATCAGTGGGAACCGCTCTACCGTTTGCAGAGAACGAAGCCAACTGCTCCCGAATCAAGGCAGCACCCGGATACCCCATTCGCACGCCCCAACACATGACAGGATACGAACAAACGCATTGTGGGATTGGAAGGTCCAACTGTGCCAGAGGTGGGCCGGGGGTTGTCGTCGCCCGGCTTCATCCTACTACGTACCTCGCAGGGTTGGCCGTTTTCCTCATCCATTCATCATCCACACGACAGCCCAAAGGGCGGCGCCCGCTTCCCTCCAATCGCTTCCAGGGTTCCGGGGTTCGGTCCCCAGAAGGAGAAGAGGGCAGGAATCCGAGGCTAAACGTCGCTGGTCATGATGAAGAAGGGCTGACGGACGAACGGTTCGTACTTGGGCCGGAGCCGGTCGGCATTGTAGTGCTTGTGGATATCGACGACCTTTTTCCGCCCTGTCACGACGTCGATGGGAACGGTGTCGTACACGCCTTTACGGACGCTCACCAGCCGTCCCGAAGTGCGGGAGAGAACCAGGTCGAGGGCAAGATTCCCGAAGGCCATAGGGACGATCGAATCGAGCGCATCAGGATCGCCGCATCGCACCAAATAGCCGAGGCGCTGGTTGACAACGTTAATTCGGCGTCCCTTATTGAACTTCGGGGAGAGTTCCTTCAGATATGCCGCCACGTTGTCGCCGATGCCCCCCAGCTTGCGGTGGCCGTACTGATCCGTCTCAACTCCTTCAAAGGACATCTCGTGCTCGTGCGCCATCCGCGCGCCCTCGGATACCAGGAGAACGGCGTACCGGCTTGGATGTCGGTTCCGGTCCTCGACGAGCAGTGCGGTCAGGTGCTCGATATCAAAAGGGTGCTCGGGAATCACGCACCGGTCCGCAGCGCCGGCCATGGTCGGCAGCAAGGCCGTGTAGCCAGCGTACCGCCCGAAGACCTCGATGACCAGTAAGCGCTCATGCGAGCCGGCGGTCGTTCGCAGTTTGTGGGTCAACTCGATCGTCCGGGTAACACACGTACTGAAGCCGATACAGTAGTCGGTCCCGGGAACGTCGTTATCCATGGTCTTGGGGATTGCGACGATTCTGACCCCCTCCTTGTGAAGGCGCTCGGCATAGCTGAGGGTATCGTCGCCGCCGATAGGAATGAGGACGTCGAGGCCGAGGAATTCCAGATTCTTCAGCACATCGGGAGTGAGGTCGTTGTATTCCTCGGTGTACTTGCTCTGGAGGTGCTCAGGAACCAGCACCTTCGGAAGGCGGCTCGGTCGGGTTCTTGAGGTATGGATGAAGGTCCCTCCCGTGCGCGCGGCCCGATTGACCACATCCTCAGTCAAGGACTGGACGTGGGCACTATTGTCGGCCCCCTTTTCCGTGACTAGCTCGACCAGCCCTGCCCAGCCGCGCCGAATTCCCAAGACCCGATATCCCTCATGCAGGGCCCGGATCGTGATGGCGCGGATCGCCGGGTTGAGTCCAGGGACATCACCTCCGCCAGTCAGAATTCCGATCGTACCTTTGTAAGCTGCCACAGCCTCAGACCTCCTTCCACAATTCTAACCCGTCCTTGCTGCCTTCAAATGTCTCCGAGCAACAGTAACCCCTGAGACGCCAGTACCCACCTCCGTCCGGAGTCCTCTTGTGTTTTTGCTCTCACCAATGTAAAACGCCCCCCGACACATAATGCTTCCGAG
>CAYGBT010000138.1:0-2099 GCA_964348275.1 uncultured bacterium
CAAGACCGTGGAGATGGAGAGCCGGGCCGCCACGGCCGAGGGCGTCATCGTGGCTGAGGCCCGCGGACTCCTGGTAAAGGTAGGCGATTGAGGCTCATTACGTCAAATGCATTTTGAGGCGTCCGATGGGGGCTCTCATATTCGATTTTGTAAGGCACCGTTGCGTGGGGATTCTAGCATGAGGGGAGCGGGTAGCTCCCTGTAATGGGCATAAATGGAACCGGGGTAAGGATACCCCGGCCCACCTCTGGCAACTCAAGCGGCGCACCAACCAGTCAGATGCCTCTCGAACGGAGCGTGGACCGAGATAACACTCTGCCCCCTAATCTCGACTTCCCCATTCCTGATGCCGGACAGTCTCGCCCATGCCGTACATCAAGCCTCCGAAAGAATTTTCTGTGAGATACAAATTTGCTCTGACAGAGTCTTGACGTTGTCCCTGGGTCGTCACATCTTAGAAACAAATAGCCGCCGCGACCCTTCCTATTGTCGCGTGAGTGATTGACCTGGGGAGTGCGAAGCTCCCCGCGAGTAGTTGCAGTATGAAACCGGGGTAACGATACCCCCGGCCCACCAGCGGCACAATCGTTGGTGTACTACAGACTCAGACGCCCTCCCGGGCGGAGCACGGCCCGGGAGGGCGTTCTTGTTTCCGGGGTGGTGACCTCAAACCGAGCTAGCGGGGGTAAAGGAGGGGATTATGAGGCTAGGAACGTTGGCTGTAGCGATTCTCACGTTGGGGCTGATTTTGCCCTTGGGCAACTCGGCCTTCGCCGGCAACGACCCCACGATCAAGGGGCAGCTGCGCGCCGATATCCAGAAGGCGATGCAAGGGTACGTCGCACAGAGGACGGTCGACGGTGCCTTTCTTCTGTACGATCCCGTCACGGACGAGGTCCTGAGACTCACGTCCGCGGGTATCCATAAGGGGATCGTGAAGGAAGGCGATTTTTACGTGAGCTGCGCCGGGTTTAAGGACCAGCATGGCCGCGACATCGACGTAGACATCATGGTGATTGCGGATGACGACAACCTGCGGGCGAGCCAGGCGTTCGTGCACACAGTCGGGGGTGTGAAGCGGGTCTACAACCTGTGGACCAAGTGGCCGCCGGTACCTGACTAGGCGATAGCTGCGGGTCCGATGAAGACGAGGGTCGATGCAGAGCAGCACCGCCGCCACCCGGTGCTGCTTCTGTTTGTTAGGGACCCACCGGTCGAGCCTGGGGTTCCGTGCGCCACGACCGGTTCCAGAAGGTGCTCTACGACCCCGGAGAAGTATTGGAGCCCGCATTTCCCGTACCTGACCTCGATCATATCAATAGCTGACCAGCGTTATTGACCTTTCCTTTGCCTCGGGATGGTTTGCTGGGAAAGCCCACCCTAGGGATTACCACCATGCGCATTAACTTAAATCGTTCTTTTAGAAAAACCCTTGTAGTTGGGGCCTTGGTCATCTGGTGTCTTTTACCACGGGAGACAAGCGCAGTTACGATTTACGATTGGGTCCCTGAACCAGGCCACTGTGGTACAGGCTCTATCTCCCTTATTCCTTTGGGTGCTGGGGCAACAGATAGTGATTTCAGTTCATCAACAGTCACAGATTTCACTTTCACTTTTGATAATGGTGCCCCAACAATCACTCTTTCAGACATAATCCTAGTTGATCCACTTGAACCTCCTATCGCCGTAGGTGGGGTTCTCGTCGCACCCTGGGCCTTTTTTCAGAACCCTGCAACTTTCACTGACGCTAGGCTGGTGTTCGCAGCAGGTTCTGCCGACTACAAGGCTTTCCGTGACCCCAATGCCCCTCCTATGCCCTTTCCGGAGCAGGTTAACAGCGGTCAATGGGTGCTCAGAGTCACCCCAGATTCAGAACCCGTCCCCCTTGATATCAAGCCTCAAGCCTGCCCGAATCACCTGAACGTCAAGAGCCATGGGACTGTGCCAATTGCCATCCTGGGGGCTTTCGATTTTGATGTGACAACCATCGATATCGCCTCCATTAGAATCCTTGATGTGGCCCCACAAAGAAGCTCCCTGAAGGATGTGGCAACCCCACTTTGAACCGTACACTGGAAAGATGGATGCCTGAGATTACA
>CAYGBT010000139.1:0-2020 GCA_964348275.1 uncultured bacterium
AAGAGTGTCCAGGGTGACAGGCTTTCGTCAATCCTCGGCCCCTGCGTGCTCGTTTCAACCCACTTCTCGAACCTGACACAATTGATGAACCGGACCCCACGTGAGGCCCGTCAGCATGGGCCAGGCAGCATTTCCGTTTCCCCTGGGATGATGCACCCGAATTGGTGCAGGATTCAGTGCGAGCGGCTCAGGAAGGCTCGTAAGTGGTGGGCGGTACTGGGATCGAACCAGTGACCTCTGCCGTGTGAAGACAGCGCTCTCCCGGCTGAGCTAACCGCCCGTGCTTTGGTGTTCAGTACTTACGGATGGCCTGCTCTCTGAAAAATCCTTGTGTGAAAAAATTGTGCAGAGCCGATCCACCGCATCCGACAACTGCGCCGGGGAGAGATGCGCGTAGCGAAGCCTCATCGTGATGTCTTTGTAGCCTAACAACTCGGCCACCGCTTTCAAACTGACACCTTTCATCCCTAAGTGGCTTGCATAGGCATGGCGCAAGTCATGGAACTGGAAGTCCGTGATCCTCGCCCGCCTGACCGCGCCGGCAAACACCTTGCTGATAGTCATATAACGGTCCCGCCTGCTACTCGAAAATACGTTTCCCGGCCCGCCTTGTCCAGGAATTTTTTGAACTCCTCGAACGTGGCGACTGGCCGCGGGTTGGTTTTCTCTTCCTTGCTCAGTTCCCCCTCATGCCCACGCTGGGCGGGATCGTTCCAACGCGGGGCTCGACTCGTGTCATGATCCGAACGCGAGCCTGCCGGAGCCCGGGTCATGGGAGGCTTAGCAGTTAGGACCGGTGGTGTTCCTCGCGGACTTTGGCCTTGAGGGTCTCCGGGAGGCGATTCCAAACCGACCTCACGGCTATCGCCTCGTTTGACGCAAAAATTGAGTAACCGCCCTCCCCCGCGGGCAATACGCCGCCGATGTAATCTTTGTCCCGAAGAACACGGAGGGTCGCCACCAGTGTTACTTCTTTACGGGTTAGGCGATCTCCTGGTTTCCATTGAATTGGGTCCTCCAACGGATCCCATTCGAACCCGATGCTCACGTGATCGGTGAGATAAAGAAACGTCTCGAGAAGGTCGGGAGGCCCAGCAAAAAAAGCCAGAGCTTCCCGTTCGAGGGCCGACGCATTACGTCCAACCCGTGCGGCCTTGCTTCGGGCCTCATCAAGCTCCTTCGCTATCCTTATCTCCTCCCTGCGCAACGCGGTGGACCAGTCTTTCTTTTCTGATACTTTGCGAGAAGCCGATCCGAAATACGTTACGAGGACCCCCCCAATGACCAGGAGGACCCCCACGATGACGACGACAAAAGCTATAACCCAGCCTATGTCCATATTAGAGATGATAAGGGCCATGCGTCGAGACAATCCTCCTGACATGAGCATCAAAATGAGAAAGGCGCTTCATTGTTTGAGGACCGATCGCAAGCGCAAATAGTTCTCCCGGCCCTGTTTCTCACCGGCTTCGCCGGCCGCTTTGTATTTTTCCAGGGCGTGTTTGAAGTCTCCCCTCACGAGGTCTCCTCTCACCTCGTAAAGGGTCCCAAGATTGAACAAGGCTCGGCCGTAGCTTGGGTTGACCTCCAACGCCATCTGATAGAACTTCTCCGCCTCCTCGAGTCTCTTTTGGCCCTGCAGGAACACCGCAAAGGCATTGTAGAGTTCAGCGTTTCGGATGTTTCTCGCCCTGGCGATTTGAACTGCTTTCCGGTACGCAGCCTCAGCCCGCTTCTCATCTCCCGGCCGCTTTCGATGAGTGTAGGTGAGGGCGTCGTTCAGCAGCCTGAGCGCGTCGCGCTCCCCTACCATCTTGTCCCACTCGTTCCGGCGCCTTCGCACTTCAGCCGCATCCTTGCGATAACGGTCCGCCTCGTCGATCAAGGCGGCCACCTTCTGCCTTTCTTCCTCGAGCGCCTGCTGAGCGGCGGATAATGCTTGTTGTGATCGCTTGACCTCCTTCTCCATCTCCACAAGTTGCTTTGCCCGGGCGCCACCCCGATTCCCCCCCTCGGCTTC
>CAYGBT010000140.1:0-1979 GCA_964348275.1 uncultured bacterium
ATCGTGCTGCTCGATGCTCCTGGTCCAAGGAGTTCTTGGGCCTAAAACTTCACGGTGATCCTGGCCTGGATGTTATCACTGGTCTGACGCTCCTCGGCACCGACCAACCTGTCGATCTCCTGCCGGTGCCGGTACCGGATGTCGAAAACGGCGTTCTTGAAGATGCCCACCTTATACCGCGTTTCGATGCTCCACGCGTTGTTCGGATAGTCCGGTGAGATCAGATAGCCTGCCTGGGTCCAGCTAAACTGAAACCCAAGGTTCCCGGGCCCCAAGTTTTTGAGATCCAGTCCCGCGACGAAGGCAAACCGATCCGCCCGCTCCCGGCTAGTTGAAACTCCTAGTACGTTCTCTCGGGGGGTCGAGCCCATCACGCCGAACTCCCCAAAGGGGTGGAGAATGATCGGCTGTAACCGTGGGAGGGGAAAATCCGCCGCCCCTCGCATCGTGAAGGCTACAACGTCCTCCTTCCCATCGGTCCCCAGGCCTGAGGGGCGCAGGGCCTGAGGGATGATCGTGACATCGGCGATGAGCTGGGTGAACGGCTTCACTGAAGGCGCTTCTAGACCAGCGTAGTAGGTGATGCGAGAGGCATCATCCTCAAAGTCCACCGGCCCGCGCACCCCGACGTCAGCGTGACGAAAAGCTCATCAAAGGTTATGTCTCCAGGTCCGATGTCCCGCTCGTGACTGAACTCGAACCATCATCAAGAATAGGTAGGCGAGGATGTCGTGATATTGCATTCTCATGATATTGCTCTCCTTTCGATTTTGGATCTCCTTCAACGGGCAGGACCACCCGAAACGTGCTTCCCTGGCCCTCATTGCTTTCTAATTCGATCCGACCGCCGTGAACCTCAACAGGTCACTGGGCAGTCGACAGCCCTAGCCCAACTCCTCCGGTGTTGCGTGAACGGGCCTTGTCGACTCGGCAAAAACGTTCAAAGATCAATGCGTGGTGCTTGGGGGCAATGCACGGGCCCGAATCGGAGATCTCAGCGCACCCGATATGAAGCCCCGTTGGTGTCCCAACGCAAATCCGTTCTCGCCAGAAGTCCGCGCCCCACATGGTCTTTCGTGGCGTGGACACCCGAAAAGATGATGCCACCATTAGTCAGAACACATCTACGGGGGATTGCTTTCCTCTTCTTTTCCGTGAATTGGGTTCGATCCTATAGCCCATTTCCTTCAGTTGCTGTGCCAGACCAGTGAGGACCTGTGACGTTCTACCAAGGGGCGGCCGCCCCGTGTGGCCGGGTATCCATGCCTTACAGTTTCCCCTGCCACCTCCTCCGTTGTCCCCGGCGATTTCCCTCATTCGTAGGAGGTGCTTGCGATAGTGGAGTTCGCAGTAACCGCGACGGCGACCTTGAGGTTTGCCACATATCGCACATCGGGACTGGCCAACCATTCTCTTCTGCCACGCGCGCTGTCTGCTTTGTGCGAGCATCGCTATTCCTCCTAATCCTTCCGCTCGGGAGGCCGGTCAGTTCCTCGGTCGCCACGGAGTTGGGAACTGTGCACTCGATACAATCTCATCTCGGCGCGAGCATCCTCAAATTCGATCCCCCTCGCCGTAGGGAGCGTACCGCCGGGTGGAGATGGCGCGAGGAACGGGAGGCACCTCTCTCTGGGGCCGGCTTGTAACGCAGAGATATGGCGATAGAGGTTTCAGTTGAGGCGAAATGAAAGGTCCTGTCTATTCCTCGGAAGAGCTATTCTGAAGGAAAAATGGACTATGCCTCGATAGCCCTTTTCGGCTACGGCGCGCCCCTGCCAGGGCAGACTCATCTTACCAAGGAGACCCGAGAAGGCCTGCTTTCGGGAGCTTGCGGGCCGGCATCCTCAGTAAAATCAGTAACTTCAAGCAGTTGGGTCTGCAGAACGCGGTAAAACTTTGCGTCTCGTGGCCCGAGCATCAGCTTACACTCCCTGCTCTATAGCAACTATACCTCACATCCCTGCCTTCCATCCACGGTG
>CAYGBT010000141.1:0-1867 GCA_964348275.1 uncultured bacterium
GTTAAGACGGTCCTGCCTTCTCCGGATATAGGTTAGGTGCATAAAGGAATGGGGTAAAGAGGGCAAAAGGTCCACCTTCCGCACAATCGACGGCGTACCAACGATTCAGACGCCTTCTCGCGCTTAGTACGGCCCGGGGGGGAACGAGAGAATCATGAGGGGGCCAGGAGGAGAGGCAATGAGAAAATGGTTTCTGTGTCTGTTGGCCATCGGAGCCCTGATCGCCTCTGGGGCGCTGCTCTATAGTCCCGGTACAGTTGTGGCAGACGACGGTGGCTGGGGTGGAATTGTAGCCAAGCATCAGCATGAGATGGGTGGCCCGCACGAGTGCTTCGACTGCCACAGTGAGGAGGGCGTAGCGGATGAACCCCCTGTTCTCAAGGGGAGATACGCCCACATGGGAGGCCTCAATCATGAGTGCACGGATTGCCACGACGGCGTAAAGGCCCCAGTGCTAGAACTCCTCCCCGAAGAGTATGGGTCGTGCGCGGATTGCCATCCCACAAAAAAAGAAAAATGACTGGGGGGTGAAATAATAGCAACCATCACGGGCCGGGCAGGCCAAAACTTTCTTCTAAGAGGAAATAGCTTTGAACCATTTTGCACATAACATCGGTGTGACCCCCGGAAAAGCGGACAGGTCATGCGGCTAATTGTTGGAGCATCGCCGTTCGGTACGCAAGCGGCGCCAGGCCGCCCAGGGCCGCTTGCTCTCGTCGACTCCGGTATTTGTGAATCCACGCCTCGACTTCTGTGATGGCCTGCTCGTGACTCCCCCAATGGCTTTGAGACACACATTCTTCCTTGTCGGCCGCGGTGAAGGTCTCCGCAAAGGGGTTATGATCGGGCGACCGGACCGGGGTCACCGTATGCCGCAGGCCGAGCAGGGCGACCGCTACCAGGAAAGACCCCAAGAAGTCACCGCCAAAAAACACCACCAGCGCCTCGGATTGCACCAATGAAGGTCGTGATGGTTTCACAGACCTCACCTTGAAGTTCAGCACTCAGGAGGTTGTACAGGCGATTGGTGATGTTGAGGATGGCGATGTGCTGATCTTGACCCTGACCAGCGAATTGTCTGATGGCACGTCCGTTCAGGGTGAGGATGTTGTCGTGATCCGCAAGAAGGGAAAGTAGGCGTAGTAAACCCTTCCTACCATCCCCACGGGCGTCGGGGCACCTCGGCGCTCGTGGTGTTTGGGGGGGCTGGTTGTCAATACACTGCGAATTCTGGGAAGGATAGGGCGGCTCCCCGTACATCCTTCTGGTTGAAGCAGCGGCCCCCGACAGCGAGGCCAGTGGCCGCCCCACTGTTGACGGTTACAATTTGGTGACAATCAATGGATGCGGGACGTTATGGAAGGACGTAACTCGCAGGAATTATTGGAGCCGGCGGGGAGGGTCGAACTCCCGACCTGCTGATTACGAATTATCCTGAAGCCCTAACTGAGTACACCCAAGAGGACCTATCCCGACAAAAAATGGAGGATTTGGAGTGACCGATGGTGCTTCTGGGTTCTCCTAGTACGGGGTGTTCTGGTAGCAGCATGGTAGCAAGAGCTGACGTGCCCTGTAGACCATAAACGAGGGTGGTTGATAAAGAACCGTGTCATTGTATATGCGAGAGACGGCCATCGTCCGGCTTCTCCCTGCCTAAGCATTCAAGCCAGCGAGAATATGAGGTGATCTCCATCATATCAATAGCTGTCTACGGTCATTGCTTCTGAGAAGCCTGCCAAGGGATCATCAAGGCCACTCTAAGAAGAGATGCAGGTATGAAACCGGGGTGAATATAGTCCCCCGGCCCACCAGCGGCACAATCGTTGACGCATTAATCAAGGAAATAAGTATCTTAGACTCCTTCCTG
>CAYGBT010000142.1:0-1647 GCA_964348275.1 uncultured bacterium
GGCGGCGGCCACTCTCATGGAGGGCGCGGGCGATGAGTTCTTTCCCGGTCCCACTCTCCCCGTAGAGGCACACATTGGCATCGGCGGGGGCGACCTTGCCGACCCAGTGGTAGACGGCCTGCATGGCTTCGGAGTCGCCGATGAGGTTCTCGAAGG
This sequence comes from uncultured bacterium, assembly GCA_964348275.1. Classification (GTDB taxonomy): domain Bacteria; phylum Methylomirabilota; class Methylomirabilia; order Methylomirabilales; family CSP1-5; genus CSP1-5. Next base: position 157 of record CAYGBT010000142.1, read on the forward strand.
CCCCTGGGCCGCCCTGCCTCGGGCCTTTGGCCGGGGACAACCCACCACCCGCACACAACTGACTCCGGATCCGCGCCCGGTCCAGCACGGCCGCTAAGGCTGAACGGTTGAGCGGCTTGGTCAGAACGTCGAAAGCTCCGGCGGCCGCCCACTCGGCCAGTAAAGCGCTGTCCGTGCCTTCCGTAATGCCGATGATGGACGTAGTAGGTGGCTTGCGTTGGATAGCCGCTAGAAATTTCCTCCTTTCCGCCAGCGGTCCGTCAATATTGACAATGACTGCGTAGAATCTTTTCTCGTTTACCAGTCTTGGTGCCTCCGACCACGAGATGACTGCGTCACTCGTGATCGAGCAGGACGAAAGTAAGCCCTGAATATTCTCTGAGGCCCCTGATACCCCTCCTACGACCAAGACTTGGGCTGGTACCATAAAACACCTCCGCCGCGAGGCGATATCCCCGCACCGGGAGAAAGCCAAAAACACACCGTAACTCTGTTTAAATTATCGACTTAACCCCCGAATCGAACTCTATTGCGTTCTTGCTTTCACCACCTCTTTACGTCCTAGGCACGGACCGGGCTAGGACAGAGGGTCCAATACATCTGAGCGGGTATGCAAGCCTTACGCCGCTCTTTGCGACGCTGAATGAAATAAGCGTATTACGCCCCCTTTCTTCTCCCACAGGCGAACAAAAGACGCGCTTCCGCAATTCAACAGGTACGCAAAACTTGCACGATTCGAGTTGCTGGTCAGGAAAAAATGATTTTTAGCGTCTCTTATATGAGGCTTATATGACGCCCTCACACATTGTCAACAGGTTTTTTCAAACCTTTTTCAACAGATTTCCGCCAATAAACCTGGCCCGCCAGTTGCAAGTACCCTCCCTAAGGGCGAGGTGAAGTTCCCCGAATCCTTTGACCGAAGCGTGAGATGCACCATGTTGAGCTGCGTCCGAAATTGGCGTGTGGCAAGCCGACTTGTCACGGCGGCGATCGTGCTCGCCGCATGCCAGCAAGATCCCGAGGTTCAGAAGGAGGGGTATCTTCGCAGTGGCCTGCAATACTTGAAAGGGCGCAAGTATGACGAGGCCATTATCGAATTTAGGAATGCTTTGCAGATCGATTCCCAATTTGCAGATGCTCATGTGGGCCTGGGACAAGGGTATCAGGGAAAGGGCTGGCTTCGTGATGCACTCTGGGCTTATACCATCGCCATTGAGACCGCCCCCCAGCACCTCCAAGCGCATCTCAATCTTGCCAGGCTCTACCGAGAGATCGGTTTTTTCGAGGACGCCATCCGAACGGCAAGGAAGGCAATTGAGATTGATGAACAGGTCACGACCGCCCACATCGTTCTTGGGCGAGCACTGACGGCTGAGCGACAGTTTGGCGAAGCGAAGCAGGCCATAGACATAGGGCTCCGACTGGACCCAGAGGCCGCCGAAGGATATGTTGCACTCGGGGAATGGCATCTGCTCCAGCGTCATAATGAGG